>NZ_JAHZST010000001.1 GCF_019457885.1 Shewanella nanhaiensis
GTCAGTCAGGAGTATTTAGCCTTGGAGGATGGTCCCCCCATGTTCAGACAAGATGTCACGTGTCCCGTCCTACTCGTTTTCACGTAAAGTTAGTTTTCATGTACGGGGCTATCACCCTGTGCCGCTGAGCTTTCCAACTCATTCCACTAACACCCTCTACGCTTAAGGGCTAATCCCCGTTCGCTCGCCGCTACTAGGGGAATCTCGGTTGATTTCTTTTCCTCCGGGTACTTAGATGTTTCAGTTCCCCGGGTTTGCCTCATTAACCTATGTATTCAGTTAATGATACTTACTTATGTAAGTGGGTTTCCCCATTCGGACATCGTTAGCTCAAATGCTTGTTACTAGCTCGCCAACGCTTTTCGCAAGTTACTACGTCCTTCATCGCCTCTGACTGCCAAGGCATCCACCGTATACGCTTAGTCACTTAACCATACAACCCAAATAAGTTTCACAAAGAAACCAATCCGTTGTCTTGAGCGGGTAAGCTCAGACAGTCGTATCGCAACTAATGGTGTTTACTTTCGCCAAAAGAATACTCATGAACTTCATTATTAATCGCTATTAACTAGCCTTCATAATGTCGTTCGGCACTTGATTTAAGTGTTTGAGAACTCAATTATTTATTTCGCATTAATCGTTAAATTAATACTATCAGCTTTCCAAATTTTTAAAGAGCGGGCTTAAAAAAGCCAAAGATAAAGTGTTAGTTTATCTTTGGCATCTCTATCCATGAGCAGTAAATGGTGGAGCTATGCGGGATCGAACCGCAGACCTCCTGCGTGCAAGGCAGGCGCTCTCCCAGCTGAGCTATAGCCCCATTTACATGCAGTTGAGAATATATCAAGTAACCAATTAGCTATCACTAGTTAAATGGCGAAGCCAATTCGCATTCTAATCAAGGCAGTTTAATGCGACGTTTAGTTCACCTAAACGAGTATTAAACTAACACAGAGTAGAAAAGAATTGGTGGGTCAGAGTGGACTTGAACCACCGACCTCACCCTTATCAGGGGTGCGCTCTAACCAGCTGAGCTACAGACCCATTCTTTTTGCTCTTTTAACCCTTACTCATCGTTACTTTCTTCATTTCTCAGTCATGTGCTAAAGCACACTCCCTGCGAGACTCATCAAGTGCCTTGATTAAGAATCAAAATCCTCAAAAATACCTTTCGATATATTTCTCTTTCTTTCTATCAAGTAATCTGTGTGAACACTCAAGCACACGGATGTGCTGTGTGCAATAAACGCACGGATGCTGTTTATTGCCAACTCAGGTGTCGAGTTAGTCGTATAGGTAAGGAGGTGATCCAGCCCCAGGTTCCCCTAGGGCTACCTGGCTACCTTGTTACGACTTCACCCCAGTCATGAACCACACCGTGGTAAACGCCCTCCCGAAGGTTAAGCTATCTACTTCTGGTGCAGCCCACTCCCATGGTGTGACGGGCGGTGTGTACAAGGCCCGGGAACGTATTCACCGTGGCATTCTGATCCACGATTACTAGCGATTCCGACTTCATGGAGTCGAGTTGCAGACTCCAATCCGGACTACGACCGGCTTTCTGGGATTAGCTCCACCTCGCGGCTTCGCAACCCTCTGTACCGACCATTGTAGCACGTGTGTAGCCCTACTCGTAAGGGCCATGATGACTTAACGTCGTCCCCACCTTCCTCCGGTTTATCACCGGCAGTCTCCCTAAAGTTCCCGACATAACTCGCTGGCAAATAAGGATAAGGGTTGCGCTCGTTGCGGGACTTAACCCAACATTTCACAACACGAGCTGACGACAGCCATGCAGCACCTGTCTTAGAGTTCCCGAAGGCACACCTGCGTCTCCGCTGGCTTCTCTAGATGTCAAGAGTAGGTAAGGTTCTTCGCGTTGCATCGAATTAAACCACATGCTCCACCGCTTGTGCGGGCCCCCGTCAATTCATTTGAGTTTTAACCTTGCGGCCGTACTCCCCAGGCGGTCTACTTAATGCGTTAGCTTGGGAGCCCAGTAACTAAGTTACCAAACTCCGAGTAGACATCGTTTACGGCGTGGACTACCAGGGTATCTAATCCTGTTTGCTCCCCACGCTTTCGTACCTGAGCGTCAGTCTTTGTCCAGGGGGCCGCCTTCGCCACCGGTATTCCTTCAGATCTCTACGCATTTCACCGCTACACCTGAAATTCTACCCCCCTCTACAAGACTCTAGTTTGCCAGTTCCAAATGCAATTCCCAGGTTGAGCCCGGGGCTTTCACATCTGGCTTAACAAACCGCCTGCGTACGCTTTACGCCCAGTAATTCCGATTAACGCTTGCACCCCTCGTATTACCGCGGCTGCTGGCACGAAGTTAGCCGGTGCTTCTTCTGCGAGTAACGTCACAGCTATGTGCTATTAACACACAACCTTTCCTCCTCGCTGAAAGTGCTTTACAACCCGAAGGCCTTCTTCACACACGCGGCATGGCTGCATCAGGCTTTCGCCCATTGTGCAATATTCCCCACTGCTGCCTCCCGTAGGAGTCTGGGCCGTGTCTCAGTCCCAGTGTGGCTGATCATCCTCTCAGAACAGCTAGGGATCGTCGCCTAGGTGAGCCATTACCTCACCTACTAGCTAATCCCACCTAGACTCATCTAATCGCGAAAGGCCCGAAGGTCCCCTCCTTTCCCCCGTAGGGCGTATGCGGTATTAGCAGTCGTTTCCAACTGTTATCCCCCACGACTAGGCAGATATCTAGGCATTACTCACCCGTCCGCCGCTCGACAGCGAAAGTAGCAAGCTACTCTCCTGTTTCCGCTCGACTTGCATGTGTTAGGCCTGCCGCCAGCGTTCAATCTGAGCCATGATCAAACTCTTCAATTAAAGTTTTTTGTTCTCATCCTATTAAGGATAAAGAACGGCTCAATGAATACTTTGTTTATCACTTTAAAAAGTGATATCAAACTGTACATAAATTGTTGAAGCTATCGCTCCAACTTATGAACACTCATTCATTGAGTAATATTTTGATTGCCAACATTCCGAAGAACAGAAGACAATTTCGAATAACTCAACACCTGTGAGTGTCCACACAGATTACTTGATAATTTTTTAAAGAACTACGTTCAGCGCTCAAGGCTGCTAAAGAACGTTAGCACCAATATTTCAGATGCTGCCGTTGACGCTTGGTCATTGGCTTGAGGAGGCGTATTCTACACTCTCCGTGGTTGGCGTCAAGCGCTTATTTTAAGAAGTTTTTCAAGCGACGCTTTCTTAAACAGAAGAGATAAATACTCTTATATGTAAGCCACATCTACGAACCACTTAAACCGCTTTCTACCTGATGAATACGTTTCATTGTTTCATCACACTGTGACAGTTACTTTAGGCTGGAAGCCTGCTGCGCCGTCTCAGTGGTTGCGCATTATAGGGATAAGGATTTTGAACACAAGCGTTTATTTTAAGATTTGATCCAAGCGCACGCTTTACAATCAAAACGTGTAAATATCGAACCGCTCTTCCCTATTACAGCAACAAAAAAGCACCAAGTGTGAATTGGTGCTTCAAATAAAACAGGAGTGGATACCTCTTACAAAGCTTTTATAAACTCTTTAAATATCTAGGTACGTCGGCAATTGAATCAAGAACGACACTCGCTTCAGCAACCGCTTCATCTGTCACCTCTTTGCCTGTGCGCACCAGAATTCTTATTGGGATCCCCGCAGCTTTAGCTGCCAGCATATCATCACGCTTATCACCCACCATGACCGACTGAGTCAAATCCAACTTTAAAAACTCAGCTGCTGACAACATCATTCCAGGCTTAGGTTTGCGGCAATCACACTCTTGCTTATATTCACCTAAGCCTTTTTCAGCATGATGAGGGCAATAATAGATACCATCAAGCTCGATACCTTTATCTACAAAGTTCCAATCCATCCACTCCGTTAGAGAATGAAATTGATCTTCACTATATAAGCCACGCGCAATACCTGACTGGTTTGTTACAACCGCCAGCTTAAAACCCATCTCTTTTAGTGAGCGGCAAGCATCAAATACGCCTTCAACGTACTCAAAATCATCGACCATATGAACATAGCCATGATCAATATTGATAACCCCATCTCTATCTAAAAAAACTGCTCGACTCACGAGTTTAACTCCATATAAATATCTGTGGACATTATCCCATCCATTTCCATAAATTGCACCGCTATTCTCATGGGTTTTCTACACCATGATTGCCACGGATAAAATATACAAATATAGTAGCTACATTCAAGTAATCAATCCGCCACGATTTCAGTTAACTTTTGCTTAGCCTGTCGATGATATGAGTATTTTTATGATTAGCACAATGTATCAAAACCGTAGAACAGCACTATTTAATGCACTACCCAATAAGAGCTTTGTCATTATTAGCGGCTACCAACAAAAAGTAAGAAGCAAAAATATAAAATACCATTTCAGGCAGGATAATGACTTCTTATACTTAACGGGTTTTAATGAGCCAGATGCTGTCGCACTATTATACTCTGATGAAAGCAAGGATACAGGGTATTCATATACCTTACTTTGCCGACCTAAAGATGAAGCCCAAGAGGTGAGTTTTGGCGTACGTGCAGGTGTGCTTGGTGCAGTTAGCCAATATGGGGCTGATGATGCTTTTGATATTGCTGAGCTTGAACAAGCTCTACTCTCTAAATTAACCGATCACACTAATCTATTTATCAGTGATGAACTCGGCCGCTTCTCGAACCAAGTTGTTGGCTGGTTAAGTTACCAGAGGCAAAGCTGTAGTTTTGATACCATCAAGCAGTACCGAACACTCACGCCGTTAGCAAAAGTGCTTCATCCAATGAGAGTCATAAAAAGCAGTCATGAAATTGATAAGATAAAAGCTGCAGTACATGCTTCCACTGCTGGACATATCGCGGTTATGCAGGCCTGTAAGCCTGGCGTAAATGAAGCATTGCTTTCAGCAAGTTTCAATTTTGCAATCTCTCAATATGGCTGCAGCGAGGTTGCTTACCCAAATATTGTGGCTTCAGGTAACAATGCCTGCTGCTTGCATTATGAAGAAAACTGCTGCAATTTGGCCGACGGCCAGATGTTACTTATCGATGCAGGTGGAGAGCTTGAGCACTATGCCTCTGATATCACCCGTACCTATCCCGTTAATGGCAAGTTCACCGAAGCTCAAAGCCTCCTCTATCAACTCGTACTGAAGGCTCTCGATGCCGCCATTGCTAAAGTCACTCCAGGAGCCTGTTGGAACAGTTTATATGAAACCTGTATGACAGTAATGGCACAAGGACTCATCGAACTTGGCCTACTGAGCGGTACTATCGAGGAGGTGATGCGCACAGAGAGTTACAAGCGCTTCACCATTCATAAAACCGGACATTGGTTAGGGATGGATGTCCACGATGTCGGCCCTTATCACGATGAAAATGGACAATGGCGTAAGCTTGAGTCTGGAATGGTGTTTACCATAGAGCCAGGGATCTACATTCCACTTTCAGCAACCGACGTACCAGAAGCCTATCGCGGTATGGGGATACGAATAGAGGACGACATTCTTGTGACACAAAATGGTCATGAAAATTTGTCTATTAATATCCCAAGAACGGTCGATGAGATTGAAACAGTTATGGCAACTAGTTTGTAAACTTGTCTGATAACCAGTTTCAAGTATCTTTTAAAACTGGTTTCATTTGGCTAGTTTCGTACTTGGCTTATTTGCTGAGTACCAAGGCTTCATTGGTGTTTATTGCCTGCAGTAGGTGCTGTAAATGGACTCCTGTTAAAACTCATTTTTGGACAACAATTAGTTAGAGTAAAAGTCCAAAAATGGGTAGTGGGATTAGTAAATGTATGGGTATCAATTAAATTTTACACTGACCCGTATATCTAATTCTCCCCACCCGCTAAGGTTTGGATGGTGCCCCCATTTATCGCGTGGAATATCATATCCCGCTGTGTGTCGCAAGCTATTGACTGACTATCCGCCTTAATAGATTTTGAACTCGAGGATAGTAAGTTAGCACCTTTAGGTACTAAGGTTTTCCATAGAGGGTTTCCACATGCACAACTAAAATGTCCTTTGCATTGATGCGTCATCATAATTTCCTTTTAATTAAATGGATCATTCGCGGGAGTGATTATTTACTAGAAAAGATAGTGCTAGTGGCATAGCAATAACCCCAAGTCCTATACACCTGTACTGAGACAACCTACCAAGCGAATGATGGTTTGCTGTCAATACATTGGACATAGCAAATACCGATGCTCACCTCGGTAACAATACCTATTCACATTAAGTTTCAATCAAACAAAATAGTATTACGTGGCATTACACAGAGCAGAAGAACATGGCAGACTCAAATAATCATCAGAAATTATGGGTGGCTTTGTTGCACTGAATGTTATGCACTGATAAATAAGGAAAGTGGCCGTTTCAAAGGCCAAAGAAAAATTCAAGGAGGAAGGCACCAAGTCAGAACAGTTTTATACATGGCTATGATGTCTGCAATTCAGTCTAACCCAGTTTTCAAACAAACTTATCAGCGATTAGTTGCTGCTGGAAAACCGAAAAAAGTGGCGATAATTGCCTGTATCAGGAAGATGGTTGTAACGTTAAATTCGATGCTAAGAGATGGCCCTTTTTTTGGGGAAAGTGTGGGAAGCGCCAAAAGCTCAAAATTAACTATTGACGCCATAGTCTCTTGTTAGTGCTCGTATTCACCAGTTCTGATTCTTCGGCCTATTTCTCTGCGAACAGCTCCAAGCGCATATGATTTGGCACCACCAGTAATTGTTCCTTTGACAGTATTTGAACAATTTTCACATATGAAATGAGTTACTGTGGGCTCATAAAAACTATTTTTAGAACTATCATCATAAACAAGAGTTGCATCGCAAGAGGGACAAAAGCACCACAAATTAGTAATTTCGTGACCGCTCCAACTCCAACACCATTTTATATTAAATATTGAATCTTCCTTGTAGTCAGAGTGTTCAGGTACGTCGAAATTGCTTTTTATAGCAAAGAAAATTGTTAAGAAGCCAATGATAGCAAGTACAAAGATAACCAATAGAAACCAGCCTGAGAAAGAATAACTTTCAAAAAGGCTATTCCATAGCCATTTTACGCCAGACCATACCCAATCTAATGCAGAAGCGGCGTAACCACGTACTGTAGGTATTAGCAACAGAATGATGCCTGCAACTACTGAAGCAATGACCCCGTTTCGGATGTTTTTAATAGAACTTTCGCTCATAGCTCTCCTAGAGCACTAACATTTTAATATACGACTTGCGCGTTTTGCCAAGTCCTCTCGGGAAAGCGTGCACGGGAATTAACACTATATATCTCATTAATACAACGTATTGAGACATGCATAGTTAAATTGTATCTAATACACTCTCAGACAAAACTTAGTCGCACACTTTCATCTTACTGAATCTACATCTATTTTTATTTTCACTCAATATCAAAACGTGAACTGATTACACAAAATTTAGAGATTAACGGCACAAAACCGATACTACTGTATAAAAGTGCAAACACTGATGAACTTAGAGGTTATCGCTAGACGGAATCCATGCCTTTCTAACTGATGAGAAAGTATTGCAAAGGGGTTAGTCCTGTATTGGACTAATTTCTGCCGCGAACACATAAAAGGGCAAAAATAAGTTACGAATCGCAACCAAGTAAAGCCAAATCGAAGAAACTCATGAACAGGTGTAGATACGGCTGCGAGTTTTGGCTGCATGGAAGCTGCCGTAAAGCCCACAGGGATGTGCTAGTGGCGTCTCGTAGAAGTATCTGCACATCCCCCCGCTGGAGGCGATAAATAACCCTGAAGGTGTGACCTTCAATAATCTATCCAGTACCAATTCAGATAAAAATTAACACATAGAAAATATATTCAGCCTTCATTCGAAGGCTGAGCAAAGCGTTTATCTAAACCTTTCAACCCGATAATCACTCAAATCAATATCAGGTTGTTCACCTGACATCTCTTGAGCTAAAAGCTTAGCCGTTACCGCCGACCAGGTCAGTCCTAAATGCTGGTGTCCAAATGAGAAGAACACATTCGCATGCTTAGAACTGCCCCCCAAGACTGGCAAACTGTCCGGTAAAGAGGGCCTAAATCCCATCCAGCGCTTACCATCACTGGCCTTCGCATCGGCAAACAGATTAGGCAGTAGGGCCTTGCCATGGGGGAATAAACAGTCAGCGCGAGACTCATTCAATGGTGCCTGTAAGCCACCAAATTCCACGGTTCCAGCCAGTCGCGTCCCCTCCGTCATCGGGGTGATAATGAATTTACGATTATAGGAGGCAACAGGGCGTGACAAACTGCTTTTTTGGGGCATCATCAAATGGTAACCCCGCTCAGTTTCCAGCGGCACTTTATGGCCTAGCTGTTTCGCAAACGGTTTAGACCAAGCACCTGATGCAATAACGAGCTTATCGGTATTGACTATATATCCTGAGGATAGAGCCAAATTGATGCCTGTTTTACCGCCATCTGTTGGCTTAATTTCACTAAGTTCACCAATACTCAGCTTCCCCCCTAAGGCGATAAACTTTTGTGAAAAAGCTTGGCATAATTGATAAGGATCGCTTGTATGTCCAACATGGGTAAAAAAGAGTCCATGGGTCACCGACGGGCTTAAGCTAGGCTCCAGCGCTCTCACCTCTTCACCCGTCAGTAATTTAACTTCAACCCCAGCATCACGGTAGTAATTAAACTCCTTCTCAACCTCGTCAATTGCCGTTCCCTCAAATACCAAAAGACTGCCATTTAATAAGAGCAGCTCCTGACAGTTGCAAAAACTAGTCAGCTCCTCCATCGCAGTAATAGAAGCTTGATTGAGCCGCTTAATTCCTTGGCCGTTGTGCAGCCTTTTGCTGGGCAACATATTGACGAGAAATCGGCAAAACCAAGGCAAAGCTTTGAAAAAATATGCAGGCCGGATACGAAATGGCCCTAATGGATCGAGCAACATGCCTGGCAGTTTAGGCAGTAAGCTAAGATCTGCCAGTGGAAACACTTGCTCAGTGGCAAAATGACCAGCGTTCCCTTGTGATGCGCCAGCCCCGACTCCCTCTTTATCGATGATCTCGACCTGAAACCCTGCTCTTTGCAGCTCTATTCCTGTTGCCAGACCAACAATTCCAGCACCAATAACCGTTACCTTTACAGCTTTTTGGTTGCTCTGTTTATCTTCTCGATGATTAATCTTTGTCATGACGCTCTCATATTATTAACTTTGCACTGTCATTGGGGATCAAACTTCAGATTTAACGTAAAATAAAACCATCTTGGAATTGATCGTCTGGATCGACAATAAATTGATGTTGACCAGTAATATAGGAGCGACCTGACACCTGTGGAATAATCGCCTTTTTGCCATGAAAATCTTGCTCTCTTAATGCACTCACCGTCATTCTTCCATCGACAATACTCTCTATCACCAGAGGCTGGTTTAACCCGATTTCACCTTTGGCATATAACAGCGCTGCTCTTGCAGCAACACCTGTTCCAGTGGGAGATCTATCCACCTCTCCATCAGCAAAAATACACACATGACGGGAGTGCACAGCTTTCTCTGTAACCTCCTTTGAGGTAAAAATAGTGCCATAGAGAAAGCTAAGCTCACTCTCTAATGGGTGAGCTAGAGGATGACTGTCCATAACAGCATGTTTAATTCGCCTCCCTAGGTCGATAAGTTGGGCGACATTCTCTCTACCACAACTGATCCCCAAAGCATCAGCATCTATGTAGGCATAATACGCACCACCAAAGCCAATATCATAGTTAACTTCACCTAAGCCCTCTACCATAACACTGCAGTTAATTGCTTCGGCCCAAGAGTCGACATTTTCAAAGCTGGCCTGAACACTCCCCTCTTCATCAAGTGATGCAGTAGCTGTAATAAGCCCTGCTGGTGCATCGATTTTTATCACTCTTGGCTCACGGCCTAATAAAATCGTGTTTGTTTCACACATCACCTTCACCAAAGCTAAAATACCGTGGCCACACATGCTGCTATACCCTTCATTATGTAGAAACAGCACGCCAAAATCGGCCTCTGTAGATACAGGGCGAGTGAGCAATGCTCCATACATATCGGCATGACCTCTTGGCTCATGCATCAACAAAGTGCGATATCTGTCTAGATGCTGGGTCACATACTCCCTCATCTCCAATATGGTCTCGCCTAAGATCTCTGGGTAACCAGAGGTAATGATCCTAAGTGGCTCACCCTCTGTATGAGCATCGAGTGTTATGAATTGTTGACGATTTTCCACAACTTCTAATGGCAGCTTGTTTAGCTTCATGGCGCACTCCTTTCTTATTCTTTGTATGCAATATATAGTATTTGGCAACAACAGGGATAAATTTCAACCAAAAGAGGCTTTTCTTTTTAGTATTATTGTATACAATATACATAAATTTTAAGGCAAGTCCAAAAAATCAATGGAATTAACCCCGGTTATACCGGCATAAAAAGTAAAAGAGGTAGTTAAGATGAAAGTAAATTGGCAAGGTGTGTTCCCAGCAATCTCAACCCAGTTCAACGATGATGGTTCGATTAACTATGAATCGAATGCCCGTATGCTGGAAGACCTTATTAATGATGGGATCGATGGCATCATCGCACTCGGTACCATAGGGGAAAATGCCTCTTTAAGTCCAACTGAGAAACGTGAGTTTATTAAACACACAGTAGAAACGGTTAAAGGCCGTATTCTCGTATTATCCGGTTGTACCGAAAACACAGCCGAGCAAGCCGCCAAGTATGCACAAGATGTAGCAGAGCTCGGTGTTGATGGCTTGATGCTTCTACCCGCTATGGTATATCGCGGTACCGACCGTGAAGTGGTAGCGCACTACCAACACGTTGCCCGTGCGACTAATCTCCCCATCATGATCTACAACAACCCTGTCAGCTATGGCGTTGATATCAACTTAGAGATGACGGCGATTCTTGCTCAAGAGGAGAATATTGTCGCGATTAAAGAGTCCACCACAGATACCCGACGCCTAACAGAGCTACAATCTCAATTTGGCGATCGCTTTAATATTCTATGTGGTGTCGATGATATCGCACTCGAAAGTATCTTCTTAGGCGCGACGGGTTGGATATCTGGCCTCACCAATGTATTCCCACGTGAGTCTGTTACCCTATTTAAGCTGGCACGTGCTGGTCGTATTGAAGAAGCACGCGAAATCTACCGCTGGTTTATGCCGCTGCTACGCCTCGATACCATTCCCACTTTGGTTCAATGTATCAAACTGGCTGAACAGATAGTTGGCCGCGGCAGCGAAAATGTTCGTATGCCACGTATGACTTTAATCGGTGACGAACGTGACTATGTAGAGAGTGTCATTAAAGAGGCGATGGAGACACGAATCGATCTCAATAAGTACAATCTAGATTAGGCATCGAAAAGAGAGCTCAACAGCTAGTCCATTGATAAAACAGACACTCTCCGAACATCGAGATAATCAGTAACAAAAGCTTAGGTCTCGATGTGAAGGAGAAAATGGAGTAAAGCATAGATGTTAAAAGGCACCTTCTTTTGCGTCGATGCTCATACCTGCGGTAATCCGGTTCGTTTGGTCACCAGTGGCCACCCGAACCTTAAGGGCCGCACCATGAGCGAGAAGCGCCAGGACTTTCTCAATCACTATGATTGGATCCGTAAAGCCCTGATGTTTGAACCCAGAGGCCACGATATGATGTCGGGGGCTTTTTTATACCCCCCCTGTAGCGATAACGCCGACGCGTCTATCCTTTTTATCGAAACCAGTGGCTGCCTGCCCATGTGTGGTCATGGCACTATCGGAACCGTAACCGCTGCAATTGAATCTGGGCTGCTATCGGCCAACACCCCTGGAAAACTGGTAATAGATGTACCAGCAGGTCAGATAAATATTGATTTTCAACAGACTGGAGACAAGGTCGACTGGGTAAAAATCTACAACGTACCCGCTTACCTTGCCCATCGTGATGTCATTCTCGATATACCAGAGTTAGGCCCATTAAAGGTCGACGTGTCATATGGTGGAAACTACTACGTCATCGTCGAACCTCAATCTAATTACCCTGGCTTAAGGCATTGGTCTGCCGCCGACATCTTGCGCTGGAGCCCAGTTATAAGGCAGATAGCTCACGAACAATTAAGCTGTATACATCCAGATGATCCTACGGTATCTGGAGTTTCACACGTATTGTGGACAGGCGACACCATCAGCGAAGGCTCTGACGGTGCTAATGCAGTATTTTACGGTGATAAAGCTATCGACCGTTCACCTTGTGGTACAGGAACAAGTGCCCGGTTAGCGCAGCTTTACACTAAAGGGCTGCTCAAGGTTGGCGATCAATATACTCACGAGAGCATTATTGGCAGCCAATTTATTGGCCGCATTGAGTCAGCCACTCAAGTTGGCGCTCACCCCGCCATCATGCCAAGTATTCAAGGTTGGGCACGTATTACAGGCAAAAACACCATCACAGTCGATGATAGCGATCCCTACGCGTTTGGTTTTCAAGTGATTTAGCCTTCACAACTATCACTTGTTAATTAACAGCATTATTCAGGAAATATTATGACAAAGACAATTAAAACTCAGATCTCAGGCAAACACTATATCCAAGGGGAATGGACAGGCGAAGCGGCTACTTTCTCCAGCTTCAACCCAGTGGATAATACGCCACTTGATTGGCAATTTGCCAGCGCAAAAAATCAAGATATTACTGCTGCGGCGAAAGCGGCGAAACGCGCATTTACTCAGTACCGCTCCACCACACCGGTACAGCGCGCCGAATTTTTAGAAGCCATCGCCGATGAGATCCAAGCTGATATAGAGGTCATCACAGCCGCTGCTCATCTCGAAACAGGGCTTCCCATGGCTAGGCTTCAAGGAGAAACAGGCAGAACCTGTGGGCAATTGAGATTATTTGCCAGTACACTTCGTGCACCACTCGAGCCTAAGTTGGTGGATTTAGCGAATCCAGAGCGTACGCCGCTCCCGAAAGCCGATACTCGACTCGGCCAACTTCCCCTTGGCCCTGTTGCGGTATTTGGTGCCTCAAATTTTCCACTGGCATTTTCAACCGCTGGCGGCGACACCGCCTCAGCGTTAGCAGCAGGTTGCACCGTTATCGTTAAAGGCCACCCCGCACATGCCGCTACTAGTGAGCTAGTGACTCGCTCAATTGAAACCGCAAGTAAACGCTGTAATATGCCTGCTGGTGTATTTAGTTTAATCCAAGGCAACACACCACAAGTATCGACCCAGCTGGTTAATCAGAGCGAGATAAAAGCCGTTGGCTTTACTGGCTCCCTTAAAGTTGGACGAATACTTGCCGACTTATGCGCGGCAAGAGCTGAGCCGATCCCATTTTATGGCGAGCTAGGCTCAACCAACCCACAATTTCTATTGCCACAAATCTTGTCAGAACAAGCAGAACAGTTAGCTAGCACTCAAGTTCAATCCATGCTGATGGGACATGGGCAGTTCTGTACCAGTCCAGGGCTCATTGTTGCTCAAACCGGTGAAGCACTAAACCGTTATATCGCAACCATGACAGAAGATATCTCTACTCTACCGGCTGCAGCAATGCTGACACCCGGTATCGCATCCACTTATCAAGCACAAGTCGATGCACTACTTAAAGACACACAGGTTAATTTAATTGCCCAAGGACAAGCTGCCAGCGCGAGCCATCAAACTCGTCCAACGGCAATTAGAGTCTCTGCCAGCACATACTTAGCATCTAAAGAGTTACAACAAGAGGTGTTTGGACCTTGTGCAATACTCGTAGAGTGTGACACTCAGGAGCAGATGCTTCAGATTGCTGAGGAGTTAGAGGGGCAATTAACCGCCACCATCCATGGAAACGAGAGTGAACTGGCAAGGCACCGCGAGCTCATTGAAGCCGTGGCTTACCATGTCGGCAGGCTTATCTTCAATCAAATGCCTACGGGTGTAGAGGTGTGCCATTCGATGAATCATGGCGGCCCCTATCCTGCTAGTACAGACAGTCGCAGCACCTCGGTAGGCAGTCAAGCCATGAAGCGATTTGAGCGCCCCATCTGTTATCAAAATATGCCAGAATCAATTTTACCCGATGAATTAAAACTAACCGACCCTAAAGTGATGACATTTTAAATCAATTAGAATAATAAAATTAAATAAGGGGAAGATAGTTTCCCTTTATTTATATTGGCAATAACGGTAATCTTAGAAGGATAAAATAGAATAACGAATAGTCAAAACCAAATTTATGAGCCGATCAACACCTATTATCCATAAAACTCGCACTCAAGTTGTTGTAGAAGTGCTTAGAGAAAAAATTCTTTCTGGTGATATCGCTGCTGGTGAACCGCTACGTCAAAGTGCATTAGCTGAAGAGCTAAATGTCAGTCGTATTCCTGTAAGAGAAGCCTTACTTCAGTTAGAAGCTGAAGGTTTGGTGAAGTTTGAAGCCCATAAGGGCGCAACAGCCACTGAACTGTCAGTTGAACAAGTTACCGAACTGTTCGAACTCAGAGCCATGATCGAAACCGATCTATTAGCTAAAGCCATACCTAACTTACAAGATGAAGATTTCCTTCAAGCTGAAAAAGTATTAGGTGAGCTAGAGTCAGCTTTTAAGCAAGAAGATGCCGTTGCTACATGGAGTGAGCTTAATACACGCTTCCACACATGCTTATACTCTCCAGCAAACCGTCCGCATACTTTAGAAGTCGTGCATGGTTTGAACACCAATTGTGACCGCTATATACGTCTACAATTATTACTGGCTGGCGGGATCCCACGCGCCGAACAAGATCACCGTGATCTGCTCAGTTTCTGTAAAAGTCAGCAGACTGACAAAGCCGTTGAACTTCTTCGTGCCCATATTCTGCATGCCGCTGACGCAATACGCGACCTTGTCGCTCAACAAGTGGTATAGATCACAGTTGAAACATGGGCGACTTGTTAAGCTAAACTAATGTTTGATAAGGCAGAGCCAAGGTTCTGCCTTTTTTATTTGAGAGAAAACCAGATGCAGTACGCCACAATTACCGGTTGGGGAAAATGTGTTCCACCAGCAACCCTAACAAACCATGACCTTTCTACTTTCATCGAGACTTCGGACGAGTGGATTAAACCACGTACAGGCATCAGTCAGCGTCATATCAGCCACGTAAACACCTCTGAGCTTGCCTCTGTGGCAGCAAAGCGTGCGCTTGCTGCAGCAGGCATCGAAGGCAGTGACTTAGATATGATCATCTTAGCAACAGCCAGTCCTGATACTCTGATCCCAAATATCGCCTCTACGGTACAAGCCAATGTAGGTGCAACCTGTGCAGCTTTTGATATTAATGCAGCCTGCAGTGGATTCCTTTACGGTTTAGGCTTAGGCAGCTCACAAATTAAAAGTGGACAGTGCAAAAAAGTATTGGTGATTGGCGCAGAACGTCTTTCATTTTACTTAGATTGGTCACGTAGAGAAACTGCCGTACTCTTTGGTGATGGTGCTGGCGCTGTAGTACTTGAAGCAACAGATGAACCTATCGGTGTACTGGGTTATGAGCTTAATAATGATCCTGCCGGTCGTGATATCCTAAAAGCAGGCTTCGGTACAGCTATGGACAGATTCAGCGCAGCTTCTCTGGACTTCTACATCGAGTTTAATGGCCAAGAGATCTTTAAACGTGCAATCGCTGGCATGGGTAAGTTGAGTACTAAGGTGCTTGAAAAATGTGAATTCAGTAAAGATGATGTCGACTGGGTGATCCCTCATCAAGCCAACGAACGTATTATCGATACACTGATTAGCCGCATGAAAATTCCAAAAGAGAAAGCAATTGTGAACATTGCAAACTATGGTAATACCTCAGCGGCAACTATCCCTATCGCCATCTGTGATGCCCTTGAACAGGGTAAGATACAGCCAGGGCAAACTATTCTATCCTGCGCCTTTGGTGCTGGACTCACCTCTGCGGCCGCGTTGATCAAGTGGGGCGACAGAGTCACACCGATTAATGAAAGTGATGCAGAGCTACCTCCTTGTGATCAGACGGGAATAGAGCTGGTCAGCAAAGCCGTTAAGCATTTTTGTGGTTAACCTTAACGAGCAATAGATATCGAGAAACACCAGCCATCGCGCTGGTGTTTTTGTATCAACTCTTCTGTTTACGCTGACTTTTCCCCCGTGATGCTCTGGCGATGACAACTCTATTTCTTAACATGCAGAGTATGAAATAGCAGCCACTTGCCGCTAATAAGTGTTTAACTGTGTGTCCACTTATCAACTCTCCTGTGGCCTGAAAGATTTTGAGATCATAAAACTCTGCGATTTTGGCAAGAATATAACAGGTAAAAGCCAAAAAAAGTAACTTGTGATGGGAATAGACCCGAGGAAACATTAACAAGATAATGGGCAGCGTTAACAGAGGCACCAGCTGCACCCAATAATAGAGCCTGAGATCATCGGTCCAATGCCAATAGGAGACAGATAAGACCCCAATGAGCAGAGCTGGAAGTAACATCATCTCGCTGAGTTTGCTTGACACATATTCACCTATCAAGGCGACAAAAAGTCCCATAAATCCAAATGTCATGGGTAAACGATCCCAGACTAACGAGTCATTACTGGGCGACCAGTGATAATAAGATGAACCTGCAAATACTAATAAAATCCCTATGAACAGCAGTGTCCAACCATTTAACACTCGCCATTGATAGATGGACATCGCTTGATAAAGTCCTAAAACACCAATAATAAGAAAAGGAATATTAGACAATACATTCATAAAATTAGGCAGGTAAATGAGATCTCTTTGATCGGCAAACTCATGATAAACGGAGGTTTGTGGGATAGGATCAAAACTAAAAATCCATAATAAAGGAACAAATACGACGGCAAGCAGCAGACCATGTCGCCAATTAAAACTGCCCATTACAACAAGGTTATTCTGATTCAGCCTGTTCACTACACGACTCCAACGCATCTAACTGCCTGCTTGCGCAAACGAGAAAAGGAGTTAACTAATTTTCTTTCCTTTAATTTTAGTTCAGGTTAGTGACGACCTCAGTCTAAATTTATTTAGTGTTTCTTCTGGTTATACATATGGGTGTCAGCATTATGAAGTAAGTCTCTCAAGCTACTGCCATCATTGGGGAAAATAGAAACACCTATACTAGCCCTCAATTCAAGCAACTGACCTTCTATCAGTATATCTTCATTTAATACACTGCGAATGGCATCGATTAGGTCGACTCTCACCACATCAAGATTGTAATTTTCAAGCACAACCACAAACTCATCGCCGCCAAATCTAGCAACAAGATCCGTATGTCGTATCTTAGTTTTAATCCTGTTAGCAGCCTCAATTAACACCTTATCGCCCACCTCATGACCAAAGCGATCATTGATAGCTTTAAAGTTATTAAGATCGATATAGAGCAGTGCCATGGACTGTTTTTGATCTTTAGCACGCTCAAGAGAATCCTCAGCACTCTCTTCAAAAAGGTGACGATTAGCCACCTTCGTCAGGTTATCGTACAGCGCCATCTCCTGCAGTTTCTGCCTAGTCAGTACGTGCTCGGCAACCTCAGCCTGCAGCCTTAAATTAACAGTGATCGAATGTATCTCATTTTTAGAGATCTTAAACCCTTTCGATATGAACATAAATGAGCCGGATATCAGCACTAAAATCATCAGATAGCCAAAGGTGCTTGGATAAATAACGAAGTAAAGCATAACAGGGATTAACATACTGAAATTAAATAAGATGTAATAAGTCGGTATCACAGAATACTGAAAAATAGCAACGGCAATGGAGGCAAGATAGATACAGAGAAGAAAAAGCACACTGGCTTCTTCAATAGGCTTAGGCAGCAGAAAAACCGCGACGCCATATAAGATCCCTATGACACAACCTAAAGTGACTCTAGAGATCAGTAAGTTTGCCAACAACTCCCCTTCTGGCTTATGTTTATCAACATATCTAGAGATTGAATAGACACATGTGGCAACCACAGCAGTACATGCAAATAGAAGTTGGATCTCTCCAACCATCGCACCGTAGTAATAGAGAATAACCGAGATAAGACTCGCACCAAAAATCAAGCCTAGCATATTGGAGATGGAGTAACTAAAAAAGCGATGAACTCGCTCTAGGTAGTTCAGCTCCCGCTCAAGATCTTTGGGATAGCGCAGAGATAAAAGGTTGATATAGGTCACTTTGCCATAACCCTTAGCCAACAAACTATATGAATCTACAAAGTTTAGTAAAGCTAACCTCATAATGCCATTGCAAACAAAAGCATCCATGGTTGAAGAAATGCAGGATAGAAACAGCTAAGCTAGGAGTCGGTTATCAAGCCTGTTAAGGACTAACAGGCCAGGGCTAAATAGTTAAGCGAATAACTTAGTTATAACCTCTAATATAGATTGAGGTGACCTCATCACTATTAAATGCTTCACAAAGCGAACTATAGAGTTGCGTATTAGGTTTTCTCACCATAGGTGCAAAATCATCAAACTGTTCAATCTGATCATTAAGGTGGTTGTTTTGATCGTTTCTCAATCTAACTTTAGTGCTTTCCATAATCACGCCTCTGCTATTTAATCAGTTAACCCGCAAAACTGTCATAAGTTACATAAGGCCATAAAATTCAAACGCAGTAGCTACCGAATACCAATCTAGATCATGAGCTTAATGACTAATATGAAACTAATTTCATTTAACAACACTCAATGCTGAGATTAAATACAAAACATTCAAACTTAAGGTTGAGCTGTATCAAACATATAAATGGGTTAAATAACTCTGTGCCATAAAAAGGTGAAAAAAATGCCAGTCATCGCTGACTGGCATTGCTATTTTTTAGCTAACACAAGCAAATTAGATGCTAGCTAAAATCCTAGAAACACTCTCTTTGGCATCACCAAATAGCATCTCTGTATTCTCTTTAAAGAAGAGTGGGTTTTGCACACCGGCATAACCTGTTGCCATTGAACGCTTAAATACCACCACGTTTTCCGCATTCCATACTTCAAGTACTGGCATACCAGAGATAGGACTGCCAGGCTCTTTCGCCGCAGGGTTAACCGTGTCGTTAGCTCCAATCACCAGCACCACATCGGTATCAGCGAAATCTTCATTGATCTCGTCCATCTCCATAACGATATCGTAAGGCAGTTTTGCTTCAGCCAAAAGTACGTTCATGTGACCAGGCAGACGCCCCGCAACAGGGTGGATAGCAAAGCGCACATTCACGCCGCGTTGACGAAGTTTCTGAGTGATCTCAGCAACCGGATATTGGGCCTGAGCAACCGCCATCCCATAACCAGGTGCTATGATAACGTTACGCGCATTCTTCAACATCTCTGCGACGTCATCAGCCTGCACTTCACGGTGCTCACCTTGCTCAGCATCGCCAGCAGCCATAGTGCCACCTTCGCTACCAAAACCACCTAAGATCACAGAGATAAATGAGCGGTTCATCGCCTTACACATGATGTAAGAGAGAATAGCACCAGAGCTACCTACCAGTGCACCTGTGATGATCAACAGGTCATTGCCTAACATAAATCCTGCTGCCGCTGCCGCCCAGCCTGAATAGGAGTTAAGCATAGAGACAACCACTGGCATATCCGCCCCACCAATCGCCGATACTAGGTTATAGCCAAAGACAAATGCGATGAAGGTCATAATAACTAATGCAGTGATAGCATCAGTCTGCATGTAGTAGATACCCAGTACCACAGAGACAACTATCATCCCTAGGTTCAACCAATGCGCGCCAGGAAGTGACTTAGGTGCGCTCTTCACTAACCCTCTGAGTTTAGCAAATGCCACCACAGAGCCAGTAAAGGTCACCGCGCCGATAAAGATCCCTAAAAAGACCTCGACATCATGAATGGTTTTGGCAACAGGATCTATCTGACCTGTTACCGCATCCATTAAGGAGCCATGATCTAGCGTGCTAGAGAAACCAACCAAGACCGCAGCCAATCCTACAAAACTGTGAAGAATTGCCACCAGCTCAGGCATCTCGGTCATCTCAACTTTCAGTGCTAAACGCACACCAATTGCAGCACCAATGGCCATCGCACCGGTAACAATCCAGCTGTTTCCTTCGATTTGAGTACTTGCAAGGGTTGCAATAATCGCAATCACCATACCGATAATACCCAAGATATTACCGCGCTGAGCGGTTTCCTGCTTACTTAAGCCTGCAAGACTGAAGATAAACAGGACTGCAGCAACCAGATAAGCTGCACTTAATAATCCTATAGACATATTCGTCAATCCCCTTAGTCTTTACGGAACATTTTCAGCATACGCTGAGTGACGGTGAAACCACCGGCAATGTTAATGGAAGCGATAAGTATCGCGATACCGGATAAGATGAGTACCGCCGTACTGTCGCTATTCATCTGTACTAAAGCACCCACTACAATGATGCCACTGATCGCGTTAGTCACACTCATCAAAGGTGTATGAAGAGAGTGACTCACATTCCAAACCACGTAATAACCGACAACACAGGAAAGCACGAAGACACTAAAGTGCTGCAGGAAATCTGCTGGCGCTGAGTTCGCGATTAAGCCAAATAGACCTGCCGCAACCACAGCTAAACCCGGTTTTATCCAAGGGTTCTTTTTCTTCTCAACAACTTCTGCTACCGCCTCTTCCGATTTGGCTTGAGGTTGGGCGCTGACCTGGATAACCGGCGGTGGGAAAGTGATCTCACCATCTTTAACCGCTGCCACGCCGCGAACAACTTCATCTTCGAAATCAATCACAAAGTTGCCATCTTTCTCTGGTACCATCAGCTTAAGTAGATTCACTAAGTTCGTGCCGTAGAGCTGACTTGCTTGTGTCGGAAGACGACGCGACAGTTCGGTATAACCGATAATGGTCACATCGTTAACCACTGCCACTTCGCCAGGAACAGTCAGTTCACAGTTGCCGCCGTTAGCCGCCGCCAGATCGACAATGACACTACCAGGCTTCATTAAGCCAACCATATCTTCAAGGATAAGCTTAGGCGCAGGTTTACCGGGGATAAGTGCTGTGGTGATAATGATATCAACCTCTTTAGCCTGTTCGCGAAACAGCGCCATCTCAGCTTCGATAAACTCTTTACTCATGACTTTGGCATAACCATCACCAGAGCCAGACTCCTCTTCGAAATCAACTTCTAAGAACTCGGCGCCCATAGAGTTAATCTGCTCTTTCACTTCAGGGCGGGTATCAAAGGCGCGAACGATAGCTCCTAGACTCCCCGCAGCTCCCAACGCTGAAAGACCTGCAACACCAGCACCAATGATTAAGACTTTCGCCGGTGGCACTTTACCCGCGGCTGTGATCTGTCCGGTAAAGAAACGACCAAAGTGGTTCGCGGCTTCGATAACGGCGCGGTAACCATCTACGTTCGCTAATGAGCTACGAGCATCAAGAGATTGAGCACGCGAAATACGCGGCACCATATCCATGGCAAGTAGGTTGATCCCCTTCGCCTTAAACTTCTCTAACAACTCAGGGTTTTGAGCTGGCCATACAAAGCTTGCCACTGTCGCACCGGCTTTCAATAGATCGGCTTCATCAACGCCGGTATCTACATCGATAGTAGGCGCATTGACTTTCAATATGAGATCCGCTTGAAACGCTTCTTCGAGGCTAACGATTTCAGCACCCGCTTCTTGATACGCTTCATCTTTAAAATTTGCTGCCTCGCCGGCACCGCGTTGCACCACAACACTGAAACCTAATTTCTTAAGCTGAACAACAGTGGCTGGTGTCGCGGCTACCCGGCTCTCCTGGTTAAGGATCTCCCTTGGTATTCCGATTTGCATAATGTTTTCCTGGTGTCGATAGTGATGTTCTCTACTGCGATTAACACGAGATAATACTCGGCAATGCACTAGGTAATTTTTTATAGTGTGTTATGACATAGCAATAGATAGGGTCATTGCCGCCATCAATATTCAATCAGGCGCGTCATAAACCATACCAACAATACCAAGATATTTGGGTGATGGGTCAATAATTTTCAATAATTGAGCTTAAGGTCAATTATTTTCAGGGAGATGTTTGCTAGTGGTAGGCTGTCAATCTCATTATGCTATTAGTTATTTACAATTGTTATCAGATTCATCTACATAGATAAGGGCTATCTCGCCTCAATCAATGAATGCAACTCTTAAGTTTTTACTAGATATCCAACTCAGCTTCATCCCAGTAGAGACTCTGGTTAAAGTAAGTTGCCAGACGTTGATTGAGATCATTAAAGCTAGATAGCGACTCCTCTTTACCGCTTAAACAGGACCAGACAAAGCGATGACAGTTATTATCGAAAAGATCATACTCTCGGTAGGTATAAATAGCCTGCTGCGCCTTTTCTAACATGGCAGGTTCCACAAGAACCTGATGATCATGACTGCAAGCCACAAAGATTTTGCTACCAGTACGCCCCGCTAAAAAACGTTTAGTAGATACCGCTCTCACTAAACCACTGCCATGTAACTCAATTAACGTATGTTCATCCAGCCATATCCCAGTATGCTCAATCAAACCATAAACAAAACAGCAGATAATTGAGCCAGGCTGTGGTTGCACTTTCTTGTGCCCGGCTTGCCACACACTCGGTGCGAGCGGGAGATGCTCCCCCTCTTTAAAGGTTTTTGGGGCTATCCCTTTGCGTCGCTTTAACTCTAATTGATGACGCTTCTCTCGTTCATCGGCTAACAGCACTGCACCAATTGCTGCGCCTCCAAGCCAAAGTAAGGGTAATGGCATAAGTCTACTCCCAGTCTGAAAGCGATAAACTCACTACTAAGATAATCACTATTAAGACCAATCTAGAAAATATTCTTTAGGAATGAAACTGTACAAATGTAACTAAATCTATGGCTCTTTAAGCGATCTTGGAATCATCTCTTAATTTGGCTGCCGCCAGAACAAAACATTAACCTTCATCTTACTGGAAAAAATTGCCAAAACTTAACCTATCCACTAGCTTTAAATGTATGTTTCTAAAGTTTTAATTTTCTATGAGCAGTAGTAACTATATCGTATTTTTTTGTTTTTACTCGCTCACAAATAACGATAAAACACTCATCTAAAAGATAAAATTAGTGAGATAGGAAAGCTATTGGTTTATGAGTAATAAAGAGGCTGACTTAATCAAGACCATTGCTGTACTTACCCGAAAAGCACAGCGGGAGCGTAGTGCCAGATTAGAGGCGGAAAAACTACTCAACCAGAAAAGTCGTGAACTCTATTTTGCTAAGCAGGAGGTTGAAGCTTCACTTTCTTCGATTCAAAAAAAATCCAGCCAAGACATAGCCTTGATAGAACTTAAAAGCAGCCTAGAGTTGATCCTATTAGAGTTTAATCAAAATTTTCTCCAGCAACCTCTCTCAAATGAACTCCTACAAAGCCTGATGGACACATTAGCGAAACTAAAACATATTGAGTCTAGTCAGCTTGTGTTTAAAAATAAGCAAAAAACCAGTCATCAAGCCAACTTTTCAGCTGGCACATTTACTCAATGGGCGCCCTATAACAAAGAGCAAGCAATGGACTGTGAATACTCCCATCGACAACTCATCGTCAAAATAGGTGAAAATCAACACACTCTAGGCTCACTTTATATCAATTTATCCGTACCAAACAGTTGGTTGGCGACGATTGAAAAGCAGCTATTTCTCTTCTCTAATATGATATTTGCAGCCTACCAAAGACAGGCGCTACTGGATAAAACATTGGCGCAGAAAACTCGTGCAGAACAGTCTGAACGCTCAACAAAAGATTTTGTCGCCATGATAAATCATGAACTAAGAACCCCGCTAAATGGCTTGCTGGGTAATACCGAGCTGATGATTGAAACAAGGCTAAGCGATCACCAAGAGAAACTGCTCAAAAACATGGTTCAATCGGGAGAGCTACTCAAAGTCATCATTAATGATCTTTTAGATATCAGTAAGATAAATGCAGGAATGTTGGAGCTCAACGAGGTCGTTTTTTCAACACTGGAACTCACTAAAGTCATTCAAAATACTTTTGCTGCTCAAGCTGCTGAAAAAGGGTTAGCTTTTGATTTTGAGATCGATCCCAAGACACCTGAAAACCTCTTAGGAGATCCAGACAGAATTAAGCAGATCTTTGTCAATCTTATTGGTAACGCGATCAAATTTACCGACAAAGGTAAGATCTCAATCAAGATTGATTGGCATCAATCCTCATTTAGGTTTGTCATTTCCGATACTGGATGTGGGATCCCCAAAGAGCACCTCGCCAACCTATTTGACCCTTTTATTCAGGTAAACAACCGCAGTAATCGTCTCTACGAAGGCACAGGTTTAGGACTAACTATTTGCAAACTGCTCGTCAATGAGATGCTTGGCCAGATAGCACTTGAAAGCAAGCCCAATAAGGGCAGCAGTTTTACCGTCACCCTACCGCTAGCTATCACACAAGCCCAACAAACGAGTCAGCCAACTGAGTTTAGTTACGCTGACTTTGACTCATTAAAGGTATTAGTCGTCGAAGATAGCCACATCAATCAGACATTGATAAAGATGATGTTGGCCAAATTCAACATCCCCCCATTTATGGTAGATAATGGTCAGGAGGCGATAGATTTTTTAAGCAACACTGAGGTCGATATCGTTTTTATGGATTGCAGAATGCCCGTTGTCGATGGGTTTCAGGCCACCAGAGAGCTGCGTAAACAAAATTACACGAACCCTATTATCGCACTCACCGCAGGAACAACCTCAACCGAGATAGAGCAATGTAAGCAGTGTGGAATGGATGATATAGTGTGTAAGCCCTATAAGATTGCCGATCTTAAGGCGATATTAATGAAGTGGAATCCACTGAATTAATCAACTCACCAGTTTAAATCATGTCAAGTTAAGCCAGTAACTCTGTCAGTTTTACTCTTTCACCTTGGCCTATGGCACTGATCTGAGCCAGCAACAGCTCGCCACAGGCTATGGCATCAATTAAAGCATTATGAGCGGCATAAACAGGTAGACCGTAACGCGCTCTACTTGCACCAAGTCGCAAAGCCCCCTCCTTAAGCACTTCATGTTGACGCATTAACCTGCGCTTCTCTATCGCTAAGGTGTCGATAGCCATCAAGGTCACTCCCTGGCGAAAATGTGTTGATAGCCCTTTTTGTAAAAATGCCAAATCTAAGGGAGAGTGATGAGCCACCAGCATCTGTCCTTGGCATCGCTCTAAAAACCAGCTCATCGCCTCCTCTGGAGATACCGCTCTATTAAGGTGATGATCTAAGATCCCGTGGATCGTGGCACTCTGGCCGACACTACCCTCTATTTTCACCAATTTATGCTCAGCTTTTGACAGTATAAGCCTTCCCTCTTCTATCGGCACTATGCCGATACTTAAGATCTGATCAAACTGGGCATCAAGCCCTGTCATCTCTAGATCGATAGCCAACATGGGGACACGCTCAACATCGAGATCCAGTAGAGATTGCTGTCCATGGTAATAGGTCTTAAGAGCTTGCTCCTCAGCCCGAAAGGCGCGCCAACAGAGTTTGCTTTTTAAAAGGTAGCGAGACAGCAAATCAGAAACTCCGAGTAAATTTCAGTTTTATACCGGACTGAGCATCATGAACGACTTTAAAAGCATCCCTCAATTGATGCCTGACTAAAGAGGAGAGGTGCTTGGGTTGCAAATAGTTAGATATGGGCATAGTGTGAGTATGTTGATACCCCTGATTAGAGAGCCGCATATGAGCGATAAACTCATGGGCATCGGCAAGATTAAGTGCATCTTTGCGGTTAATAATATCTTTCTCCATTAACACTCGGATCCGTTTTGCCGTATTAACCTCTTTAATCCCTGCCGACAGGGCATAGACACGTGCGATGTCATTAATCAGCGCATTACCTTTATGTTTAAGATCAATCCCCTTTACTTCAGAACCATCACGTTCGAGCACAAACTTCTTAAAAAAACCTAAAGGTGGCGACTCGACCAGCGAGTTATTTGTCATTCCAGCCAGAAAAATATCATTGTCTTTGGTCTCTGCTAGTACCTTGTCCTGTAAGCTATCGAACAGGGAAGCGGGGCCAAACACCGAGCGCATATCGAAAAAGATGCTGGCATGCATTAAGGCTTTAGGCTCAGGTGTATTCACCCAACTAGCAAACCGATTTTGCCACTGGGAGAGGCTCAAACGCCACTTGGGATTTTGCGCCATAATATCGCCTGGGCAGTAGATATAGCCGCACTTATCTAAACCGCTACACACAGCTTTTGTTAACGCCTCAAAATAGCCTGATGCCGCTTCATCTGGCTCATGGGCAAGCAGCAAACCGTTATCCTGATCTGAACAGGCGGCCTGATCTTGTCGCCCCTGAGATCCAAAGGCCAGCCAGCAAAAAGCCATCGGCGCTTCACCGAGCAGCTTTTGGTTTAATATGATCAATCTACGTGTCAACGCATCGGTGACAGAGGTCAGTACCCGACCAATCTCCTCTGCCCTAGCATCGGCACTGATTAAGTTTTGTAGGAGCAGTGGGATCTGTTTACTCACAGAGATAAGACTGTCTAAGCTGTTTTGGCGCTCTATTTCGCCAATCAAGAGCAGAGGCTGCGAACTTTGCCCACGTAGAATATCGGTACTGGTCAAAACGCCAACCGCTCTCTCATCATCGACAATGGGCAGATGATGAATACCATGCTCACTCATCAAGAGCATAGCCTCAAACACTAAGGCGTTAGAGCTGAGCACCTTTGGCTGAGTGGTCATGGCTTGATGTACAGGTAAACTGCCATCTTGCCCTTCTGCCAACACGCGATTTCGCAGATCCCTATCGGTTAAGATCCCACACAATTTATGGTTATCAATTACCAGCACAGAGGAGACTCTGGCCTCACGCATCTTCTTCGCCGCATCTCTGACACAGGCGTTGATATCGATGATAAGAGGGTTATTCGACATCAAGGAGCTGACTCGGCTAGTCGTGGTTAACTCTTTCGCTTTAAACCTAGCTTGATGACGAAGGCGTTTGGCGAAAGCACGGTTAAAAAAGCGATCAAATTGCCGGCTCTCAACACGCAGATAATCGAAGGTATCAGGGTCCAAGTGATAAACTAGACCATCTTCTAAAATGCGCACCCGATTACTGACTTTTTCACCTGACAGGAGTGAAGGGAAACCAAAATAATCCCCCTCTCCCAATCGATCAAGTAGCTCCCCATCATCATTTCTTACCTCAAAAGCGCCACTACGGACAATGTAAAGCTGAGGGTCTGTTTCATCCAAAGGAACAAAGGCAGATGCTTTGCTGTAATAGCCAACACTTAAACTTTTGCAACATAGATCTAGCGTCGAACTAGACAATGTATCGAAGGGGACAAGCCCTTGAATAAAATCTGTGATGGGTTGAAGCTCACTTGCATCCATAGATCGACTGCCACAATTTGAGATAATAAAACAATACCAAATTCAACCTAATGCAGGTATTCGACTAATGGAGTAAGAGCAGTTCACTTTAAAGTTTATACAGTGTAGAGGAGAAAAATTGGGGCTTAATAGGGTCCATTTGACCCTATTAAGCCACTAGATTAAACAGGTGTTATTAATGCTTTAGATTGTTCGCTTTATTGACCAGAGTTTCACCATGAAAAACCGTGCCTAAAATAGCAATATCTTTGATATCCATAGGCTCTACCTTTAATGGATTTTCCTTTAATATCGTGAAATTAGCGGTTTTCCCCTCTTCAATTGTACCAATGGTTTTCTCAAGATTTAACGTTCTCGCAGCCGTCGAAGTGATCGCTTTCATCGCGGTATAGGCATCAATACGTTGCTCTTGAGAAAGCGCTCTATTGTTAGCCGTCACTCGATTAACAGCAGTCCAAGCTAAGGTCAGCGGTTCGACCGGAGCCATGGCAAAGTCTGAGTGAAATGAAACAGGCACTCCTCTGTCTGTTAGCGATTTAACCCGAACCAGCGACTCTGCACGCTCAGTCCCTAAACCGTCGGTTGCATATTTATCTGCTAACGCCCAAAGATAGAAAGGATTAACTGACGCCTCAATTCCTAAACCTGCAATCTCATCGGCTTGCTTATCAGTAAAGTATCCCATGTGATGCAAAGTAAGGCGGTGATCCTTTTTAGGGAAGCGCTGCTGATCTTCTACGTTGTAATCAAGCACCTGCTGAATACCGAGGTCGCCATTGGAGTGAACATGGATCTTATAATCATTTTGCCAATACAGACTCAGCTGCTCTTCAAACAGAGTCAATGGTGTCATCCATTCCCCTTGATGGCCATCGGGATAACCCTCTTTCATCTGCATCAAAAGAGAGTAGATAGCGCCATCAGCAAACAACTTAACCTGTTTAGGCAGAAACTTAATATTGTCTGTATTGTACTGCTCTGGCAGGGTTTCCATCACCTCCATCGCTTTCTGATTATCATTTCCCGCCATGGCGTACAGCTGAGTGCCGTTAGGGATCAGGTAAACATCATAAGGTGGCTTTTTATCCATCTCCAGCTTAAGCAGATCATACTCCATCTTAAAATCTGAGCTGGGAAAGCCTGGCTCAGCTATTGTCGTAATACCATTTTTACGAATAAGTTGGGTCATCTTAGCTAGACCAGTTTTATATGACTGTGGATCAACCAGAATATGGCTAATCTTAGGTACTAAAGCTAACCAGCCTCCCTCATAAAAATGTCCACTTTTCCAATCGACCTGAGGATTGCCACTAAACTCACTCTCTTTAATACCAAACATCTCAATGGCTTTATCATTAAGAAAAATCTCATGAAATGAGCGATGAATAACCGCAACGGGCTTATCAGGTGAAAGCTTATTGAGAGTCTCACGGTTTAACTCGCCATGCCAAAGCTGGTGATAACCCCATACAAAGAACATCTTGTCAGATTTAGCATTATCTTTAATCGACTGCGATAAGCGCTTAATGTAACCCTCAGGGGTTTGCACACCTTTTTTCACACCATCTGGGAGCACCCAATCATGTGGCGCTATCACTTCGTTCGGTAACATCAACGCTGCAATTGAGGGGTGAAGGTGAGGCTCAATAAAACCAGGCATCAGAGTATTGCCCTTTAGATCGTATTGCTCTGCCTTCCCCTCAAAGCGTTTAAATGCCTCAGCTTGGCTGCCGGTAAATACAATTTTGCCTTCACGTTCAACAACAGCTTCGACATACTCGGGATTATCACCAACCATGGTCAGGATATCGCCACCAAAGAAAAGAGTCTGCTGTAGCTGGTAAGGCTTGGCATCAATACCTTGCTGAACAACCTCAGCTTGGAGATTGTTTGGCAAAGATGTCGCTTCATCCTGACTGCAGGCACTCAATGCGGCAACGAGGGTGATGGTTCCAATGATTCTAAACATACGTGTCGTCCTTTACTTGATAAAGCTCAGAGTGGAGCTAGATAGGTAACAGAGTTAATCAACAAAATAAAGCGGCTTACTCAGCTAGCCAGTTATCTACCGCTTTACGCTTCTCTCGCTTAATATCACGACGAAGCTTGTCACTAATCTCATCTCTTGGATCTAAACCATCTTTTATTTTCTCAACTCTCTTTGCGGCTTTGCGCTCCGCCTTACTCAACTGATGTTTAGTGTAACTACCGTCGGCCAACTCCTTTGCGTTCTTTTTCGCCTTTTTCAACTTATGTTCAGTACGGCGAAGATCATCTTTATACTCAGCCTTACTCTCCTTAATATCCCGATTCAAGCGCACGGCATCTTTAAGTAAATTCTGCGCAAGCAGATCAGGAGAGATAAAGGTCATAAAGAGTGCAGCCAAGAGTAAACATTTTTTCATATCATTAAGCCTTAAAAAATTAAAGGCGAAATTATCTAAGGTTACTTTTGATGAATACATCCCCTTGCGCTCATTATGATCATAAGCTGGACAAATGAATCTTGAATGACAGACAACAAAAAAGAGCGCCTAAGCGCTCTTTTACTCAGTAACATAAAGTCATATCATTTAGTGGTCGTGTGCTTCGCCAGACCCTTTAGGGAAACGAATTGACTCAACCATCTCCACAACATCAGCAGGAACTGCAGCCGTCACTTTACTCACACCAAAGGCAACAGCAAAGTTTACAAACATACCTAACATACCGATACCTTCAGGAGAGATCCCCATAAACCAATGATCTGCATTGTTAATCTCTGGATTAACAAACTTAAAGAACACGATATAAGAGGCGGTGAACAGTAAGCCAATGACCATACCAGCAATCGCCCCCTCTTTGTTTATGGTTCTAGAGAAGATCCCCATGATAATCGCTGGGAACAGTGATGATGCAGCTAAACCAAAGGCTATCGCTACCACCGCGGCCACAAAGCCTGGTGGATTAATTCCGAAGTAACCTGCCATCACAATACCGAGCGCTGCTGCGATTCGAGCAAACATCAACTCTTTCTTATCTGAGATATCCGGCATAAAGTTCTTCTTCAACAGATCATGAGAGACCGAGGTTGAGATAACGAGCAGCAGACCAGCAGAAGTTGATAATGCCGCCGCTAAGCCACCTGCTGCTACCAGTGCGATAACCCAAGCTGGTAAGTTAGCAATTTCAGGCGTTGCCAAGACCATGATATCACGGTCAATTTTCATCTCATTTTCAGCGCCTTTAGCATAGTAGATCTTGCCATCAGCATTTTTATCATCCCATGTAATAAGCCCTGTCTTCTCCCAGTTCTTAATCCACTCAGGCGCAGTTTCATAAGAAACACCCGTTGATTCTGGACCATTAATAGTTTCAATCATGTTTACACGAGAGAAAGCTGAAAGAGCAGGAACAGTGGTGTACATGATAGCGATGAACACAAGAGCCCAACCCGCTGATACACGTGCATCTTTTACTTTAGGTACAGTGAAGAAACGGACAATAACGTGAGGTAGACCAGCAGTACCAAACATCAAGGCACCAGTGATAAAGAACACATCAATCATGCTCTTAGAGCCTTCGGTATATTGCGCAAAACCGAGTTCAGCCGATAAGCCATCTAACTTATCCAATAAGTAGACTCCGGTACCATTCCCCGCAGCATCAATAAGCTCAGCACCAAAGCCGATTTGTGGCAATACATGGCCTGTCATCATCACAGAGATAAAGATAGCTGGCACCATGAAAGCGAAAATAAGCACACAATACTGTGCAACCTGAGTGTATGTAATGCCTTTCATTCCACCGAGTACAGCGTAGAAGAAGACCACGGCCATACCAATATATACACCGGTTTCAACATCAACCTCGAGGAAGCGTGAGAATACCACGCCCACACCACGCATCTGACCCGCGATATAGGTGAAACAGATAAAGATGGCACACACAACGGCAACGGTACGTGCTGCTTGCGAGTAGTAACGGTCGCCGATAAAGTCAGGTACCGTAAACTTACCAAACTTACGTAGGTAAGGTGCCATACAAAGCGCTAGCAGAACATAACCCCCCGTCCAACCCATCAGGTATACAGAGCCATCATACCCGACAAACGAAACGATACCGGCAAGCGAGATAAATGACGCTGCAGACATCCAATCGGCCGCTGTCGCCATACCATTCATCACAGGATGGACACCACCACCTGCGACATAAAATTCTTTTGTCGATCCGGCTCTGGACCAGATCGCAATTCCAATATAGAGGGCAAACGTTGCGCCCACGATTAAATACGTTAGAGTTTGTACATCCATCTCACCGCTCCTTATCTAGGCTATATGTTAGTCTTCGTGAACATTGTATTTTTTGTCTAATGCATTCGCTTTAGCGACATAAACAAAAATCAGCGCCACAAACACGTACATTGCACCTTGCTGTGCAAACCAGAACCCTAATTTGAAGCCCATGAAATGAAACTCATTGAGCACATCTACCAATAAAATACCGCAGCCAAAAGAAACTGCTGCCCAAATGGCTAATAAGCCAAGCACTAAACGTAAGTTTTCACGCCAGTAACCTTCCGCTTTGTCGTTGCTTTCAAAACTCATAGCGACTCCTCTGTGATGATTTTTATATTTAAGTCTCAGTTAATTTATCAAGCAACAAGACAACAACAATCGCGACCTTAGTCTAACGCACACGGCAACTTTCGTATTACAACTATGTATTGTTACTATATAACAACCACTTACGGGTTGACGTCCACGTAAAGTTATTAGTGTTTGAACGGTAAACGTTAGACTAAGGTAGGAGACAGATCGTCAAGATTAGTGGCATTCTTCGCCTACTTTCAGCGCGAGAGTCACTAAATGAGCGGGCTTGCGATTAAGATGATAGAAGGAGTGATTACTCTTTCTCGGAGTAAATAATAATGATTCGGTGAGAACTTTTATCCCCCCTATTGATACGCCTTTCATTAAAGAGAAACGTAAAAAGCAGGTAGAGTAATAAGGTTTCATACTACATATTCAATCTTTATTAATAGGGATTAAGCCACATTCCATCCATAGCAACCGCTATAAATAGTGAACCACCAGTGATAAATCCTGCAAAATTGCAATAAAAATATTTTTTTCGCTTTTTCATCTTCATCTATGCTAGGTTATTTGTCATACAAATAAGATTATAATAACCATTGTATGGAGAAAACGTATGAGAAAAACAACAAGCGTGCTGGCACTTATCGGCGCCTCATTAGCAGGACAAGCCTTTGCCTGCTCAACACCCAATACATGTAGTGCAGGTAGCAGTACAAGCTACTGTAAAATTGACGTAAAGGATTGGGGGGTTTTAAAAACAAACACAGACAATAGTGCCTGCATGAAAGGCGCTACAGACTTTGCCATTCAACAATCCACAAGTAAAGATGTTGATCTCGTATTTGGTAACGGCAGTTTTAATTTTGCAGCCCCTGTAACTGTTAGCGCAAAAAGTAAACACTCAAGTAAAAATTACAGTTTCAACAACTCCCGCATTGCCATCGCCAATAAAACCTCAAGTAAATATCTACAGATCAAAGGAGCAGGTACGAATAACACCACCATTAAATTCATTGGGTTTAATCAAAATATTGATGGCAACACCACCGGACTTAACGGCATTAGCTTCTTTAATAGCAATAATGTTCGCATCAACAATCTCTCATTGACCCATGACAAATACCCATTTACCCAAGGTAAACTTGAAGCGAGCTCCATCACTTCTAAAAGCGACTCAACGGCAGTTATTCAATTAGATACTGGTTATAGTGCACCAGAGCAGTTTATCCGTGATAGTACAGACAAAAGTTATATCGTCACTTTTAATGGTGATACGACTTATGAAAAAGTACCGTCAGACATGAAGTTCACCGACTCCCGCCATCTGGGTGGGAATCGTTATGAGTTATCAGGTATAAGCAAGACAGATTCGACCTATCTATATAATAACCACAGAACCAATAGTAATCTAAAGGTAGCCCTCTCCCCTAAAGTGGGTGGTGAGACCCTCTACTTTTTTAATACCAGTAATGTAACAGCGAAGAATCTGGAGTTATCCAACGCCCCAGCAGTAGCTGTCCGAGGTCAAAACGGCGGCAGTAATATTACTTTAGATAACGTTAATTACCGCCGTAAAAAGATTAACAGCACCGATGTAAATCCACTCATGGCTGGTACAGCAGGTGGTTATATCTTCCAAGCGATTCGAGGAGGGTTAAAAATTATAAATTCAACAATAGATCATAATGCCGATGACTCTTTAGGCCTGTTTGCAAGAGGCACAGACCTAACATCAGTTTCAGGTAATACAGCGACGATAAATGAGAAAAAAGGGCAATTTATCAGCAACGGTGACATAGTGGACATCTATGATAAAGCTGATTCTCGCAAGAAAGATAAAGGGTTAAAAGTAACGAATATCACTAGCCTAAGTGACGGCAATATCAAAATCACATTTAACAAGAGCATCAATAACTCTGTCACTGGTGACTATATTGGCAGCCGTAACGCAACGATTGGTACCAGCAGCAATCCCTTTGAAATAAAAGATAATGTTTTGCAACATAACAAGGGCCGAGCTATTCGCTCCAATGCGTCATTCGGTACCATCTCAGGTAACACTGTACGCCGCAATGGTAACTCAGGGATCTGGATGGGTGGCGATGCTGAGCACAATTCACAATGCAGCCAATCAGTCACCATCTCAAATAACACGGCTGTACAGCAGCTTCACGGCCCAGCAATTTTGGTTTACAACGCAATCAAGAACAATGCCAGCACACTAAAATGCAATAAAGATCTGACCATAACTAACAATACAATCAACGAGCAGGCACAAAATGCGCCAGCGTTATTTATCGACAACACCAACACAGCCACCATTAAAGATAACAACTACCGCTCAGAGTTCAGTGGCAGTAGTGTGATCAAAAAAGTTGTCTATGAGAGATTACGCACTTCAGGTATCACCTCAGGTCAACGTAATAATACGGTAGTCCTCTCTAACTACGCCAAAAATTTAACAGTCTCTAGCAACTCAACAGCCAGTGGCAAAGGAAAATCTTACTCGAAAACAAGTAATACTCGCTAATTACGTTTAAACAAGTCCCTCAAACAAAAAACCGCAACCAAGAGCTTGGTTGCGGTTTTTTAATGAGGACTAAGGTTTATCCTCAAGCTCAGATAGGTAGGTCACCAGATCAGCGAGTTCCTCTGCCGTTCTGTGTTTTGAAGAGATAAGGTATTTTCCGTTTACCAGTAACGAAGGCACACCGCGTATTCCAGCAAGTTGCGCTTGGGTATCATAATTAGAGATAGCTAAGCTTGCATCGGCAGAGCTCATGGCTTTGTCCACATCCTCACGCTTAACCCCTTGTTTAACAAAGTACTCAGCTAGCTGATCCTTGCGGGTAAATGCGCCCTCTTTCTCATGTATCCGCTTGAAAATATTGCCATGAAGTTGAGAAGCCATCTTAAACTTTTCAGCTAAATAATAAGCCTCTTGGCTCAAGATCCAGCTGGTTCGCCCCGCACCAATAGGTGTCCTAGCAAATTCAACCTTGCCCTTTAGCAGAGCTTCAGTCTCCTCAAAAAGAGGGTCTTGGCGATAACAGTGGGGACAGTTATAGGAGAAAAACTCCCTTACTACTGGAGTGTTGGACTCTGGGATCCCAGATACTTGAGTATAATCGACTCCCTCCACGTAGGGGTTAGCATCAACACTCATTGACAACATAGCGGTAAAAAGAAGAAGCAACGCCATTAAAGGGTTTGTAATTGATCTCATCTTATCTCCATTAATATGACTATCTAAAAACACTTAGCACGTAAAACTGATCTTCATCGGATCTTGATGTTGATACTCAAATCCCAGCTCAGTTGAGATTTTACTTCCATCAATGACCTTACCTGCTTGCTCAGTATCACCAAACTCAGGCTCAACTAAAGAGAGTGACTGCGCCATTTTAGTATAAAACTCTTTTCTAGTCGGATGGCTTGGGGCGCAAAGGTTATAGGTATCGGAGACCTTACCACTCGATAGCACACAAGCAACTGCAGCGACACAATCATCGAGGTGTACAATATTCACTGGAGAGTCTGCACCAGCAAGCTCAGTTTTACCGGCTAAGAATCGCCCAGGGTGTCTTGCAGGTCCGACGAGCCCTGCAAAACGTATTACACAGGCATTGCTAGCCTGATTAAAGAGCGACTCTGCCTGCAGTAACACCTCACTAGCCTCAGAGTGGGCTTGTGCATCTTGTTCTGTCACGAGCTTTTCGGATGAGGGGTACACACCAGTAGTGCTGATAAAGATAAGCTTCTGGTATTGATGATCTGCAATAAGATGCTTTAACTGCTTTAAACGTCGAATATAGGCGCCGGGAGACTTTCGAATTGATGGAGGGATATTAATGATTATCGCATCGGTGCGTAATTTAGCATTGAGTTGGGCTTGATTACCGTCCGTGCTATCCAGATCTAAGACAAATCCACAGATATTGTCTAGCCCAAGGGCCAACGCATCTTTGGCGCTTCTTTTGCTACCACTGACAGCTAAACCCTGCTTCACTAACGCTTTTGCCAGTGGCAAACCAAACCAGCCACAACCTACAATACTTACTGTGTTAATCTTCAAGGTCAACTCGATACAGCTACAATTTGAGACATCATAGCGAATGCAGTATTAGGATACTAGTAAGAAAGAACTGCAATTAAGGTTGAGTTAGCTCTCTGGTGCACTGTTGAAATAGAAGCTAATTCCCATCTCAGGTTGCAATGTTTTCACCGCGCCCTCAGACAGATCTTCAACCTTTAACACCTTCTCAACGGTTACTTTCTCCTGAATTAAGAAGCGTAAATTTGACTCACTGCCATCCTCTTCGCATGCCCACACTTGCGGCTGCTTAACCTCCTTGGTCGTCATCATCACCTTGCCAACGCTCATATCTGAGAGCTGAACTATAGTGCCTGGAGGATAGATCCCTAAGATCTTCACTAAACTGGAGATGAGTGCTTCATCATGCTTCCCTGCCCGCTTTTTAAACAGATAACCTAAGGCCACTTGGGGGGAGCGGACACTCTCGGCCCATAATTGTCTATCAAAATCATTTGCCAGACTGACAATCTGGGTGGGAAGTGGAATTTTCTTGCCCTCCAAACCATCTGGATAACCGGATCCGTCGATAAACTCATGATGATGAAGAATAATATTGAGTACGGCTTCAGGGAAAAGCCCAGACTTGCTCATCATGTCATAGCCAAAATTAGGGTGCATCTTCATAAAGTTGGCCTCATGATCTGTGAGCGCCCCCCGCTTACGGCGGATAGTATCCGGCACCTTTAGCTTACCAATATCATGATACAAACAGCCTAAGGCGATATCTCTCATATCGGACATATTTAAGTTCATGGTTTTCGCTATCATCAAGGCGACAACAGCAACGGAGATCCCATGTTGAGTGATACTACTGTCGGACTCCCCTGCACTAACAAGCGCAAGTTCAGGAAGTTCAACTTCAGACATGTGCTCCAGCATCTCCTCAACGATTGCAGCAGAGCTACGATAGGCCCCTTCAGGATCGCTGCCTGTTTTGCTAAACGCTGTGCGAGTATCGTTGACACTTTTAATGAACCTTTGCTGACTGAGTCTTAAGGATTTGCGCACCTCCATCTTAATATCAACTTCTGGGGTCTGTTGCTTAACCTCCTCAACATTATCATTGCTGATCTCCTCCTCTTCTGGCAGAAGCTCATGGCCAGATAGCAAGATCACATAGGGAACCCCTAAGCTTTTAATCAACTCAATCTGCGCTTCCTCTTTAATCTGGACACGATTAAACAGAAACGGGTGATTCTTCCATGACAGTGGCAGCTTAATTGTGAGTCCAATCTGTAACTTAGTTAAGGGTAAATGTACCTGCTCGGCTCTAGCCAACCCGTTAAACTCCCTATCAATAGACAAGTTAGAATGAGAAATATTCGGTAAATGGGTCTAGTTTCAGACCTGATGCTAACTTAAGTATAATACTCTAAATAAAAACCTACTTAACTTAATGAGATAACTATAGATCATTGAGAAATTTGTAATAAGCTAAATTTCAAACAATTTATAATTAACTGAACTTTACCGCAACTCCAACATCAATAACCCACCCATTCATTACATTTTAATATATAAATTAGAATAAATAGATAAATACAGCATATAAAATACCCGCACTTTCACCCTGTAAGTTGTATCAATGAGGTTAAGTTGATGAGCTAAAGAGGTATGTTTAGAATAAAACCAGAAAGGATATTGTATGCAATAAGGGTTAGTGTTATAGTTCTTCTGTTCTTAGAGGTGACTAAGAGACCCCATCTTGTCACCTTAAAGAGTGTTGCTGTCAATTGTCCTTTTTTGTTGAAGATATCAAGGTATTATCGATTGATTTAACAAGGTATTTGTAAGACTTAGGATCGTGACAGGGTGTTGTGACCTCACGTCTCTATTACGTTAAGTAAAGATCCTTTAGCGCAGCTTTTAGCAGCGCTATTTTTTATCAAAATGAAACGCTAAACTAAGCAGAGATCACTCCTCTTTTTTCCAATCAGAAAAGTAGTGACTCAAACGTTTAGATTTAAATAGATAGATAAAACTCCAAAAAAGAATTAATCCATCCAATCCCATGCTCCAACTGTATAAGTAGTGTGAGTTAATGCTTCTTTCAATTAACAAGCCGCCATCCACCAGCAACAGCAGAAGTAACACCCACCTAAACTGGTTAAACAAAGGCCTTACCCAAGCTGGCGAACGTTTGCGCTCTGCGATGATAAAACCATAAAGCAGCAGTGCGCCCGCTCCAGCCGCTAATGCCATCATGAAATCAGCTTTTTGTGGGTAAAAAAGTGCGACTAAACCTGCACGATCACTTGCCTGAGTTAACGAAGCGATAAAAATACACCAACCTCTGGCAAGAAATATTAAGATGAAATACAGATATATTGGTGGTTTTATATGGCCATTATCATCAAGCCAAGTGATATTGCTAAAATTCACGAACTTACCTTATCAGTCTCTTTATATTCATATGGTGACTAATCAGGTAAATTCAATCCTTACTAAATAAATAGCCCTAGGCAAAGTTAACCAAGGGCTACAGAAGATGACCCACTAACTTATTACTGCACCGAGACTTTTGGCTTATTAGCCGTGGTAAATGTGGTCAACGCATCTAGATTCTGCTGGGTCTCGTCATTTGAAACGACAACTTGAGCCGCCTCAATTTCATACCACTCACCTTCGTAAAGGTATGAGAAATTAGCCACACCTGACTGCCAATCCTCACCAAGCGACATGCGCAGTGTTGCATTTTTATGCTCGACTGGATGCCCACCAATAAGAATGGATGAGAAGTCAAAGCCATCTGCAACAACTAAGATGTTGCACGAATCCATGGTACACATATAGGACCATTCACCAGAGAATTGTGAGATCACATTCACAGGTGGATTGGTCGATTGAAAAACATGACCAACGCCATTCACTGTTTTATCGACAGTATTAACCACTAGCTCCAGCCTAAGCTGAGTTGCCCCCAATAAGGGATGTCCAGCAACTGAAGGGGAGATCACATAGGAAACGCGAAATAGTCCAACCTGATTTTCTTTACTCATGGGGAAATTCCTTTTATGTCTATTAGATAATAGTGAAACTTATCCCTTAAACAGCTAGAGACAAGCAGCACTAAAACTAGCCAAAAAGGTTAGATATTCGTATTACGCGATATTACAAAGGAAAGCGCTATGAAGGATGAATAGGAGAGAAACGGGAGTCTGGATACTGCACAGTTGCGGTATCCAGAGAGGTATGATATTTATTCGCTATCGGAGAGTAACTGCAAAAGCGCCTCTTCATCGATAACTTTGACCCCTAAGTCTTGAGCTTTTGTCAGCTTAGAGCCAGTAGCTTCGCCTGCCACTAGACAGTCGGTATTTTTTGAGACACTGCCAGCGACTTTAGCACCAAGCGCCTGAAGTCTTGCCTTCGCATCATTCCTATTTAACTGGGTTAATGTGCCTGTTAACACCCAGGTTTGTCCCTTAAGCGAAAGCGACTCTTCAGCGACCTCTTCAATCTCGGGCCAGTTGACCCCCGCTTCAATTAACTTATCAACCACTTCAAGGTTATGAGGCTGAGCAAAGAAGTGCGTTAGGTGTTGAGCCACAATAGTGCCCACATCATCGACCTTAATAAAGCTCTCGGCATCGGCCGCTTTAAGCTTATCTAAGGTCTTAAAGTAGTTCGCCAAGTTAGCTGCGGTCGCCTCTCCTACCTCTCTAATTCCTAGTCCGTACAAGAAACGATTAAATGTGGTGGTCTTAGCCACTTCAATGGCCGCCACTAAATTGGTGGCCGACTTCATCCCCATACGATCTAACATAGTGATTGCCGATGCTGTTAACTTAAACAGATCTGCTGGGCTTTCAACCAGCTCCTTGTCAATCAGCTGCTCAACAACCTTATCGCCCATGCCATCAATATCTAGTGCTTTGCGAGAAGCGAAATGTTTAATCGCTTCTTTACGCTGCGCCTCACAGAACAGACCGCCAGTACAACGTGCCACCGCCTCACCTTCAACACGTTCAACCATGCTGTCACACACAGGACAAGAATCAGGAAACTCAATTGCACGAGCATCATCGGGACGTTTATCAGCAACAATGGCAACAATTTGTGGGATCACATCACCCGCGCGGCGAACAATAACGGTGTCCCCTACTTTTACCCCAAGCCTAGCTATCTCGTCGGCATTATGTAAGGTCGCGTTCGATACCGTCACCCCACCGACAAACACAGGCTTAAGTCTCGCTACAGGGGTTACAGCGCCAGTGCGTCCGACCTGAAAATCGACGCCTTCGAGCAGTGTCATCTCCTCTTGGGCGGGAAACTTAAAGGCTGTAGCCCACCTTGGCGCTTTAGCCACAAAACCTAACTGACCTTGATGCTCAATACTGTCGACCTTGATCACCACGCCATCAATCTCATAATCGAGGGAGTCACGGCGAGTCATGATGTCGGTATAGTAAGCCACCACAGAGCTAACATCACCGCACTGTTTTACCTCGGCGCTAACAGGGAATCCCCAAGCTCTAAGTTGCATTAACTGGTCATAGTGGGTGTCAGCCAACGCCCATGTTTCAGGCTCAACCACTCCAAGCGCATAGGCGTAAAATCCTAAAGCTCGGCTAGCAGTAATTTTACTGTCTAACTGTCTCAAGCTACCTGCTGCCGCATTTCTTGGATTAACAAACAGCTTTTCACCTTTAGCTCTCGCTCTATCATTGAGAGCATCAAAGGCTTTCTTAGGCATAATAACCTCGCCTCTCACCTCAAGAAGAGGTGGGAAACTATCACCACGTAGCTTAAGTGGTATAGAGAGAATTGTGCGTACATTTTCGCTGATATCCTCGCCAGTGGTGCCATCACCACGAGTTGCAGCACGTTCATACACACCATCTCGATAGAGTATGCTTACCGCCAATCCATCGAGCTTAGGCTCACAACAAAAGTTTGGTGCTTCACTGGTTTTATCACTGATGCGTTTATAAAAAGCCTCAAACTCCTCCTCACTAAACACATTGTCTAAACTGAGCATAGGTTTAAGGTGAGTTATCTGATCAAACTTAGCCAGCGCCATTCCACCCACTCTCTGGGTTGGAGAGGTCGGCAGACACAAGTGGGGATTTTCCCCTTCAAGCTGCTTAAGGCGGTTAATTAAACGATCATATTCAGCATCTGGAACACTGGGTGAATCCTCAACATAGTAGCTGTGATTATGCTCATTGATTGTCTCAGTTAGTTGTTTGATCTCTTCTATCGCGTGCATTTTATATTTCCAGTTAAACGTGAAAAAGGCCGCAAGGCGGCCTTTCTAATTTAATCTTTACCAGTGAGTATGATTAATCAAGCTGAGCACGAATACGCTGCAGATAAAGCTGTTTGGTACTTTCACTCCAATCTGCTCGTCCGCCATCGAGTAGTCGACCACCAACATCATCGGCAAGTTGGTGAGCTGAATTCAACATGATTGAGAAGTTCATCAATGGGTCACCATGACAAGGCAAGGTCATGAATAGCACGACACCTTCTGTGGTAAATTGCTCCATGTTATCCAGATTAAAGACACCAGGCTTAACCATATTGGCCAATGAGAAGAGCACCTTACCAGTACCTGCATTATCTTCATGGCGATGGAAAATATCCATATCACCAAACTTAAAGTTTAATGATAATAAACAAGGCAGTAGTTCTGCACCATTTAGCTCTTCACCTTCATTGGCCACCACGTGTAACACCAAGACATCTTTAGGCTCACCTAACGGCTCTTCAGCTTTCACCTCTGGCTCAGGAGTCGGCTCAACCACGCTCTCTTGCTCTACAGTCTCAAACAGTGAGCTTTGGCTATCTTGTCCTAAACCTAACTCCATCTGAACTTCATCATCTTTAGCGTTTGACCCCATAGAGAGGACTGGCTCTTGACGTTGACGAGCAGCACGTTGCACTGGCTCATCGCTCAAAGCAAACGCTTGCTCTTGACGCGTATCTTCTACATCGCGACTAGGCGCGGCCGTAAAAGCGGGTTCTTGAACCGGCTTATCCTCTTTTTCTTCCCTGCCTGTAACAGGCACCTCTTTTCTTACTCTTACTTCACCAATACCGTCGGCATCAAACCCTTGCGAGTCTCTTACTGACGCTTGATCTTTATAGAACCCTGACATTGGGCTCTCTTTTAACGATTTAGGTTGCTGCTTCCTGATGGACCAAAAACCATGCACAAGTACCGCGATAATTGCAATCGCACCTAATACAAACAATACCAGTTGCAAATTTTCCATTGGTTACCCTGTCTTTCCTATAAATTGTTATACCGCGTCGGCCATCGCCACCGCTTCTTCAATATCTACCGCAACTATACGTGAAACTCCCGGCTCATGCATAGTGACACCTATCAGCTGATCCGCCAACTCCATGGTGATCTTATTATGACTGATATAGATAAACTGCACGCTTTGTGACATCTCTTTGACCAAGCGACAAAAACGCTCGACATTGGCATCATCTAAAGGCGCATCAACTTCATCTAGCATACAAAAAGGTGCTGGATTCAGTCTAAAAATCGCAAACACCAATGATAAAGCGGTTAACGCTTTTTCTCCACCAGAAAGAAGGTGGATTGTACTATTCTTTTTACCTGGCGGCCTTGCCATGATGGTCACACCGGTCTCAAGCAGATCATCGTGGGTTAATGCCAAGTGTGCGCTACCACCACCAAAGACTTTTGGAAAAAGTAAACCTAAATCTTTGTTTACTTTATCGAATGTATCTTTAAAGCGAGTCTTTGTCTCCCTATCAATCTTACGGATCGCCTCCTCTAGACTGGTCAAGGCCTTAGTTAGATCGGCATCTTGGCTATCTAAATAAGATTTACGTTCACTCTGCTGCTCAAACTCCTCAATCGCAGCTAAGTTAATCGCGCCGAGATGGACAATTCTCGCTCTGATCCGCTCAAGCTCTCGTTGTCTTGCAGCTAAAGTGATATTCATATCCATAGTAGACTGAACTAGCTCCACCTCAATCTGCTGCTCTTTTAACTGCATAGATTGACTGTCGGCCTGACCTTTTATTCCCTCTCGACGTAACTTTAACGTGCTGATAGATTGAGTCAAGCGTTCTATCTTTCCAAGCTGTTGTTTTTTCTTTAATCCTGCGCTATCGCTCGCTTCCTGCACTTGCGCTTGCTGCTGTCGTAATTGCGCTAACTCATCTTGCTTAACCTGTTGTTGCGCCAATGCTTCATTTAACTGTTTAGTTAATGCACTGAGCTGACCATCACCTTGACTGTCTTGCTCAACCAGTTGATGCTCTAGTGCGAGTTTAGCCAGCTTAAGCTCATCTATGCGCTCCTTTTGCTGGAAAACCGCTTGCTCCTTTAAAGCAACTTTAGTCTTTAAAGATTGAATACTATTACCAGCAAGGCTCTGTTGCTGCTTAAGCTCATCAATCTGACTTCTTAGGGTGCGCACTTGAGTCAGGTGCGCTTGATGCTCACCATCAAGTACGGCTAACGATGCACTCGCCTCTTTGTACAAGGCTTCACCTTGGCTCAAGGTGTCAACCAATAAACGCTCCTCGCCTTGGGTCTGCTCGATATCAAGCTGCAGTTGCTGCGATTCGGCCTCTAACTTTGCAAGCGTCACCTTCTGCTCTGCCGCTCTTTGCTTAGAAGCTGCTAATTGAGAACTCAGTCCAGCCATGGAGAGTTTAAGCTGCTGTGATCGAACATGCCCGAGTTTCAACTCCTGTGTCAAGGACTCCAGCAGCGCCTTCTGCTGATGACTGCTTTGATTAACCTCTTTTAACAGAATCTCTGACTCCGTAATACTCGCTTCCAGCGCCTCCTGCTCACGCTTTAGCTGAACAAGCGATGACGAATCTGTCCCTTTTTTGATGCAGAAGCCTCTCCCGAGCAGATAGCCATCAGCAGTAACGATACGATGATCTTCCGCTAATGACTCAAGCTGCTGTTTGGCTAACGCTAACGACTCAACCCAGTGAACATTGGCAAGCCAAGGAGACAAGTTGGCATTGGCTGTGACGCCATGCCAATTTTGTTGTTCAAATAGCGCAAAACCTGCTTCACAGCTCTCTTGCGAAGCTGGCACTTTTAACAATCCATCAAACAGTAACTCAACCGCCTTTTCCCAACCGGGCTGTACATCGAGTATCTGCCACAAAGCTTGCTCTTGTGTGTCAGTTTCATCGGGAAGCAGTTTAGATACTAAGGAGAAGCGCCCACGCTCCTCGGCTAAAGATTGGTTTAATGCTTCCTGTTTCGCTTTTAACTTAACCTGAGTCTGATTGGCTATATCGAACTGCTGATCTAGCTCATCGATTAGCTCCTGCTGAATGCTAGACTCCTCACTCAACTGCTCAAGCTCTTCGGATTGACGCTGTTCGGAGTCATTGGCCTGAGTGGCCAGCTCCTCGAGCTGCTGCTTCACCTTAATCTGCTGCTGTAACTTGTGTTCTAGCTTTGATTGCTGATTGGTTAACTTACCTCGGCTCATCTCTTGCTCAAGCCGATAAGTAGAGACCAGCTCTTTTTGATGGCTCAAAGCTTGAGACTGGATTTCACCTTGAGACTCTTTCTCCGTCAGCTGTAACTTGAACGCTTCAACTTGATCACTCAAGTTATCAAAGGTCGGCGCTTTATCCGCAAGCTCACTGGAGAGTTTGGCCGCAAGCGCTTCATCTGCTTTAAGCTGTTCAAGCTGAGTTGCAACTTTCGCCACAATATCTTCGATACGTTTATCAATATGAGCATCTTGCTGCTGTCTGTGTTTTAGATCTTGCTCAAGCTTTGCGATTTGGGTCCCTGAAAGATAAAAATCTTCAACTCGCTTCTGCTCCTGCCCATCAAGCTCAACCAACTGAATCTTCAGCTGAGTTAAGCTCAGTTCGGTACTCTCCTTTAGCGCAAGAAATTCAGCCAGCTCCACCTCTAACTGGTTAATCTCATTGGTTAACTTCTCCATTTGAAGCGTTAACTCACTAAAGCGACTCACGGAAAGCTCAGCATCTAACTTACGCTCAGATTGCTTTAACTCTCGATACTGCTTTGCCGCCGACGCTTGCTCGGCCAGTTTATCTAACTGTCGACTCAGCTCGGTGCGGATGTCAGCCAGTCGCTCTAAGTTTTCACGGGTGTGGCGAATACGATTTTCCGTTTCACGGCGACGCTCCTTATATCTGGAGATCCCCGCCGCTTCTTCGATAAAGACACGCAGCTCTTGAGGCTTAGACTCAATCAGTCTAGAGATAGTCCCCTGTTCAATAATCGCGTAACTACGTGGACCAAGGCCTGTTCCCATAAAGAGATCAGTAATGTCTTTACGGCGACACTTCTGTCCATTAAGGAAATAACTTGAGTCTCCGTCACGAGTGACTTGTCGTTTAACAGCGATCTCTTGATAGCTAGCATATTCACCCGATAGTCGCCCATCTTGGTTTTCAAATAACAGCTCTACACTGGCCACGGAAACAGGTCGCCTGGCGGTAGAACCATTAAAAATAACATCCGCCATCGAATCACCACGCAGGTGTTTAGCGGAGCTTTCGCCTAATACCCAACGTACGGCGTCGATAATATTGGACTTACCACAGCCATTAGGGCCGATAACGGCAGACAGGGGATTGAGAAATGGGATCTTAGTTGGATCGACAAACGACTTAAATCCAGCAAGTTTTATCTGTTTGAGTCTCATGGTGCCAGTTAGGTCGTTTTCAGCTAATTTAAAAATAGTCGCAAATTAGCGGAACAGAGCTTTTTGAGTATTGATTTTCTGGGGGCTACTTTACCAAAGCGAGCAGTATTTTGTAACGTTTTTATTGTACTTGGGTCTATTTACTGCTTGTCATCACCATCTGACTGGAACACAATCCATTTAAGCATTCTTCTAATTAATTATTGTGTCGACTTTATGAACCAAACTGCTGAAAGACCCAAAAAAAGTGGCGTTAACTATTTTCTTGATGGCTTTAGCTTGATCAAAACCAAAGGGCTAAGAAGTTTTGTGTTTATCCCGCTGATGATAAACCTAGTGCTATTCGCGAGCGTTATCTACTTCGCCATCGGCCAACTCGAACTGATGTTTAACTGGGTATCCTCTCAACTGCCCGATTACTTAAGTTGGCTAAACTTCCTCTTGTGGCCACTAGCTGTGCTCACCTTACTTGTGGTGCTCTCGTTTCTATTCAGCTCAGTAATGAACTGGTTGGCCGCGCCCTTTAATGGTTTATTGGCCGAGAAGGTCGAGCAGCACCTTACGGGAAAAGATCTCAACACAGGCACCACGGTTGACCTTGTTAAAGATCTTCCGCGTATCTTAGGTAGAGAGTGGAAAAAACTTAAATACTACCTACCCAGAGCAATTATCTGTCTGATTCTATTCTGGATCCCATTTATCGGGCAAACCTTTGCACCGATAATCTGGTTTATGTTCAGTGCCTGGATGATGGCGATTCAATATTGTGATTATCCATTCGATAATCATAAAGTTCCCTTCGACGATATGAAGTTTGCCCTTAACCAAACCAAAGGGAGCAGTTTTAGTTTCGGCGCCGCGGTCACCCTATTTTCAATGATCCCGATCGTCAACTTTATTGTGATGCCAGTCGCCATCTGTGGTGCCACATCCATGTGGGTGGATAAGTATCGTGAAGCCTACAAACACCCTGAGATTGCGCCAGAGTAAGTTCTCAGTTAGCCGTACTAAGGGGGCACGATAAAGCCCCCTGTTGATTCAATGCCTGATTAAACCGCCAGTTCAATTTCTCCATCACCTCTCAATGTTGCAAGATAACCAACTAGTACTAACTCCTTACTTACTCACTGCTTGCGCAGTGTTATTGTATTCAAATAACAGATAATTAAGGAAGAACCCATGTCTGATAAATATGAGTGGCGTAAAAAGGAAAAGAGTCTCTATATCCCCAAAAATAAGCCCGAGTTGCTTGAAGTTCCGCCGTCAAACTTCATCACTCTGTCAGGCGAAGGTAGCCCCGAAGATGCGGTATTTACAGAGTATATCGGCACGCTTTACTCTCTGGCTTATACGATAAAGATGCATCCTAAAACAATGACGACAAAACCAAGTGGCTATTTCGATTTCACCGTCTACCCGTTAGAGGGTATTTGGGATATCAATGACAGGGCTAAAGCAGATTTCTTAGGCACAATAGATAAGAAAGACTTGGTCTATCAGCTGATGATCCGCCAACCTAAATTTGTCGACACAGCCCTCTATGAAGAGATGCTCCACCTTGTAAAGAGCAAGCGAGATAATCCGCTATTAGAACAGGTAAAGTTTACAACCATTGCCGAGGGAAGATGCATTCAAATGCTGCACTTGGGACCATTTGAGAATGAGTCTCACACCTTCGAAGAGATGGAATCTTTCGCACAAGCCCAAGGCTTGACACGCCGCTCTAAGGTACACCGAGAGATATACCTTAGCGATCCTCGTAAAGTCGCTCCAGAAAAGCTGAAAACAGTACTAAGGTTTCAAGTGATATAACCATGATTGAAATAGAGCAGCAAACGCTGTAGGTTAAATTTTATTTAGCAAAATCTTATATAGCTAATTATTGCCTGAAATAGATAAACTCAAGGTGAGATGGAGCCTCTATGACCTCAAGACGAAAGCAGCTTATTCATGCCCTACTCAAAGGAATAGAAACTGGCGATCCTGAATCAGTAAAGGTCGTCAATCAAAGTAAGTATATTCAACATAACCCCCAAACTCACGAAGGTGACGAAGGGTTAGCAGCCCTGTTTAAGAGACTTTCCAAAACCTCTCCCCGAGTCAACATAGTACGGATTTTTTCAGACGGCGATTTTGTATTTGCTCACACAGAATATGACTTTAGTAGCCAAAGAGTTGGATTTGAGATGTTCAGATTTGAGGGAGATCAAACCGTAGAGCATTGGGATAATATTCAAAGTCGCCAAGGGCCCAACTCTGCAGGCCGCAGTATGGTTGATGGTATTGCAGAGGTATCAGATCTTGATAAAACCGAATCAAATCGTGAACTTGTACAATCATTCGTTAATGAAGTCCTCATTGGCCGACAACTAAATAAGCTGTCTCACTACATAGATATTGACCACTATATCGAGCATAACCCTAAACTCAGCAGCCTGTCATCGGTTCACGTGGCTTTATCTGAGTCCGATATAGATGGAAGGTTTTCAATGCGGTATGACAAATCACACCGAATATTGGCTGAGGGAAACTTTGTATTATCAGCCTGTGAAGGTCACTACCAAGGTCAACATAGCTCCTTTTATGATCTATTTAGGTTAGAGGCCGGAAAAATTATTGAGCACTGGGACACCAGAGAAGTTATCCACCCAAAATCAGAATGGAAGAACAATAACGGTAAATTCTAATACGCGGTATAAGTATCACTTTGGAGGGAATAAAGATGGTAAATAAAACGAGTTTATTTCTAATTTTAACGGCGATGATGCTCCAACTCACCTTCAGTTATCAGGTTACAGCTCAAGAGCATGTGTCAAAAGTAGTTGATGACGTATACCGTTATGGGGATCCTAATTTAGGCTACTTCTCCATGTTTATCATCACTAATGATGGCGTCATTGTGATAGATCCCATGAATACTACTCACTCTCAAGGCCTATTGAAGGCGATCCAAAAAATCACTAAACAGCCGATACGCTATCTTTTGCACAGCCATAACCATTGGGATCATGCGAAAGGGGGACAAGTTTTTCAGAAGCAAGGCGCCAAAATAGTTGCACATAAGGAAGCGGCTCAATGGATGAAGGAGAATCCCCATGGTGAGTTAGCCATGCCCGATGAGGTATGGATCGGAAAACGCAAAGATATTGAACTTGGCGGCAAAAAAATTGAACTGCACTATTTTGGTATTAATCATGGTTTGGGAATGACCGCGTTTCTGCTACCCAAAGAGAAAGTAGCCTATATCGCAGATATTGTAACGCCAAAGCGCATGCCCTTTTCAATTGCTGACTTTAATATTAAGGAGCTGATGAGGACACTCGATGAGCTTGAACAGCTGGATTTTACCAAGGCTGTCTTTTCACACTCTTATGCTAAGGAAGCTGTTGGAGGAAAATCAGATTTAGCCGATACCAAAACCTTTTTTATCGATCTACAGCAGGCTATCTTTGCGGAGTTTAAAAAAGGCACCAGGTTTTATCAGATGCCAAATACCCTTAAGTTACCAAAATACCAGCAGTGGGCTTTCTATAATGAGTGGCTCCCCATCAACACTTGGAACATGATGTTTCAAGTAGAGATGGGCTCTTTTCCTTGGCGAGTTGAATCAAACTCTATCGAAGAAAAACCCAAACAGTAAACAATCACTATTGGGGCCGACTCTGAAGCTGTTTCAATTTTTTAAGGATTAGGCCCGGTTGAGCTGCAACCTTGCGACCATGGATTAAATAGCGTAACGCCTGCTCATGTTTGCCAAGTTTAATATACGTTTCAGCAATAGCGATATAGGAGCGAGTATGACTTGGGTCAATCTCCAAGGCCCGCTTAAAGTGGGCAATGGCCTGCTCCCTAAGCCTCTCTTTATTCGCCAAGTAGCCTAAGTAGTACCAAGCTATGGCGAGATTATGCCGCTGAGATATTGCCTTTTGAAAACGCTTCTCAGCTTTTTTATAGTTCGAGTTATTAAGCTGCAGTAATCCATAATTAAAATTAAGATCAGCAGAGTTTGGCAGTTGCACCAGCGCCTGTTTAAACAGACTTTCCGCCAGCTCTACCTTCCCCTGAGTGAGCATAGCAACCCCATATAGCTGCAGAGCTTTAGGGTTAGCCTTCTCTATTTCAAGTGCCCTATTCAATGTTTTCTCAGCGTCTTGAAAGCGTTTTAAATTAATCTGAGCATTGGCTAAAACTAGCCAAGGGGTGATCTCTTTGAGCCCAGATTTCAATAGGTTGACCTGTAATTTATCCACCATGCTAGGAGAGGTAAAACTTTGTAATACCGATACCGCTTTATAGATCTCACCTTCGGCGTGTTTAGGAGATAGGTTGGGTAACAAAAAATCAAGCGCATTGATTTTCGGGGCAACTTTATCCATAGGGGCGAGTCGCTCTCTGGCTGAAGCACTTTGAACTTGAATACGGTGATCTGTCATCACCGCATGGATCACATCTTGAGTACGCCTTTTAGGCATATGACAACCAGTACAATCCTTACTGTTTTTAATATCCTCAGAGACAATCGCTTGATGTGGAGTGTGACAGTTTTTACAGACAGCAGAGAAATGCTCAACTCTCTCCTCTTGGGTTACTTTTTTGTGGGGGTTATGGCAGCTAATGCACGTTAGCTTGCCCTCACTTTTTAAATAACAGGGACTTTGTAAAAAGCGATAGCCTTGGTGGTTAATCTCAAATCGCTCACTTTTTGGCAGCTCTGCATCCACGACATCGACATGTAAGAGATAATCATTGATAAACTCACTGGGACGAAATGAGTAGATAGGTCGGTCAAAACGGCGCTGACCTACGATAGCGCCAGATGGCAGCAGATGACACTGCAAGCATACCGAGTCACGCTGACGATTGGAAAGTTTGGCAGGGTTAGTGATCGCATTGCGGATATCTGTTAAAGACTCTACATCGAGTGCCGTTTGAATATGCTTAGCACCTGGACCGTGACAGCGCTGGCAACCCGTGCCATGGGGTAAGTTTTTAGGAAATAGATTTGGTTTCCAGGCAATATCGCTGCCCTGCTCTACCTGAGGATATGCGTTATGACAGAACATGCACTCACGGTTCACCTCTCTTAACACCCCTGAGTGATCTTTTTCCTCAAATCCGGGGTGCATCTGCCACTCGCCAGTTTCAGAATACCAATCAATTGGAAGCAGAAAGAGCTGGCCATTTTCAGTTTGATACAGATAGCTACGCACCTTATTACCAGAGCCTAAAAACCAATCTACTCTCTGTTCAAACAGGTTAATCAGCTTACCATCAGCATCTTTTTGATAACGCTTGAAGATGATCTTACTATCGGTTTTTTGCATCTGGTAATAGCGCTGACTCGCGCTTTGATACAAAGGCTCAGCATTATAGTTCGCAAGCGCATGTTCCACCTTTGCCGGAAAAAACGAGTTTGCCATTCCCACCTCTTGATAGGATTGATACAACTCATTGTGACAAACTGCACATGCCTTGCTGTCAACGAAGCCTGCCGCGGCTCCGGTAGTGATCTCAAAGCCAAGTGGAGCTTGCAACTCTTCGGTAGAATAAACGGGGAGACAGGTGAAACATAGGCACACAAGGAGGAGCTGTTTGAGCAAAAAATTGTCCATAAGATGATATTATTTTTATTATATTGATTGCGCTAAACAGAGCTCGGCAAACTCCCTTCAAGCAGTTTCGCACAATGATTAAACCGTGAGCCACTGAGATAATTCTTCCTAAACCACTCAATAGCCTCTATTTAATAACAGTTCACAAAGTCGTTTACTCATTCCCTTCAATACAGACTAAGTTTCTACCCAGCTCTTTTGCATCATAAAGTGCCTTGTCAGCACGTTGTAATAAGTCATCTAAGCTCTCATCGCTGAGCCCAGCAATGCCTGTACTTACAGTAACATTAAGCGGCCCTTGGGAGGTCTGGATTGACTCAATCTCAAGTTGAGCACGAAACTTATCCATTAAAGAGAAGACCTTATCCTCATTCAAACCTCTAAATGCAACGGTGAACTCCTCACCACCAAAACGTGCAACCGTAAAGTGTTGACCAAAGAAGTGCTTCAATCTAGCAGCAAACTCTACCAAAACTTCATCACCAACATCATGACCATAGGTATCATTTACTTTTTTGAAAAAATCGATATCGAGCAAGGCAAGGGTTAAGCTGGTTTTTTTCTGCTCAATCTGTTGCAGCTGCTCTTCAAACAGATTAAAGAAATAGCGCCGATTATAAACACCGGTCAGATAATCTAAATTTGCCTGTTCCCAGAGTTTCCTGATCATATCTAAGGAGTCTAGCGTGTTAAGTACCCGACAATGAAACTCCTCATGAACAAAAGGTTTCTGCAGGAAATCGTTAGCACCGTTTTTGATAAAGCGAGCCGACAGACTCTCATCATCATCACTTGAGAGGCCAATAATCGCGAGCTCCTCCCGAGTAAAGCTCTCTCTGACCTTTAAAATCAAACCAAAGCCATCCAAACCGGGCATATTGTAGTCAGTGATTAACAAGGTAATATCGGGCTGAGACTTCAATATCTCTAGTGCCGATAAGCCATCATCAGCCTCAATCACCTGAAAGAGTTGTTGCTCAAGTAAACTTCTAACAAACTTCCGACTCACCATCGAGTCGTCGGCGACCAACACTTTAACCTTCTCATTACGCTTTAGTCGTGTAACGAGCCTAACCACATACTCATAGCTAAAACGGTTCTCTTTTAAAATATAATCAACGATGCCCAGTTGAAGCAGACGTTTTCGCTGCTGACCATCTAAGCTACCAGTCAATACTATACAAGGTGTCTGATGCCCCTGAACAAGTTTAACTATCTCTCCCTCTTGCGCATCCGGCAGGTTAAGATCGGTAATAGCCACAAAGTACTTATGCTGGGTTAGAAGTAGTCTGGCTGTGGCCATATCTTCAGCAAAATCGACTTCGCAGCCCAGCTCTTGTGCGATAAGGTGTTGTAAAATACGAGACACAACCCTGCTGTCCTCGACGACTAATATTCGCAACTTACTCTCCTAATACTTCAAATCGCAAAGTAATTAACTCCATACCCACCTCGACCTTAATTCACCAATTTCTTGATGTCGATAGTAAATTTCAATGAATTAATCTCCCTGACGTTCAGGTATATCACAGGAGCTAGGCTCCACTTGTTTCAATCTATTAAGATCGATGACAACCGTCGCCGAGATCTTATCTTGAATCGCTTGTCTATTCGCATCCCAATAGATCTGTAAAAAACCCAACAATCCTGTCGCAAAACCAGCACCATAGCCACCATAACGACCAAAAGCATCCCAGAGGGATAAACCAGTTCCATCAAGTTGCACCACCCTAATGCGGAACAATTTTTTCCCCAATGTCTGACCATCAAACCAGGCGGTAAAGACGGTAAAATAAAACGCTGCCCAGCCAAATCCTAAGCCCAGATCATTGAGCATACCCTTTGCCCATGAAAGGAGACTGTATTTATCGCCCTCTTCCACCTCCTCAAACTCTTGTTTATCAAGCTCTGAAAGCTGCTTTTCAAGTTTACTTGACGCCTGAGATGGGAGTTCTTCGATAGGCAGTGGTTGTGCTATGACTTCATCGACATCAGGGTCTAAGCTTGGTAATGGCTCGATGCTCTTATTGCTATCAATGGGAGGAAGCGCTACTTCAACTCTCACCAATAACGCTTTTTGTTCAGCAGCCGAAAGGGGGAGCTCCTCAATAGCACCTTTTAATACCGAGCTCTTCTCAGCATAAGTTAAACTTGATGTTGTAACAGCGGGAAGTAGCTCCGCCAGTTCGCTTTCTGCACAAGCCATATCACTACACTGACTAAAACTGACCAGCTTAGGCGCGTAATCAAGTATCTCACCTAACACTTGAAAGGAGCTAAGCTCAACACCTTCAACCTGCTTCCCCTGCTCTTGTGAAGGAGTATTTGAGGAAGTAGTGGTAATGAGATTATCAAAAGCGACAAAGATCATCATGACAAACATGAGTGAGTAGAGTCCCCACTTGAAGATCTTCCCCAATTGACGACTTTTTTTCTGAATAAGTAAGGTTAGGCCAACAAGAAGAATAAATACCCAACCTGCCTGCTCAGCTAAAACAGCCACCAGCAACCCATCAATGATCATGGCTCCCCCCCTTTTTAATGGGCTGGCTAGGGGGCTATAAAGAAGTTCTGGAGCGATCTCAAAAGCGAAAGGAGTTACCATTGTTTTAGAGTCGACACTGGGATTTTCCCTAATCATATCAAGTCACTTTCTTATTATTTTTAATTATTGTTATCCAGTTCAAAGCCAAGCGTTTACACCTTGGCTGAAATTAAACTATATTCAATCACTAAACTCTTGAGATAGAGGAGTTTTAATAATTCGCAGCAATAGATTAACACTTTTACTACTAAAACAATTTAGGTTTTATTAATAAGAACTAATACATTAATAACCAAATGGAATAAAGAAGAACAAACAATCACTTCTAATGCCGTCAAAGGTCATTATCATTTAAGTACTATATTGTTAGGAGCAAGCGACCCATGAGCAAAATTTTCGAAGACAATTCACATACTATCGGTAACACCCCTCTTGTTCGTCTTAAGCGCGTTAGCCCAGGTAATGTATTAGCAAAAGTTGAAGCTAGAAACCCAAGCTTCAGCGTAAAATGTCGTATCGGCGCCAACATGATTTGGGACGCTGAGAAAAAAGGAACATTAACTCAAGATAAAGAGTTGATTGAGCCAACATCAGGTAACACAGGTATTGCCCTCGCTTATGTGGCTGCAGCCCGTGGTTACAAGCTTACTCTGACCATGCCAAATACAATGAGCTTAGAGCGTCGTAAACTGCTCAAGGCCCTAGGTGCTAACTTGGTGCTTACCGAAGGTGCTAAAGGCATGAAAGGGGCTATTGATAAAGCGGAAGAGATCCGTCAATCAGCACCAGAGAAGTATGTTCTTTTACAGCAGTTTGATAACCCAGCTAACCCTGAGATCCATGAGAAAACCACTGGACCTGAGATCTGGAATGATACCGATGGTGAAGTCGATGTTGTTGTCGCAGGTGTCGGTACTGGTGGAACCATTACTGGTGTTAGCCGCTACATAAAAAATGCGCAAGGCAAGGCAATCACCTCTGTTGCTGTTGAGCCGGTTGACTCACCTGTCATTCAACAGACCATTTCAGGTGTTGAGGTTAAACCTGGTCCACATAAGATCCAAGGTATTGGGGCTGGCTTTATTCCTGGCAACTTAGATCTTGAGATGATTGACCGCGTCGAGGCTGTCTCTAACGAAGAGTCAATTGAGATGGCTCAGCGTCTAATGAAGGAGGAGGGGATCTTAGTTGGGATCTCTTCAGGGGCCGCAGTTGTTGCTGCCAACCGCATTGCAGCTCTGCCGGAGTTTAAAGATAAGAATATAGTCGTTATCTTACCTTCTGCAGCCGAGCGCTACCTGTCATCTATCCTGTTCCAAGGTGAATTTGGTGACGCTGAAAATATTCAGTAAACATACCTCTCTGAAGGCATAAAAAAACCAGGCTAAGCCTGGTTTTTTTTATGCCTCAGATTTTAACTCCCTGTGACCAATGATTTTTCGAACGCTAGCGTTAACAATAGATTCAAATTGGGCTTTATCTTCATCAATATTGCCCCTCATCACATATTGATACTCAAGTAGCTTAATCAACCCCAGCACCTGATAGGCATCGGCTAGACAAGTATCAGACTCTAGCTTTTGAAAAAAGAGCGTTATTGTCGCTAAAAATGAATCATCTAAGGTTTTGATAGCCCCTGCCAGTTGACGATTTCGCAGCGCCTCCTCATGAAAGGCCATCTCTAAAATCCTATCGTCACTATGCTTAACCTGTTCACGAATATGCTCACAGATAAACTGGGTTAAATATTTCACTAGATGCTCATCATCACGACTCTTTCCATCCTCACCTAGAAAGTTTATCAACTCAAAGCTGCGAGCTTCCAAGGCCTTGTTCATCCATAGTGTCTTCTCCGCAAAATAAGTTAAAGAGTCACTGATCAAGACTTTAATATCTTTGAAGTAATAGGTGGTAGACGCTAAAGGAACTCCCGCCTCTTTGGCCACGGCTCTGTGTCGTACACCACGTATCCCCTCTTTAACAATAAGCCTAAGGGTAGCCTCAAGAATAGTCACCCTTCTTGCTTCTCAGTCACTGCGGCTTGTCTGACGACCAATATAGCTCAATGGGTGGCTCATCACTCTTCCTTTAACCTCTATCAAATAACAGCCTATAGATTCAACTTGCACACATCTTATGTGAAAACCCTATCTGTTTTCAGCTAATACCATTTAGTATAAAGATGTAGTCACTCAGCGAGAACTTAGCGCTTGTGAGACAAGGAAGCGAGTGAAGGGCATAGTTGCTCTACGATCAAACTCGATGACGTAGTATTCAGAAGCGCTAAGACTCGCCTTTTAGGAGCGTTTTAGGCTGCCTACTTCTTCGTTGAATAACTTCCCAAGGGAGTCACCATTACTTCAGTTATCCGCCTTGAACTAGTTTGCCTAAAACAGCTCTGAGCTGACTACTGTCTTATACTAATTGGTATAAGATTTTCATATCAAGCTAGCCGTAGATAATTTCTCTATATTCTTCAACAAAATTTTTTTTTCAGACTAACCTTATAAATAGTGGAATAAAAATCAACCAAAGAGTCATCCACTCATCATTAAGCTCACTATGGCAGACAAGACTACCTAGTTGCAATTAAGGGGTTAAAATGGAATCAATTAAAATATCCAGCTACATGAATAGACGTCCAGTAACCTTTACTGTTGATATGCACATTGCTGAAGCGGTTGAGATATTTCTTCGCGCAAAACAGATTGGCGGACCAGTAATAGATGAGAATAATTACGTCGTAGGTTTCCTCTCTGAGCAGGACTGTTTAATCAAGATGCTTGAAGCCACTTACCTAAATGAAAATCATTATGTGGTGGGCGATCTCATGCATGATAAACCCCTCACTGTTCGTCCAGATGGCTCCGTCTTAGATCTGGCTCAGCAGATGACCCACGCAAAACCCAAAATTTACCCCATCATAGATGAATCCAACAAACTCATTGGTGTTATCACCCGCTCAGATGTTTTAAAGGCAATTGATGATCAGTTAAAAGCTATGTACCAAGATGGGCACTCTCGTCTGGTTTAATCATGGCAAGGGTTTAACTCGTTTCTTTTCGCTATTTGAAGGCTTTGTAGTATCAAATCAGAAGTATTTGGCGAGACTTTTAACATATAAATCCTGCTTTAAAACTTGATCATTGTTCATAAATCAGGCAGCTTGCACATTACTGTTTATAATTTAACCAGCAAAAAACAAGCTAATAAAATATAAGAAACAAAGAATAAGGCGCTAGGTTATGGTATCTGCGAGTTTTATTTTTTACTCTTTCGCTATCATCATTGTCACTTTGACAATGCTGCTCGTCTCCCATGCGCTCAATCCCAGAGGTCAAAAAAGGAAAAATAGCTACCCCTATGAATCAGGTATTGTGCCCGTGGGGGATACAAACATCCGCTGGAACGTTAACTACTTCTTAATCGCTATCTCCTTTGTCATCTTCGATATCGAAGCCGTTTACCTCTACCTATGGTCCCTTGTCGTACTTGAAACCAGCTGGCCAGGATTAACCACAGCTGGACTTTTCATTTTAGCCCTGTTTATTGCTTTGATATATGAGATTAAACAGGGTGCGTTCAATTGGGGTAAAAGACAACAAGGGGAGTAGCCATGCGCTGGCAACTGAGTAAACCTGAGATAATTCCAACCTCAACTCAAACCATGCAGGAAGTCGTTGAGAAAAACCTGCTTGTTACTCGACTCGAAGATTTAGTGGCTTGGGGTCGAAGCAACTCTCTCTGGCCTTTTAATTTTGGGCTCTCCTGCTGTTATGTTGAGATGGCCACCTCCTTTACTAGCCGTCATGATATCGCCAGATTCGGCTCAGAGGTGATACGCGCCACTCCCAGAGAGGCTGACTTAATCGTGATATCTGGTACGGTTTTCCTTAAGATGGCACCGGTCATCAAACACCTCTATGATCAGATGTTAGAACCTAAATGGGTGATCTGCATGGGATCCTGCGCTAATTCAGGCGGCATGTATGATGTCTATAGTGTGGTGCAAGGTGCCGACCGCTTTCTTCCTATCGATCTTTATGTTCCAGGCTGCCCTCCCAGACCCGAAGCCTTAATGTACGGTCTGACACTACTTCAGGAGGCGATTAAGGATGGTGCCCCCCGCCAAGCAAGACCACTCAATCGCACTATTACCCCCGAAGAGATACAAGCGTTTGTCTGTCGCAATATGCGTGATGAAAAGCACGAGCAGAGGATCAAAGCCGATAAGCTCACACCGCCAGATGAGGTGTAAGCATGAGCATATTCACTCAGGAGGTATCAGCAAAAAATGGCCAATCAGGCAACATAAAACAGATGTTAACTCTGGAGATGTTACCTGAGCTTAAAAGTTTATTAAGCGACTCAGTAGAGCAGCAAAAATGCATCGACGGCATACTCACACTCTGGATAGATAAGATAGAGTTAATCCCAGCCCTTAAATTGCTTAAAACCATGCCCCAGCCCTTTGATCTTTTACTTGATCTCTACGGCGTCGATGAACGGTTAAGGCTAGATAGAGACAAGCTACCCGCACAAGATTTCACCTTAGTGTACCAACTCTGCTCGATTAGCCGTAATCAAGATATCAGGCTCAAAGTCGCGCTGGCCAACGACCAAGCAGATATCCCCAGCATTACCGCGTTCTGGCCATCGGCTAACTGGTATGAGCGTGAAGCTTGGGATATGTTTGGTATCGTCTTTAATGATCACCCCAACCTCTATCGACTGCTGCTTCCTCCCACATTTAAGGGTCACCCGCTACGTAAAGAGTTCCCTTGTAGAGCCACTGAGACTGAAGCCTTTAGCTTAGACGATGAACGTCTGGCCATTGAACAGGAAGCACTCAAATTCGATCCCAAACGCTGGGGAATGGAGCAGAGTAATAAAGACAATGACTATCTGTTTTTAAATTTGGGACCTAACCATCCCAGTGTTCATGGGGTTTTTCGCATCGCCCTGCAACTCGATGGCGAGCATATCATCAATTCAGTGCCTGATATTGGCTACCACCATAGGGGGGCCGAAAAGATAGCAGAGCGCCAGACATGGCATGGCTTTATTCCCTACACAGATAGAATCGACTACCTAGGGGGAGTGATGAATAACTTTCCCTATATCTTGGCCATTGAACAGTTAGCCAATATACAGGTCTCCGCGCGGGTCAAATGTATCCGAGTCATGCTGGCTGAATGTTTTAGGATCTTAAGCCATATGTTGTTTTTTGGCACCTTTGCTCAAGATGTTGGTCAACTCTCTCCCATTTTCTACCTGTTTATCGACAGAGAAAAACTGTTCGGGATCATCGAGGCGATAACGGGAGCACGTATGCACCCAAGCTGGTTCAGAATTGGTGGGCTTGCTCAAGACCTTCCCAAAGGCTGGGACACCATGATGCAGGAGTTTGTCGATGAGTTCCCCAAAAAACTCGACGAGTATGAAGTGATGGTGATGCAAAACAGCATACTAAAGCGGCGCTCAATCGGTATTGGTCAATACAACACCCAAGAAGCCTTAGATTGGAATATCACCGGCGCTGGTTTACGTGCCACGGGTCTAGAGTGGGATCTGCGTAAAGCTCGCCCATATTCTGGCTATGAAAATTATGATTTTGAGGTTCCTACTGGACACAAAGGTGATGCCTACGACAGGTGCCAACTTAGGGTTGAGGAGATGAGACAGAGTGTCAAGATTATCCAGCAATGCATCAACAACATGCCGGAGGGCGAAGTCAAAGCCGATCATCCATTAACCACGCCACCAAGCCAGCGTAGCAAGCATGATATCGAAACCTTAATTCAGCATTTTCTCAATGTCAGTTGGGGACCGGTTATGCCAAAAGGTGAGTCCTGTTTCGCAGTTGAAGCAACCAAAGGGGTTAACGCCTACACCATTATCAGTGATGGCAGCAATACCAGTTATCGCACTCGTATTCGTACCCCCTCTTTTGCTCACTTACAGATGATACCTAAAATGGCAAAAGGCTTAATGGTGGCAGATCTCATTGTGATCTTGGCCAGTATCGATTTTGTGATGGCTGATGTGGATAGGTAGGAGAGGTTATGGCAACTAAAGAGCAACAAACCATCCCAGTCTCTGTCATTGAGACCCCTGATATCTCGCTGAGCTCAAAAGAGCAACAGGGTATCGATGAGTTAATCTCCCACTCGCCGCAACTTGCGGGGATCACGATTGATGCACTCAAGCTGATACAAGCTGAGCGTGGCTGGGTCAGCGATGCAAGTTTGCATGCCCTCTCGCTCTACACTCAGATCCCTGTTGCCGATCTTGACAGTGTTGCCACCTTCTACAACCTTATTTTTCGGCAGCCAGTCGGTAAAGTTGTGCTGCATCCCTGTGACGGGATCAGTTGCGACTTAATGGGAGGTGAGCATATTCGTCAATGCCTGAAGCAGCAATTAAACATCACGGCAGGGGAAACCACACCTGATAACCGTTTTACCCTGATCCCACTGCCCTGTCTAGGTGCCTGTGATAAGGCGCCAGTGATGATAGCCAACAAGCAACTCTTCGAAAATGTGACAACAGATGAGCTTCCTAAGTTACTCAGCACATTTAACGAGGTGAGCTGATGAATCAAACCTTACCCCATAATCCGCTAACTCGTTTTATCACAGATGATGAGAGCTGCTGGTCAATTGAGCAATATCAAAATCAGGGCGGCTACCAAGGTTTTCGTAAATCTTTAACCCTGAGTCAGGAGCAGCTCCTTGATACTCTAAAGGAGTCTAACCTTAGAGGCCGCGGCGGCGCAGGCTTCCCCACAGGGCTTAAATGGAGTTTTGTGCCTCGAGGCGATGATGCTCCCTCCCCCCGTTATCTCATCGTTAATGCCGATGAGATGGAGCCTGGCACCTTTAAAGACCGAATGCTTATGGAGAAAACGCCTCACCAGATAATTGAAGGCTTACTGATCGGTGCCCAGACTTTAGGAGCGTCTATTGGGTATATCTTTCTTCGTGGGGATTACTATCTGGCCGAGAAACGCCTAACTAAAGCGCTTCAAGAGTGCAGAGATGCCAACCTCTTAGGGGAAAATATACTGGGAAGCGGATTAGATTTTGATATTCACCTCCACACCAGTGCAGGTCGCTATATCTGCGGGGAGGAGACCGCCTTAATCAACTCCATGGAGGGAAAACGCGCCAACCCTAGGGCTAAACCTCCCTTTCCGCAAGTCGCGGGCCTATGGGGAAAGCCCACCATAGTCAACAATGTTGAGACCTTCTGTAACTTGCCTCACATCATCCATTTCGGCCCTCAATGGTTTAAAGATCTGGGTCTTAACGATGATGCGGGAACGAAGATATTTGGTGTTAGCGGCAGAGTGAACCACCCAGGTCTTTGGGAGTTACCAATGGGCACACCAATCAGGGATATCATAGAGCAACACGCAGGTGGCATGCGTGATGGATACACGCTTAAAGGATTTCTCCCCGGTGGTGGCTCCACCGACTTTTTAGTGGCTGAGCATCTGGATATTCCAATGGATTACGACACCATTAGCAAACAGGGTAGCCGAATGGGAACAGGTACCATCATCATATTGGATGACAGATACTGCCCAGTGGCTATGGTGCTCAACCTTATTAAATTCTTTGCGCAAGAGTCCTGTGGTTGGTGTACTCCTTGTCGCGACGGCTTGCCTTGGGCTCAGGTCTTACTTGAGAAAATTGAGCATGGAGAGGGGGAGCCAGAGGATATCAATCAACTTGAAGAGTTATGCCGCTTTGCCGCCCCTGGCAATACATTTTGTGCCCTAGCCCCAGGAGCTGTCGAACCTCTACAGAGCGCGCTGAAATACTTTAGAGAAGATTTCGAAGCTCATATTAATCAAGCTTGCTGTCCTTTTCATGATAAAAAAAGACAAGGTATTGATGAGACAGGCACTCCTTGTATCAAAGGTTCTGGGGGTGACAAATATGAACAGCTCTAATCAACCACAGTCACCAGAGGGCACTGAAAACTTAATCTCCCTTACAATAGATAATCAAAGCTATAGCGTAGAGAAGGGACAAAATTTACTGCAAGCCTGCCTCTCCCTTGGTTTAGATCTGCCCTACTTCTGCTGGCATCCAGCCATGGGCTCAGTCGGTTCTTGCAGGCAATGCGCCGTCACTCAATATCAAAACAGTGAAGATACCCGAGGCCGTTTAGTCATGTCATGCATGACACCGTTAACTGAAGGCATGATCATCTCTCTTAAAGATGACAAATCACAGCAGTTTAGGGAAACCAACATTGAAGCGATCATGACCAACCATCCCCATGATTGTCCAGTTTGTGAAGAGGGAGGTAACTGTCACCTTCAAGATATGACCTTGATGAGTAAGCACATTAATCGACGATATTCAGGGAAAAAGCGCACTCATCTTAATCAGTTTTTAGGCCCGCTACTCAACCACGAGATGAACCGCTGCATCGGCTGCTACCGCTGCGTTCGCTTCTATCGTGATTACTGTGGCGATAAAGATCTCAATGTGTTTGGCTCTAAAAGCCACCTCTATTTTGGCCGGGCTGAGTCAGGCGTATTACAGAGTCACTTCTCTGGAAACCTTGCACAAGTCTGCCCCACAGGCGTATTTACCGATAAGCCATTCTCACACCACTACAGTCGTAAATGGGATCTACAAACAGCCCCCGCCATCTGCCCCCACTGCAGCCTTGGTTGTAATATAAACTTAGGCCAACGTAGCGGCAGCATTAGAAGGATAACCAACCGTCACCATGACGAGGTAAATGGTCACTTCCTCTGTAACACTGGCTTATTTGGTTATGAACATGTCAACCATAATGAGCGGCTTGAGTGGCCACTTAAACGTAATAATGAGCATAAAACTACCGATAAATTAACGCCAGAACAAGCGCAAACACTATTGGCAGAGTATTGTGAAACTCCAAATGAAAACTGCATCGCGGTGGGCTCAGTGCGCACCCATATTGAGAATAATGCAGCGCTCCTTAAACTGTTTGGTGAGCAGCAGTTTTATCTAGGTATCGACGATAGCCATGCTCAGTTATTAAATATGCTCTGTAGTGCCTACCATGACACCTCACTCAGCCCCATCTCCTTAGCCGAAGTTGAGCGATGTGATGCTGCACTTATCATAAATGAAGATATCACCCACACGGCACCAAGACTTGCCTTAAGTCTGAGGCAGATGAGTCGCAATGCTGGGCTAAAACAAGCAGCCAAGTTAGGGATCAAATATTGGCAAGATGATGCGGTGCGTAACATAGCCCAAACCACACTCTCACCGGTACATATTGTGCAGAGCCATGGGAGTGAACTTAGCGACATAGCAACTCAAAGCATAATCTTAAATTCCGCTGCACAGACAGTGCTACTCCAAGAGATCGCCTCACTATTAACAACACATCTGAATTCACAAGCTGAGCAACCCGCATCCAGCGAGGCGAAGGCAATAGTTAATGACTTGATGGCAGCTGAGTATCCACTAGTGATTACTGGCGTACAAAACCGTGATTTGAAACAAGTCTCCTTGAGCATTGAGATAGCCAACACCCTAAAACAGCTAAAGCAAGACACAGGCTTTTATGCAGTCACTCAAGATGGAAATGATCTTCACCTTGGCATGATGACAGCTAATTCACATCCAAAAAACGCAAGCCAAGGGCTAGACTCACTCCTTAAGCGGCTAAATAGTGGCACAGTCGAAACTTTAATCATATTGGAAACAGATCTCTACCGTTACTTAGACAAATCTCAGCTTGATGATGCACTCAACCAAGTCAAACAGATAGTCGTCATCGACCAGTTACTCACTAAAACCGCCGCTATGGCCGATCTTATTCTCCCCGCAACCTCTTTTGCTGAGTCCTACGGCTGTTACTTAAGCTCAGAGGGTAGATTACAGTTATCTTTCGCGACCATGGTGCCTATCGAGGAGAGGTTAACCCCATGGCAGTGGTTATCAACTCAAATAGGCATACCCAGCTATTGCGAACTAGTCTTATGGATATCCGAGCAACTCCCACAACTAAAAGCGATTGAAACCTTTGCCGAATTAGCCAGATTTAATGAGTTATCCCCCTTTAGGGTCGCCAGACAAGCTGTTAGATCCAGTTCTCGAACCGCCATTGATGCTGTTGAACATGTCAAAGAGGAGCAACCGCCTATAGATTTAAATGGCCCCTTTACTCACTCAATGGAGGGAGTTGCAGGGTTTAGACAAGCACTGGTGCAACCTATTTCAGTTTTACCAGCAGATCAGTGGTCACCTAAGTGGAACTCAGATCAAGCAGGAAGTCGTGCAGGTGTTAATCACACAAGGGATCAAAGCAGTAGCACCACCTCCCCATGGACTCAAGGAGTACAGATCTTCTCACCTAATCCGCAGGCCAAAAGAGAGTTGGGCTATCAGCAAACTCACTCCTCAATGCCATTAGAAAGTGAGCAGATTAGGTTAACTCCCAGTGCTAACCTTTACGCCGATTTTGAATTAGCCAGTTACTCAAAAGCGCTTACCTCATTGGCGCCACATAAGCTTGCCCGCATACATCCTGAGACAGCAAGCAAGTGGCAACTAGAAGAGAATCAGCAAATTAGACTGTACTCAGATAGATCTCAAGTAGCGCTTGAGTGCCTATTTGACTCAAACCAAGCAAAAAGCACTATTTCGGTTCCAACAAACTATTTTAGACAGCTTGGAACTTGGGCAAGATTAACGCCACTCCCTGCACAGAAACGGTCAGAGACGTCAACGCAAGAGAGTACTCAGCCTCTCTCAAATGAGGAGGAGAGATGATTGAACTTAGCGCGCTACTAACCCCACTCATCATTCTCATTGTTTTGCTCCTTGCAGCAGCTTGGTCAACCTGGCTTGAGCGCCGTTTATTAGGCATTTGGCAAGACAGGTTGGGGCCTAACCGAGTCGGCCCTTTTGGTCTACTACAGGTGATTGCCGACATGATAAAGATCTTCACAAAAGAGGATTGGATCCCGCCTTTTGCAGACAAAGCACTCTTTATTATTGCGCCTATGATCTTAATGATAATGACGCTACTGGGCTTCGCGATTATCCCCTTCTCGCCAGATATTCAGATAGTTGAATTTGATAACGCCTTGCTATTTGTATTGGCACTAAGCTCCCTATCTGTATACAGCATTATGTTGGCTGGATTTTCATCAAACAGTAAATATGCACTCTTAGGGGCGATGCGAACCGCAGCGCAGATGCTCTCCTATGAAGTGTTTATGGGGCTAGCCTTAATGGGCGTCGTGGTTATCGCTGGCAGCTTTAGTCTCAATGAGATAGTTGCGGCGCAAAGTGATTACTGGTTTATCCTCAGTCAGCCATTGGGTTTTTTACTCTTTCTCTTTGCTGGGGTCGCTGAAAGTCATCGCGCTCCTTTTGATCTTCCCGAAGCAGAAACTGAAATTGTAGCGGGTTTCCATACCGAATACGCCAGCATGAAATTTGGTATGTTTTTTATTGGTGAGTACCTAGGCGTCATCTTTATCTCCGCGCTTATCACCACACTCTACTTTGGAGGCTGGCAGGGACCAATGCTCCCTCCCATTATCTGGTTTATGCTGAAAACGGCTCTCTTTGTGATGTTTTTCATTTTACTGCGCGCAGCAATACCTAGACCTAGGTACGATCAACTGATGAGTTTTGGCTGGTCAGTTTTACTCCCACTGGCACTGTTAAACCTGCTGCTCACCGCAGTATGGCAATTAACCTTAGGTTTTTAAAAGGAGCGTGGCATGTTAAGTCAAATAAGGACACTCATCACAATCCTAAAACACACTTTTACCCGTGCGGACACTGTCGAGTATCCAGAGCAGAAACCTTACCTTTCACCTCGTTATCGTGGCCGTATCCTCTTAACCCGAGACCCTGATGGTGAGGAGCGATGTGTCGCCTGTAACCTTTGTTCAGTGGCTTGCCCCGTTGATTGCATCTCTGTGGTCAAAACCGAGAAGGAGGATGGGCGCTGGGAAGCACAGAGCTTCACCATCAACTTTTCACGCTGCATCATGTGCGGCTTTTGTGAAGAGGCCTGCCCTACCCACGCCATTCAGTTAACACCGGATGTGGAGATGGCTGAATATGACAGACAAAATCTGGTGTATGAAAAAGAGCACCTGCTTATCTCTGGTCCCGGGAAATACCATGATTACAACTTCTACAAAATCAGTGGTAAATCGGTTAATGGGAAGATGAAAGGTGAAGCGCATAATGAGTTGCCTCCCATCAATGTTAGGAGCTTATTACCATGAAGGTTAAAAGCAGCTTTTCCTCAACACCAGCAAAGGGACAGGATTATGATTGAGATAATCTTTATTACTACAGCGATCGTCTGTGTCATCTCAGCTTTATTAACCGTCACAGCCCATAACGCAGTGCACGCTTTGCTCTATCTGGTCACTATGATGATCGCCATCGCACTTATTTTCTTCCTATTTGGCTCTCCTTTTGCTGCGGCGCTGCAGATCATCGTTTATGCAGGCGCCGTCATGGTATTGTTTGTTTTTGTCACCATGATGCTGCATCAAGGCGAGCAAAGTATCATTGATGAGAGGACGCTATTTAGCCTCAAAACAGCAAAAGGCCCACTGTTACTGGCTGTAATACTGGTCATTGAATTATTACTTATCGGCATAACACCGTTAGATAACCCCTCTTCACAGACAGCTTTAAATACGGTTAACAGTGAAAGCCAGCAGCTTTCAGCGGGCAGCAAAACGGCCTCACTCACCTCAGTAAAATCACTCGCCAAACAGTTATATGGTCCCTATAAACTGCTGGTCATAATCGCTGCAATGTTACTGCTCGCCTCTCTAATTGCAGCCATACATATTGCGAGAAAGAGCTCTAAGCTTACCGAAAACTCGCCTGTGAATGGGGACTCGGAGTCGAAAGCGTCGGAGGCAGCCCCGTGATAGAGACAACTTGGGTCATAATATTAAGCTTCCTGCTTTTCGCCATCGGTACTTTTGGCCTGCTAAGCAGGAGGAACCTGCTTTTTGTCTTGCTTTCATTGGAGATAATGTTAAATGGCATCATCTTACTGTTTGTGGCGGCATCAAACCTTCACGGAAATAATGACGGCCAGATAATGTACCTATTGGTACTGACCTTAGCCGCATCAGAGGTAGCAGTGGGTCTGGCTTTAGTCGTACAAATCTACAAACAACAACAAAGCCTCGATGTCGACACTTTGACTAAGTTGCGAGGCTAATATGGAGATATTACTTAGCTTAATCCCACTACTACCACTGCTTAGTGCCTGCTTACTGCTTTTCTGGCAACCTAAAATTGCGACGACACAAGTCATCGGGGTGGGCTCGGTGAGCTTGGCTGCACTATTAGCTCTAAGCCTTAATATTGCACTTTGGGATCAGACACAATTTGTGCTGCAGACTTCATTAGGTCAATGGCTGACCATCGATAAGCTTTCATTGAACTTTACTCTCTATCTCGACCCTCTCTCTCTGGTGATGATCACCATCATCACTTGTATCGGCGCGCTGATACACCTTTACTCAGCCTGCTACATGAAAGAGGATGCAGATATTTGTCGCTTCTTTGTTTATCTAAATCTGTTTGTGTCAGCCATGTTATTTCTCGTGCTTGCCGACAACTTGATCTTGCTTTATCTGGGCTGGGAAGGCGTGGGATTATGCAGTTATCTGCTTATCGGTTTTTGGTATCGAGAGGTTAAAAATAGTCAGGCGGCCAACAAAGCATTTATCATCACACGCATTGGTGATACCGCCATGCTTATCGGCATCATCTTAATCTTTTACCAATTTGATACCCTGAATATTCAACAGATACAAGCACACTCTCAGCAACTTTTACAAAACAGTGAGCTTTTAACAAAAGGAGGAGCAGGGATCATTAGCCTGTGCTGCTTACTTCTTTTTGCAGGGGCTGCAGGTAAATCAGCCCAAGTACCGCTTCACTCCTGGCTGCCCGATGCGATGGCGGGCCCAACACCAGTCAGCGCCTTAATCCATGCAGCAACCATGGTCACCGCAGGAATATACTTAGTTGCCAGAAATATGGAACTCTTTAGTTTAGCTCCTGATGTACTTCATTTCATTGCTATTGTCGGTGTTATCACTCTAATTTTAGGTGCAACTTCAGCGCTGGCTCAAACAGATCTTAAACGCATACTCGCCTATTCCACCATCAGCCAGCTGGGTTACATGTTCCTCGCACTTGGTGCTGGCTCAGCCTCTGCGGCCGTTTTTCACCTCATGACTCACGCCTTCTTTAAAGCCCTACTCTTTCTTAGTGCGGGTGCGCTTATCTACTGCATGCACCATGAAAAAGATATCTTTAAGATGGGAGGGCTAAGAAAGTCTCAACCCTTATTAGCGCTCTCCTTCGGTATAGGGTGTGCAGCGCTTGCTTCGCTTCCCATGACCTCAGGTTTCTTTAGTAAAGAGCTTATCCTAGAACAGACATTGCTTGCTCAGCAGCCTTTACTCTGGTGGGGTGGCGTTATTGGGGCATTTTTTACGGCGCTGTATAGTGCCAAACTATTTTTTGTCATCTTTTTTGGTAAGTTAAACAGACCGAGTACCCATAATACTCCCCGAGCGATGGCAGCAGTTCTCATAGCGTTAATGTTACTTTCACTCATAGGCGGTATACAGCCTCAAGGCGTATTTGCCCACTTTACAGCCCTTGAACAATCACAGATACCAGCTCCCTCTCTTAGCGCATTAGAACACTGGCTACCCATTATTTTACCCGTGTTAACCGTCATTTTAGCTTGGTTTCTGTTTATTAAAGGCGTGTTCACGCCTGATAGTCAGCCGAGTCAATCCTCAGTAAGCATTAAACAACAACTAGAGCGATTTTTACATTCAGGCTGGGCTTTCGATAGTCTTTATCACCTAATATTAATTAAGCCTTTCAGACTCATCAGTAAATATAACCACAGAGATATTATCGATCAGCTTTATCGGCAACTTGAGCGTTTAAGCTCACTCCTCTATCGGCAACTTAGCCGCTTTCAAACTGGGCAACTAAGGCACTATAGCACCAGCTTAGTGATTTTTTGCATCTTGGCCATCGCTTGGGGGCTAACATTATGATGCTGTTTACTTTAGTAATACTACCACTTATCGGTGGATTTCTGGCATGTTGGAGCCAACGCGTACATCAAGATGCCCCTAAGTGGATAGCCGCTATCTGCACACTCGTCACGTTAGCCTTCCTAATCTCCATTAAGCTGACCAATAACATAGAAAACTTGGAGTTATGGCTAGTTGATGAGCCGAGGGCTTGGATCCCTAGACTCAATATCACCGCACACCTTGCTATGGATGGACTGAGTTTTGTCTTACTGCTGTTAACTCTGCTGATGGGACTTGTGGGTTTATCGTCTGCTTGGAGCGAGATTAATCAACACAAGGGCTTCTTTTATGGCAACTACCTGTGGACTCTAGCTGGGATTATTGGTGTTTTCTTGGCGATGGATCTGCTGCTGTTCTTCGTCTTCTGGGAGGTGATGTTGGTTCCCATGTACTTTCTTATCGCTATTTGGGGAAATGAAAACCGTCGTTACGCTGCCTTAAAGTTTTTCCTCTTTACGCAGGCTGGCGGCCTATTGATGCTATTGAGTATCATCGCGCTGACTGTCATACACTATCAGCAAACTGGCATACTAAGCTTCGATTATCAGGTGTTGGTTCAATCTCCCATCCAATCAGAGTTAGCTAAATGGATCTGCTTGGGCTTTATTATCGCTTTTATTGTCAAGCTACCTGCTTTTCCTTTCCATACCTGGTTACCCGACGCCCATACTCAAGCCCCCACCCCTGCCAGTATTATTTTAGCCGCGGTGCTTCTCAAAACTGGTGGCTATGGATTGCTTAGGTTTGTTCTGCCTCTGTTTCCAGAATCGGCACAATTTTGGGCCCCCTTGATGATGACACTGGCAGGTGTGAGTATTATCTACGGCGCCATCATGGCCTTTTCCCAAACAGATCTTAAACGCTTAGTGGCCTACTCCAGTGTTAGCCATATGGGGTTTGTATTATTGGGTTGTTTTAGTTTCAACTTTTACGCGCTACAAGGCGCGGTTATGCAGATGTTGGCTCACGGACTGAGCACATCCGCTCTGTTTATGTTAGTAGGACTGATACAACATAGATTCCACACTCGAGATCTCAACCATCTCGGTGGACTCTGGCACACCTTGCCTAAACTATCAGCCATGGGACTCTTTTTTGGTGTGGCTTCTTTAGGGATGCCGGGAATGGGAAATTTCATCGCGGAGTTACTGGTACTTCTGGGCGCCTTTAAGCAGGCGCCAATATTCGCAATAGTAGCAAGCTCTGGCTTGATATTAGCAGCGGTTTACTCACTACGCATGATCCAAAAAAGCTTCTTCGGAATGAACTTAAACCTTGAGACTAGTTTTAGTGATAAAAAATCAAGTGATAACAGCTCAAAAAACGACCTCGATAACAGCTCGGCGGGTTTAAGAGCAAAACGCCTTAATGATGCTCACACACACCATATCACAGATCTTAGCGTTAAAGAGGGCCTAACTCTAATGTTGATGTGCTTAGGCCTGATAATCATGGGATTACATCCACAACCCATTTTCACGTTAGTGAATAGCTCGCTCATGGAGATTCTCTCGCTTATTCAGTCCCCTTTACAGCCTGAAAGCCCACTACTTGAGGTGCAGCTATGAGCCTTCATTATCTACCAGCGATAACCCTCAATATTGCAATATTGGTTTTACTGCTTGTCATCGCCCTAAAACGCAGCCACCAATTAGCATTTTACATTACTGGCGCAGGGCTTTTTATCGCCTGTTTTAGTCAATGCTCTCTTTTACGTGCCTCACATTTAAGTGAACTCCATTTTTCTGACGAGCTATTTAGCTTCTCTTCAATGAGTGTCGTGCTCAGTGTTCTACTGCTAGGCATATTGATCTTTATCTGGTTACAGCTACACACTTGGCTCGAAAAACATGAAGCTAACCACAAGGAGGAGTTTTACCTTCTACTCTTGCTTGCGGGCTTAGGCGCATTAGGCATGATAGTGAGTGAGCACTTTGCCAGCTTCTTTTTAAGCTTAGAGCTGATGAGCCTCTCCTTTGTTGGGCTTATTGCCTACTCACAAAGTCAGCCGAACAGTCAAGAAGCGGGAATTAAGTACCTCATACTGTCAGCGGTGGCCTCAGCCTTTATGTTAATGGGGATCGCCATTATCTACCTGCAAACAGGCAGCCTCTCATTCCAATATCTTGCAGAAAATCTTAATAACACAACCCCATCCTCTATGTTATTCACAATAGGACTCATCTTTATTTTGATAGGACTCCTCTTTAAGCTCTCTTTAGTTCCCTGTCACCTGTGGGTTGCCGATATTTTCGAAGGTGCGCCGCTCCCCTCTACAGCACTTTTATCTACCGTGTCCAAATTGGCTTCATTTGTCGTACTTTGGAAGCTATTTCATTTGGGTAATTGGCAAGAAAATCAGGTAGTCTTAACTCTTATTGGTATGGTAGCAGTGGCCTCAATGTTAATTGGAAATCTACTGGCTCTACTCCAAAATAGTATCTTGCGTATTTTAGCATTCTCCTCTATCTCTCATTTTGGATACCTGCTTATCCTACTGTTTTTGTTTAACCACAATGCAGATCTTTTAGATAACCCCACCTTTCCACTCGAAGCACTACTCTTCTACCTCAGTGCTTACCTCATAACCTTAACTGGTGCTTTCTCAATTTTGATGAAGCTGGAGGAGGAAAAATCACTCGAAGCATTAACAGGACTTTTCTGGAGCAAGCCACTGCATGCCGCTAGCCTCAGTATTGTCATGCTTTCGCTGGCGGGGATCCCTTTAACACTCGGTTTTATGGGAAAATTTTATCTGGTGACCGCCAGTATCTCTTATCAGGTTATTTGGCCACTTCCCTTTTTAGTTATCGCGAGCGTTATCGGCTTATTCTTCTATCTTAGAGTCATTATGGTAATGTTATCATCGACACAAACCCGTCATAGCAGCCCTTCTACTGCTGGAGAGGTCGCAAGCCTTTGGTTCATTATCCTACTAGTCATGAGCCTAGGGACATTTCCCGCACTGTTTGCTGACACTATTAAAAGTGTTGTTGGTTAATCACAAGCCGATCACTTCAATAAAAATAACAACCTAGCGTTGCTAAGTATGTGTTCAATTACCCTATGCATTGATCAAATCCCTACTCAAACTTAAGTTGATCATGATAAGGTCTCCCTATCTTGAAAAATGAGAACTATAATATCTATGGCTTTTTACCAATCTCCCATGAAGATCAGCGCTTTCGACGCAAAATTTGAAGCACAAAAAATCGCATTCGCTCCCATCAGCTTTCAGGTTGCCCGTTGTCTACTTAAATTCGGCATTTTAGAACAGATAGATTCCTCTGCAGAGCAAGGTTGCTCCTTAGATGATATTGAAAAAAAGACCGAACTATCACAATACGCTATTAGTGTTCTTATCGATATGGGGCTTAGCATGGGTCTGTTATGGCAGAAAGAGGATAGGTACCTGCTCGATAAAATTGGCCATTTCTTAGTTGAGGATGATATGGCAAAGGTCAATCTCAACTTTGTTCATGATGTTTGCTATCAAGGCATGTTTGAACTTGAAGCTTCATTAGTCGAAGGTAAGCCAAAAGGGCTTAAAGTATTTGGTGATTGGAATACCATCTACCCTACCCTCAGCGAGCTACCAGAGCAGGTTAAAAAGAGCTGGTTTGAGTTCGATCATTACTATTCAGACCATGCCTTTGGTCAACTTCTCCCCTTAATTTTCCAAGCTAAACCAACACATATCGTCGACGTAGGAGGTAACACAGGTAAATGGGCATTGGCTTGTACGGCTTATGATAGCAATGTCAAAGTCACCATCATGGATCTTCCTGGGCAACTAAAGGTCGCCCTAAAGAACGCCGAAGAGAAAGGCGTCGCCGATAGAGTATCAGGCTTTCAATGCGATCTGCTCAAAGAGTCTCAGGAGTTCTGTCCAAACGGTGATCTCTACTGGATGAGTCAATTTCTTGATTGTTTCTCAAAAGAGCAAATTCTGAGCATCCTAACTCGTACAGCACAAAGCATGAATGCCAATAGTGAGCTCTGTATTTTAGAAACCTATTGGGATAGACAACCTTTTGAAGCGGGAGCCTATTGTGTTAACGCCACCTCTATCTATTTCACAGCCATGGCAAACGGTGACAGCCGTATGTATCACTCAAAAGAGATGTTATCGCTAATTTCACAGGCAGGCCTTTATGTGGATGAGGATATCGATGAGATAGGTTTAGGTCACACCCTCCTAAGGTGCAAGCGTAAGCCAACGCAGCTTTAGTCAGTTTTATAACACTTAACCACTAGTCATAGATTAAGTTTCATTTAATCTATGACTAATTAAAATCAAATTTTCTTACCACCTCTACTCTCCTACTATCTATTCATAGATTACTTACCGGAAAATAGAGATGAAATCCTCATTCAAAAAAATCTCATATCATGCATCGAAATTACCAAGCCCTATGGCTGGACTGGCACTGGCGATTGCCAGTTTGGGCTGGGCGTGGGAAAACATGTTACCAAGCATGCATGGACGCGGTCAGTTAATCAGCGCCGTAGTTGCAGCACTCATGTTAATGGCACTGGTGATTAAATTTGTCCTTCATCCAACTATCTTAAAACAGGAACTTTCACACCCAGTGGTTGGCAGCGTGATCCCAACTTTTGCCATGGGCTTAATGGTTGTCTCTAATGCACTGGGGCTCTACTTACCAAGGCTTGGACTCTCTCTATGGCTTACTGCAATTGCCATACATTTAGTCTTCTTAGCTATGTTCATCTATTTTCGAGCTATCGATTTTAAACTCGAACATATGGTTCCAAGCTGGTTTGTACCACCCATTGGGATCATAGTAGCAGCGGTAACCTTCCCAGGGGTTCAGTACCAATGGCTGGCAAACGCGACACTTAACTTTGGCATGACTTGCTACCTCATTATGCTACCAATCATGTTATATCGTTTGATTTTCTGTGCACCGATAGCCGATGTCGCAAAACCAACCATCGCGATAATGGCTGCACCAGCAAGTCTATCGCTCGCAGGATACTTAACAGTAAGTAGCCAGCCTTCACTGGTTATCGTTGCGCTCCTGCTTAGCATAGCGCTATTGATGACTAGTGTTATCTATTTAGCCTTCTTTCATCTTTTAAGGCTGCCATTCTCACCTGGCTACGCTGCTTTCACCTTTCCTATGGTAATTGGTGCCACAGCACTATTTAAAGCATCACACTGGCTAAGTCACTCCTTTGGTGAGAGTCAGTTTACCGAACTGATTTCGCATGCTGCGCAACTAGAGTTGTTCATCTCAACAGCTGTTGTGCTGTATGTCGCATATCGCTACCTTTCTCACTACAGGCCAAATATTCTAACCGCCTAAGAAATATTGAAAGTAAAAGACAATGAGCTAAGCATTAAAATAGATTTTCACAACACATTAAATTTAACACTTTAAATATAAAGCAAGTTAAACCCTCCATAATCCGGTTAAATTTAATACAGTAAAGCATTCGGTAAAATAAGCTAACACTTACTCACAATAAATATAATGTTAATTTTAATTTAAATGATAAAAAACTAAAAAAATATTATTACCAAAGTGTTAACCAAAAACATTTATTTAACCCAAAATCTCCCCTTTACAGAGTGAAAAAGCGCCACCAATTTCATAACTCACTGATAAAAACTATTAAAAACACCAAATTGTTAACAAAGAGTATCGAGAATTGTTGCAAAATGGTGCAACAAGGTCTATTTAAGTAACAACTTTAAGCTGATTGCACCTGTTATCAGTATGTGTTTATATCCAGACTCGGACACCAATAGTTAACAAAGTGAAAACTATTTAGACCGTCTAAGAACAAGAAGCAAACAATTAAAACCAATAATAAAACTTAAAGTTATATCAGGGAGATAATAATATGTTGTCTAATTCAGTAATAGCTAAAGCTATTCGATTTTCATTAATCAGTGGCGCAGCAACTGCAGCACTGACTGCACCAGCAGTTTTTGCAGCAACAGATGATGAAAAAGTAGAAAGAATTGAAGTTACAGGTTCACGTATTAAGCGTACCGATATGGAAACTGCAACACCAGTAACCGTATTAAGCGCTGATGATATGGCAAAACAAGGTTTTACAAACATTCAAGATGCACTAGAAAGCCTAACTTCCACAACAAGTGCAATGACGACTCAATCAGTACACGGCTTCACTCCAGCAGCCTCATCAATCAGTCTTCGCGGTGCAGGTCCAAGTCGTACTCTGACACTGATTAATGGTAAGCGTCTTAACCAATACCCAAAACCTGCAAATGGCACCGATAACTTCGTTGATACAGCTAATCTTCCAATGGAAGCTGTACAGCGCATTGAAATTCTTCAATCTGGTGGATCAGCCGTTTATGGTGCAGATGCAGTTGGTGGTGTTATCAACATCATCTTGAAAAAAGACTTTGAAGGTATCGCTCTTAAATATCGCCACGGTGACACTTTCGAAGGTGGCGGAGCAAGTGATCGTATAGCACTTTCTGTTGGCGCATCATCAGATCGCGGTAACGTATCAAGCTTTATTGAGTTTACTGATAACCAGCAATTGAAAGCGACTGATCGTGAGAACTTCGGTCTTCATACCGATAAAGTTCCTCATAGCGAGTTTTCTCAATATAGTTCATACGGTGCGCGTATTGCTGGCGGTTCAGGTGCTCGTGCATTAACACCTGCAGAGTGTACAGCAGGCGGATTCTTCTGGGATGCAGCCCGTAGTTTATGTGGTTATGACCGTTCAAAGTGGCGCGATCTTCAACCAGAAAGCACACGTTTTATCAGCTCTACAAACTTTAACTATGAGTTAAGCGATGACATTAGCTTTGTGGGTCGCCTAGATTTTGCAGAAGCGAAATCAACTACCCGCATTGAGCCAATGGCAATCAATGACTACGACATTAAGGTTGATGGTAATGGCTTAACTGTCAGCAATGGTGACCTAAGCAAAACATTTGCTGACAAAACTACAGCACTCGGCGGTGACTTTGCTAATGCTGAAGATGGTGACTACTACTACGTTCGCCGCTTACATGAATTTAGTAACCGTATGGGTGAAACTAAAACTCGTAACTACTTTTTCACAGCTGGCCTTGAAGGTGTAGTTTTTGAAGATTACAACTGGGACGCTTCTGTAAACTATGGGCGTACCAATGTAGATGTTTTCCGTGGTGGCTATGCAACAGTTGCAGGTATGTTTGATTACATCACAGCTGGTGACAACGGTAACTCTCTTCTAAAAAACATGACTGCTGACGATGTTGAAGCAGCTTCTTACTCTCCTTTTGAGAAAGCGCAATCAACACAAAAGAACGTACAGGCTAACATTACAGGTAGTGCTTTCGAAATGCCTGAAGGCGATGCACTATTCGCTTTCGGTGCAGAATACACTAAGCAAGACTACCAAACAGAGTCAGATTCTGAATCAGCTAAAGGCAATATCCTGACAACTGGTGGTTCATCAGGTGCAGGTGAACGCTCTTTCTGGGCAACGTATGCAGAGCTAAGTATTCCAGTGTTGGATGTACTAACTGTTGATGCTGCAGTTCGCTATGATAGATACAGTGACTTCGGTGGTAACTTATCACCACAGATTGCAATCGAGTATCGCCCTCTTGAGGAGCTGCTTGTTCGTGGTTCTGTCAGCAGTGTATTCCGCGCACCAGACATGCACCGTGTATACGGTGATGCAACCAATGGTTTCAACCAAGTCATTGACTTCAAACAGTGTCAAGCTATGGGTGGTACACCTGGTCAACCTCATTCAGATACAAAAATCAACGAGATCTGTAATGAGCTGCATATCACCACTAAAACGGGTGCAAATAAAGACCTAGAAGCTGAAACTGGTTATACAGCAAATGTAGGTGCCGTGTGGGGCGGAGAGTCTCTCAATGCATCATTAGATTTGTGGGAGTGGAAGCTTGATGACATGGTAAGTGACATCAGTGCTAGTAAAGCCGCTCGTGAATATGAGCAGTATGAAAATATGCTGACACGTGATGCCGATGGCACCATTACTCATATTGATGCAGTTGCTCAAAACCTAGCCTTCCAAAAAGTTCGTGGTATCGACTTATCCGCAGGTTATAACTGGGATCTAAATAACCTAGGTGAGCTTAAGCTTAACTTCAAGGGTACATATATTCTGTTATCTGAAGGTCAGCTTGCTCCAACTGATCCTGTTGAAGATGACATCGATAATGGTGGACTGCCTCAATACCGTGCAAACCTAGTACTTGGTTGGTTTATCGAAGATTTCGAAGCAACATTAGGTGCTTATCACACGGCTCGCATGCATGGCATGCAGTACAAGTCATTCAAAGAGTCAGCAGAAGATGCTGGTACTGAGTTTGACGAAAGTGCACACGAAGTTGCTTCACAAACTAAGTGGAATCTGACAGCTGGTTACACCATCACTGACGATATTAAAGTTAAGGCTGGTGTCGTTAACCTATTTGATGCTGGACCAAACTTTGATCCAACAGCAACATCATGGCCACATTACCAGCGCTCAATCTACAACGCGCGCGGTCGTGAATGGTTCCTAGAAGGTGAAGTAAAGTTCTAAGACTCCTTCACTTAATATGATTGAAAGTAAAACGGCACCTAAGGTGCCGTTTTTGTTCTCTCATCTATAGTGGATTAACTAAACCCTAAATAGTGCGCACTTACTACAATCACACTGGATACCACAAACAGCGCCAGCATAAAGCGCCAGATAAATTTAAGCCAGTCGCCCCAGTCTACTCGGCACACGCCTAATGTCGCCATTAATGACGCCGATGTCGGCACAATTGCATTACTAAAACCATCTCCGAGCTGAAATGCAAGTACAGACACTTGACGAGTCACACCCACCATATCTGCAAGTGGCGCCATTAATGGCATAGTCAACGCAGCCTGCCCCGAGCCAGAGGTCACAAAGAAATTAAATACCGATTGGAAAATCAGCATAAACCATGCAGAAAGGGCATTAGGAAGCTGACCGATAAGCTCCCCTGCACTATTGAGTATGGAGTTAAGCACGCTCGGCTCACTGGGTCCACCATTGCCAAGCAGTATTAAAATACCCGATGCACAGCCAACTAAAATACAGGGCTCAAGCATATTGGCAGCTCCTTGCTTGAAGCTTGTCGCTACATCATTAACAGTCATCCCATTGAGCTTAAAAATCACACCTATGATGCCAATCACAACCCCCATAGTGAAAAATTGACTGGCGATCTCAGGAATAAACCAAGCTTGAGATACCACGCCCCAGATAACCCAAACTATCGTCGCAATAATGGTGACGAGCACGAGAATATCACCTAAATTAAATCGGCTATCTAAGCTAGCTTTACTCTGATTTTCTCGGAAATAGGCATCGCTGTGGTAACTAAAGGAGTACAGCGGCTTAAGCTTAATCTTATTGGCGTAACGCATGGTAAAGATAAGCCCCATCAGGGTAAAGCCAAACCAGATCATCACTCTCACACCTGCGCCAGATAAAACAGGGATCCCAGCAATCCCCTGCGCAATCGCGACACTAAATGGATTCATCCAAGAGCTAGCAAAGCCTATCTGAGTCGCAACATAGGTCACCATAACCGTCGTAATCCCATCATATCCCAGCCGTATCATTAGCGGGCAGATGATAATGGCGAAAGCAATCGCCTCCTCTCCCATACCAAAAACGGCGCCGCCAAGTGAAAACAGCACAAAGATAACTGGAATAAAGAGTGATTCATTTCCCCGTGTTCTGTCGATCAGCTTCAAGATACCATTGTCTATGGTCCCCGTAGCCATCACTACACCAAAGGAGCCACCTATCACTAACATAAACATGATAACGCCGATAGCACTGCCCCACTTAGAGCCTGACACTAAGCCTTCAAAAGCAAAGTTGAAAAAACCAGCACCACCATGACCTTCAAATAAACCAACCGGTGCTAACTTAGGCTCTCCATTATCATCAAGCGCATAGGCAAATGAGCTGGGATCAATCACACTGCGACTCTTCTCTACACCATCAGCAAGGTAGGTCACCTCCTGGGTTTGAAATGAGCCGGTAGGTATAAAATAGGTGAGCATTGCTGCCACTACAGCAACAAAAAAGATAATGACTAAGGTATCTGGCATCTGCCAGCGACTAACACTCCCTAAGGAGTTATCGTGGGAAGGAGTTGTGACTGTTCTGTCCATATTAAGACCATTCTAGTTATTATATGGCCGCAAATATAAACTAATTCCGTAAGAGTGTGTATATGGAGTTAACGATAAATATGAGTGAGTTAAATAAGGTGAGGCCCATTAATCATCTGTTTGTACAAAGATCACGATAAACCTCCTCTTCTCTATTCTATTTAAGATTCACCATCCAATACCTTAACATTCGCTTGAGGAGTGACAGCATGGATCAGTAGCATAACCAACAAAGAGATGGTTAAAGCGGGAACTATCGGATGGATCTTCCACACAAGTGGAGCGTTAAGCTGGAAAGCAAGATAGCTTATCAATCCTGCTCCCATGGCACCAAACGCGCTATTACCACTGATGTTTTTCCAAAACACCCCAGCAATGATGGGCCATAGAAATACAGCCTGCAACGCCCCAAACGCGGCTAAATTGATCCACACTATCATCTTTGGTGGCTCAATCGCCCAATAGGTCGCCAATACCGTTATTAGCAACATGGCAACTCGCGTTAGCTTAATCTGCCTAGTGGCGCTCAATCTCGGATACTGTTTCATCACACCATCTCGAATTAAGCTTACAGCAGATTGAAGCAGCATAGAGTCTACCGAAGACATTACAGCAGCAATGGGCGCAGCAAGCAGCACACCAGCCCAAAATGGATGAAACAAGCCAGAGATCAATCTAGGCATTATCTCATCTGGCACTGTTAACTCAGGATAAAGTGCGCGGCCAAATACCCCACACAGATGTGGTAGCAAGGTCATCAAAAAGCAGATTATCGTCCCCCACACCATGCCACGCTTCAAAGAGCGACTATCTTTAACCGCTAACAAGCGCACCAAAGTATGGGGAAGCCCCATGGTACCAAAACAGATTAATACCCAAAATGAGAGCATCATAGGCCAACCGAGATAATCATTCACTCCATGAGGGCTCAGCATCTGCGGTGAATATGCCTTCACTTTCTCCATCAACTGAGGCAGCGTCCCCTGAGATAGAATTGCGCCAAATAGTAAGATCAGTCCTGCAAGCATCACCACTCCTTGAAGGACATCGGTTAACACCACAGCCCTAAAGCCACCAGTTAAGGTATAAGCCAGTACTGTTAGTACAAATAGGCCTAACCCTATCTCATAACTTATGCCGCTCACGCCAGAGAATAAGCGAGCTCCACCAATAAATTGCACCGCTATCATGGCGATAAAACCCATCACTAAACTCACAATAGCCAAGCTGCTTAGCCAGGGGTGTTGGTAACGACTGTCGAGCCACTCGATTAAGGTTGTATGCTCTGCACTGCGCATCGCTAAAAACTTAGGACCTAACACGCCTAAAGTTAATATGGCCACAGGCACCTGTATCAAGGCTAACCACACCCAGCCAAGCCCCATCTGATATGCCGCACCTGGCCCGCCAATAAAGGAGCTTGCGCTGGTATAAGTCGCCACCAAGGTTAGGGCTAACATAGGGCCATTCAGGAAGGAGCCACCGATAAAAAAACGCTTAGCTTTATCTTGATGTAGCTGGCCAACATCGGCTTGACGACCACTCCACCAACGAGTGATAACCAAACTTAGTACTAGGTAAATAAGCAGAGGGATTAGATTAGTCATCACTATTTCCCACTAACAAGCCCATTAAAAAGATAAGCGACAAAATCAATACGACAGGCGCAAAAATACAGGAGAACCAAAACCAAACAGGCATCCCTAACCAAAGCCAAGCCTCATCAATAAACACGGGGCCTGCACACCACAAGACAAAATAAACCGCGATTAGGATTAGTGCTGTTTTAGAGAGTGAAAACATAATCAAACATGGGAAGTAGAATCAGACGGCAGATTTTATACCTAAACATTACCAACGACTAGCGATTAACTCACACTCAGGCCAAGGCTGAATAATGAGCCTTTGAGTTTATTAATAAGAAGTAACTTAAATCGCTCTAACACTTTCTAATCAACTGAAATAAGCAGCCAGATAAGCAAACGGCTTTAACATCCATATTAGGTGGAAAAGAGCGCAATACTGGTTTTATACCTTCGATACGTACCAATACTCGATTTTGTAACCTACAGATTATTTTGATAAAAAACTTAAAATAAACTGAATATCAGGCTCATCAACCTAAAAAGGGTGAGGCTCATCTAACTTCTACTACATCACCGCTAACTCTGCTTGTTAAGCCCATTTATACACACTAAAATCACAACTCTGCATCCATCAATTAAATTGATAGTTTCAATGGTTGTTTTTTTCATATAGGGAAGTCACAGGTAGAGATGAAGTACTCACTCAAACAGATCACCGTTTTTGACGCCGTAGCCAGCCTAGAGAGTGTCAGCGCTGCAGCAAGAAAATTATCTATGACCCAGTCGGCCGTTAGTATGTCACTGGGTCAATTAGAAAATTTGTTGGGGCGACCACTTTTTATTCGTCAGGGGAACCGGTTAACATTAAGCCACTGGGGTAACTGGTTACGTCCTAAGGCCAGACGCTTGCTACAAGATGCTCAACATATCGAATTAGGCCTTCACGAACAACACCTTATCAGTGGTCGGTTCCGTTTATGCTCTAGCCAAACAGCTGCTGAACATCTGATCCCTGAACTTATCAGCAGAATTGATACTGATTTTCCTGAGTTAAGGATCGATCTTATGGTAGAAAATACCGAAAATGTGATCGATGGACTACTTAACTATGAGTTTGATCTTGGCATCATCGAAGGTCGCAATGACGACAGTCGCTTGCATCAGGAGCGTTGGATTGACGATCACCTTGTGGTCTTCTCCTCACCACATCACCCCTATGCCAAGTATGAAAGTGCCAGCTTATCTCAACTTGAACAAGCCAAATGGGTATTGCGGGAACAAGGTGCAGGAACAAGACGAATTTTCGAAGGCGCTATTCACGGCATTATCGAGAAACTCAATGTGTGGAAAGAGTATGAGCAGGTATCGGTACTAAAATCTTTGGTTAAAAATGGTCAATATATCAGTAGTCTACCCTATTTAGATGTAGAGAAAGAGGTCGCCAATGGTGAGCTGGTGATTCTACCAACGCCGCAACTCAATATGCAGCGCCACCTTTCATTTATCTGGCGTGCAGATTCAGGGGAGAACCCTCTGCGCGACTGTATTATCACAGAGGCCAGACGATTGAGCCGCAATCGCCTACTTAAAAGGTAACGGTAAGTAACGAAAAGATATCGATTGAGGCTTCTGAATCAATAATTGATAAGTTTTAAAGTCATTCCAAACAAGAGCGGAGCTAATAATAGCTCCGCCGCTTAACCAATGTCGCTGTTATACCTTGTAGATATCACATACCTTTCTGGCTATCGCCTCACGAGTGATAACACCGCACAACAAACCTCTCTCCACAACAGGAAAAACACTCGGTTTATCAGCAGAAGCACAACGTAACCGCTCTTCATAGCTTTTGAAGGTGTTGCCCGTTAAGATCCCACTCTCATTCACAGGGAACAGTTTATTACGGTCCACCACCATCAACTCAATCAACTCGGCTACCGAATCCTGTGGTGATAGAGTCATCACCTCCTTTTGCATCAAATCAGCCACCTTATAAGAGACGCCTCTGGCAAACTCTTCAGACCATAAGCTGCGCAACAAATCTTGCTGAGAGATAAATCCAAGTAGGTGCTGATTCTCATCAAGCACTGGTGCGCTACGACAGTCATTATCGCTCAGTAACGCAAGACCGGCATAGACCGACAGCTCTGAAGCGATGGTTAACGGGCTAGTATCCATTAGATCTTGCACACATAGTTTTTGAATTGTTTTTGGCATTTTATTCGATACTCCTGAAGTCGAAATTGAGTGTATTTGAGCTGAGGTCTCTAACTGTGGTACGCAAAGAGCAAGTGGGGATTTAATCTTTTGAGCTGACTTTTCAATGAGCCAGTAACCTAAACCAACAAATACGCCTCCGCCAACTATGTTGCCTAAGGTCACTGGGATTAGATTGCTGATGATAAAGTGACTCATTGTCAGATCGGTAAATTGTGCAGCATCAATACCAAGACTGATAAAAAACTCAGGTTGGGCGAGTTGTGAAATAGCGATCCCTAACGGCACCATAAACAGGTTGGCAATACTGTGCTCAAAACCACTACTGACAAACATGGCAACAGGTAGCATAAGTAACACAGCTTTGGTCAGCGCATCTTTACTCGAGAAGGTCATCCACACGCCCAAACACACCAGCATGTTACACAAGATCCCAAGTACAAAGGCCTGCAACCAAGTATGATGAAGTTTATGTTGCGCTATCTGTAGTGCGTTTAAGCCCCATTGGCCACCATCAAGCTCATACATACGAGCCGACATAATCAGAGAAAGCATAATCAAAGCACCTAGCAGATTGCCTACATAGACCCGCCCCCAACACTTAATGAGCTCGCGACCTGTCACTAGCTTTTGAGCCCAAGCAACGCTGCTTAACACTGTGCTGGTAAAGAGCTCACCACCACAGATAACAACTAACATCAAGCCTAAGCTGAATGCTAAGCCACCTGCCAAACGCATTAGACCCCATGCACTTCCATCGTTGCCTGTGGTGACTGTGATGTAGAAGACAAAAGCCAACGCAATAAAGGCACCAGCAAACGCCGCTAAACCAAAAGATTGCCAAGCTGATTTAACCACTTTACTTTTGCCGTAGTGTTCTGCTTGTTGGTATAAGCTCACTGGCGCAGTCTGAGTCATCTCCTCGCTATTTTTCATTACTCTCGCCAGAGTAATCCCACTAACCTTTTGATTAGACGTCATTTATTAATCTCCCTTGGGTGACGTCGAAACCAATTACTTTTCATTCATATATCTCCGCTTATCTATCTGCTTGTTGTTTTGTACAAACAAGATAGCCAGAAATTTAGAGCAATAAAATTTGATATTCGTTATCACCAGCATCAATAAAATTGATACACGAAAGAGGATGTTTCAGTATGTTAAATTAACAAGGGAACGAAAGAACAAGGCAAGCAACTGTTTTAATTCTACTTTTATTTTTACAGCTTAGAACTCACGATAACTCTCTGTTCAGGGAAAGTAGTGAGCCGAGAGTAAGCCGCAGCTTTATAAGGGCTAACAATTCCAATTTTGCATCGATATAAATAAGTTTGATGCAGAAATCACGAGCGAACATAACCCTAAAGTTCCAAACCCCCATACCTAATGAGAAGGTCGTCAAAGCCAACATCCGTGACAACGATCACAGTTTCCCCCAGGCCCGCAGGCACAATGATCACACTATTAGGCATAGGTCGAGCTAAGCCACTTAATTGCCAGTGAGGAGATCTACCGCTCAAATGCCGCGAAAAACGTGACAAGATAACTACGCAATTAATATGCCGACCCCATGTTTATTTAGGGATCCCTATATAAGTTGTTAACTGGATCTCAAATAGCTTAATCACCTGATTCAAGAATATTGATACTTAATGAAGATGACTCATCTCTGTGTTAATATTTATGAGGTAAATTGGTCTTACCAATTAAACCGGAATTGTAAGGGAAGACAACTGCATACCAACCAGAGCCAGCTCCATGCTCTGCCACATCATGCAGGTAAATTAACTCTGTAATTATAGTGCAGCTAATCAAGCGCCTAATACATGGGTCAATACTCAAGGATCATTAAAGTTGTCATCGCAATAGATGAATCACTATGTTCTTCTCGGAGAATGAGAAATTATGTCAGAAACAGTGAAAAACGAACAAATCGAAGACTCAACGAAATCCTATCGAGAGCTTCACCGCCCTGCATCTGAGTTTGAAACTCGCGAAGAGTATTTAGACCATGAGCTAAAAATCATGAAGCCTAAGCGTTGGGGCTTAAACCTACCTGGCCGCGATTTCCGATTTGAATGGGAAGACCTTGTACCCGCTATCGCAGGTACTATTGGTATTACCGTAATGTACTCAGCTGTTATGGCGGCATGGGCTGCTGGTCTGACAGAGAGATGGGATCATATCAATCTTGGGGCTGACTTTGCGATTCAAGTTGTCCGCGTCGAGATGCTGATCCCTGCACTACTTTTCTGCATTATCAGCTCAGGCTTTATCAATCCTAAAGCAAACTTAGCGGGTAACCACGGCCCTATGATCCCACTTATCGGTGCAATCGCACTGGCTGGGGCTCATCCATTAGCATTGGCTATCTTATTGGGTCTGTTTGGACTCATGCTCAGCTACTTTAAGGGAGGCTCTAAACTCGTTAACCTCACCAGTAGTGGCGTTGCCGGTGGCCTGCTGGTTTTCTTAGGCTTTATGGGAGCTAAGAGTCAGATCACTTCACTCTTTGATTGGGCTGGTAGCTTACAATCAAAGCACCAGCTCGATTATAGCTTAGGTTATGTCGCCTTCTTTATCCTGTTAGCAAACGTGATCCTCTACGCTTACTTGGCAAAAGTGGGTAAACGTTGGTTAGCTATCCCACTGTGTTCAATCGCCGCTATTGCGTTGGCTTTTGGCTTAGGTGCCGGATTGGATCTGCAGTTTATCACTGAACCAGGGATCCCGAATCTAAACCCTGTTTACTGGTGGGGCTCAACTGAACATGGCTGGCAATTAGGTTTACCTAACATGCAACACTTTATCGCCTCTCTTCCATTTGCAATCTTGGCCGTTGCCATGTGGTCTCCTGACTTCTTGGGACACCGTATTTTCCAGGAGCTGAACTACCCTAAAGGCACTGACAAGGTACTAATGGATGTTGATGACACTATGACAACCTGTTCACTACGCCAAATCGTAGGTACAGCAGTCGGTGGCGGTAACATCACTTCATCTTGGGGTACTTATATGATCCCAGCAGCTATCGCTAAACGCCCTATTCCAGCGGGTGCGATCTTGCTTGGTATCATGTGTATTGCAGTGGCCATTATTGGTTATCCAATGGATGTCACTGTATGGCGACCTGTTATGTCAATCGCACTGCTCGTTGGTGTGTTCTTGCCACTACTTGAAGCTGGTATGCAGATGGTAAAAGACACTCAAAACAGTCAAGCGGCAGGGATCTGTATTTTTGCCTCTTTCGTTGCCAACCCTGTTCTAGCATGGGCATTGACTATGTTCTTAGACAATAACGGACTTATCGGTGATAAAGAGCGTGCTAAAACTCTCTCCGTCACTGACCGTTTAGTCATTCCAGGCCTTGCTTTTGTTATCTGTTTAGCCGCCATGCTAGCAGTAGGCATGATCACAGGGATCCCAGCGCTTCTATAACAGGAGTGTTCATGGCGGGAGAGGTTTTCCCGCCATTAAAAACACCTAAGATTAATATCAGTTTTAGTGATGACGATAAACTCACAAGATAGAGAGATAATTCTCGATTAAGGCTGTGACAAACACGCAACACCAGTTTGTTATCAACTTTCAACAGAGATGCTAATCATCGCAACATTAGCGACTTGTCATCACTGGGTTAACTGACATTAGTGCTAGGTGCAAACATTATTTTAGTTAAAAACTGATGCATGGATAACAGTTTTTGAATTAATAGACCAAAAGCTCAGGTATTAAGATGCAGGCTATCTCTGCTTATGTTAATATAACCATGGTTAATTGGTCTTACCAATTTTTCTAGTAACCGATATTCATTAAGAACGGATCATTTTCATATCGGTATCAGAAAGACAGATTCACTCCGAGGCTAACACCTCGGAAACCAGTTTCCTCCTCCAGAGAATACTGCGAGGAAGCTTTTTAAGACTTAGCTATTGGTGTATCGGTCCCTTGCTTTCTAAAGCCAACGTCGATAACCAATAACATCTATCTCAACCAAAAGGTATTTGTACGATGACCGAAAAAACTGAACAGTTTGCAAACGCATGGGAAGGCTTTACTTCTGGCGACTGGAAAACTGAAGTCAACGTTCGTGACTTTATCCAAGCTAACTACACTCCTTATGAGGGTGATGAATCTTTCCTAGCTGGCGCAACATCTGCTACTACTCAGCTTTGGGACAAAGTAATGGTAGGGATCAAACAGGAAAACGCGACTCACGCACCTGTTGATTTCGATACCGAAAAAGTCTCAACAATCACATCACATGAAGCAGGCTACATCGAGCAAGAGCTTGAAACTATTGTTGGTCTACAGACTGAAGCACCACTTAAGCGTGCAATGTTGCCAAATGGCGGCATCCGTATGGTTGAAGGTTCTTGTAAAGCCTACGGCCGTGAGCTAAACGCAGACGTTAAATACGTTTACTCTGAGCTACGTAAGACTCACAACCAAGGTGTGTTCGACATCTACACCCCAGAGATCATGGGTTGTCGTAAGTCAGGTATCCTAACAGGTTTACCTGATGCATACGGTCGTGGTCGTATCATCGGTGATTACCGTCGTATCGCACTTTACGGTATCGACTACCTAATGGCCGACAAGTTTGCTCAGTTTGGTTCACTTCAAGCAGGTTTTGAAGCCGGTGAAGACCTCTCTTACACTATGCAACTTCGTGAAGAGATCGCAGAACAGCACCGTGCACTTGGTCAGATGAAGAAGATGGCAGCAAGCTACGGTTTCGACATCTCTCTACCAGCTACCAATGCAAAAGAAGCGATTCAGTGGACCTACTTCGGCTACCTAGCTGCAGTTAAGAGCCAAAATGGCGCGGCTATGTCTCTTGGTCGTACTTCAAGCTTCCTTGATATCTTCATCGAGCGCGACATCAAAAATGGCGTGATCACTGAAGAGCAAGCTCAGGAGATGGTTGACCATTTCGTCATGAAGCTTCGTATGGTTCGTTTCTTACGTACCCCTGAATACGATGAGCTATTCTCTGGTGACCCTATCTGGGCTACAGAGTCTATCGCAGGTATGGGTCTAGATGGCCGTACTTTAGTGACTAAGTCTAGCTTCCGTTTCTTGCACACCCTGTACAACATGGGTCCAAGTCCAGAGCCAAACATCACTGTACTATGGTCTGAAAAACTACCTTTAGACTTCAAAAAATACTGTGCAAAAGTCTCTATCGACACTAGCTCAATCCAGTACGAAAACGACGATCTAATGCGTCCTGATTTCGAGTCTGATGACTATGCTATCGCATGTTGTGTAAGCCCAATGGTTGTGGGTAAGCATATGCAGTTCTTCGGCGCACGCGCTAACTTAGCTAAGACGATGCTTTACGCCATCAACGGTGGTGTAGATGAGAAACTGAAGACTCAAATTGGTCCTAAGTTCGACGCTATCACATCTGAAGTGCTAGATTTTGATGACGTTATGGGCCGCTTGGATAACATGATGGATTGGTTAGCAGTACAATATGTGACTGCACTTAACTCTATCCACTTCATGCACGACAAGTACTCTTATGAAGCAGCCTTGATGGCACTTCATGACCGTGACGTACGTCGTACTATGGCATGTGGTATTGCGGGTCTTTCAATCGCAGCGGACTCACTTTCTGCAATTAAGTTTGCACAAGTTAAGCCAGTTCGTGATGAAAATGGCATCGCTGTTGATTTCGAAATCGAGGGTGATTACCCTAAATTTGGTAACAACGACCCACGTGTTGACGATCTAGCAACTGAGCTTGTAGAGCGCTTTATGGCTAAGATCCGTAACATGAAGATGTACCGTAACGCTATCCCAACTCAGTCAATTCTTACTATCACTTCTAACGTTGTGTACGGTAAGAAAACCGGTACGACTCCAGACGGTCGTCCAGCTGGCGCACCATTTGCTCCGGGCGCAAACCCAATGCATGGTCGTGACGAGAAAGGTGCTGTTGCATCACTAACTTCTGTTGCTAAGCTTCCATTTGCACACGCTCAAGACGGTATCTCTTATACCTTCTCTATCGTGCCAAATGCGCTAGGTAAAGATGAAGATGGTCGTCGTGCTAACTTAGCGGCACTGATGGATGGTTACTTCGCTCACAGTGATAGCCGTGAAGGTGGTCAACACCTAAACGTCAACGTGATGAATCGTGAAATGCTTGAAGATGCTGTGGTTAACCCAGAGAAGTATCCTCAACTTACGATCCGCGTATCTGGTTATGCAGTTCGCTTCAATGCACTGACTCCAGAGCAGCAGCAAGACGTTATCACTCGTACCTTCACTAAAGGTATGTAATCACCATTATCTTTGATAGATAAAGGTAAATAACGGCGATAACTTGGTTGCACCTCTTGTGCAGCCGATACCCAAACTGTTCTCGATGCAGATTAAGCATTATGTAACAGTTTGGGTATATTTATTTAAAACTTAAGATTGTGGCTTGAAAGCTAAAGTTGCAATATTAGGAATTCAGCGTATACATATGGAGTCACAATGGCAGTAACTGGTCGGATCCACTCATTGGAATCCTTTGGCACCGTAGATGGTCCTGGCATAAGGTTTATCACTTTTATGCAGGGCTGCTTAATGCGTTGTCAGTACTGTCACAATCGCGATACTTGGGATCTTCACGGCGGAAAAGATGTTGAAGTTGAAGAGCTAATGTCGCAGATAATCAGCTACCGCCCTTTTCTTGAATCCAGCGGTGGTGGAGTTACAGCCAGCGGTGGTGAAGCAATTTTACAAGCGGAATTCGTCTCAGCTCTTTTTGAAGCTTGTAAGAAAGAAGGCATTCACACTTGTCTCGATACCAATGGTTTTGTCAGAAAATATACCCCAATTATCGATGAGCTCCTCGACAATACTGATTTAGTTTTACTGGATATAAAACACATTGACGACCAACGTCATATCGACCTCACTAAGGTCAGTAACCACCGCACTTTACAGTTTGCAGAGCACCTACATAAGCGCCAGCAAAAAACTTGGATACGCTATGTGGTAGTGGGTGGATACACAGATGATATCGATTCAGCGAAAAAACTGGCCGACTTCCTGAAACCTATGACTAACGTAGAGAAAGTCGAGCTACTTCCCTACCACGAGCTAGGTAAACATAAGTGGGAAGCGATGGGAGAGGAGTATGAGCTTAATGATATCTCCCCTCCTTCAGGTGAAACGATGGAACAGATTAAGAAAGTCTTTGTAGATGCAGGCTTAAACGCTATCTACTAAGCATTAAGATGGAGCGGTATTTAACGAGGAAATTAAAGCTCTTCCCAATACTGCTCATCTAAACGTTCGAATGCTGCTTTAAGAATAAGCGCCATATCGAAATAACACGCTTTAGGTCCTAATGGACGGCAACTGATCCCCATGGCGATCATTTTAGTGGTCAACTTATCGCACCACTCAAGCAAAGTTAAAGGTAGCGGATGGCGTGAGCGCCAACCCAACCATAGTAAGCCCTGAATAGGCAAGCTAATAAAAAACAGCGCCAATGTTATGGCTTGAGGAAGAAATTCCCAACCATGGATATACAGCTGACTCGCTGCAGCCAGTAGTGCCAGGATTGGCATAACAGGCAAAGCGATCTGAGTCGCGCGAATAACGCGATACTCAGGAAAATAGAAACTGAGTTGTCTGACCATAGGCCAGGTTTTCATATATTGACGACCTTGACCCAATGTTTTGAGAACTTGAATGCGCAAAGGTTACACCGATTGAATGGGATACTGCTTTTACAATAGCACACGCAATGATAGAGCCCCAAGGCATTTGCGCGCTAAATGAGTAGTTCCTTCGCTCTGAACTCAGAGCACTTCTAGCGGCTTCGGTATTTTTACCAATGAAGTCATTATTGTTCAGTGACAAACGTTCACTACATTGTAAAAAGGTTTTAAAGATGTCAAATAAACTGGTATTGGTACTTAACTGCGGTAGCTCGTCATTAAAATTTGCGATTATCGACGCCCTTACAGGTGATGACCAGATCTCAGGTCTTGCTGAGTGTTTTGGCCTTGAAGACGCTAAGATTAAATGGAAAGTTAATGGTGTTAAGCATGACGCTAGCTTAGGTGCCTTCTCATCTCACCGTGAAGCGGTTGAGTTTATTGTTAAAGACGTTCTTGGTGCACACCCAGAGATCGCATCACAGATCCAAGCTATCGGACACCGTGTTGTCCACGGCGGCGAGAAGTTCACCCAATCTGTGATCATCGATGAAAGCGTAGTCCAAGGTATTGAAGATTGTGCAGCACTAGCTCCACTTCACAACCCGGCTCACTTGATCGGTATTCGTGCCGCTCAAGCTTCGTTCCCGCAGCTTCCACAAGTTGCTGTATTTGATACTGCTTTCCACCAGACTATGCCTGAAAAAGCCTTCATCTACGCACTTCCATACAAGCTATACCGTGAAAACAGCATCCGTCGTTACGGCATGCACGGCACTAGCCACCTATTCATTAGCCGTGAAGCGGCTAAAGCTATGGGTAAGAACATCGAAGATAGCAACATCATCTGTGCTCACCTAGGTAACGGCGCATCAGTCACTGCGATTAAAGGCGGTAAGAGTGTTGATACCTCTATGGGGATGACGCCACTTGAAGGTTTGGTAATGGGTACTCGTTGTGGCGATATCGACCCATCAATCATTCATCACCTAGTTGACCGTTTAGGTTACACCTTAGATGAAGTAAACAACCTGATGAACAAGCAAAGTGGTCTATTGGGTATTTCTGAGCTAACTAACGATTGCCGTGGTATCGAAGAGGGTTACAGCGAAGGCCATAAAGGCGCAACGTTAGCACTTGAGATCTTCTGCTACCGCTTAGCTAAATACATCGCTTCTTACACTGTACCGTTAGGACGTTTAGATGCAGTTGTGTTTACCGGCGGTATCGGTGAAAACTCTGATCTTATCCGCGCGAAAGTGCTTAACTTGCTTGAGATCTTCAACTTTGAAGTTGATGATGAGCGCAACAAGGCAGCTCGCTTTGGTAACCAAGGCCAGATCACAACAGATAACGGCACTATCGCTATGGTTATCCCAACAAATGAAGAGTGGGTTATCGCAGAAGATGCAGTGCGCCTTCTGAAGTAACACATTGGCCTGAAATCGCTCAGCGGTTTCAGGCCAAAACTCATTATTTTTGAGTTGCACCATACAGTTCGGCGTAGTATTACTACGCCAGTCTAAGCTTCAAACAGAGGTTTTTATGTCTCGCAATATTATGCTAATCCCTATCGGCACAGGTGTCGGTCTCACATCCATCAGTTTAGGACTCGTTCGAGCTTTTGAGCATCACGGTGTTAAAGTTCGCTTTTTCAAACCGATTGCCCAACAGCGTCCACAAGACAGCGGACCCGAGCGTTCAACGACTATCTTAAGTAAGTCGCCAACTGTTAACCCGCTTGAGCCTTTCGATATGGATCATGCAGAGGGACTTATTCGTGGCGACAAGACTGACGTCTTAATGGAGCAGATCATTGCTCGCGTGACGGAGAGCACTGACGATACCGAAACTCTCGTGGTTGAAGGCTTAGTTCAAACAAGAAATCACCCGTTCTCAAGCGATATCAACTACGCTATCGCAAAATCTCTCGATGCTGACATCATCTTTGTTGCCACACCGGGTAACGAAAGTGCTACAGCCTTGATGAACCGCTTAGAGATCGCCCATAACAAATGGGGCGGTGTTAAGAACAAGCGTATTATTGGCGCCATGATCAATAAGATTGGTGCACCTGTTGATAACGAAGGTCGCGCACGTCCTGATCTATCAGAAGTATTCGACCATGCAGATGTTCAGCGCCCTGACGCTGCCAGCATGTTCCAACTTCCAGGTAAGAGTTCACTGCGTATTTTAGGTAGTGTGCCTTACAACTTAGACCTTGTTGCCCCTCGCGCATCGGATCTTGCTAAGCACTTAAGTGCAAAGATCATCAATGCTGGTGAGATGAACACTCGTCGCCTACGTAAAGTGACCTTCTGTGCTCGTAGTATCCCTAACATGGTCACTCACATTAAGACTGACTCACTGTTAGTAACATCTGGCGATCGCTCTGATGTGATCGTATCAGCCTGTCTTGCAGCGATGAACGGCGTAAAAGTCGGTGCACTACTGCTAACCGGTAGCTATGAGCCAGAGCCAGAGATCATGGCATTGTGTGAGCAAGCATTCGAAACGGGTCTACCAGTATTCCTAATCGATACCAATACTTGGCAGACATCGCTAAACATTCAACGTTTCGACCATGAAGTCCCTGTTGATGACGCAGTGCGCATCGAAGAGGTTCAAGAGTATGTTGCTAGCCATATCGACCAAAACTGGATTGAAACGGCGACCAAAAACTCTCCTCGTGAGCACAGACTCTCCCCTCCTGCATTCAGATACAAACTGACCGAGCTTGCCCGTGCAGCCCGTAAAACAGTTGTACTGCCTGAAGGTCATGATTCACGTACTATCGAAGCTGCAAGCATCTGTGCTGAACGTGGCATCGCCAAGTGTGTACTTCTTGGTAATCGTGAAGAGATCGAGCGTATCGCTGCACAGCAAGGCGTGACTTTAGGTGAAGGCGTTGAGATTGTTGAGCCTGACACTGCACGTGAGCGTTATATCGAGCCTATGCTTGATCTACGTCGTCACAAAGGCCTGACTGAAGTGGTTGCCCGTGAACAACTCGGTGACAACATGGTACTAGGCACCATGATGCTAGCGCAAAACGAGGTCGACGGTATTGTCTCTGGTGCAGTAAACACCACAGCTAACACCATTCGTCCACCATTACAGCTGATTAAAACGGCTCCTGGTTCAAGCTTAGTCTCATCAATCTTCTTTATGTTGATGCCAGATCAAGTACTGATCTACGGTGACTGTGCAATTAACCCAGATCCAAATGCCGATCAACTTGCCGATATCGCTATCCAGTCAGCCGATTCAGCCGCTGCATTTGGTATCGAGCCACGCGTTGCAATGATCAGTTACTCAACCGGTAGCTCAGGTACAGGCTCTGATGTTGATAAAGTACGTGAAGCAACGCGTATCGCTAAAGAGAAGCGTCCAGATCTGATCATCGATGGTCCATTGCAGTACGATGCTGCAGTTATGCCAAATGTTGCTCAATCTAAAGCCCCTAACAGCCCTGTAGCTGGTCAAGCAACGGTATTTGTGTTCCCAGACCTAAATACTGGTAATACGACATACAAAGCGGTACAGAGAAGTGCAGACCTAATCAGTATTGGTCCAATGCTCCAAGGTATGCGTAAGCCAGTTAACGATCTTTCACGTGGTGCACTGGTTGACGATATCGTTTACACCATCGCACTGACTGCTATTCAGGCTTCACAAGCTGAGTAATTATTTCGTATGAAAAAGCAAAAAGCCTGTCAATGACAGGCTTTTTTTATATCTCGAAGGGAGCTTTAACTGTATATAACCTGAATAAAAATGCTTGCTACAAATATGCGTCACTTTTTAACCAGTAAAATAAAACCATTAAAATCAATGACGTAAAAGTTATGCATCTAGTCTTCAACATACTTGTCCACAGATTTTGTGGATAACCATTAACACTTATCCTTTCAGATATGACTGATTTTAAGATTTGAGTCAAGTATTAAAATTTTGAAACAGAAAGCCTACTTGCGAACCTTCCTCTAAATAGCGATACTTAATCCAAATCCACTCTGTATCAAGTATATGAGAATAATAGCGATATTTTGTTTGTTTTTCCTTCTAGGGTGCGGTCCTGAACTCTCGGACAGCGGGCCGGTTCGTTCGCCTGAAGATGTCTCACTCGGTTTTTTTACTGCTATCTATATCGATAAAGATATTAAGAAGGCCCAAGAATATGTTAACGAACCAATGAAAGAGGTCATTGCTCATTACCATATCGCCTCAGCAGTTCAGCGCCATATGCTCAACCTATCAATGACTGATGTTAAACTTGAGATTGCTGAAATTGATATCGATTTTTTCCGCAAATTTACCGATGATGTCACTGTCATCGTCAAGATGCATGGATTGAAAGGTGGAAGCCCTTGGATTGATGATCGAACCCTCAGACTTCAGAAGACAGGTGTGAAATGGGAGATTGTTGAGATACTCCCTGAAAAAGGAAACCTTAATTAATCAGTCTTTTTCAGATAAAAAAATAGCAACCCTTAGGTTGCTATTTTTACAGCTTGTAAATTGAAGGATTGTTCCTTAATCCAAAAACGCTTCTTCATCCATCTCTACCGGTAAAGATTCAATCACTTCATCTTGTACTTGGTAATATGCGCCTTCGTATTCTTGAACTTCCATAACAACTCCGAATCACTGTTTGTAGGGTCTGAGGTATGTCATTACTTTGATGACATTTTGCCTAAAAGTAAGAGGTCGATGTTCAATCCGCTTCTTAAGATAAATTATATCAGCCCAAAGCCAGGAGTTACAGAATACTTTCACTTTAGTTTCAAAAAAACAGCTTAAAACCTGAAAAAAAGCTAATTTCCGTCAAAAACAGTATTTTCAACTGAAAGTCTTTCAGTTTTTAATAATTATAAGTGATAAAGAGCTCCCTTTTACAGCCAAATGATCTAGGCATCGGCTTGCCAACTGCTATCAATAAAGGATACCTATAAAAATGGGTCATTCAAAAGAGGTAGTAGTTATGAATGCACTGGTTGAGTTTGAAGCAGGAAAATTAGCAGATCTGTTCGATGAAGGGGACTCTCTAAATATACACATGTTCATGGATATGATGAAGATGCCCTATGACGTTCAGGATAAACTGTTTTTTGAGATCTCATCACTTGAGAGTCTAGACAGATCCAAAATTGAGCTGATTATCGAATCACACGGGCACTCTATTTTAAATGAGCGCTTAGGGTATTAAAGGCATACTCCCCATAAGCTATGCCAACAATAACTTCATCGCCTACATCCTAAGCTTTAGACGATGAAGTTAACACTTTATGCTGACTGGTATTACACCCGCCTATAACGCAATACCTTCAAGGCTTTATTTACATCAACATCTATAAATACTGGTGGATTTTCAAGTTGCTCAACAAACTCAAGACTAGGACTGTACTCCTTCACCTGCTCCATCAAAAACTCAATTCCAAGCTCAGGAGCATTCAAGCACAAGAGGACTTCACCTTCAGATGTTAAGAGCTCTGGCAAGCGTTTTAGTAAGCGGGAGTAGTCTTTCGTCGCCACAAAGCTGCCACGTTGGTTACTTGGTGGATCAGCAATGATCATCTCATAGGGCCCAAGTTTAGTCAGTTTTCCCCAAGACTTAAAAATATCATGACCAAAAAAACGAGCACCAGAGCCAAAACCATTGAGTAGATGGTTCTGTTTACCGATAGACAAAGCCCCCTTACTCATATCGATATTAACTACGCTGTCAGCTCCCCCTTGCAGTGCAGCCACTGAGAAAGCACAGGTATAAGCGAACAGATTCAACACCTTCTTATCTTGTGCCTGCTCCCTCACCCACTGCCTACCATTCTTCATATCTAAAAACAGACCATGATTCTGGCCCCTTAAGAGATGAACATGAAACTTAGCGCCATTCTCACACACTGTATGCTGCTCTGGCACCGAACCTGCAATAAGATCGGTATGAGTTTGGCCACCACTGCGGTACTGATAAACCAGATTCATAGGTTCATCGCCACGCTGGCCCGCCCAAAACTGAGTTAAGCCTTGGGTCGCTACTGCCAGCTCATCTTCAGCTAAAGGCTTAAAGCTCGTCAGTAAGAGTACCGGTGGAAACCAATCTAAACATAGGTGCTCCATACCTGGGTAAACACCGCCTCGGCCATGGAAAAGTCGATTAACCTCGTCGGTTAACGTGGCCTTACTCAATTCATCAAAAAATAACTGCATTCAATTCACTTTAATTTTTACTTCAAACTATTATTTCTACTTCAAACGAGTAGTTACGTATTATTTAGCTGTTTCTGACGAATCATCCTCTCCAGGCTGCGCACTTTCAGGTTTCAACTCAGGCTTAACCTCTTGCTCGAGGGCTGGCTTAAGTTCTGTCTTAATTTCAGACTTAAGTTCTGGGTTTAGCTCTAACTTAGAAACAGGCTTTAACTCATCCACATCATCAGCCAACAAGATAGCCAACCAACTGCCACCTTTGCTCGATTCCAGTGCTATTTTAACAATCATGGTCAAAGGCACAGAGAGCAGCATGCCCACAGAGCCCAATAACCATCCCCAGAAGATCAATGACAAAAATACCACTAAGGTAGAGAGCCCTAAGCCTCGCCCCATATATTTAGGCTCAATGACATTCCCCATCACTGTATTGGTTCCCAAATAAAGTAATCCAGTTGCACCAGCTGCCGCTGGGCCAAGTTGAATAAAGGCGAGTAGCACAGCTGGAATAGCGGCGATAATCGAACCAATATTTGGAATATAGTTAAACAGGAAAGCAACCACCCCCCACAACAGCGCATAATCGACACCTATAATTGCCAATCCCACGCCGACAATCACACCGGTACCTATACTGACTAACGTTTTAATCACCATATACTGGTTAACAGATTGGAGGAATTTATCAATTTGCTGCATTCTCATGTCTGGATCATCCAGCGCAAAGTGCAACTTTTTCGGCAAAGTTTCCGACTCAAATAACATAAAGACCACGGTTAAGATGATCAAAAATAGATTCGCCATCACACTGCCCACACCTGACAACATATTCGTCGTCATGGAAAGTGCCACGCCGGGGTCAAAGTAAGCCAATACTTGCTCTTTGGTAATGATGATATTAAATGTACGTAACTTTTCAATCACCCAACCAAACTGATCGACTAGTTGATCTCGGTACTGAGGAAGCTGACTGGAAAACTCGTTAATCGAGCTGCCGACAACTTGTGCGAGCCATAGACCCATCATCACAATAAAGACCATCAGGAATAGGACGGCTAACGCTCTGGGAACACGTAGCTTAGTGAGCCAGCCGATCACAGGATTACAGATCACAGCGATAAAAGCGGATAAAACAAAGGGGACCACAATGGGACTTGCGGCTTTTATACCTGCCAAAATCACCACGATAAAGGCCATTATGGCGAAGCCTTTATAGGCAACTGATTGGGTATCAATTCTTGGCATTTAAATAAAATCCTTCTTGATTAACTAATACATTGATAGGCTTAGTAGCAACTACAACATAGAGCTAGTAATAATTATGAAACCAGAAATTGCGGTAATTCGTATTAAAAATCTACGTCTACGTACATTCATCGGCATTAAAGATGATGAAACTCAGAACAAGCAAGATGTCTTAATCAATGCTGAGATCCACTACTGCGCCGAGAAAGCGAGAAACAGCGATAATATGGATGACGCACTGAATTATCGCACGATAACTAAAAAAATCATCGCATTAGTTGAACATAACCGATTTTTCTTACTTGAGCACCTTACAGGTCAAGTACTCGATATCACCAGCGAACATGACTGGGTCGATTTTGCTAAAGTTGAAATCGATAAGCCCCACGCCCTTCGTTTTGCCGACTCTGTCTCAATGGAGCTTAGCTACCACAAAAACAGTGACTAATTTCTACTAACAACAGGTAACAAATAGTCGACCTAGCATGGCTGCAATGAATTATCGGCAGCCATGAACTAAAAAAATCATCGCATTAGTTGAACATAACCGATTTTTCTTACTTGAGCACCTTACAGGCCAAGTACTCGATATCACCAGCGAACATGACTGGGTCGATTTTGCTAAAGTTGAAATCGATAAGCCCCACGCCCTTCGTTTTGCCGATTCAGTCTCAATGGAGCTGAGCTACCACAAAAACAGTGACTAATTTTTGCTAGCTCCTGAAAACAAACAGTCGAGCTACCTAACATGGCTGCAATGAATTATCGGCAGCCATGAACTAAAACCCTCGATAAAAAACCAAAGTCGCATTAGTTGAGCATAATCAATTTTTCTTACTTGAACACCTTACAGGAAAAGTGATCGACATCTGCAGCCAAACCTTGGGCCTAGCAACTTTAAGTCATATTCGTTCAACAGGAGCATTTTTGCTATTCTGAGAGTATATTCATGTTTAAGCTGATGAGATACTATGAAAATATTGATAACCGGAGCCAGTGGCTTTGTCGGACATCAAGTCGTCAGGGCCTTAGAAGATGAACATCAACTCTATCTACTTTCACGCCATCCGGCTAAAGCAAGAGAACGTCTTGGCACAGAGCATCAGTACCTAGCGAGTTTAGATGACTTAGCCAACCTCGATGGATTTGATGTTGTGATTAATCTCGCTGGCGAACCTATCGCTGACAAACGTTGGAGCAGTTCTCAAAAAGAGAAGATATGTCACAGTCGCTGGAATCTAACAGCGCGTTTAGCTCAACTCATTGAACAAAGCCAAACACCACCATCAGTCTTGATTAACGCATCAGCTATCGGCATTTATGGCAATCAAGAAGCGCAGCCCGTCGATGAAACCTTCATGCTCCCTCAAACAGATGAGAGGCCACTTCCCTTCCCTCAAACCGTTTGCCAAAAATGGGAAACATTAGCACTAAATGCTTCATCCCAACAAACCAGAGTCTGTGTTATCCGTATTGGCTTAGTTTTGGGTCTATCTGGTGGTGCACTACCTAAGATGTTACCAGCATTTAAATTAGGACTAGGTGGGCCTATCGCTTCAGGCAAACAGGGGATGAGCTGGATACATCAAGATGATCTGGTCTCCTTAATTCTCTTCCTAATAAAAAGTAATACATGCTGCGGCGTATTTAATGCAACAGCGCCTCACCCGATCAGTAACGTCTCTTTCTCTAAAGCCTTAGCGGATACCTTGTCACGACCTGCATTTATCCCCATGCCCGCATTTGTACTCAATACTTTATTAGGTGAAATGGCGCAGTTATTAACCCAGGGGCAATATGTTCTCCCCACAAGGCTTATAGAAGCAGGTTACAGATTTAAGTTCCCGCAGCTCAGCTATGCCCTTACTGATATATTGGCCAAAAAAAGTTATTAGATCAAAAAGAGCGATATCCGCAGACATCGCTCTTTATCTATTACGCTATGCGCATCACTATGCGGGTGACTTTAACAGTTCACTACAGGACTTACTTAACAGCTGACGACAGCGCCACACACCTAAGAGGGCCACAATGAGTGCGCCGCACACAGGTGCTATTCCCCACCAAGGCCAGTGCATATACACATTAAGCTCAAACACCTGAGTTTTCAGCAGGTAAAGAGTGAACTCGGCCACTATCACAGCAAGAAGCCCCGCAATAGCGCCCAGCAGAGCAAACTCCAGCCCGGTCGCCATTCTAAGTAGCCAGCCAGAAGCACCAAAGGTCCTTAATACCGCCAACTCTCTTTGACGGGTCGCCATGCCCGCTTCGGTCTGAGCAATCATCACCAAACTGCTTGCAAGGATCACCAATACAAGCACCAATGTAAGCGAAAGTGATACCTGATCGATAATTTGACGAAGCTGCTTAATCATATTTCCTACATCAATAATCGAGACTGTAGGGAACTGTTTAATGATCTGTAGTACCACATCTGAGCGTCCCTCATCCAGATAAAAACTGGCCATCGAGGTGTGTGCAAATGAGGAGAGTGAGCTTTTAGTAAAGATCATAAAAAAGTTAGGCTGCAGCGTCTCCCAATGCACCTCCCTGATACTACTCACATTCACAGTCAAGTTTTGATTATCAATCACATAAGTAAGGCTATCACCCAGTTTTATCCCTAATCGCTCGGCAACACCTGACTCGACAGACACATCATTATCATTGACGTTAAACTCCCCCTCAAGTAGTTCATTGTTTTCAGGTAGCTCATCACGCCAAGTCAGATTCAACTCACGTGAGATCCCACGTCTGCCCTCTATACCCTCTTTTTCCTGCTCTGCGGATATCAACTTTTCACCATTGATCTCGATTAGGCGCCCCCGAATAACGGGATAGATATCGGTGGTTTTCACGGTGTTTTGTGCAAGAAACTCGCCCAATGGCTCAGACTCATCCGGCGCAATGTTCACCAGAAAGTAATTAGGTGCATTTTCAGGTAGCTGATTTTGCCATTCACTCAGTAGATCTTGGCGAAGAGCCAGAATTGTCAGCAGTAAGACCAAGGCGCTACTAAATCCCACCAGCTGTATCGCATTTTGCTTGGCTCGTCGCCTTAAGCCCGCTAAAGCCAGCTGCAGCGGATTGGTGGTTTTCATACCGATACTGTGCCCAGCACGGATCATGGCAAAGCCTAGCACGCTTAACAGCAGGCCCAGTAACAGTACGCCAGCCACGACCGTCAAGGTTAGCGGTAAGCTCTTAGAGTAGAGATAGCCTAGAACAGCCATGGCTAATAGACTTAAAATAAGGTGCAACCACATCCCCAACTGTAAGCCTTCTAACTGACGCTGTAACACCCGCAAAGGTGGAATAGAGAGAAGCCTCATTAGCGGGTAAGCCGAAAACATAAAAGCGCTAATAAAACCTGTGGCAAGCCCAAGTAGTATGGGTCTCAATAATGGCGGTGAGTAAGCTGCGATCTCCGCAGGTAAGAATGCCGTTATCGTCCCATCTAAGACAAATCCCCCAATAAGTCCTAACACCACCCCGAAAAAGGTCACTAACAGCAGATGAACACCAAACAGGATGCGGATCTGTTTTGCTGACGCCCCAAAGGTTTTTAACATGGCGACCACGTCATAGTGGCGCTGACAGTATCGCTGAGCCGCGATACCGATTGCAGCACATGCAAGCGCGATCCCCAGTAGACTGGCCAATAACAGAAAACGTTCAGCACGCTTAACAGCATCGGCGATGGGTGAGTCACCAGATTGTACATCCACCCAACGCTGAGAGCTGTTAAGCAGCGGTTTTGCATAGGCTTCAAACTCAGTTAACTGCTCAGCTTCACCTGCAAATTGTGCAAGATAGGTCACGCGGCTACCAGGCTGAATAACCCCTGTACTTGCCACATCCTCTATCCTCATCAATACAACGGGTGAAGAGGCAAAGGGGTTAAAGCCTGCATCGGGCAAACGCGCTATCTCGGCGCTCAGACTAAACTCTTGATTACCCAGCTCAAGCACTTTAGGGTAACCCAATAACCCTCCAAGACGGGTTTCAAACCAGAGGTGCCCTGCTCTAGGCAGCTCTGAGTACTGTGCTCCCTCCTTCTCATTAAGCTCTATCTTACCCTTTAGTGGGTATCCTTCCTCGACTGCGCGAACGGTAACAAGTTGAAATTTATCCTGCGCAAACACCATAGAGTTAAACTGCATGCTGGACACATGATGCAGCCCGAGTTCATCGGCCTTAGCTAAAATAGTCTCGTCTATCTTGACAGGAGAGTTAATAATTCGGTCGGCGGCAATAAATTTAGATGCCTGTCCATTAATCGCTATCTGTAAACGCTCACTTACTCTCGCTAAACCTGTTACCGATAACACAGCGAGTGTTATCGCTAACACAATTAATAGCAGTTGCCCCTGTAGTAGTTCACGTTTAAACAGCCTCCAAGCCAGTTGCATCTCCATTAACTCGCTCCCACACTATGCAGACTAACAGGTTTCTGAGCCCTCTTTTGATTCTCCGCCTCAGAGTCTTCGGTTAGTTCACCACTGTTCATCAGTAGTTGACGTTCGCAGCGTTTGGCTAATGCAAGATCGTGTGTAACCAGCACTAACGTTGTGTCACTTTCACGGTTAAGCTCAAACAGCATATCGGCAACCTTCTGGCTATTTGCCGCATCCAGATTTCCGGTCGGTTCATCGGCAAACAGCACTTTAGGCTCACAAATAAAGGCCCTTGCAATGGCCACTCTCTGCTGCTCACCACCTGAGAGTTGATTCGGGAAATGGGTCAGTCGATGACTTAGCCCGACCCTTTCTAACATAGCCTGCGCTTTCTCCTTCGCCTTATTAATGCCTGCAAGCTCAGCAGGCAACATGACATTCTCTAATGCATTGAGGGTATCAACCAACATAAAGGACTGAAAAATAAAGCTGACCTTCTGTTTTCTTAGAGCTGCTTTCTTCTCTTCATTCAAGGAGTGTAACGCCACACCATCGAGTATGATCTCACCGCTGCTTGGTGAATCAAGGGCGGCAAGTAACCCAAGCAAGGTTGACTTACCTGAGCCGGACGGGCCAAGTATCGCAATACTCTCTCCCTGCTTGACATCCATATTAATGCCGTTGAGGATAGTAAGCTCTCCCTCTTGGGTAGCCACTGATTTAACGAGAGCCTTTACTGTGATTGCACTGATTTCTGACATAAAATTCTTCTCTACCTCGATGCTTAAACGTTCACTTAGCCTAATGAGCTTAGCGGCCATTCTATCTTGTTCTCAAGTGATTGCTGCTCCTATATTAATCCTAGGTGATAGCCTAAGCGCAAGTTATGGTGTCGATGAAGATCAAGGTTGGGTTAACTTAATGCGCAAGAAGATGCCACAACATGAGATAGTCAATGGCTCTGTCAGTGGTGAAACAACTGCGGGAGGATTGCGCAGACTCCCCGCCCTGCTTGACTCCGTAAAGCCTGAGCTGGTTCTGGTTGAGCTCGGTGGTAACGATGGGCTAAGAGGATTTACACCACAACAGCTGAAAGAAAATCTTACAAAAATAATAACCTTAACCAAGGCTAAAGGGAGTCAGCTACTCCTTTCAGAGATAATGGTTCCGCCAAATTATGGCCCTCGATATGCCAAGATGTTCAATCAGGTCTATGCAGATCTAGCCGCAGAGCACCAAATTACCCTAATGCCATTTTTTATGACTAAGATAGCCATTAATCCAGACTTTATGCAAAGAGACGGTATTCATCCAAATGCAGCCGCTCAAAATGATATCGCCGAGTTTGTCATACCTTGGATTGAAAAAACGTTATAGATCCCATTATGAGGTAAAACTTTGACTCAGTGTTTGTTTGAAAAGGGGATCTTCTGTAGAATTTTCGCCCTTTCAAATATCAGTCATTAGGGGAAGACTTGTGAAGAGTCGTTTCAACAACATCACTATCGTTTCCAGTATATTAGCGATATGTTCACCTTTAGCTTTTGCATCTACCGCATCCGCAACTACGCCAATGAAACCTACTGAGCAGCAGATGGTTCCAGCACAACTTTATCCGCCAGCAGATAGTGCATTTGATTGGGTTCAGTTGACCTCATTTGAACTCTTAAAGGGCGAAATAAAAAACCTTTATGATGACAAGCTTGAATTTGAAAGTGATGAGCTTGATACCCTGTATATCGACTGGGAAGATATTAAGGTGTTACAAAGTAATGGTCTGGTCAGTGTTGGCTTTACCGATCTGAGCACCAAGACTGGAAAGTTACTAGTAAAAGATGGCAAAACCTATATTGGCGGTGAAGAGTTTGATCGCACTAAGATAATGACCATTATCGCTGGTGAGCAGACAGAAGCAAACTACTGGTCAAGCAAGATATCTTTAGGTGCCAATCTACGTTCAGGTAATACCAAACAGCTTGATTACAGCGCAATTGCCAATACTCAGCGCCGCACTACAGAATCTAGATATAATCTGGATTACTTAGGAAACTACTCTAAGACTGAGGGTGAGAACAATATCAATAATCATCGTATCAATACTTACTTTGATTGGTATTTATCAAAACAGTTTTACTTAAGGCCCGTGTTTGCGGAAGTTTATATGGACCCGATTAAAAACATCCAATACAAAACAACACTCGGCTTCGGTGTGGGTTACGACATCATAGACAACTCAAAAACAGAGTGGAGTATCAGTGGTGGTCCAGCTTACAACTACACCAAGTTTGATAATGTTGCACCAGGTGAGAAAGAGGATGAAGGCAGTGCAGCGCTAGTAGTCGAAACTTACTTTGACACAGAGATCACCAGTGATATCGACTTCAACACCCTATATCGACTTCAGTATGGCAGTGAAACATCCGGTGGCTATACACACCATGCGGTAGCTGGCTTCTCGATCGAGTTAACCGACATGTTTGATCTTGATCTCTCTTTTGTTTGGGATCATACCAATAAGCCACAACCAGACTCAGATAACAATATACCTAAGCAAAATGATTACCAATTTATCATCGGCTTCGGTATCGATATCTAATACGTTTTAGCTAATTTTATAAGGCCGCAATGCGGCCTTTCATATCATTTAACATCCTCACTCCGCATCTAGTCATTATTGCTTTTTCTTAAAAATATTTTCTATCAGCTCACCTTAATCCAACTCCGTTTACTTTCATATCTTTCATATTGTTTTACAAAGAAAAATAAAACCAATCTCGTTTAATTTTTTTAAAACACAAATTGATACAAGCTTGTTAATCAGTTGTTGGCCAGATTTCACATTGCATATATGGTACGTCAGTGCAATCTAGGAAAGGAATAATAAAAATAAGCTGGAGACGCTATGTTTAACAAGAAACCATCATGGTTACTGCCCTCGCTTGTGGCCAGTGCCGTCGCGCTAAGTCTAAGTGGATGTTCATCGGATGATGATGACCCGGTTGTAGAGGATAAGCCTGCGGTACTACCTATCCCCGACCCCACGCCTATCTTCCCCGAGGGAGCAATCATGATTGAAGATGGGGAAAACCTAACCATCCGAATTCAGGAAGCCTTGATTAACGCCCAGAGCAATGACGTTATCGTGCTCCCTAAGGGGAACTTCAAGATAGCCTCAACCTTACTATTTGATGGTGATGTCGACGGTGATGGCTCAATGGCAAAAAATATCACCATTATGGGATATGGCATGGAGGAGACAGTATTAGACTTCTCAGAATCCTTAACCGGTGATGGTATCTTCGTACAAAATGCAGTGAACGTTATCATTCAAGATCTCTCTGTGAATGAAGCTAAAAATAACGGAATTAAACTTAAAAATACAAACGGGATCATTCTTAGACGTTTGGCGACAGTTTGGGAAGGGGAGCTCGATGAAAACAATGGCGCCTACGGCCTCTACCCTGTTGAATGTGAAAATATTCTGATTGAAGACACCTATGTTCGAGGCAGTGCCGATGCGGGTATTTACGTCGGTCAGTCTGAATATATTGTGGTTCGCCGCAATATCGCCAAAGAGAACGTTGCAGGTATTGAGATTGAGAACTCGAAATATGCAGATGTCTATGATAACGAAGCCATGGGCAACACCGGTGGTATCTTAGTTTTTGATTTACCGATTAATAACCACAGATATGGCTCAAGCGTACGTATTTTCAATAACAAGGTGTACGATAATAACACCAAGAACTTTGCTAATGCCTCTGCCAATCCTGCTGGTGTCCATATCGTTCCACCAGGAACAGGCATGATCATCCTCTCTACCGATGATGTGGAGATCTTTAATAACGAAATTACCAATCACGATACCATGGGAGTTGCGATCACTAGCTTCTTTATCGCAGAACCAGACATGAACGCTTTTGTCGCTAATTATGGACAAGCAGATCAACCCATAGAAGATGGCTGGAGACCAACGCCACGCAACATCTACCTCCATGATAATGTGATCACCGACTTTGGTAAAAAACCCAACGGTTACCTTATTGACGATATTATCAAAGCCTATGTGCTTACCCATGGTCAGTTCCCTGGTGTTCTGTACGACGGTTTAGGTGAAATGTTGTCCAATAACGGCACCGCAGCGTATCTCGGCCTACAGGAGCAACCCTTTGCCGAAGATGGCAGTGACAATATCTGTGCGACTAATAATGGCGATGTTTCATTTGGTCGACTCTACGCCAACGATAATACCGATCTCAGTATTCCCGATGTCCTATTTGAGCCGACACAAGATGAGATAATGAAATGTGCTCAACTCAGTTTACCCGTCCACACAGTCACCTTTGGTGATGAGATCTTCGGTTGTGGCGTCGATGACGATGTAGCGGGTTGCGATGGCGGTAACTTAGTCGGCGGCGGTGGCTCCATAGGTGAAGGTGAAGGCGGATTGGTAGGAGATGGAGATTTAACCCTGTGTGAAACCACAGGCGATCAGGTCAACTGGGATGCGCTTTTAGGTGCTAACTGTCCAAACTTATCAGATTATAATCTCTTTGCCGATAATTCAGACCCATCAACTGGCGCCAACTCTGGTGGTTTACCCTATGACATGAATACTCAACTGTTCACAGATTATGCGAGTAAATACCGCTTTGTATTTGTACCCGAAGGAAAGGTGGCAAGTTACTCAGCACAGGAGAGCATGGATTTCCCAGTTGGTACTGTGATAAGCAAAGCCTTCGCTCTGCCCGCTAATACCAATGAACGTGGCCTAGACAAAGAAGATCTGGTTGAAACTCGCTTATTGATCCGCCGCGAAACTGGTTGGTCAGCACTGCCCTATATCTATAATGCAGAGAAAAGCGATGCCGTGTTAGCAAAAGCGGGTGCCATTCAAGGTAAGCAGGTGGTCCATAATGGGGAAACACTCGATTTTGATTATGTCGTACCAAGCATGAATCAATGTAAGCAGTGTCACCAGTTCAAGGCCGCGCCTGATAGCCCAGCGATTTTTGTCCCAATTGGACCTAAAGCGCGTTACCTAAACAAAGACTATACCTACACTGACGGCACCATGAATCAGCTCATGAAGTGGCAAGCTGCAGGTATATTGGAAGGTGTACCCGATGTGACAAGCATTGATACCGTTCCTACATTTACTGACGGTGACGAAGCGGATTTAGCTTCGCTTTCAGATGAGCAGTTAATGGATACCGCTAAAGGTTACTTAGATATTAACTGCGCACATTGCCATCGCCCTGAAGGTAACGCTTCAAACACAGGTCTAACATTGGAGTACTGGAGACCCTATGCAGATGGGTTTGCCCACGGAACCTGTAAGTCACCAGTGGCCTATGGTGGTGGAGAGCTTAGTTATGATGTCGTGCCATCGGCTCCTGAGCGCTCTATCCTTCACTTCAGAATGGATACTAATGAGCCAGGCGATCGCATGCCAGAGATTGGGCGTAGCTTAACCCATGGTGAGGGGGTTGAGCTTATCCATGAATGGATAAGACGTCTACCTTTAGCAAGCTGTTCACAGTAATAGCTCCTAGATAGAAAAATATGAGGCCGGTTAACCCCGGCCTTTTTTCTCTTACCAGAGCCACAATATAGGTAAAGTATGCGCTTATTAGCCCAATTGATATTTCTGCTCCTTTTTACCTCGGCATGCGGGGGTGGCGATGGCGACAGCCAAGTCACAGAAACACCCACCTCTCCCAGCACAGAAACACCAGAAGTAATCCCAGCTCCCAGCTCATTGTGTGAACAAACCACCAGCTCAGTTAACTGGGAGGCATTAATGAATGAGGATTGCGACACTCTTTCTCAATATGGACTGTTTATCGATCCTGTCAGCCCAACATCGGATCCCGTCTCTCCAGGTCTTGCCTATGAGCTCTCCACTCAACTTTTTACAAATTACGCCAGCAAACACAGGTTTATATTTATACCTGAAGGGGAAAAAGCCAACTATCACCCAACCGATGCTTTCCAGTTCCCAGTGGGGACCGTACTAACTAAATCCTTCTCCATGCCCTATGATAGCCAAGTCAAAGGGGCAGAAAATGAGATAAAGATAGAAACACGCTTGTTGATCCACAGAGAAAGTGGCTGGACGACTCTCCCCTACCTTTGGCAAGAGGGTGAGGCAAAACTCACCCTTGGCGGTGCCGATATTCCTCATACGTTAAACCATCAAGGAGAGGTCGCTCAGTTTGACTATCACGTTCCTAGCCGTGCAGAGTGTAAACTTTGCCACCAGATAAACCGTGATGGCGAAAGTAAAATCGCCCCTATTGGACTCAAAGCTCACCTGTTAAACACAGAGATTAACTATCAAGGTCAAACCGTTAACCAACTCCAGCTTTGGGCTGATAGGGAGCTACTCGGATCCCTACCCAACATCACTGAAGTTGCCTCGGCACCATCACTGTTTGACAAAGATGCCGACTTGACCCAAAGAGTGAAAGGGTATCTCGATATCAACTGTGCTCATTGCCATAGAGCGGAAGGGTTTGCGAGCATTTCAGGACTGAGACTTGGCTTTCATATCGATCACACCAGCTACCAATATGGTGTATGTAAGCAACCTCCTGGCTGGGATGGCGGGGCTAAAGGCCTCTCTTTTGACTTGATCCCGGGAGATGGTGAACACTCGATTTTACTCTACAGGCAGGAGCTGAATAATCCGAAAGACAGAATGCCTCCCATTGGCAGAAGCTTAGTACATCAAGAAGCTGTCATACTGATTAAACAGTGGATTGACTCCCTTCCCCCAAGTTTAGGTAACTGCCAAAGCTAGTCTGTCCAAGTGGCTGAAAAGCCACTTACTCACACGGTCGCTACTTGTTCTCATTTAGCCTTCTCGTTAAGCCTCAAGAAATGACCTGGTGGATGACCTAACCAATGTTTAAAACTTTGCCGAAAATGACTGACATCGCCAAATCCCATCACCTCGGCAATGTCCTCAACCTTATGCTCTTCTGACAAGATAAGACCGATGGCGGCTTGAGATCGAACCTGATCGACCAACTTCTGATAACTACTGCCCGCCTGAGATATCTTACGCCTTAAGGTTCTTGAACTCATACTTTGTATTTCAGCCATCTGCTCCATATTGGGGCAATCAGGAAAAGAGCTCCTTAGTTGATCTAACAGGTGTTCAATATAGGAAGGTTGCTGATTTGAGACCGTATTAATCAGGTTTTGATCAAAATCATAGGTCACAGGTAGCGAAAGATATTTATGCTCTATCGACCACTCATTAAACTCCGAACCAAACTGTACATCAGCGCCAGTCACTGAGGCTAAAAAGCTCGCATCGCGCTCCTCTTCAGCCAATGAAATTCGCCCAAAGCGAATAGTTTGGCCCGCTAAACCACAACCTATTTTGACTAAACCACACACACTATGTTGAAACTGACAGGAGTAACGCTCTCTATTAATTCTTCCGGTGTTAAGCCAACGTATACGAAGCTCGCCATCTTCATTGGTCACTAAAGTATCGGTAAAACTTCCTACCCGCTCAGGGTGAGAGAGTACAAACTGCAGACATTCGCCTATGGTTTTGCATTGATTGAAAAAAGTCAGTAGAAAATCCAGATCTTTCACCAGGTACTGACTGCCCACTTTGGCACCTATCTCTGGATCTTGGGTATATTGCTGTAGAAACTCCATCGCAAAGTCCGCCTGCCAAACATAGATGAGCTGCAGATGCTCTAACTCAGATACCCCAAGACCTATCTGCGAGCATAAGTTATCAACGACCTCATCACCAAAATGCACCTTAAGGTAGTTAAGCAGGTTACGTAGTTGATAGGCAGGGTATGATTGATCACCGACCAGCATATTCCTCTTGTAACTTTGGACGTACTTCATCTGGAGTCTCTTTTTTATTCTTACCTATTTTGTATATTATTCAGCGAAGATTTAACAGTACTTTCTGAAAAAGCTAAAAATGAATTAAAAAAAAGCCTGCAAAATGCAGGCTTTATATCAATCGGTATCAAGATGTCGGCATCTAGGTCAATGGCTGGTTTTTCTCAGCCATTTTATTAAACACTGAGCTTACAGACAAAGAAGCCGCATGAGCAAGCTTATCGGCAAACTTCTTCTTAAGCTGATACTTCACTCTTATCACTGTTCGCTCTTTGGCTAAGTTCATCACCACATCATCACTAGTAGCGATAGCATCAATTAAACCTAGCTCAATTGCTTGCTGCCCATACCAGTGCTCACCGGTAGCCACTTTCGCAAGCTCAAGCTCAGGACGATATTGAGAGATAAAGCCTTTAAATAGCTCATGGGTCTCCTCAAGCTCCTGCTGAAACTTCTCACGCCCTTCATCTGTGTTCTCACCAAATACGGTTAAGGTGCGCTTAAAATCACCTGCGGTGTGCTGCTCATAATCAATATCATGTTTTTTAAGCAGTTTATTGAAGTTTGGCACTTGTGCAACCACCCCAATAGAGCCAACAATAGCAAAGGGAGCCGCATACACTTTATTAGCAACGCAGGCCATCATGTAACCGCCACTGGCAGCTACTTTATCGACACAGATTGTAAGATGAATATTAGCCTGACGAAGACGGTCTAATTGACTCGAGGCTAAGCCATAACCGTGAACCATACCGCCGCCACTCTCTACATTCACAATAGCCTCATCACCTGGCTCTGCAATGGCGATAATGGCACTGATCTCTTCACGCAGCGATGAAACCTCATTGGCATCAATACTACCTTTAAAATCAACTACAAAGACTCTTGGCTCAGAGACAGGTTCTTTCTGCTCTTTAAGCGCCTTCTCTTTGGCCTTCTCATCGGCTTTAAGTTGCTTCTCGTAAGCTTTAAACTGCTGCTTAGTGTACAGCTCCTCTTTAAGATCGTGTTGCAGCTCCTTCAACTCTTCAGAGATATTGGTCAGCCTTAACTCACCTTTACCGCCTTTTTGCTTAACAGCAGACGCTAAAACAACAATCACAACCGCAATAATCGATAACACGACCGTGATCGCTTTAGCAAAAAACATCCCATACTCGTACAAAAATTCCAAAATATGCTCCTGCAAATCGATCTAATACCCATAGGTATAAATTCAATCTAAAAATTGAGGCTTATTCTAACAGCCAAGAGGCTAATAACAAAAGTAACAATAGATGAGTTAACCATAAAAAAACCCAGCATTCGCTGGGTTTTTAAACAAGTTTACAGTTCACTCTGAGCTAAATTTATAGCTCAAAGCAAACACCTCTTCGGGAGTTAAGGACACTCTTGAAGAACTTTGTCGTTAGAAACAATAATGCTCCCACTTCCTTTACTTGCAGTAAGGGCATAGCTAGCAACTTGTGTCTGCATCTCAGTTGTTGCATCTGCAGAGCCTTCAACACCTTCAGGGCTCACAATTGAGCTGTGGTGACCTTTAGAGAATCGAACTGCTCCTGAAGCACCCGTTGTTGTCGTGTCTACACAGGCCAACCCTAAATTAGCAATTAAAGGCTCAGTACCCGATACAGGGAAATTCTCAACGCGATTAGGCAGTACCTGATCTGGTAGATGCATATCACCGTCTCCCACCACTTCAATCAAGTGTATTGGAAGTTCAGTCGCTTTAAGCGCAGCGGCGTGGTTGATCGGATCGGCGCTATCCACAGCAGTTTGTACTGCAAAAGCAAAGGTAGGCAAGAAGTTAGCATAAACAGTTTGTACCAGAGTAGCATACTCAGTAGAGCCAGGCTCATAACCCGCAGTATTAGCTTCATCGACTAATGCTTGGAAAGTATCACTCGCCGTCACATTGGCAAAGAGTAACGGACCAAATGTCGCCGACCCTATAAAGGTCCCAGCAAATCCACCACTTGGGGCAACTAGTGATGCCGCATTCAGTTTATAAACATAACTTAAATCAAGCCCCGACTCTGGGTGAGTCACACCAGTACTCGCGTAAGTAGAGAAGTTAGTCCCAACAATGGCGCCTAAACTTAGCCCTTGTGCACTGATATTATTAATATCAAACATCTGTGGATACTGAGCTTGTGCAAGTGCCCCAGCAAGACCAGTTAGTGACGCGCGAAGTGCTAAATGATCATTAGTTGCCTGACGGAAATTATCACGGACACTCAGTGTGCTTTCGATATTAATAAATACTAAAGGATTACCATTTGCAAACGCATCAGGAGTCCCCACAACACTACCAAAACTTTTATCAGTTGCAGATACTTCATACACGCCATCACTGTTAGCATCGTAAGAGCGCGCACCGTGAAGTGGCATATCAATGGCGATTGTCGCCACTCCTAATGCAGCATAAGAGCCAGCATAAGCAAGAGACATCTCTTTACCGCCACCTAAACCATGCATAGCAATGGTGGTTGGCCAACCTGCAGTAGGTGGTGTGAAATCCAGTCCCTGACTAGCACTAAACTGTGCAACTCGCTCAGCATCAGGCATAGAGATGAGAACAGGAATAACCTCTTGCCCTGTAGGTTGTGGAATAGGGTTAAACTTGGTCAAATGCTTTGCTTTATCAGCAGCAGTTCCATCATCCAGTAACCAAGTTTTCCCCGCTAATAATGCAGGATTAGCTAATGCAGCTGCAGGGTCAATATTGTAAGCCGCAGCTTGCATTCCAAAGTTTGTTTGGCTTAACGTCCCCGCCTGAAGTGCAAGGAGTACAGATACCGGGCTATCGCCCAATGCTTTCCATGAGCCACTAATACCTGAACACTTTGTCGAATCACAAGCACCAAAGGTGGGGATAGTCAGCTCAGCGGTATAAACATCCGCTAAACTCGACACCGCATATGCAACGCCATCAGCAGGAGTCAAACCTGCCGCTTGCGCAACCGTGATCCCTAGAGGGTGAGGCTGCGGAAGAGAGATTGAAGGTGCGAAGGGGTTACCTGGAGTTGGATCTAACATCAGTAGCTTAGTTGTCTCATAGACATCGGCAACCGATTGAGTGGTAAACAGTCCTGAATAGGTGATCGACTCGGCATCGACGCCGTGAGCTGCGGCCATTCCTTTCTCATAACTGTTAACTATCTCTTGCAACAGCTTCTGATCGTCAGTCTCTAAAGTCTCAGTTTCAAAATCCAGCTTTAGCAGGCCATAAGTTGTCGATGGCGCTATGCTACGACTTTTTGAGTCCATAATAAGGTTAGTGGTCGCGTAGATATAAGATTGATTTGGCTTAAGTGGCTTAAGCGGAATAATAGCAATCGTATTACCTGAACCTTTTGAGATAAAGTCAACGCCATATTGAAGCTCTTCACCAACTTTACACGCTGTTACAGAGGTTGCAGCCTGACACTCAGGGTCGCTTGAAAGTGCCCCCCCCACAGTCGCTTCAAACATTCTCACAGCGCCAGGTTGTGACACAGAGGTAACATCTAATGACAACACAGAGCCATCATGATCACTTGCAGGCTCTACCGTAATTGAGATTGGGGATGTTGTGGACCAACCATCTAACGCACCTAGTGCCATAGAAGGATCTGTATAATCACTGCTTCCGTCAGCAGCCTCACCAGGCAGGTTAAGTGTGCCGTCACTGGTGCCACTAAAAAGAAGATCGTTTGGCAGAGGTACTACGCCATTTGCAGGATCAAAGGCCAAATGTGACACAGGGATTAGAGGCTCTACCTTATCTTTAATTTCTTCAACACTATCCTCACTACATCCCGTCAGCCCAAGCGCAGATGCAATTGCAACACCCAAAAAGAGTCTTTTCATCTTTCTTCCCCAAATCTTGTTGTAATAATTTTTGTTTTCCCCAAAAAATTTGGTCACAATAGGCAATCATATGTGGCCAAATAGGACTTTTATAGGTCCCTACCTTAGTTCAAGTTAACGCAAATATATTGACTTAGCTACAATTTTGTCACAAAAACTCATGAATATGCGAACAATAATTAATCATTTGTTTTAAACACACGTTCATCACATCAGTGACTCTAGAGGTGGCGGGCTTTTCCGCCGATAGGAAATATTGACCCATGTTGGAATATCAAGCAGCAAAAGATCTACTTATTAACAAAACAATCCTAGTCACAGGCGCTGGGGACGGCATTGGCCGTGCAGCTGCCATCAGTTTTGCCAAGCACGGTGCGACGGTTATCTTACTGGGAAAGACAGTGAAGAAATTGGAAGCTGTCTATGATGTTATTGAACAAGCTGGTTACCCAAAACCTGCCATCGTACCGCTGGATCTTAAGGGAGCCACAGAGCAGAACTATACTGACATGGCTGAAACCATAGAACAGCAGTTTGGTCACTTAGATGGACTACTACACAATGCGAGCATGTTGGGTGTATTAGGCCCATTTGAACATATCTCTATGGATTCGGTAAAAGAGGTCATGCAGGTAAACGTGATTGCAGAAGTGATGATGACAAAAGCTCTACTTCCAGTGATGAAGAAAGCGCCGCAAGCTTCATTGGTGTTTACCTCTAGCAGCGTTGGTCGTCAAGGCAAAGCATTCTGGGGAGAGTATGCCATCTCTAAATTTGCCACCGAAGGCATGATGCAAGCTATCGCCCATGAATATGACGGTTCAAATGTGCGTGCAAATAGTATCAACCCAGGTGCTACCCGTACTGGTATGCGTGCCAATGCCTATCCTGCTGAAAACCCACAATCTATCAAGGCTCCAGAGGAAATAATGGCAACTTACCTCTACCTAATGGGCAATGACTCTCTCGAGGTTAATGGCCAGCAGCTTAACGCTCAATAATCTAAAATAGACAAGATGCAAAAAGGGACCTGAGGTCCCTTTTCTATTCATCACTTTATGTATTAAATATCTATCTCTGCGAAGTAGATGGCTGTTTTCCCTTCGTGTGACGAGTAGTAACTGATCTTTAAACTTCCCCTATCGAGTACCACGCCAGCGTAACTGTTGTCACCGCCAGAAGGTAAGGTAAGTAATTCATCCACCTCCCCTGTCACGCCGTTTATCTCGACAATACTGGTACGGATCTTATTATCATAGAGGCGAACAACGCCGTAGTGATGTCCTTGATAATAAAAGCTAACTGGCCCACCAATCCGCTTATTCAACTCTTTCCATCTCCAGTACTGATAGGGAGGTTTAGAGAACCCTAAAAGTGCCGTCTCCTCAGGCCCCCAAACAGGGTCTCGTCTCAGTAAGCAGTGGGCGCAGTTATTTTCATCAAAAAAAAGACCTGACTCATTCACATACCCTTGCTTATTAAACTTTTTAAATACGCGGGTAAAACTGTGACCGTCTGGGCTTCTGTATAAACTCGCGTATCCCTTAGGTTTGGGGTAATAGGAGATCCCCCACAACACGCCTTTATGCTCCACAAGTCGCCAAAGCCAGTCATTAGGCTTTGCGACTTCCATGGGAGCTGACCAAGTGAGGCCCTCTTGGCTTCGCCAAAGATAGGACTGCCTCTCCTGCTTAACCCTTGAGATAAAACTGCCTAAACCGAGCAGCAAAAGCTCACCTCTGTAAGAGATTAATTTACCATCGCGAAGATCTGCATGGCTCATCTGCATTAAAACGACAGACTCCCAACTTTTCCCCTCATCAGCTGAACGAATTATCCTCAGTGCGCCATCATCAGAAACATGAGCTGTCGCTTCACGAAACACGCAGTAAAGGTGATCACCAAAGCGCACCATATCGGTAAAAGCATTATGATCTGCCCTGTCCCATATCTTATCAACTGAGATTAATTTCATCAAAAAGCCTGCTAAATACTGATCGGTATTATCTATTTATAGCACGGTATCAAATAAGCGTTATACCTAAACTCTAGATACAAAAAAGGCCGCTAGTGCGGCCTCTTACTCTGACTGGTATCAGTATTTTAAGCTATTCAATTAACGCTGACGGGTATTTTTAGCAGCATTCACTTTATGCTTATTAACCGCACGTTTAATTTTAGCGCTTTTAACTTTCGCACGAGCAACACTGTGTTTATCTGTACCTAACAGAGTGCGATTCTCAATTGGTAAACCTGCGGTTTGGCGCAAATAGTTCACCTGCTCAAGCTCAAGCTCTACCCAGCCACCACGTGGCAAAGATTTTGGCAATTCAATCATACCGTAACGAATACGGATAAGACGGCTCACCTGGACCTCTTGAGACTCCCACAAACGACGAACTTCACGGTTACGTCCTTCTGCCAGTGACACATGCCACCACTTGTTCATCCCCTCACCGCCGGCGGCTTTCACTTTATCAAAATGGGCAGGGCCATCTTCTAAAGTCACCCCAGTACGAAGGCGCTGAATACAAGCATCAGTCACTTCACCAAAAGTACGAACCGCATATTCACGTTCAACTTCATTTGAAGGATGCATTAAGCGGTTAGCCAGCTCACCATCTGATGTAAACAACAGTAAACCTGAGGTATTGATATCCAGACGACCAACTGCAACCCAACGTGAATCACGAGTCTTAGGTAAACGGTCAAAAACCGTTGGACGTCCTTCAGGATCTTTACGACTACAGATCTCGCCTTCCGGTTTGTGATAAGCGATCACACGGCAGACTAAATCCTCTTCTGATTTAATTGACACCGCACGTCCGTCGATTCTGATCTTAACATCCGCTTCGACACGATCACCTAGATTTGCGATCTCACCATCTATACTAATTCGGCCTGCAGCAATCCATGCCTCCATCTCACGACGGGAGCCATGGCCTGCACGGGCCAAGACTTTCTGCAATTTTTCACTCATTAGTAGACTCTTCTCTATTTTGTGTTTCTGTAGGCTCAGCTTCATCTGCCAAGTGCTCAATATTCACCGTTTCATCATCCGATACAGGAACATTTGAGGCCTCTGCATTTGAAAACAGTGCCGCTAGCGACTCAGGGTCTGACAACGGAGGGAGATCCGCCAACGTATCTAAGCCAAAGTAAGCTAAAAATTCTGCTGTAGTACCATAAAGCGCCGGTCTTCCCGGTACCTCTTTATGACCTACCGCTCTGATCCAATGTCTATCGGACAGGGTTTTAATGGTATGGCTGCTCACTGCCACACCACGTACAAATTCAATATCACCTCGGGTGACAGGTTGACGATATGCAATAACCGCTAAGGTCTCTAACGTCGCTCTCGAATATTTTGGTGCTTTCTCTTGCCACATACACTGTAGGTATGGACTTAAGGTTTCTACTGTTTGAAAGCGATAACCACCCGCAACAGCAACCAACTCAACTCCTCGCCCTTGGTAATCTTCCTGTAACTCTTCAATCGCTAATTTAACTTTAGCCCTTGATACATTGAAGTTTACCAGTACCGTCTCCCTTAAACCTTTTATTGTCACCGTTTTTCCCATCACAAACAGGGCGGCTTCAATAAGCTGTTTAAGCTGATCTGGATTAATCTGTAATAGTTTGCTCTTTGACAATCAATAGGCCTTAACATGTATGGTTGAAAATGGCTCAGCTTGTATCAACTCCACTAAAAGCTCTTTGACCAGCTCCATTAAGGCCAGAAAACTCACCACCACTCCGCTGCGCCCCTCTTTGACATCAAACAGCGCTTCAAATGGCAGATAATCTTCACCATCTAGCAGGGCAAGGATCTGAGTCATTCGCTCACGCGTCGACAACACCTCTCGCTTTACATGGTGATCTTCTGTTGCTTCAACTCGCTGAAGCACAGAAGCAAAGGCTCTCGCCATATCCGCTAATGAAACACTCGGTGGCAATAACACAGGTTTTATATCCGGTGCTGGTGTCACTTTGGCCTGAAAAATATCCCGCTCTAGCCGAGGAAGCGAATCTAACTCCTGCTGAGCCAACTTAATCACCTCATAGGCTTTCAATTGACGAATTAATTGAGCACGAGGGTCCTCTTCATCTTCGACTTCAGTCTGAGGGCGCGGCAGCAATAACCGAGACTTAATCTCAGCCAACGTCGCAGCCATCACTAAGTAATCAGCAGCGAGCTCAACTCGCGCGCCTTGTAACAGCTCAATATACTCTAAATATTGCTCCGTCACAGGCCAGATAGGCAGCTCTACCACATCTAATTTCTGTTTACGGATCAAATATAAGAGAAGATCCAAAGGACCTTCAAAAGACTCGAGAAAAACTTCTAACGCTTCTGGCGGTATAAAAAGATCAGCCGGAAAATGCTTAACTGGCTCGCCTCTAACAATGGCAAGAGGTAAACTTTTTTGAGTCCCCTGCATCCACTGTCCTCAGCTTAAGTATCAAAGGTTTTAAAGCCAGAGCAGCTAGTTTAACCGCTCAAAGCCGTAAAGAAAGCGCGCGATTATACCCTGTTCATTTAACAATTCACAGAGTTTAAACAAAGGAACTAATATCTCCTGCGCCCTCACGTATAATCTCAATATCTCCCTCGGAGAGATCAATCACAGTCGTTGGCTTTTCACCTAAATATCCGCCATGGATAATTACGTCAACTTGATGCTCTAAAATATCACGAATATGCTCAGGATCTGACTCAGTAAACTCCTCTCCAGGCAGAATAAGACTGGTCGACATCAATGGCTCATCAAGTGCTTCTAACAGGGCTAAAGCGATCACATTATCTGGCACCCTAATTCCAATCGTCTTCTTCTTGGGATTTTGCAGACGTTTTGGCACCTCTTTACTGGCCTTGAAGATAAAGGTGTAGGGACCAGGCGTGTTATGTTTAAGCACTCGGTACGCCTGGTTATCCACTTTGGCATAGGTGGACAACTCTGATTGATCACGACACATCAAAGAGAAGTTATGATCATTATCTATCTGACGTATTCGCGCAATTCGGCTCATGGCATCTTTCTCACCCAATAAACAACCTAATGCGTAACCCGAATCGGTTGGGTAGACAATAACACCACCATTTTTAATCGCGTTCACCGCTTGATTGATCAAACGGGCTTGTGGATTTTCTTCATGTACGTAAAAAAACTGACTCATCTCGATTCCATCCATCACCATCTGGCTTGCTCTGCCGATGGGAAATTATTAATAACTTACATTGAAAACACGCTTTAAGCGCTCGCGGCCGGCCAACTGTCCATCTGCCACACCCAATTAACTCCCGGCGGTTGGTACATACTTTTACCCAGCTCAGTCCAACTTCCAGGAAAATGAAAATCACTGCCCAAGGAAGCCGCTAACTCATTTTGTAAACTTAAGGCAATTAGCTGACTTCTCGTCTCCACTGTCTGCTGACTGACCACAACTTCCATTGCATCACCTGCGGACTCTTTAAACTCTCGCACCAATCGCTTAACCCATTTAGTCGATAATTTATAGCCGTGTGGATGGGCTAGCACTGCGATTCCACCTGCTTTATGGATAACTTCAATAGCCGTTGCCATATCAGACCAATTATTGGGTACATAGCCAGTCTTACCTCGTGCTAAGTACTTTTTAAATACATTGGCCATGCTGGTTGCATAGCCTTTATCAGCGAGCCAGCGAGCATAATGACCACGACTTAATGCTGCATCACCAGCAAGCAATTTAGCACCTTCATAGGCGCCTTCAATCCCCGCTTTTGCTAACCTCTCACCTATCTCTTTTGCTCTTAATTCGCGTAGATTACGCTGATTGATTAAGAAGGCGTCGAACTCACTATCATCGGGATCAATATTCAAGGCCACAATATGAATATCATGGTTATGCCAACGGGTTGATACCTCGACACCATTAATTAATCTCAATGGCGTTGCATGACTATTATTATAGGCATGAGCCTCAGCTAAACCAGCGGTTGTATCATGATCGGTGATAGCAAACATCTCTACCCCATTACCAATCGCTCTCTCTACTAATTCTGAGGGGGTCAACATGCCATCTGAGGCAGTTGTGTGGCTATGTAGATCAGCCAATAAAGTTTCTTCTGTCATAGGCTTATTCTACTTGAGTTTATGAGCAAAAGGGGAATTAACATTGCTTTCATCAATCAAGTTACTCAAATTTCATTACAAATCTAAGATATAAACTTAAAATATTACCAATTTGGCAAATTATAAAAGATTCAATTGACATCCTTCACCCGCAAATGTTTTTATATAGCCACTGGATGCCAAAGGGGTCCACTCTTTTTACATGACCGTTTTTTTCACCTGTTAACTTAAGGGTTATAATGAACATTTTTTCTCAAGCACAAAACATCAATTGGTGGTGGCACTTCCCTAACTAGCGGGTGGTGTGAAACTCTGTGCTCATGTAAAAGAGACAAGATTCAACAATAAGCCCGCATAGATTGCGGGCTTTTTTGTACTTTAATTTTAGCTTGACCTCCATCACGCTCTGTAACCGATAAAAAGACGATAAGAAAGCGAGACATTAGATGAAACTAGCTCACGTGACGACAAGTAAGGAGAGGATCACCTATCATGCCGACCCTCTCGGCTTATATCAGCAACTTACCCAAAATGCGCCACATACCATGTTGCTCGAATCGGCGGAGATTGACAGCAAGGATCACCTCAAGAGTATTGTGATGACCCATGGCGCTATGATGATACGTTGTGATGGCTACCAACTCACCTTTACCGCACTGACCGATAACGGCAATAGGTTACTGAAACCGATACAGGACTTTTTTGCAGATGCTCATAGCGAGCTTAAAGAGGGCGTACTCACTCTCACTTTAGTCAAAGAGAGTGAGATGTTAGATGAGGATGCCAGGCTAAAATCGCGCTCTCCTCTCGACGGACTGCGAGCCTTAGTGAAAGAGATAGGTTTTGGCGAGACGCCAGTATTTGAAGATCTCTTTTTAGGCGGGGTACTCGCCTATGACCTTATCGATACAGTCGAGCCGCTTCCCGAAGTACCTCAAGGTGAGAACACCTGTCCCGATTACCTGTTTTATCTCGCCGAAACCCTAATTCTTATCGATCATCAACAGCAGCAAGCTGACATCGTTTCCCATCTCTTTAGCACTGATGAGATAGCGGCATCACCTAAACAGAAAGAGCAGCTAGTGCGAAGGGTTCAAAGCCTACAAGCGATAGCTGAGCAAAAAGCACCTATCGCTCCTTTAGTTACCATAAATGCCGATACTCAGGTCAACATCAGTGACGACACCTTTAAACAGACAGTACAAGATCTAAAGTCTCATATTATTGCCGGTGATATTTTCCAAGTTGTTCCCTCTCGTAGCTTTAGCCTTCCCTGCCCAAACACCTTAGGGGCATACCGGGCCTTAAGATTAACCAACCCCAGTCCCTACATGTTCTATTTCAGAGGTGAGGACTTTACCCTTTTTGGTGCCTCTCCTGAAAGCGCTCTGAAATATGAAGCACACACTAATCAAGTTGAGATCTACCCCATTGCTGGTACACGCAAACGAGGCAAAACAGTCGATGGCAAGATTGATTTCGATCTCGACAGTCGCATCGAGCTTGAGCTGAGGTTAGACAAAAAAGAGCTATCAGAACACTTAATGCTGGTTGATCTAGCCCGTAATGATGTTGCCCGGATCAGCCAAAGTGGGACAAGGAAAGTCGCAGAGCTATTAAAAGTGGATCGATACTCACATGTCATGCACCTGGTCAGTCGTGTAACAGGTCAGCTTCGTGATGATCTCGATGCCCTGCATGCTTATCAAGCCTGCATGAATATGGGCACATTAACAGGCGCTCCTAAAGTCAGTGCAGCCCAGCTCATTCGAGGTGCAGAGCAGAGCCGCCGAGGCAGTTACGGCGGAGCTGTTGGCTACCTTAACGGTTTAGGTGATATGGATACCTGTATCGTCATTCGCTCCGCCTTTGTTAAAGACGGCACCGCATACATTCAAGCAGGTGCGGGTGTTGTATTTGACTCAGATCCGCAAGCAGAAGCCGATGAAACCAGACAAAAAGCACAAGCTGTAATATCAGCCATCAAGATGGGAGGTGGACTATGAAGCTCTATCTACTCGATAATTTCGACTCGTTTACCTATAACCTAGTCGACCAGTTCAGAAGCTTAGGCTATGAAGTTGTGATCTACCGTAATGATCTTGATGCCAAGTTTATTGCCGATAAACTGCTTAATGAGCCAAGTAACGCTGCGCTGGTTCTCTCACCAGGACCTGGCGCCCCCCATGAAGCCGGTTGTCTAATGGCGTTAATTGCGCTTCTTGCTGGCAAAGTTCCTATGCTGGGGATCTGCCTAGGACATCAAGCTATGATTGAGCACTACGGCGGAAAAGTTGAGCGGGCTCCTCAAGTGGTTCACGGTAAAGCAAGCCCCACGTATCATCAACAAAAAGGCATATTTAGCCATCTGCCCTCCCCTCTGCCCGTTGCTCGTTATCACAGTCTCGTTGCCACACAAGTACCTGACTGTTTAGATATAATTGCAACCACAGAGACGATGCCGATGGCCATCTCCCATAAAAGCCATAAAGCGATTGGATTTCAGTTTCATCCTGAGTCCATTCTCACCACATTGGGTAGCCAACTGCTTATCCAAACTTTAAACGAATTAACCGGTATCAATAGCACTCAGGGAGCCAATACATGAGCCAAACCGAACAGCCTACTGAACTGCAACCTATATTAGACAAGCTTTATTCAGGACAATCTGCAACTCGCTCTGAAGCCAAACAACTAGTCAGTAGCATCATAGCAGGAGAGATGAGTGAGACCGTGATGGCGGGTATGTTGGTCGCCATGAAGATGCGCGGTGAAAGTATAGATGAGATCTCCGGCGCCGCCGATGCCCTTCGCGCAGCAGCGAAACCCTTTCCAGCGCCTTGCGAAGCAACCCGAACAAAAGGCGTTGTTGATATCGTAGGCACAGGTGGTGATGGCCACAACACGATTAATATCTCCACCACAGCGGCTTTTGTTGCCGCTGCGTCTGGTGCGAATGTCGCTAAACATGGAAATCGAAGCGTTTCTAGCAAGTCTGGCTCCTCGGATCTATTAGCCCAATTTGGTATCGATCTCACCATGGCACCAGAAACCGCGCGGGATTGCTTAGATGAACTCGGGCTCTGCTTTCTGTTTGCCCCTCACTATCATGGCGGCGTTCGCCACGCAGTACCTGTTCGTCAAGCATTAAAGACCCGTACTCTGTTTAACGTACTCGGACCGCTGATTAACCCATCACACCCAGATTTTATCCTTCTGGGTGTCTACAGTCCTGAGCTCGTTAAACCTATTGCTGAAGTATTAAAAGCCTTGGGAATGAAGCGTGCCATGGTGGTTCATGGTAGCGGGCTCGATGAGGTCGCCATACATGGCGACACCTTAGTCTGTGAGCTCAATAACACTGAGATCACCCAATACACCTTAACACCTGAGCAGTTGGGGCTCCCCCTGAGCAAACTCACAGATTTAGAGGGTGGAACTCCTGAGGAAAATGCCGAATACACCCGCGCAATCTTGCAGGGAGAAGGTCAAGCAGCACATCAATACGCCGTTGCGGCGAATGCCGGTTGCGCCCTCTACATATCAGGGGTATCCGATAGCGTAGAATCAGGCACTCAACTGGCATTAGAGACCATCGCCAGCGGCAAGGCTTATCAACTACTTAAACAGCTCGCCAGCGCAAGCAATACAGCTAACTAATATGTCAGGAGTTACAGTGAATCAAGCAGCCACAAATAGTGCCAGTAATGTTCTGACTAAGATAGTCGACACAAAAGCGGCCCATATCGCGTCCCTAAAAACCCGCTTTCCTGAAGCTGAGCTAACGCCTAAAGTTTCAGACCGAAGTTTATTTGACGCTTTAAAAAAACCTAATGCTGGTTTTATCTTCGAATGTAAGAAAGCCAGCCCTTCAAAGGGATTAATTCGCGAAGACTTTGATGTTGAAGCGATAGCCGATATCTATCATCACTATGCGGCTGGCATTTCGGTATTGACTGATGAGCAGTTTTTCCAAGGAGACATGGATTACATTCCCAAAGTTCGCGCTCGCGTTAAGCAGCCGATACTCTGTAAAGACTTTTTCGTCGATATCTATCAGGTAAAATTGGCCGCTCATCAAGGCGCCGATGCTATCTTGTTGATGCTATCGGTACTCGATGATGAGCAATACCGCACGCTGGCGGCTGAAGCTGAAAAGTACAACTTAGATATGCTAACCGAAGTCAGTAATGAAACTGAACTCAAGCGCGCTATAGATCTCAATGCAGCGATTATCGGTATCAACAACCGAAACCTGCGTGATCTCTCCACAGATCTGGGCACCACGGAGGAGCTAGCTCCCCACATCCCAGCCGATCGTGTGGTGATCAGTGAGTCCGGTATCTACAATCAAGCTCAAGTACGCCGATTAAGCCCCCTTGTCGATGGTTTTCTTGTTGGCAGCTCACTAATGGCAGAAGCCGATCTGGATCTTGCTTGTCGCACTCTTACCTTAGGCCATAACAAGGTATGTGGCCTAACTTGCAGTGATGATATTCTTGCTGTGGCAAAGGCTGGCGCCGTTTATGCGGGCCTTATCTTCTACCCTAAATCGCCACGCTCAGTGAGCCCTGAACAAGCCCAAACCTTAGTCGAGCAGCATAGAGATACGGGGCCTAACATCAAGTTCGTTGGCGTCTTTGTCAACGAAGCTCCTAAGGTAATAGCCGAAACGGCTAAAAGACTTGATCTCTTTGCCGTTCAACTCCATGGCAGTGAGTCTGAATATGAGATAGAGCTGGTACGTCAAGCATTAAACGAGCTTGCTTGCCCTTCGGTGATCTGGAAAGCCGTTGCCGTGGATGCCGATATCGCGCAGCAGACAATTCAAGTACCCACCAATGTTGATCGCGTGCTGTTTGACAGCAAAAGTAAGCAAACCGGTGAGCTACAATTTGGTGGCACTGGCATCGCCTTTAATTGGCAACAATCATTACCGAATAAACCAAATTCGATGTTGGCGGGTGGATTAAGCCCGGAGCTTGCCTCAAGTGCAAGCAAGCAGGGATTTTATGGCTTGGATTTTAACTCAGGTTTAGAAAGCGCACCTGGCGTAAAAGATCATACAAAAATCAACGCCACATTTAGCGCACTGAGAGAATATTAACGAGTACTAACGACTCAATATACTTTTTTGACTTATGCCCGCCACAATCTCGTTAACGTGAGTGGCATCGAAAAGGCAACTCTATTTAAGGATATAAAATGACTAAGCTCGACCCCTATTTCGGCGAATATGGTGGCATGTATGTGCCTCAAATTTTAATGCCGGCACTCAAGCAACTTGAAACAGCATTTGTTGACGCTCAGGAAGATGAAGCATTTAAAGCTGAATTTAGCGATCTGCTAAAAAATTACGCTGGCCGCCCTACGGCGCTCACCTTGACCCGTAACTTAAGCCCCAACCCTTTAGTGAAAATCTACCTAAAGCGTGAAGACCTCCTTCATGGTGGAGCTCATAAAACAAACCAAGTGTTAGGTCAGGCGCTGCTTGCAAAACGTATGGGTAAGAAAGAGATCATCGCCGAAACTGGCGCAGGTCAACATGGCGTTGCAACCGCCCTTGCTTGTGCGCTTCTAGACCTAAAATGTAAGGTTTACATGGGCGCAAAAGATGTTGAGCGTCAATCGCCTAATGTGTTCAGAATGAAGCTGATGGGGGCTGAAGTGATCCCTGTAACATCAGGCTCCTCCACCCTAAAAGATGCCTGTAATGAGGCGATGCGCGACTGGTCCGGTAGCTATGACAAGGCCCATTATCTACTGGGGACCGCAGCGGGACCACACCCTTTCCCGACGATTGTTCGCGAGTTCCAGCGCATGATTGGTGCTGAAACGAAGAAGCAGATTATAGAGCGCGAAGGTCGTCTACCCGATGCGGTTATCGCCTGTGTCGGCGGTGGCTCCAATGCCATCGGCATGTTTGCCGACTTTATTGACGAAGAGTCTGTCAAATTAATTGGCGTCGAACCTGCGGGTTTAGGTATCGACACGCCCATGCACGGCGCACCACTTAAGCATGGTAAAACCGGTATCTTCTTCGGTATGAAGGCGCCTTTGATGCAAGATAAAGAGGGGCAGATTGAGGAGTCTTACTCAATCTCAGCTGGCCTTGATTTCCCATCTGTAGGTCCACAACATGCCCATTTGGCTGCAACAGGACGCGCGACCTATGAGTCGGCCACCGATGATGAAGCATTAGAAGCATTCCAGCTACTAGCACGAAGTGAAGGGATCATCCCAGCGTTAGAGTCTGCCCATGCACTCGCTTATGCCGTCAAAATGGCAAAAGCTGCAACACAGGAAACCATACTTGTGGTTAACTTATCGGGTCGGGGCGACAAAGATATCTTCACCGTTGCTGATATTTTAGAGGAGCGCGAGAAATCACAAACAGGCCAGCAAACAGAGGAGAGAGGCAATGACTGAATCTAAACAAGCGGGCCATTATCAGGCAGCCTTTGCCAAACTTGAGGAAAAAAACCGGGGTGCATTTGTTCCTTTTGTCACCTTAGGCGATCCTAGCCCTGAAATATCTTTAAAGATCATCGACTGTTTAGTTGAAAACGGCGCCGATGCGTTAGAGTTAGGCTTTCCTTTCTCAGATCCTTTAGCCGATGGCCCGATTATTCAAGGAGCCAACCTGCGCTCTCTCGCAGCTGGCACAACACCAAGTCAATGCTTTGAGATGCTCAGCACTATTCGCGCTAAGTACCCAGATTTACCCATAGGGTTACTTCTGTACGCAAATTTGGTCTATGCCAATGGTATCGAAAATTTTTACGCTAAAGCTCAAGAGGCAGGTGTTGACTCAGTATTGATTGCCGATGTCCCTGTTGAAGAGGCAGAGCCTTTTATCACATCGGCTAAAGCCCATGGAGTTGCACCAATCTTTATCGCCCCGCCCAACGCAGACAGTGACACATTAAAGCTGGTCAGTGAAAAAGGTGAAGGATATACCTACCTTCTCTCCCGTGCAGGAGTGACTGGCACTGAGTCTAAAGCTGGTATGCCGATTGGCGATATTCTAGCTAGGCTAAAGGAGTTTAACGCAGCGCCGCCCTTACTGGGATTTGGTATTGCCGAGCCCACTCAGGTTAAAGAAGCGATTCAAGCTGGTGCTGCTGGCGCGATTTCAGGTTCTGCGGTGGTTAAAATTATCGAAGCCAATAAAGACGATGAAGCTGAGCTTCTCGCTCAACTCGGTGAGTTTACCCGTAAGATGAAAGCCGCCACTTAGCATAAGTGAGACAAAAATAGCGCCATTTGGCGCTATTTTATTTATCGATGTGCGCTTATCTCTTTTGAGCTCAGCTCCACGACCATGAGGCTAGAACTATCCTTCATGAGCTAAGTACTCAATTATTTGCTCCATATTAAGATCGAACTCATCGGCTCTTACGCACTTAACAATATGCTCAGTCTCCATTGAGGCCAGATCAATATTTTGTGCCATCTCAAACTGTTTTGGATCTAATCGGTAGAAAGCTTTCACCTTAGGACGAACTGGGTTTTGTAGATTATGACTCTCAACGATAGCTAAACGGTTTGAATCAAGCTGAACTATTGCCCCAACAGGATAAACCCCAAGACATTGAATGAAACTATCAACTAAATCAGCATCAAGTTGATTCTCTTTGGCTAACGCCCTTAAGATACTGAAAGCCTTAACTTGGGAGTAGCCTTTTTTGTAACAACGGCTCGATGTCAATGCATCGAAGATGTCGCAGATAGAGATCATACGTCCATAGATAGAGATCTCATTACTCTTCAGTCCGTTAGGATATCCCTCACCATTAAGCTTTTCATGATGCTGAGCCGCAACTTCTAAACTTAATGCGCTTACACCTGGTGTTTTCTTTATCGTATTAATAGAGTGAGTAGCATGACTTTTCATGATATCAAACTCTTTGTCAGTCAACTTTCCAGGCTTATTCAGAATGGCATCAGGTACCATGATCTTACCCACATCGTGCAGAAAAGCCCCAATGGCTAACTGGCTGACAATCTCTCTCTCCAATTTCATATGAAAAGCAAACATAGTGATCAACACAGATACTGCAACAGAATGCTCTAAAAGGTACTCATCTTTATGTCGTATATTAAGCACGCAAGATAGCGCATCAGGATTATTGAAAATGATCTCTATAGACTCATCGGTTACCTTGCTAACCGAGTTGAGATCCAGTGAAAATCCATTTTTTGCCGCATGAAACAACTTTTTTTGAATGCTTTTCGATTCATCAAAAATTTGTCTGGCTTTTTCGACCTGCTGAGTAAAAGAGGGGACGCAACTTTCAATCACCAGAGGCATAACAGCCAAAGGCTCCTCTCTAGTCTTGCTAGTATCAATAAGAACGCGCAAAACCCCTTTACTTCTTAAATTTTCAATAACGCCTTCGCTCTCTAACCAACTGGCCTTGGTTAAGTGAAACTTTCCTTTCGGATAGGTAATGTCCAGAACATACATGCCAACACGAACATTTGAAATATCTTGTTCGACAATCATAAATTGAAACCCTATTTCCTAAAGCAGAACCTCCGACTCTCGATACGAAAAATGATTCGAGGCGTTAAGTTCAAAGTATGGTTCACAAAGCAATCAAAGACCAGCACCCTCCCTAGTAAAGCTCCTGAAGCTAATATACCGACACAAAACAGCAGCATATTAACACAAGAATAAAATGTCCATACTAATATTGATCAAACTTCCATGGGAAACACACTTCATTGAGCAATAAACTGCCATGGTTATTAATCTGTATTTAAACGACTGGATAACTTTCTTCTCTTCCACTGCTGAAAATAGAAAAAACATAGGCTGCAATAAAATAAAGTTCAACTTGATAGAAGCAGATATTAAGTCTTTAAGAAAAAGGGGAGGTCAAAAAACAAGCAAAAAATTACTTTTTCTTACATTTAGAATAACTCTCTTTTCATTGGCGAATAAACAGACACAAACCCCAATCTGCAGAGCTAGTTAATATAAAGAACTGACACATACCTTTATATAAAACTCATCGACTTAACAAAAATTATAAAAAGTAAGAACATTTATTATATACGTAGGAAATGACTAGCCGAGTCAATTATTACTATGCATTATGAGCAAAATAAAAAATACAAGCATATGTTTATCTAGACATTTTACCCAGTACCAACTCAACCAAGGGACGCGCATGAGAGATACCTCATTAGAACCATCATTGCCACAACTCAACTCTGAGCAAGATAAAATAAAAAGAAAATTTGATATTTCAATTTCAAAAACAGATTACAACTATATGTTCAGCTATTTAGAACCTATCCCTATTGCAGCAAGCGTCCCTAAAAGCGAAGAGTTTAACCCAAGCTACGAATATAAAGTTTTACAAGTTTTCCTTCCTTTAGCTGAGAATTTTAAATCTGTCATCATCAGCTTAGTAGAAAAAGAGCTTTCTGATGATCTCCCTACTAACATGCGTGCTTCTATAGAAGCTGTTGAGGTCGCACATCACAAATTAAAATCAGCAATGAGCGAAGGCTCAATAAAAAAATATATTCATGAAGTAGAATATTTAAACGAATTAATTCATGCCTTGGCCGAAGTTCCTAAAGAGCTAGAATCAGCGATTCAAGGAGTAGCTAGATTACCAAAAGATCTCATTAAAATGGTCAAAGGTCTTGATGAAGTTTTTAAGGAGTTTCTAAAAGAGGGCTTCACTGCATTTCTGAAAAACAGCATGTACGACATGCTTGCCACCGATGATGGTCGAGACTACCTAGCAGCAACAAGCACACAGGACTACCTTGATCTATTTAAAACACTTCCCTCTCCTGATCTCATCAACATAAAAAAACAGAGCTGGATGCCCCAAGATGATAAGCAGGAGATCTGGCAGCAAGATTGGTACTTTGGTTATATGCAGATAGCGGGATTTAACACCACCAACCTCAAAGGGGTTCAGCTTAGCAATAGTCACTCCCCTGAGATCATCGTATTAGCAGATCTGTTGAAAAAGATGCCGCTAACCGACACCGTTTTTCAACAAGTCATAGGTAACAGTGAGCTCACTCTCTCTCAAGCCGCCGATCAGGGGTTATTATACGTCTGTGACTATGCCATGATGGAAGGCTTAGAGGGCAGTGAGCTTCATGATAAGCAACGTTATCCTCACGCACCTATCGCTCTATTTTTCTGGAATAAGATCCCACCTGCGGGTTATCCATCTACTGGAGCAATGCAACCAATTTGTATCCAGCTCGCTCAAAAGTTTGATACAGAGTTAGCCCCCATCTACACTCCAAATGATTGCATGAATAATCAAGACCCACTTGGAGTTAAGTGGCAAATAGCCAAGGCCTTTGTGCAAAACGCCAGCGCGATCCAACATGAAACCGTTGCCCACTTAGGGGCTTGTCATTTAACGATTGAGCCTATGATAGTGGCAGCCAACCGCCAGCTGGCACAATCACACCCCTTGATGATACTGCTTAAACCTCACTTCAGGTTTACACTCCCGATAAATGATGGAGCAATTCATAGCTTAATTGTACCGGGCGGCGTCGTGGCTTCAGTACTGTCCACCAGCCACGAGAGCAGTGCAAAACTGATTGTAGATGCCCATGAAAAGTGGCGCTTTGATGAGCAGTTCCCAGACGCTCTTTTTAAACATAGAGGCGTATGTGAGCAATCACTCCCTAACTTCCCATTTAGAGAAGATACTTTAGACCTGTGGGAGTCTATTCAGGAGTTTGTAGAGCAATACCTTGCACTGTATTACACAGGAGACTCTCTACTTGAAAGAGATAGCAAGGTTACTGAAGATTACGAGCTACAAAACTGGGTCAATGAGATGGTTGACGGTCGCTGCGCCTCAATTAAAGGGATGCATGGACTGGTGAAAACAGATAACAGTGAGCAGACCTATCAAATTCAAGATTTTAACTATCTGGTCAAGGCTGTCTCTTTGATAATCTACACTGCCAGCGCTCAACACGCGTCTGTTAATTATGCACAATGGCCCTTGATGAGTTACCTTCCAAGTGTTTCAGGCACTCTCTATGCCAAAGCACCGGCTCGCTCTGAGGAGCTAACAATGGAGAGTTATCTCAAGTATCTGCCTCCTTTGGATGTTGCCCTTTACCAAGCCACGTTTGGCTACCTGTTAAGTAATGTTCAGTACGATAAGTTAGGCCATTACAGTGATGATCCGAGAAAGTCCTATTTTAAAGACCCTCAGGTCTCCCCATTAGTCACAGAGTTTCAAATGAAGCTAAATCAGATTGAGCTCACTATTCATCAACGTAACAAAAGCAGACCATTTCCCTACCCTTTCCAGTTACCCTCTATGGTACCTAACAGCATAAGCATCTAATCCAAAGAGCTCATGCGAAAGGTTAATCTCAAATCGGTGACAGTGAAAATATTTACTGTCACCGAATTTTAAAATAACAACAGATAACATCAAAGTTAATGATTTGTAAGATATTTGTACTTACTAACGGAGGTAAATCCTTTAAACTAGTTCGATACGATTAAAATAGATCTGAAACTTTAAAGCTCAATAGAATATTAGCCAATTCTCTTTTGGCAATGTCGTTGAGCAGGGTTTCAAGGAGAGAAACTTGCGTCTAATTCCCATTAATTCACGGCATATATCAAAGCGTGCATTATTGACAGGCATCATGTTTTTTCTCTATGGCCTTCTTTATACATCAACTCTTCATGCCGCCTCACCAGAGGTTATAGAGGTATCGACGCATCATCAGGGCCAAACAACTGGAGACGATTACTACTATCTCGTTGATAAAACGAATACTCTCTCACTGAGTGATGTTATCGCAAGCTCAAACTGGACAAAATCTGAACCTAATATCACCAACCGAGGCTTTACCTCCGCCAGCTCTTGGATGAAATTCACCTTAAAAAACAGTAGCCAAACTAACTTCAATATTATCTTAGAGTATGTTGAATCTTCTGTAGGCAGCATAGATGTCTACCATAGAAAACTAGGTTCAGATGAGGAGTTTACCCACTCAAATTTTACTTTTTCAGCACCAGTGGAGACACGAGAAGTCAGCTTTTATCGTCCAGCTTTTGAACTTAGTCTGCCCTATCTCGAATCCCATGAGGTCTATGTCAGAATCTTCCCTGGCGATGAGTTTCCTATGCATAGCTTTACCGCCATGAGGATATGGGATCAAGCCAGCTTCTACCTTGCAACTCATATCGAACTGACCTTCCTCGTTATCTTGCTGTGCACTGAACTATTTATGGGCTTCGCTACCCTACTGGTCTTCTTTATCTCACGGGATAAGATGTTCCTCTACTACTCTATTTTTGCTTTCTCAATTGCCTCTCTTTTTGCTTCCTTAAGTGGTGTTTGGGGTTACTTCTTTGCCCGAGAAAACTACCAACTTTGGATGGTTGTTTTTCAGATAAGCTTAAGTCAGATAGCGGCTATCTGGTTTGTCCGATGTTTTCTGAATATTCGCCAGATCTCAAAAATGATAGATAACGCCCTGTTAGCCGCAATTGCGGTCTCAATAGTAGGCGTCATTGTTAACCTGTCTGGTTACCCCTACTACCCAAGATTGATCATCGACAACATCGCATTTCTCTATATTTTATTGGTGCCGATTGGCCTCTTTGCTTGGAAAAAAGAGGTTCCCCACGCGGGCCTTTTCACCTTTAGTTGGGCGGTATTCATTTTAGGCATGCTCACCGCCTCTCTGCGATTAAGAGGCTACTTAATCGACTCCTTCTGGCTACAGTGGCTCATCTATCTAGGTGGCTTTATTGAAGCATTTCTGTTGACGACCATCATGGTACTCAGATTAAGGGATATGCAACATGCAAAATTAAAGATAGAGCTAACACATAGGGAGCACTTAGAAAACTACGCAAACGAACTATCTCAGCAGGTTAAACTGCAAACAAAACAGCTACTCGAAGCAAAAGAGAAAGCGGAAACAGAGGCCAGAGTGGATATCTTAACCGGATTGACTAACCGCCGAGCCTTTATCGAATCAGCCCATGGATTTTTAGCAAGAGCCAGCCGCCAACCAGGTACTAACCTTTACCTGTTGATGATAGATATCGATCACTTTAAAAAAGTAAACGACACCTATGGCCATGCAGCAGGTGATGCGGTACTAGTTGCTGTCGCCAACTCCCTATCTGAAACCATACGCACAATCGATGTTGTCTCTCGATTAGGGGGAGAGGAGTTTGCGGCCTTAATGGAAAACAAAGATCCTCAAGGCGCGATCAACCTCTCAGAAAGGTTGCGTAAAGCCATCGAAGACCTAGTTGTTGAGTTTGAAGGCCAGCAGATTAAGCTAACCACCTCCATTGGGGTCGCAAAATGGGGTCCAATGGACAACTTAGATACCTTAATGAATCAAGCAGATCATGCTCTGTATCAAGCAAAAGAGTCTGGCCGAAACTGTGTTTACTCTAGCTGTTTTGACCATCAGCAGCTTAAACTTGTCTAACCCAGACAAGTAAACTTTAGTTATGCAGTCTAAATGTTAATAAGCTTGATGTTCTATAGCGAAAGCAAAGTCCCACCACACTATTTTTATCTCTAGTGCCGAGAAAAGAGCAAATGAGTGTTAGTTATACAAACCGTCAATCAGAAAACTCCCCTACAAACTAAACTCCCAAGAATAAATCTACCCTATTAATCGTGAAAATGAAGAATTCTCATTTCCTAGTAACTCAAAAAACAAAACAAATTAACCATTAAATATTAATCGCATACAACAAACCCTATTCGATTTCACAACTTTTCACCTAGATTCAAGACTCTTCAATCCAAGTTTACTTATATGAAATTGAAACCTTAGATACATGTTTCAAACATAACTATAACAAAGACAAAAACAGTGATTGATTGTGTGAAATCAAAGTGGTTTTTAGTCCTAACTACCTTACTAGGACAAAATAATTTCAGACATAAAATCCAGTTCAATATGACCTCTCACAAGTATGAATTTGGTGATTCATTCAAAGTGATGAACCAATAAATCAGATGTTGATATGAGAAAAATTATAAGAACATGGAGCAGATAATGAAGATCCACAAAAGAAGCTTACTAGATTCAGCAATTAAGCATGCACTATTTGTTGGCGCAGTTTCTATGCCAATGCTCGGCTTTGCGGCTGAACAGAGTGATACGACACCAAGCGTTGATACCGATGAAGTAGAAACGATTCAAGTTCGCGGGATCCGCGGCAGTGTCGTTAAATCCCTCAACACTAAACGCTATTCTAATTCAGTTGTCGATGCGGTGACCTCTGAAGATATCGGAAAATTTCCCGACCAAAATGTCGCCGAATCGCTTCAACGTGTCACAGGTGTTTCCATCACACGTAACTTTGGTGAAGGTGAGCGAGTCAGTATACGTGGTACAACAGAGAGTCAAAACAGAACCCTATTAAATGGACAAGCCGTTGGCTCTGCGGATTGGTGGACTAACTCTCCAGCAAATCGTGGTTTTAACTACACCATGTTGCCATCTGAGATAGTTTCAGGCTTAGAGGTCTATAAGTCACCAGAAGCGGATATTGACGAAGGCTCAATTGGTGGCACTGTCATCGTCAGAACCCGTAAACCACTTGAACTTGACTCCAACAAATTTGCAGGCTCTGCATTAGCTCAATACAGTGAGATATCTGGTGAAACTGACCCTCAGCTTTCAGGCATGTACAGCTGGAAAAATTATGATGAAACCTTCGGGGCGCTTATCTCTGTAGTTCGTCAAGAACGCAACCTAAGACGTGATGGGATTGAATCATGGAGCTGGACCGACAGAGATATCACTCTCGAAGATGGCACTGTCCATAAAGATGTCTACAGCCCTGGTGGCGGTGGCTCAGCCATGTTCCAGCAAGAGCGTGTGCGCACAGGCATCAATCTTAGCTTGCAATACCGTCCAACGTCGAACTTAGACATGACATTTAATGCATTAGATTCGACCCTAGAAGCTGATAATGAAAATCAAAACTTCCTCTGGCTGCCTGGTTACGGTGACTCTCAATACACCTCTGTCGATCTCATCGAGCATCCAGAAGTGGGCACCATGCTCACTGGCGGCACCATAGGTTTATCACCTACAGGTGATAATATCTTAGATGAAACTAAGGTCAGAAACTCTAAATTAAAAACTAAATCCTACGATTTCAAAATCGATCATATTGGCGATCTCTGGAGCTCCAGCGTTCATTTAGGCTACACCGAAGGTACGGGTGGTTCTCAAGCAGATCGAAGTGTTGGCTGGGGTGGTAACTACGTACACAGTTTCGACGCCTCCTCTGCACGGGACGTTAAAACCCACTATGGAGCCAACCCCGCCGATGGCAGTAAGTGGGATCTTAACTTCCTTCGCTACGACAGAAACGATGCCAAAGATGATGAGTTTTATATTCAGGCCGATTTTGAACGTGATATCGATCTCGCTATCTTTAGCAAGATAAAGTTTGGTGCCAAGTATCGCGATCACTCCCGTTTCAATACCAAAGAAACCACAACAGCACGTACAGATTTAGGTTGGATCTTGGCTGATTACTCCCTACCTATGCCATCAGATTTCCTTGAACATCAAGGCTCAAGCGGCACCCTAAAAGATTACGCTATAACAGATTCAGACAAGGTTCGTAGCGAAGGCGACGCACTAGGCTGGGACTATCGAACTTTAGAGGCGAGTACCTTCGACATAGGCGAGAAGATCTACGCCGCTTACGTTAAAGCCGATATCGACGTGGAATACCTTCGAGGCAATATAGGGGTACGTATCGTGCAAACCAACCAATCCTCATCAGCGTTTGTCGGTGAAGAGGGACAAGGGGTTTGGACAACAACAGATAAAGATTATTTGGAAATTCTGCCAAGTCTAAACTTAGCTGTCGACCTTGATGATGATGTTATCTTAAGAATGAGTGCATCGCGCGTCATGTCGCGTCCAAATTATGTGGATATGACCTCATCGACCTCCTATAACCTAGAAACCCAAACGGGCACGGGCGGTAACCCAGATATCGACCCTTACCTAGCGACACAGTTTGATCTTGGCGTTGAGTGGTATTTCAATGAAGCAGGCATATTCTCTGCCATGCTATTTCACAAAGATATTCAGTCCTTTATTGAACAAAAAGGCAACCTGGAGATCCATGAAAATACAGAGATCTTAGTCAATCGCCCCATTAATGGAAATGGCGGAACCATCATGGGTCTAGAGCTGGGTTATCAGCAGGAGTTATTTGAAAACTTTGGGGTTTCTGCCAACTACACCTTTGTTGATGGTGAAGCAAAAGACGGTGAAGGTAATGATGTCACGATCCCAGGTAACTCAGAGCACACAGTGAACTTAAGCTCATATTATGAAAATGAGGACTTCAGTGGCCGGATCTCATACAACTACCGCACAGGCTATGACACAGGTCTAGGATGGCCAGGTTATATAGATGACTATGGTCAACTCGATGCCAACATTAGCTATCAAGTTACCGACAATATCACCCTAGTGCTTGAAGCCATCAACTTAACAGACGAGCAAACCTTCAGCTATCAACAAGAGGGGGTAGAACAAGCCCTAACAGGCCTCTACGCCGATGGCAGACGATTTGTCACAGGAGTACGTTTTAATTTCTAGTTGCGACTTTTATCCCCCTTAGTTGTTTCAAGGGGGAATCTCTCCCCAAGGAATGGACCTCCCTTTCCATCTCCTTGGTTACACGAGTTTTAGGGTCATGTCTAAAACTCGTGGTTTTTTTCTAAGCTAATCACTAAACCTCCCGTGTTGCTATAAATTAATCAAGCATTCACTAATTAAACACAGTAGAATAGTAAACAGAAAGCAACTATTTTGTTAAGGTTCTTAGAGCTATAACAGTAATTAACAGGTCCAAAACTCAATGGCACCAACGAATAGCCGATAGCCTTACGACGATGATGAAATTTTACCTTTCAATTATCATTTTTTTATCGCTGGTTTTCTCCTCAAACTCCAGAGCGGACTTGTTGTCGGCAACACTTGAGTACAATAAAGGTAACTATCTCTCCTCCTACCAAGAGTTTCACCGACTGGCCAAACTAGGTAACCGTGACGCCATCTTTAACATAGGCGTGATGTACCTTCACGGCCAAGGGGTCGAAAAAAACCTAACCTCAGCCCACTCCTGGTTTCTACTTGCTGCCGACTTTGGTGTCGACGAAGCACGCTCTGCAGCTAGGTTGATTGAGGTAGAGGTCGATGATCAAATGGGACTCGATAGAGATTACCAGCTATTAAATCAAAAATTTAGCTACACTATTTTCAGTCGTGATCTGCAGCCCGTCTTCAGTCCCATTCAATACAATGATGATAAACAGCCTAAGCGAACCTATACCTTAGATGCGAAATATCCCCAAGAGGCTTATGAGCAAGGTCAAGAGGGCTGGGTATGGCTAGATTTTGATATTGACCAATCTGGAGCTGTCAAAGATGTTGAGATTTTAGACTCCTTCCCCGACAACACCTTTAACCGTGCCATCTATAACGCAGTTCGCCGCTGGCGCTACGAGCCCTACAGGGTTAATGGCAAGGCTCAGATTTACCGTAACCGTTCACTCATCTATCACTTCACCACATTTAAAGGCAAACGCTACCAAGAGAGCTTTGCCAGTCAAAAGCGTGAATACCAGAAGAAAATTAACCAGTTAATCGACAGTGCAGAACAAGGTAATGCCATTGTCCAGTACTATATTGCTAATTGGATGATAGCCGATGAGCACAATGCGACACGCCTGCTTAAGTTTCATTGGAGTGATGACAATGCAGGCTCTCAGCTCCTGCTCTCCTCTGCCAGTAATGGTTACTCCAACTCACAATACCGTTTAGGGTCCAGCCTATTACGTGGAGAATATACACAAGCAAGCCGTGAAAAAGGCTTAAATTGGATTTTACTTGCGGCTCAAGGCGGGTTTATTCATGCTCAATATCGACTGGCCAGAGAGCTTTTAGATAGACAGCATGTGGAGTTTGATCTGGAAAAGTCCCAGCGATGGATGAAAGCTGCCGCCGACAATGGTCACTTCAGAGCTATCCGGGATCTGGTCAATCAAGGTATTGATGCTAAAGAGTTTACCAGCTCTCTGCACTACCTTAAGTTAGGTTTGGAACAGGATGACTCTCACCCAGATCTCCTCTTGGCTCAGGCAAAAATCTTTAAACATCAAGGGCAACACGCTCTGGCGGTAAAAAAGGCACAACAAGCCTTAAAGGAAGCCAAAGATAGAGGCTGGTACACACAAGAGCTCAGTCAATACCTTCAAAGCTTAAACTAATCCAATCTTCACGCCACTGATTAACTTTTACTGATCTATTTATCTAACTCCATCTTCCTCTGTAGCAGAATATCTGTCTCAACATTTTCAACTTTAGAGTAAACCACCCGTTTGCCGTCATCCGATGCACTAACACTTAAGCTCAACGCAAAATCCTGCTCATGGTTACCAATATGAGTTATCAAGCGGTTATGGCTGGTATCAAACTCATAATAATAAAGCTTAAGTAATAAGCCTTGCCTCACCACATAGTAGATCCCCTGCTTTGTGATAGCTGGGCGGTACAAGCTCAAGGAGGGCTGAAGATCATAAAGCCCAAGCTCAGGGGCAAGTTTAAGTGACAAAAAATCAGCAATTTGAGCCGAGTAATTGATAAAAGAGGGGTTGAGATGACTCAACAACACATCCTGTGCCTTGCCCTTCTCTTGAGCTGTCTCCTCCACTGGTGTAGATGTGCCTAGCTGAAGATCATACATCCAAGGCCGCCACTCCCCTTCATCTAATGCAGAGAAGTAGATACGTTTACCATCTGCAGACCACACCACGGCATCAAGCTGTTCATAGCCGGAAACAATTGGCACCATATGTCGACTAAAAGTATTGATTAAGTAGAGTTTATCTTCTGTGTCACCCAAGAGGATATTCTCTCCGTTTGGTGACCATAATAGGTAATCTGGCTTAATATTCTCTGCAAGATTAGTGAGTAGACTGGCCGCTTTTTTATGTTTATGCTTTAACCAGATCTCCACATGGCTCAATCCATCGGCAGCGCCACGCTGAAAGGAGACAAACGCCATCTGATCTCCCTCTTTTGACATGGTTGGTAATATATCAGTGCGAGCTGATGAGGAGACCTGGCGGCTTTTCACCTCACCACTGAACGATTGATGATGAAGGTCGATATTATACAGGTTCACATTAACCTGCCCTTCAGAGTAAGCCAGTTGCTGTGTCACTCGATTCACGTCGATATCAGGAATGAAGCCTATCGGATCATGCACGACTTCACTCTCACCATCGAGTGACATTAAGCGTAAGCTATTATTACCTAGCCAAAAGCTTTCATTAACGTTATGCCACTTAAGCCCCCAATAATCTTGCTCACTGCGGTCAATCACTTCACTGGTCAAATTTGCAAGATCAACTAACCTGAGTTCAAACCAGTTTTGACGTTTTTCAACCAGTAACATCAACAAGCTCTCTTTATCAATATCCATCAGCAGAGGAGAGAACTCAGGTAGATCTCGCTGCTCAACTATCTGAGGCGAATCATCATAGGACAGGCTGATCTTAGTCAATATGGCTTGATTATCTCGCCACCTGCGGCGATACAGGGTATCGGCAGAAACCCAATGCATCTTTTGCCTGCTATATCCTGGTTCGCAATCTCCTAGGTGCCTATCAGGGCTCAATCGCCAGGTCTCTACTGGGGTAGAAACTGACATAATGCGGATATCACAACTGAGAGGATCATGGCGATAATAGATAAGCCACTGACTATCAGGTGACCATTCAGGGGCTTCTTCGCTGTACCCTGTACTTTTAATCGAATGTATGGTCTCTGTTTGCGAGTCATAAACAACCAGATCCATCTGACTGCGATTGTCTGAGATCTGACTAAAAGCCAAATAGCGTCCATCGGGAGAGTAACGCAAAAATCCCTCAGGACCGGGAACAGAGGTCAAACGAGTTTCATATTCATAGGTGGGCAGTGACAAACTAGGTTTGGTCAACTGAAATAAACCGAACATCAACACCATGCCCAAAGCGATACCAATCAATGCAGTGGTCGATTTTGAGGTACGTTTAACCACGCTTAACCCTTCGAGACTCTCGGGTTCCTTAACCTCTTCAATCGTCGCAATCAGCTGATAGCCAACCCTAGGGACTGTGCGAATAAACCTAGGGGTACCTTTATCATCTTGAAGGGATTTTCTTAGTTGAGTAATGGCTTGAGAGACAGAGTTGTCACTGACAATAGTGTCATGCCATATCTCATCCATGATCAAATTACGTGGTACAGCTTCGCCGTGGTGTTTGATCAGTAATTTAAGCAGGGCAAGCTGCCTGGCCTCAATCTCGAGCCATTCTCCATCAATCAAGAGTTTAAGTGCGACAAAATCGACCTCAACCTCATTGACCATTACTTTACTGGAACAACTTAACGACATTTAAGCACTAAAAGCATGTTAACTATTGGTTAATTACAATAACACAGAGTAGTATGTAAGCGTGCATATTCTAAGTCGCTGTATTAGCTATATCAATAATAAATATAACAGCCTGGCGCATGCACAACTAAGAGAGGTTAAAGGGAAAACCATCTCTTAGGGAAAAATAATTAAATATAACTATAAATATTAATTGATTAGCTCACGATTACAGGGTGCCTTAGACCGGTTTTATCCCAGTTAAACAGTGGCTAAAATTGTAGTATCAGGATATTACTATGAGCATCTCATCTCTGCGCTATCTACTCCCTGTGTTGTTACTCCCTGTAACAACTCAACCCACCTATGCCAATCAAGCTGACTCTAAACATAGCGATGCTGACACCCTCGAGAAGATTCAGATCCGCGGGATCCGAGGCAGTGTACTCAAGTCAATCAACACCAAACGCACCAGTGTCGCCGTCGTCGACGCCATCACGGCCGAAGATATTGGTAAGTTTCCCGACAAGAACGTGGCCGAATCTTTGCAGCGTATTACAGGTGTCTCACTGACGCGAGTTCAGGGAGAGGGGGAAAGAGTCGGTGTTAGAGGAACTGCGCCTAGCCAGAACCAAACCTATATCAATGGCCAAAATATCGCATCGGCAGATTGGTGGATCTCCTCCCAACCTAATCGAGGGTTTAACTACACTATGCTGCCCTCGGAGATTGTCAGCTCACTTGAGGTAAGCAAAGCCCCCGAAGCTGACCATGATGAAGGCTCCTTAGGTGGCTCTATCAATATCAAAACTCGCAAACCGCTGGAAACAGAGAACCACATGTTTGTGGGTACGGCTCAGATGCAATACAGCGAAAGCTCTGAAGAACTCGACCCTCAACTATCGCTGCTCTATAACTGGATTAATGAGGATGATAACTTCGGTGCACTTATCTCACTCATTCGCCATGAAAGGCACTTAAGGCGTGATGGCCTCGAATCTTGGGGCTGGGCAGAGCGCAACTTTAATATTGATCAGCAAGGCAGCTTATCCCAAACCCAACAAGAGAGTGCCGATCTGCAAGATATTTGGAGTCCTGGAGGCGGCGGAAGCGCGCTATTTGAACAGCACAGAGTACGCTCGAGTGCCATGTTATCTCTTCAATATCAGCCAAATATGGACTGGAATATTGAGTTTGAAACCCTCTATTCCCAACTCGACGCCAACAACAGCAATCAGAACTTCCTATGGCAACCCAGTACGGTTTACGGCAGAGGTGGAAAGGTCAGTGACTACCAGATCCAAGATAACACTTTAACCTCAGCCACCTACAGCCAAGTTCCCACAGATAACACCAGTGGCATCCCATTCAGTACAGCGATGGAAGCGATTTGGCGCGAATCAAAAATCGACACTAGCATCTATCACCTACTCGTTGAACATGAGTTCGATTACTGGAAAAGCCAGTATCAGATTGGCTATACCCGTGCCAGTGGTGGCACCAGTGGTGACTTCACCTCTCAGTGGTCAGCCAATACAGATTTTACCGTTAACACTCAAACTGCAAGAGATATTCAAACTCAATATGCCACCTCACCGCTACAGGCTGATGCTTGGGCCATCAGTGAAGTGAGGCAAGATTCACACAACTCAGTTGATGATGAACTGTTTGCACAGATAGATTTTGAGCATCAACTCGACAGAGAGTTTATCGACTCCATTAAATTTGGTGTTAAATATAAGCGCCATACTCGGGACTTTATTCGTTACCGCTCCCGCAATGGTGGTTATCACGGCCTTGCTGGTGATTTAGGCTGGACACTTGCAGACTTTCCCGCCAGCTTCCCCGATAACTACCTAGTGGGGATCGGCTCACAAAACACGCTTAAACACTATGCCTATGCCGATACAGGAGCGTTAAACTCAGCTTATGGCGACCTCAATTTTATCCGCACAGAGGAGAAGCCAAGCAGCTTCGATATCAAGGAAAACAGTTACGCTGGCTACACTAAGGTTAATTTTTCAGGTGATAGTTACCGAGGTAACTTAGGTGTACGTGTGGTTCACACCCAGCAAACGGCTTCAGCCTATCAACAAGTTCCCTCCGATGATGCTGATAATCTGGATTATCTCTGGCGCACTTCAGATAAAAGCTACACAGATATTCTCCCCAGTATCAATATCGCCATGGACTGGCGAGAAGATCTCGTCTTTAGGGTCGCTGCATCGAAAGTGATGTCCCGGCCTGAGTACCACCATTTAATGCCATCGACCAATTACAATGTGACTCAAGCTCAAGGCGCTGGCGGAAACCCAGATCTGGATCCCTTCAGAGCCACCAAATTTGATATCGGACTTGAGTGGTATTTCGATGAAGCAGCCCTACTCTCAATTGCTGGCTTCCATAAAGATGTCAAATCCTTCATCGATATCAAACGTTATAAGGAGGAGTATGAAAATATTGAGATGATCATCAACCGCCCCATCAATGGCAGCGGTGGCACCATTAGAGGCGTCGAGCTCAGCTGGCAGCAGGAGATCATCTATGGGGTAGGCATTATCGCTAACTACACCTACATCGATGGGGAGCGTAAAGACTCTGAAACTGGTGAACATATTAAGATCCCCGGCCATTCCGATCATAGTGCCAACTTAACCAGTTACTTTGAAAATGACTGGATTAGCACTCGTCTCTCCTACAACTACAGAACAGACTTCGCTACGGGCATAGGTGAAGAGGTAAGCGATGATATTGGCCAGCTCGATCTTAACCTCTCATTCATGATGACGGAGCAACTCTCTCTGGTTTTTGAGGGGATTAATCTCACCGATGAGATTATTTACACCTATGAGAGGAATCAATATGCCCCCGTCGGTATCTACAGAAACGGAAGACGTTTTTATGCGGGCGCAAGATTCTCTTTCTAATAGCGGGTAATACCAATCAGTATAAAGGCCGATAGCTATCTCTTTTGCGGCCTTTACTCGCATGTTACACTCACTTTTTAAAAATCTTATTTAGATAGAGACCTATGAAACAACTGCTCGACTTTCTCCCCTTAGTGATCTTTTTTGCTATCTATAAAATGTATGATATTTACGTTGCCAGTGGTGCCCTTATCGCGGCGACGGCTCTGCAGCTCATAGTGACATACGCTCTATATAAGAAAATTGAAAAGATGCACCTGATCACTTTTGTCATGGTCACCTTTTTTGGCACACTCACTCTGATTTTCCATGACGATGCATTCATTAAATGGAAAGTCACGGTGGTTTATGCTCTGTTCGCCATTGCACTAGCTGTTAGTCAGCTACTTAATAAACCAATACTTAAAAGTATGTTAGGTAAAGAGCTAGTGGTTGCCGATAAAATTTGGGCCCATGTTACTTGGTACTGGGTTAGCTTTTTCATTGCCTGCGGCCTAATCAATATCTATGTCGCCTTCAGCCTGTCACAAGAGACCTGGGTTAACTTTAAGGTTTTTGGTTTAACCGCCCTCACCTTGATCAACACTGTCATCACTGTGATCTACCTCTTTAAAAACATGCCCGAAGAACATAAAAAAGAGCTAAACAAATAACAGCTAACACTTCCAATATTCACAATTTATGGCCTAGCATTAGCTGGCCATAAATCGAAATAAAGCTTAACTTTCAATGTAAAAAGGAATTCACCATGTGGTATATGATCTCCTCCCAAGATGTTGAGAATAGTTTAGACAAGCGCCTTGCCGCTCGTCCAGAGCACTTAGCTCGACTGCAGCAACTTGCCGACGAAGGGCGTCTACTTGTCGCAGGCCCCCACCCAGCTATCGACAATGAAAACCCGGGAGAAGCGGGCTTTACTGGCTCGCTCGTGGTTGCCGACTTCGACTCCCTTAATGAGGCTCAAGCCTGGGCCGATGTTGACCCATATATCGCCGCAGGTGTTTATGAAAATGTCATCGTTAAGCCTTTTAAACGCGTACTGCCCTAGGAACTCACTATGAAAATTGTCTCATTTAACATCAACGGCATTCGCGCCAGATTGCATCAACTCCAAGCCCTTATCGATAGCCACCAGCCTGATATTATCGGCCTACAGGAAACCAAAGCCCACGATGATGTATTCCCAGTGGCGGATGTGGAAGCCATGGGCTACAAGGTACACTATCACGGTGGTAAAGCTCACTATGGCGTGGCTATGCTGTCTAAACTTGAGCCTGTGAAGGTACAAAAAGGCTTTCCCACTGACAGTGAAGATGCCCAGCGCCGCATGATCATGGGCACATTCACCCAAGAAAATGGCCGCCCATTAACCGTGCTCAATGGCTACTTCCCTCAAGGTGACAATATCAGCCATGAGACCAAGTACCCAGCTAAGCGTCAGTTCTATAAAGATCTAATGATCTATTTAAACCAGCACCATAGCGCAGATGAAGATATTGCCGTGATTGGTGACATCAATATTTCACCGATAGATCTCGACATCGGCATTGGTGAGCCAAATGCTAAGCGCTGGCTTAAAACTGGCAAATGTAGCTTCCAACCAGAAGAGCGTGAATGGCTTAAAACCCTGATGGATTGGGGGCTACTCGATACCTTCCGCGAACTGCACCCAGAGCGCGTTGATCGTTACTCTTGGTTTGATTACCGCAGTAAAGGGTTTGATGATAACCGCGGTCTGCGGATCGACGTGGTATTAGCAACCAAATCACTCGCTGCGCGCCTAGTCGAATCCGATGTGGATTACGATCTACGCGGCATCGAGAAGCCATCAGATCACGCACCAATCTGGAGCAGCTTTAAGTAGATCAATTTTGCTTACATAGTCGATATAAACCCCATGATTGAAACTTTCAATCATGGGGTTTTCTTATTGCAACACTGACAAGCATAACAAAAACGCCAACTCACAGAGTTGGCGTTTTTTTAACTAAGAAAACAGGAGAGATTAATCCTCTTTCTCTTTTGTAACTGCCTCTAGCTTGGCTTTATGATCTAGCTCGTGAGCTGGCATCTCTTTATTGTCGCTCTTGAGGTAGTGATCCATCCAGCGCATCAGACGCAGATGATAGTCATACTGAGCCGCCGCTTTACGGTTACCATGGCCTTCACCCGGGTAGTAAACCAAACGGACATCTTTACCTTGCACTTTCATGTAGCGATAAAGCTCCATTGATTGTGCTGGATGAACACGTGGGTCATCTTTACCATGCATAATCAGCAGTGGCGTCTCAGACTGACCAGCCCAGTAAATAGGACTACGCTCTAGGTACCATTGCCACTTATCCCAAGGGTAAGAGCGGGCATGCACAAGATGCATCTCATTAGAGATATCGGTTGTACCGAACTTAGATAACTGGTTGGTCACACCCACAAACATCACGCTGGCAGCAAAGTGTTTAGTCAGTTTTGTTGCCGCCCAAGCAGAAGCGTAACCACCGTATGAACCACCAGTAATACCGACCTTTTTGCTATCGACTAAGCCCATATCAACTAAGTGATCTTTAAACTCGACCAAGTCATCAAACTCTTTACCTGCGTAATCGTTCTGACCTAGCTTTGAGTAATCAACCCCTTTACCTGTACTACCGCGATAATTAGGGTAGAAAACAGCATAACCTTGGGTTGCACCTAGCTGACCTGGACGAGAGTAGTTGGTTAACCAACCATCTTTGTCATGGCTTTCAGGGCCGCCGTGAACGGACATGATGAGCGGATAGCGCTGACCTTTTTTATAATCCAGTGGATAGATAAGCACGCCGCCTATCTCGACACCATCTTTGGCTTTAAAAGAGATAGACTCCTGCTTTGCAAAGCGTTTATCATCTAACCAAGGGTTAGAGTTGCTGACCTTAGTCGCTTTATGCTTGTTGCCGCGCAGCAGATAAACTTCATTTGGATGTTTAGCTGTATTAGCACGCAGAGCGACGGTTTTATCAGAGTCAGAGATACTTAGCTGCGAAGCGATAAACTTGCCCGCTTTGACCACCTCTTTGTATTTATTACTACCTGGCTTGATTAAGCCGACTACTGAATCAGTGTTGATATTGGTGATAAAGTAGAGTTCATTCTTACCTTTTTTCCACTCAAAATCACTCACATGACCTAAATGATTTGGCAACCACTCAGAGACCTTACCTGTCTTAGTTTCTGCGAGGAATAGACGACCCGCTGCGGGGTCATGCTTATCTTCAGCCCCAAGAATCGCGACATATTTACCATCATGGGAAAACTCAGCATCACCCAGTTTTCCCTCTGTGATAAATGAGGTGACCACCTTTTGGTCCGCAGTATTAACGATATGCCACTGGGACTTCATGTATTTATCATCAATCAAGGCGGTAGGCTGAGTTTTGACTAACAGCTGCTCACCATCTGCTGACCACTGCACATCTGAGACATAGTCTTCAATGTTCCAGGCAACGGGTGTAAGCGGCTTATCACTAACGGCAAGATCAACCACAAATAGCTGCTTGTTGGTTAAGTCCTCTTCATAAACCTCTGCCATAAAGCCAAGTTTTTTAAGCTCTTTAACACTCTTATCTTTAGCAGGCTTAGCGATAACGGCTATCTGCTTACCATCATGGTTCAGGGCATAGCTGGCAACATCAGTCCCTTTAAGCTCAAAGGTTTTCTGCGCTTGACCACCACTGAATGGGATCTGATACAGGGCTGTAAACTTGTCTTCACCCATTTTAGCGAGGAAGTAGATCACACTGCCATCGGCCGACCACTGAATATTGTTAACCGTGACTTGCCCTGTGATGTATGGGCGCTCAACACCTTTATCGTCAACAAGGTAGAGCTCAGCCCAGTGCAGGCCATTCTCCTCTTTATAGAGCTCACGAGGGACATAACGGGTAAAGGCAACATTGTCGCCAGATGGGCTCACTTGTGCCTGAGCTACTTGTTGCAGACCCACAATCTCTTCAGCGGTTAATATATCGCTTGAGTGCGCGGTAAAACTTAACAGACCTAGGGATAATGCGAGTGCGTGTTTAACAGTACTTAACTGTTTCTTCATAGTGTCTATAGACTCCAATTTGTTAACTATCTTGTTATTGTTATCTTCTTTTCTGCAGCATTATAGATTTGTTGAAGGCAAAACAAAAACAAATACTATCTTAAGTTTACTTATAAAGGGTGACTCTGAACTGAGCCTGAAAAAACGTCCTTCCTCGTTAAAAAGATCACTAAACAATGTTCGTTTAGGGTACTAATTTGTCATGATTGGTCACTTCTCATTGTTCACTATTTGAGTGATAGTCGTTATCGAATAAAGACTTTCTATAACCAGCATCCAACGCAGATGCCTACTAATGAGTCAAAAAAAGTAAAAGAATAACAATAAGAGGGATTTATGGACGCATCTTTTTGGGATGATAAACGCGCACCTGGACTGGCAGATCAGATAGACTTTACCCAATATGACTCTGTCATTCAGGCGATTGAGGAAGCCTTTGTCACTTATGCAGATAGGCCCGCCTTTACCAGCTTAGGTCACACCTTAAGTTTTCGTCAGATAGATGAGTACAGTGCAGCCTTTGCCCATTACCTGCAAAACCATACCTCACTGCTCCCTGGCGATGCCATCGCTATCCAGATGCTTAATACGCTTCAATATCCCATTGCTGTTTACGGTGCATTAAGAGCGGGACTGCGTATCGTTAATACCAATCCCCTCTACACCGAGCGTGAGATGATCCATCAATTTAACGACTCTGGTGCTAAAGCGCTTTTGTGCATGGATCTGTTTGCCAAGTCCGTTGAAAATATTCAAGCTGAAACCAGCTTAGAGCTTATCCTAACCGCCAGCCTTGCTGATATGCTGCCCAGTGTAAAGCGAGTATTAATCAACTCTACTGTAAAACATATCAAAAAGATGGTTCCTAAATATCATCTCCCCCAAGCCGTTTCGTTCAGAAAGGTACTCAAGCAATCTTTAGGTAAAGGCTTTACCCCTGCTCACCTCAATCAGCCTGATGACACCATAGTATTGCAATACACAGGTGGGACAACGGGCGTTGCCAAAAGTGCTGAGCTCACCAATGCCAACATCATCGCTAACATGTTGCAATCGGGCTCCGTGACGATGCAAAAAGGTGAAGATGGCAAGCAGTTAATGGGAGATAACAAGCAATCCATCATGGTCGCTCCCCTGCCCCTTTACCATATCTACTCCTTCACCGTGCATTTAATGGCATTTTTCAGGCTCGGGGAGCACAGCGTACTTATCGCCAACCCTAGAGATACCGAAACTTTCATTAAAGCGATGAAGCCATTTAAAATCACAGGTTTGATGGGACTCAACACCCTGTTTGTCTCTCTGATGGAGAGTCCAAGTTTTAAGCAGCTCGACTTTAGTGAGATGGTATTCACCCTATCTGGCGGCACAGCTTTGATGGATGACACCGCTGAGCGATGGAAAGAGATGACGGGGGTTGGGATCTCTGAAGCCTACGGCTTAACCGAATGCTCACCTGCTGTCTGCATGAACCCCTTTAATGGTTTGGAGCGTCAAGGCACTGTAGGTCAAGCAGTGGCTGGAACTAGCCTCAAATGCATCAATGCCATCGGTGATGAAGTGCCTATCGGCGAGCGCGGTGAGCTTTGCGTCAAAGGGCCTCAGGTGATGAAAGGCTACTGGAATCGCCCTAAAGCAACACGGGAATCTTTTACGCCAGACGGTGGCTGGTTACTGACTGGGGATATTGCCATTATCGATAAAGATGGCTATGTCAGCATTGTCGATCGCGTCAAAGATATGATCATTGTCTCAGGCTTTAACGTGTTCCCCAATGAGATAGAGGGGGTAGTAGCTACACATCCTGATGTCCTTAACTGCGCCGCTATCGGGGTACCAGATCCTAAACAGGGTGAGGTGATAAAACTCTATGTGGTCACTCAAAACGATGTCACATTGAGCGCAGAAGATCTTAAAGCATTTTGCAAAGAGCGACTTACAGCCTATAAGATTCCACGTATCTATGAGTTTAGAAAAGAGCTTCCTATGTCACCAGTTGGTAAGATTTTACGCCGTCAACTTAAGGACGATATAACACAAGAGCAGAAGATTGCTTAATCCCAAGCACTATTGTTTGCTTTTAGAGGTTCTGAAGCGCCCTGGCGCTTCTCCCGTCCAACGTTTAAAGGCACGTTGAAAAGCGGTAGGTGAGCCAAAACCCAATAGATAGGCTATCTCTCCAAGGGTCAATGCTGTATCACGAACATAGCTGATGGAGAGAGCTCGCCTTGTCTCATTGAGCGTCTGCTGAAAGCTTCCCCCCTCCTCAACCAGCTTGCGTCTAACGGTCCAAGGGGCCATATTTAGCTGCTCGGAGACCTGCTCTAAAGTGGGTGTTGTTCCGTCAAGGAGCGGGCCTATCACACGGCTGACTTTCTCATGAAAACTTAAACCCAAACGCACCTTCTCAAGTTCAGCATCTGCGCTTCGTTTTAACAGCTCAAACGTCGGTGCACTGCGATTTAGACAAGTCCAATCGAGTGCTTGAGCCTTAATCACTAAATAGTTGTTTGACTGGTTAAAGGCAACGTCACAATTGAAATATTCACTATATTTATCCGCATACTCCGGAGCTGGAAATTCGAAACAGACCTTCTCGATCGCACCTTCGTGACCAGTTAGATTTTTAATCACCTGATACCAACCTGATAATACTGAGTCCACCACAAAATGATTAAACTCGTTGTAGGGGTTGATTGAGTAGAACATCAGTACGCCCTGACCATCTTCAATACCATATTCACGGCACAGTTCACGGCTTTTTCCCATCTCCATTCCAAAGGCATGATTAACATAAAAGGCCGACTGGCCTCGAGAGTTATACTTATTGAGCAACTCATAGGTAGCTAGCTGTGCACACGCTTGCTTGAGATCTTGCGATGAGAGTGCCAACAAGCCTGCCACCCCTAAGTTAGTTGCCGTCGTCACCTCCCCCATCACTAACCCTAGCCAAGGTGTTTGTGACTTTTTAATACAGTCATGGCCTAAACGCATAAATTTAGGGATAGTCACTCTCGCATCGGGTGATGATAAAGCTTTATGGTCAATAGAGTATTTATCTAAAATATCATCAGGGCTAATGCCCAGTAGCAGCATCGCTTTGATCACAATTTCAATGTAAGAGACAGAGATATCACCGAGTTTCACAACGCACCACCATGCAAATTATAATCATCAATTTGTTAACATTAGTCATTGGCTAATCTTATCATTCGCTCTATCTTTAACCAATAATTTAGATAAAATAATAATAGGTATCGAATAATGAGCAATCCATACCCACATCTGATGGCCCCGCTTGATCTCGGGTTCCGCACCATAAAAAATCGTAGCTTGATGGGCTCGATGCATACAAACCTAGAGGAAGCGCCCGGCGGCTTCGAGTGTATGGCAGCTTATTACGCGCAGCGCGCCGCAGGTGGAATAGGCATTATCGTGACTGGTGGTTTTGCCCCTAATATTGAGGGCGGCGGTATGCCCAATGCCACCATGATTGCCACCGATGAAGATATCGAAAAACACAAAATTATCACTCAAGCGGTTCATAAAGAGGGAGGCGCTATCTGCCTGCAGATCTTACATACCGGCCGCTACGCATATCATCCACACTTGGTGAGCTGCTCACCACTTCAAGCCCCCATCAACCAGTTTGTCCCCAAAGAGCTTGATGAAGCAGGAATTGAAAAACAGATCCAAGATTTCGTCAACTGCGCCCTTAACTCACAAGCGGCGGGATATGACGGTGTGGAGATCATGGGCTCTGAAGGTTATTTCATTAACCAATTTATCTGTAAGCGCACCAACCACAGAAACGATCGTTGGGGCGGCAGTTACCAAAACCGGATTCGACTCGCCCTTGAGATAGTTCGCCGCACCCGAGAAGCTGTGGGAAAAGAGTTCATCATTATTTACCGCCTATCTATGCTGGACTTGGTCGAAGATGGCAGCACCTGGCAGGAGGTTGTTGAACTTGCTAAAGGTATTGAAGCTGTAGGCGCCACCATTATCAATACAGGCATTGGCTGGCATGAAGCAAGGGTTCCCACTATTGCCACCAGTGTGCCCCGCGGCGCCTTTGTTGAGGTCACCAAGCGGATGAAGCAGGAGGTGAGCATCCCTCTATGCACCACAAACCGTATCAATACCCCAGAGCTTGCTGAAGATATTCTTGCCGAGGGCAATGCCGATATCATCTCCATGGCCAGACCCATGTTGGCCGACCCCGATTTTATTAATAAAGCGGCGGCCGGAAAAGCCGATGAGATTAACACCTGCATAGGCTGTAACCAAGCCTGCTTAGATCATATCTTCCAGATGAAGCTGGTCTCATGTTTAGTTAATCCGCAAGCTTGTCACGAAACTAAGCTCATTATCATGCCAGCGAGCGAAGTTAAAAATATTGCCGTAGTTGGCGCAGGACCAGCTGGGCTTGCAGCAGCAACAACGGCCGCTAAGCGCGGCCATAAGGTCACCCTATTTGAAGCAGACGGTAAAATTGGTGGCCAGTTTAATATCGCCAGACAAGTTCCGGGTAAGGAGGAGTTCTCTGAAACCATTCGCTACTTCAGTAAGCAGATTGAACTCACAGGCGTAACACTTAAGCTAAACACAAAAGCTACGAAAGAGGATTTAAGTCATTTCGATGAGGTCCTACTTGCAACCGGCATCACTCCAAGACAGCTCGATATTCCTGGCATCGAAAGCCCTAAGGTGATGACCTACATTGATGTACTTAAACATAAGAAGCCTGTGGGTAAGCGTGTTGCCATTATTGGCGCTGGCGGCATTGGCTTCGATGTAGGTGAATACCTTTCCCATCAAGGACCGTCCACTAGTTTAGATAAAGACGCTTACATGAAAGAGTGGGGAGTCGATCTCAACGTCTCAACTCCAGGTGGCTTAACAGAGCCTCAAAGTGAGCCTTCACCGCGTCAGGTATTCCTGCTGCAGCGTAAAACTTCCAAAGTAGGAGCTGGGTTAGGTAAAAGTACGGGTTGGATCCACCGCACTGTATTGAAAAATAAGGGCGTTAAGATGCTTAAAGGCGTTCAATACACTCAAATTGATGAGCAAGGTCTGCACATTGAGGTAGAGGGAAAAGCCCAGTTACTTGAAGTGGATAATATCATCATCTGCGCAGGTCAGGACTCCCACAGAGCCCTACGAGCGGGGTTGGAAGCAGACAATGTCAAAGTCACCTTAATCGGCGGCGCTGACATCGCCTCAGAACTTGACGCTAAACGTGCAATCAAGCAAGGCACTATCGTCGCAGCGGCGCTATAATACCAATCAGTATCACGATTTGATTCACTTAAACTAAACGAGCCGTTAGCTAAAAATAGTAACGGCTCGCTAACTGCCACTGCTGCTCAATTAATCTCTTATCATAACCTTGAGCTACACGCGCCGGACGCGTTGAGTCGATGCGATTATATTCAGCCTGAAGAAACCAACCTTTACGCCACTGATAGCCATAGGAGAGAGTGGCGGCATTTCCACGCTCGCTATTATCATCATCCGGGGTTAGATCATTATCGGTAACGCGAAACTCTTCAAATCTCAGAGAGAGCCGATGCTTCTGCCATTTACGACTCAATAAAATGAACCCACTATCATAGTCATTATCAACAATGTTTATCCCAGAAGGCGCTCTCATCAAGGTATCGCCTTTCAAATATTGAGCAATCAGTTCAATACGATAAGGTAAGCGCCATTTAGCTCCTAGGTGAGCAAAGCGTGTTAGCCAAGTATATTGCCCCTCTTTTACCACTCGAGTGTCACCGTCGTTATCATAGTATCCAAGCTCCACTCTCCCATTTCCTTGCATACGCCATTGAGTCTTAAGGTGGTAGCCGATATTGTTGTCCAGCTCTAAGAAGGGGTCTGACTCCCTTGCCTGCTCTGTCAATGAGCCCCCATCAAGACTGGGAAGCGCACTCAGTGGCAGCTTTTCTTGCTGCAGAGTCTGACGAGAACTGTTTGTCCAGCCGTGCCAAGATAACATGGCACCAGCCGTGTCATTACTCTGAAAAATCTCAGCGGTTAGCCTGAAATCATGGCGAGAGCCGCTAAACTTGCCTAGCTGATCTATGCTCAGCTCGCCACCGATATGGCGAACCTCCTCACCAATCCAGCTATTGATACCAGAATAGGTGAGCGTATAGGGTGACGACCAAGCCGTCGCAATATTCTCCATGGAGATACTCGGATATAAGAGCCCAAACCTCCCAGATAATCTCAGCCCACTGTCCCAAGGTAGCCCTTTATACTTAAAATACGCTTCGGTAAAACCAATATTATCCCTCACGCCATCCCAATAGGCATTAGCCACCACATGGGCTGAAAAAGGGTTTTCCCAATCCAGATGATAACTAAGGCCTGCTTGAGCTAATGATAACTGGCCATTAGGATTAAAACGAAACTTACCCAATCCACCATCGACATATGATGTGATGCTATCTGTGTAACTGGCTCTTATGTCCACAACACCTGAGACTTGATGCTCTGCCGCCATTAAGTTTGATGAGACTAACATTAACATCCATGGCCAATATTTCATCGCTTCCCCTTTTCATTGGGCATATGCTTGCCCTTATACACCGGCTGATAAAAATGAGCTTCATACCTAGCAGTTCCAACATGGATCTTAATAAGGTGATCTGGCCAACCAATCGGTAATTTTGTCTGCATCTAAAGGTCTGGATAGGTAGAATCCCTGCCCCAATTCACATCCTCGCTCTGCAAGCCAGTTTAATGCTCCCTCATCCTCTATGCCTTCGGCCACCACACTTAAACCTAAGTTATGAGCCAGTTGTAATGTCGAATTAACAATAATGCGATCGTCTTGATTCACCATTAAATTTTGCACAAATGATTTATCAATTTTCAGTTCATCCACAGGTAACTGCTTTAACTGAGCCAAGGATGAATATCCTGTGCCGTAATCATCAATCGATAGTTTAAGACCACTTTTTTTCAGTACTGTCAGCTGTTTTATTGCATTTTCAGGATCTGATACCACGGCATCTTCGGTGATCTCTAAAGTGAGCACATCTATTGGCACACCTTTATGGTTCACAAGATCCAACACATATTGGCAGAAACCTTCATCCTTTAAGTTTTCAGCAGAGATATTAATCGCGATACATAGCTCTATGCCCTGAGGCTTCCACTTAAGGTACTGCTCGAGAGACTCATTGATGACCCAATGGGTTAGCGCATTCATCTGCCCCATCTGCTCAGCAATCGGAATAAACAGATCTGGCGGGATCATGCCTCTATCCGGGTGTTGCCAACGCACCAGAGCCTCTACATGAGTCACCTTCTTTAACTTAAGATCTAATTTTGGCTGATAAAAAAGCACCAACTCTCCATTATCAATGGCGGATTTCAACTCATTAATCAGCTGTAAGCGCTCCAATGTATTACCATCGATCTGTTGCGTGTAGATCTGTTGATCCAATCTATTTTTTTTCGCGTGTTGTAGGGCAGTATCAGCTTGGCGCAATAGGGTCTCTAAATCGCTTGGGTAGTGAACAAAACTGATCCCGATAGAGAGTTGAAGATGTAGAGAGATATCTTGATATCGATACTCTGCTTCAATGCTTTTTTGCAGCTCACTCATCAAGCCCCTTAACTCTTTTGGAGAGATAGCTTTAAAGGCTAAGGCGAACTCATCTCCCGTCATATGGCAAACAAGGTCAATCTTATCGAAAGATGATAATCGCTTACCGATCTCTTTGATCACTTCATCCCCCACCACATGACCTAAAGTACCGTTAACTTCGGTCATACGCTTAATATCAATTAAACAGATGGCAACAGCTGACTTACTGTTAAACCAAGAGGAGGTGACACGCTTTAGCTCATTCTTATTGGCGAGCTTAGTCAAAGGATCATGGTATGCCTGAAATGCAATTTCACTCTCACGGCTCAATATCGCCTGCTGCATCACAGTAAATTCCTCGGCTAACAGCTGCATCTCGACACTGTTTCCCACTTGAACTTTGGAGTTGTAGTTCCCCTTAGCGATATACCTTGCCTGTTCAATCAAGAGTTTAATGGGTTTTGTCACACCACTTGAGATAAAAAAAGCCAACAATAGAGAGACTGGCAGCATCAATAAAATTAAGCCTAACTGCTGTAACCACTGTTTCTGGAATGACTCAAGCACATCGTACCGAGTCCGAAACATAAAGGCATGCACCTGCTTTCCATCAATAATTCCAAGCTGTTCATGCCAAAGCACATAATCTTCATTAACCAATCCATTAGCAATAAAATCGGAAACGGCAGCACTGTCAGCAGAATTTAACGCTTTACCTGACAAACTAAAAAACTGATTGTCCACTCCACTTTGCGTTGCTACAAACCCCGCATTTAATCCTGTATGTAACTGCAAAGATTTTGCTAATGCATCGTCAATAATAAAGCCAAATCCCACCCAACCAATGACATTGCCCGCACCACTGGTTAAAGGCGCGAATTTAATCTGGTAGATATTCTCTCCCAATGAATAGAGTGGATTGGCATTTTCAAGTCCTGCATCTAGGGGGTAGCGAAATGCTTGCCCCTGCTCAGGTCCAACTATTACCTTCCCCAAATCCTGCACGTCAGTGTTAAGCACCAACTCACCTATGATGGTCCCATGCCTATCAACAGCAATAGCCAGATCGGCGTTGATTCGTTTTCTATGGTTATTCAAAGCCACCAGAAAGCTGCGACTGTCGTTATCAATAAAAATGTCCTTAAGACCAAAATCTTTCGCCGCAGTTTCGGCAAAGGCCGAAAGGTAGTAGTGGCGTTGACCATAATCAGACTTAAACACTAGCTCGGCCACAGATAGCTGGTTACTCAATTGCTGCTGCTCAAGCCGTTGATTGGCAAAAAAAGTGATTGAAAATGAGATTGCTTGAACCGCTATCAACAAGATAACGAAGAAGCCAAAGATGCGGGTTTGTATTCGATTGAATATCCCTGTCATTAGTAACCTTCTAGAAAATCAAAGTCATCGAGACTTTTTTGTTCTGGAATATCGGCCATAGCCGCATTAATGGTGACTATGATAGGTGTAGAGGAGGGAGTCGTGACAGTCTGCATAAGCGTATTATTTTCAGCCTGCAACTGAGGGTGCCACACCACTATCTCATACTCGGCATTGGGTATCTCATCAAATTCAACCTCTCCACTCTCATCTGCGATGGCAAAATAGGGGGTGTCGACCACCAGCAGATGTCCACTCATCCAATCATGAATATTACAGCCCATGGAGATGTGACCCTCTTGGTCAAAACGTAAGGTTTTAGTTGAGTTGTCTTTTCTCAACTTAAAAGAGAAACGTTTAGGCCCTGCGGCAGAGTAGATATGATGAGTAATATCATCGTCATTAACAAATTGTAATTCATACCCTTTTTGCATGACTGTAATATAGGGAGTGAACTGTTTATCTTTTTGATGTATCTCTAGAGGGGGACTAACTTTGTTGCCAACTGTATGCTGTTGGCTATTTTTAGCTTGAAGATACACAACCAAGTCAGGCATCGGCTCACCTGATGGATCAACCAATCTAATCTTTTCTGCATTAGCAGCAAAACTCCACCCCAATGGCACTAAAAATAACCCAGAACATAACACTCTTGCCCATCTATAACTCACATCAACCTCGTTTCAATGACAAAAAGAAATATGAAAGGAGATGCTGTCACTTTTATCCTCTCGACAATAGGAACTGAATATAAAGAGAAAAATTTCATGAAAGAGAATAATACCAATCAGTATAAGAAGTTGATCTACTCAGAGTGTCTTTTGGCAAACTAATTCAAGATGAATGGATGATGGAATGGTTGTTCCCTTGTGAGTTCATTCAACGCAGAAGTAGGCAGCCAAAAACACTCCTTACAGGCGAGTTTTAGCGGTGCTGATGCTGTGACTTTTTATAAACAAAGAGGGAGCTTAACCTTAGTTTCACTATGCTCTTCACTCGTTGCAAACCACATGGATGTGGTGAATGTCATTAATGCAGGAGCAATTAAGGACCTTGCCTCAGCACCGCTAAACTCTCGCTGAGCGATCAAACCTTTATACTGATTGGTATAATATCCCCTGATAATCATGACACCTGCGTGCCCCTACTTAAGAGTAGGCAAAAAAAAAGCAAAACCAAGGTTTTGCTTTTCAGTTTCCAACAGAAAAATTAACTCAAAGTATATTGAGTCAATATCTTATCCAGTTCAATGGAGGAGTTACTCAGGTTTGCAGCCAGTGTGACCGAGCGTTGAGCCGTGTCTTTAATAATTTGAGACTGATCTCTAATATCATTAAGTTGAGTGGCAATATCACGAGCCGACACACTTTGCTCCTCAGCTGAAGCCGCTATTTGTGAGCTCATATCAAACACACCCGCAGTCGAGCCTGCCATGGAGTCTACATCTTCCCCCACAGAGACAATCGCGTTACGTCCCTGATCCGCTTGCTCAACGATACTCTCTGTCACCTTAGATAAGGTTGAGCTGCCCTTCTGCAGTCCCTCAATCATAGATTGAATCTCAACGGTTGCAGCTTGTGTTCTCCCCGCTAAGGTTCTCACCTCGTCGGCAACAACCGCAAAGCCTCTGCCCTGCTCTCCGGCGCGCGCTGCTTCAATAGCCGCATTCAGAGCTAGAAGATTTGTCTGCTCTGAGATCCCATTAATCGTCGTGACCACAGCGCCAATTTCAGAAGCACTGTTTGACAGTTGTGACACTGAGCTTGACGCTGTGTCTATCTCACTCACTAAGGTTGAGATACGAGTGACCGCCTCTGCAATACGCTGTTTACTCGATTGCGCTTGCTGGGTATTCGCCTGTGTTTGCTCAGAGGTGTTTGCCGCATTATGAGACACCTCTTCAATAGCTGCAGTCATCTGATCCATCGCCACCGCAACACTGTCTAAAAATTGATGTTGGCAACCGATAAGATCTTCACTCTGTTTAGCTTGTTGATCAAACTCATCGGCAGCCTGAGCCAGTGTTGCCGCATTGTGGCCTATGGCCGTCACCATCTCACTCATGTTATCGGCGCTGCGATCTATCTCAGTGGCGATCATACTGAAATCATCCTTACCGAAGAAGTTTAACCTTTGGGTCAGATCCCCATCCGCTAGACGCTTAATCGCGACATACATATCCCATAACCCACCACCTAAAGAGGTTGAGGTCCAGTAACTGAGCTGGAATAGAGGAAGTAAACCGATTAATGCAACCCACAGCATCATCTTGGCATCACTTAACGCTTGCGCCTCCCATGATTTAACATCTGTCGTTAACTGCAGATACTGACGGCCCACAGGCGCCGATACGGTCACTCTGTCTCCCTGACGGTTATCGACACGACTATGATTGAGTAGCAATCCCTGAGATGAGGCAAAACTTGCTAAGTCATCCCCAGAGAGTCCCTGTGATTGCGCCACGTTAGCAAAGGTATCAACGACTGACTGAGCTCGCTCTTGAGAGCTGTGCTCAACTTGCCCCTGTGCTTTATTAAGGTTAACCAAGGCGATACTTGTGGTGATCAAAGATACCAAGGTACACAGTAGCCAAAACTTGCCATTCAAGCTCAACTTAATCATTAAGGCATCTATTTTTCTAAACTGGATCTGCTTCATAATTCCTACAACCTCTTCGTTCACAACAGAAAAACCAACTGCTGCGCCCCATTATTTTTGTTATCGAGTATAAAAACTAATTAACCCTGCTCTGTCTCACGAACTTGTGTGATTAGGCGAGCTTATTGCTGCTCCGTTTCCCTGGAGCCTTTTGTGCCATTTTAACTTCAATGCCACCAACACAGAGGTGAGCTCTGACATGCTATAGCCTAAAAGTGAACCTATAATTAATGCAGGCAAGATTTTACCAATATCTCCCCCCATTGCGAAAGTGATACAGCAACCAATAAAGGCGCCAGGTATGAAAGCCAGCTTACTGTAGCTAGCCTGAAGACACATGGCAGCGGTCACCACGCCCGTCAGCAGATAACCCACCATAGGAGTTTCAAAATAACTGCTGCCGCTTATAACCAACCAAGCCCAAAAAACACCAGACAAGTTTGTTGCCCAAGAGATAACAACCCCTTGAAAATTAAGTTTTCCTAGTGCGAAGTAAGTGCTACAACTTAGAAACCCAATCCAAGTGATCAGGTGAAAGATATCTGCGACGCCCGCCCAGACAGCCGCAAGTAGACCCGCCGATATGGCGACCTGCCAACGATGTTCCATGTATGACCCCTCATTACATTGGAATAATTTTGAAAGACAAATTACTCCATTTTTAATAACAAAAATAGGATCAATGCCATAAACTCGAGATTAACTGCGGTTTTATTGTCCTTTATTTGATCTTTAATCAGTCTTATGTAGTAAAAAAACCAACAAGAAACCATTTAAAGATCTTAACAACTATTAAATGAGCAAGCAGACAATAGCGTTAAGCAAATAAAAAGGTCTCCCCTTAGGCAGACCTTTTAATACAGATTAATTGAGCAACCTCAAATGCAGGGAGCTGCACATTGAAGTTGCTTAGGCATAAATTAAACCGTCAGATGTTTACTCACTGGAAGCTCCCTTATCCTAATACCAGAGGCGGCAAAAATAGCATTGGTTAGGCTTGGTGCAACAGGCGGCACTCCTGGCTCTCCTACCCCACCAGGTGGAGCATCAGATGAGATAACGGTCACGTCAATATCAGGACATTGGGTCATTCTCAGCAGAGGGTAATCATGAAAGTTTGATTGCTGAACTTTGCCCTGCTTAAAACTTATCTCCCCCATCATGGCCAAGCTCAAGCCAAACATAATCGCCCCTTCGGTCTGAGATTTAACCCTGTCAGGATTAACCACAGTTCCAGCATCAATGGCAGCAACGGCTCGTAACACCTTAAGCTTGTTATCTTTATCAACCTCTACCAGCAAGGCAACAGCCACAAAAGCGGCAAAACTGCGATGTACGGCAAATCCCCAAGCTTGATTCACTTTAGGTTGCTCGCCTTTTCTCATCCCAAGTTCAACCGCCTCAATCACCCCATGGTATCGGGCAATATCAACAGGATGACGAGCCAGATCCTCACCGTAATTACCATACTTAAACTCTTGATTGACAAAAGTCTCTTGTCGCTCAGTGCCTAACAAGTCACGCCACATCTGTGTAATAGGTTTATTGGCTTTTACAGCCAGCTCGTCGACAAAACTGCCAATACCAAACCCATGCTGAATATTACACACAGAGCGCATCCAGCCAATTCGAGTGTGTGCTTTGGCCTCCACAGTTTCGCAGCGCAAACTCTTCACCGCCAAAGGCACATCAACAAAACCTAAGTCCACTTCCCAAGGCGCCGGATAATCAGCCCCTTCGGCAAAGGTCGAGCCTATACTAGGAAACCCCGTTCGTTGCAGCATAGCCTGTGGCATCTTGTCATCACCCAACCTTGCTTGATAGAGCTGAGCACTAATGGCATGCAGATAACCATTTTGGATCTCATCCTCACGGCTCCAGCATACTTTTACAGGAACTTTTAACTGTTGTGATAACAGTGCAGCTTCAACGCAGTAATCGGGCTTAGATTTACGGCCAAAACCGCCACCAAGCAAGATCACATTGACCTTAATCTGCTCCTCTTTCAAACCAAGAAAACCAGCCACATTTTGCGCTGCACTTTGAGGGGTTTGGGTTGATGCCCAAAGCTCGCAACCTGAATCGGTGACATTTGCAGTCGCCACCGGCGGCTCCATCGGCGCATGAGCTAAATAGGGAACGGTATAGATAGCCTTAATCGTACTCTCTTTCGGCCAATCACTGCTCTGCTCCCCCTGCTGCCTCACCAGCTTACCAGGAGCTTGCACTCTCTCAACCAGCTGCTGTAGAAAAGCCTGAGAGTCGTGGCTATCATTATTGGACTCACTCCAAGTAATAGCCAAAGCTTTTCGCCCTTCAATGGCACTCCAAGAGTTACTCGCGATCACAGCAACGCCGCCAAGAGGTTGAAAAGCTGGCGCACCTTTAGGAACAGGTAAACGAATGACATCGATCACTCCAGCAACCTTACGCGCTTGGCTGTCATCTAAGGTTTTCACCTCACTCCCATAAACAGGTGGACGAACAATACTGGCATAACGCATCCCCTCAAGCTGAACGTCAAAACCATATATAGCCTCTCCGTTGAGGATCCCATCCATATCAACAATCTTATGGGGCTTACCAATATGGGTGAAATCCTGAGGTGACTTTAAAACAAGCGTTTCCACTTTAGGGAGCTCATATTTGGAAGCGGCGCTGGCTAATTCACCAAAACTTACCATCCTTCCCGATTGGGTATGGATAACTAAGTTATTGGCCGTACTGAGCTCAGATATCGGCACTTGCCACTTATCGGCAGCCGCTTGCTCGAGCATAGTGCGAGCCATGGCGCCCATCTCACGCATCTTATCAAAGCCTTTACGGATACTGCGTGAACCATCTGTATTTTGGCTTCCATAACGTTTATCGGCTAAACCTTGAACGACAACGACCTTATTCCAATCAGCCCCAAGTTCATCGGCTAAAACCTGTGGGATCCCAGTGCGGATCCCCTGACCCATCTCAGAGCGATGGCAGGTTAGATACACCTTGTCATCTTCACCAATGGCGATGAAAAGGTTCAACCTTGACTCCTCTCCTTGAGCCATCACCATAGGGCTCCAGCTCAAACCTGTTGCGCCTAAAGCTAATCCGCCACCTGTGGCTCCAAACAGTTTAAGCACATCTCGGCGACTAAAATTTTGTACCGCAGAATAGGATGGATTCATGACTCGGCCTCCATTTTTGAGGACTCTGCAGCGCTTAAAATGGCAGACTTAATCCGGGGATAAGTGCCGCACCGGCAGATATTACCTGACATGGCATCATCAATTTCCGCCTCACTAGGCCTCTGCTTCTTGCTTAACAGCGCTGCAGCGGACATCAACTGCCCCGACTGACAGTAGCCACATTGAGGCACATTATACTCTGACCAGGCGAGACGTAATTTATCGGCCTCTAAGCCCTCAATGGTGGTGACACTCTTGCCCTGAACCTGCTTTAAGCTGGTTAAACAAGCTCTAGCAGGCTCACCATCAATATGGATAGTACAAGCCCCACATAGACCAGCACCACAGCCATACTTAGTGCCTGTCATCCCTAACATATCGCGAACAGCCCAAAGAATGGGCATATTAGGATCGGCGTCTAATGTAAACAGTTTGCCATTAATATTCAGTTTAAGCTCATTGTCTGACATCACTCACTCCATGTACCTATCACAACTTAAGATGGGCAAAATTAATTATTATGGTTTTCTCGACTCGAAGACCTCGCATCCAGCCAATCTGCGAGTTCAATTCGCGTATCAATATCTCTTTGTGCACTGCTCATCTCAACAGTTTGTAACCTTCCAACCTGCTTAAGCATCTGCAGTATCGGCTTTGCTCCGCGATCGCCCGTTAATGCCGTTAACTTATCGAAGTCATCGCGATAAAACAGCGCTGGCGCCGAGAGTTGCTCATCAAAGGTTGCACACACAGGAGCCCCGCTTCGGGCTGTAAACAGTTTTAGATAGTCACTTTCAGCGATCTCAACCTGATCCGCTAAGCTTATCAGTAGCGAGTCAGCCTCCGCTTTAACGCCATGATTCACTGCGCAGCGAATAGAACTGGATAAACCTGTTTCAAACTCAGGGTTAATAAGGTACTTAGCACCCGCTGGTAACAGAGGTAAAAGTTGCTCTTGATGTCCACCTAAGATAACCAGTAGCTCCGCCCCCACTTTGTCAGCCACGCCCCTGAGTTTACTGTAGCTATCTGCAAGTACGCTTGTCCCTTCTTTATCAATCGCTTGCGCCAGTTTCACCCCATTAAAACGACGGCTTCTGCCGGCGGCGAGCAAAACAATCAAGGTCCTCAAACCATCACCTTATCTAAGGGGATCTGCCTAGCACCGTGAAGGACGCCATAACACTGAGCCAAAATACTCAAAGCCACCGACTCCGGTAGCTCGCCTCCCAGAGCAAAACCAGCAGGCGCTGAGAAGAAGCAGTTAAAATCACTTTTACTTAGCCCCGCTTTTTGCAGCACTCGCTCACGACGATGAGCAGGCCCTAATAGCGCCAGATAACTTAAGTGCTCACTCCTATCCATCTTGTGAACCACTGACAGCGCTTTAGCATCCAACTCAAGGTTATGCTGCATGATAATGACGGCATCTAAATGGGACTCAAAATGTTCAGGAAGCGTGTCGACCGATTGCTTAAATATTCTCGCACCGGGGAAATCATGGTTTCTCGCGTAACTTGTACGCTCATCAATCAGATCCACCTGCCAGCCTAAACTTAAGGCCATCGCGACTACTGGCTGAGCATCTAAGCCACCGCCGAAAATCGCCAACCGATAACGGGAGCGCAAAGGTATAATCAGCTCAGCTTGTCCTGCATGTAAAATGCCTGCGCGTTTAAAATCATCCACCGGAAAATTCACCTCATCATAGGCATTGATGCTCGCCGTAACATTGGCAAGAGCAGTGTCTCTATGGGGCAAGGTAATTTGATAGAAAAACTGACCGCCATGATAAAGACGCTCAGACAACTGATGGAAATTCAGGTAATGGTTTTCTCGTTTTAGGGGGACAAGCATGATATCGACGATACCACCGCACCCTAATTGATAGCTGGCATCGGATTCATCGCTGGCATCATACTGCACCAACACAGCCTCCTGCTTCTCTAGTGATCTCTGTGCATGACAACGAAGATCCGCCTCTAAACAGCCACCACTTAGCAAGCCAATAGAGCGTCCAAGGGGGTGAAACAGCATCATAGCTCCTGCTTTACGGTATGCTGAACCTGTGACTTTAGTGATCACCGCCAGCACCCATTCATCATGTGGGGCTGTCTGCCAGTGGGAGAGAATATCCTCTATATGATGGGACATGTCCGTATATCTCATTTTTATACAACATAAAACTAAGCTACCAAACGTCACCTCAATTACAAGCAAGAATCCATTACAAAAGGTTTCTGTGATGAGTTGCCATACCTTTGACCTACTCTCTTTACCTTAAAAAAGCCCTTACAAAAGGCGATATATGTTGCTAGTTTGTACAAGTTACGCAGTGAAATAGTCTAGTTTCGCCAAGTGATAAATAAGGTTGGAGACTTTCGACTATTTGTACAGATAACAGTTTGCCGATAACTGTTTACCGATAAAGATGGCAGAAATAGCAATGAAAACAGCAGAAAACATCGTACGTTTAACCGCAAGAATGACACTGAGCAGGCTCACCAAAAGCCTCATTATCTCGGGCCTTATCTTTAGCTCTCTCGCTCAATCACAGGCTCTGGCAATAGATAACAGTCAGCAGACCTATAAAATCACCTTTGCCGATGAGCGCACTTTCCTAAAGGCGAACATCACACTGCACAACGAGAAGATAAAAACCGATCCAACGCAGCGAGCAATTTGGGTGCCCTTATCCAGTGATGAGCTCAGCAGAATAAAACCTTTTGCCACCAGCATGGCTAAAGTTGAAGACCCCACCAGCCTCTATCCACAAAAAGTCGCCTCCCAAAACAAGCTCCTATCAGGGATCCCAGGCTATAGCTGTTACCCAACAGTCGAGGAGACTCAAACTGATATCGAGCAGCTCGTGAGCCAACACCCAAACTTTGCCACCATAGAGGACATTGGAGACTCATGGCAAAAACAGGCGGGCAATGGCGGCTATGATCTCAACGTGTTAAAACTCACCAATAGCCAAGTAACAGGCGATAAGCCAAAACTTTTTATCCACGCCGCCATGCACGCAAGGGAGTATGCGACTTCACCTTTGGTATTGCAGTTTGCTAAGAATCTGCTTAATGAACGCGATAGTGATGCTGACAGTCAGTGGCTACTGGATAGACACGAGATCCACCTTTTACTGCATATGAATCCAGACGGGCGTAAACGCGCCGAAGGCGGGCTTTTATGGCGCAAAAACGCCAACCAAAACTACTGTGGCAGTAATCCTAATGCGATAGGAACCGATCTTAACCGTAATTTTAGTTGGGGATGGAATACCGTAGAGCAAGGATCCAGCGGTAATGAGTGTAGCGAGACTTTTCGCGGCCCAAGTGCGGGATCAGAGCCAGAAACCCAAGCGGTAGAAACCTATGTAAGAGCACTATTTGGTGATCACAGGGGACCAAATCGCACCGATGCTGCGCCCGATACTACCCAAGGCCTGCATATCGATGTTCACTCCTACAGTGAGCTCGTACTATGGCCCTGGGGCGGCACAAACACATTAGCCCCCAATGGCGCAGCGATGCGAACACTTGGTAGAAAACTCGCTCGTTTTAACGGCTATATGCCGATGCAAAGTGTTGGACTTTATCCAACAGATGGCACCAGTGACAACCTAAGCTATGGCGAGCTAGGCATTCCCCACATGACCTTCGAGTTAGGCACTGATTTTTTCCAAAGCTGCAGCAGCTATAATAACAAGGTGCTACCGGATAACCTTAAGGCATTAAAGTACGCGGCAAAAATCGTCGAAGCGCCATATCTAATTCCATCGGGGCCCGATATTACCGAGATCAGCAGTGTTGGTCAGCCTCTCAATGCCATTGCACAAAACTATCGAATCACCCTTAAGGTTACCGCATCCGATGACAGGTTCAGCAGACGAGGCGATGCAGAAGCCACTCAAGATATCTCAGAAGTTGCACTCTATATTGATGATGCACCTTGGGATGGCGGTCAGGCAACACTGCTTAGTGCCTCTGACGGATCATTTGATGAGAAAACTGAGCAAGGTGAGCTTGAGATCAACGCCAATGATTTAAGCTTAGGTCAGCACACCCTCTACCTAAAAGCCAAAGATACCAGTGGTCAATGGGGCGCACTCTCGGCGCAGTTCATTCAGGTTATCCCAGCGCAAACAAACCAAGCTCCACAGGCAAATTTTAGCTATCAATGTGATGAGTTTACCTGCCAATTTGATGCCACTAGCAGTGCCGACCCTGAGGGAGATAGCCTAAGCTACGCGTGGCAGTTGGGCGCAGGCACAAGTAGCGAGCCTCAACTCAGTTATCAGTTTTCCAGCAGTGAACTGACCGATAATAAGGTTGAAGTAACCTTGACAGTAAGCGACCCTCAAGGTCTAAGCCATAGTAAAACTCAACATTTAACCTTAGGTGTTAATCAAGCTCCGCAAGCCAGCTTTATCGCCAATTGCACACACTTAGCCTGTCAACTCGATGCGAGCGCCAGCTCAGATCCCGACGCGGATACACTCAGTTACCAGTGGCAACTGGGTGATGGAAACAGCAGTGATAAACTGCAACTCACACACAGCTATACCCAAGCCGGAACCTATAACATAGTACTTACGGTCAGTGATGGTAAAACAGATAACAGCTCAGAGAAAAGTGTCACAGTAACGGTAGCCCCAACTCCCGAACCCAGTGAAAACGGTAGCTCAGGAGGTGCAATTGGATTATTCAGTTTTTTACTGCTGGCACTTGGGGTAAGACGACGGACGAGATAGAGGCTCTAATTTAGAGTTAAGCGGGAGGAGGCCCTCTCCCGCTTTAAAACTATCCGAAAGCGAGTCAAAAGCTAATCAAAACCAATCAAAAACTAACCGAAGAGTTGATCCGCCACAAATGGGTTTTGATCTCGCTCAGAGCCGAAGGTCGAAATAGGTCCGTGGCCAGGAATAAACTCCACATCCCTGCCCAGTGGCCACAGCTTTTTAGTGATCGATGAAATTAGATCATCATGGTTCGATTGTGGAAAATCGGTTCGACCAACGGAGCCATGAAACAACACATCTCCCACCCAAGCGGTTTTCGCCTTCTTACAGAAAAACACCACATGCCCAGGTGTATGGCCAGGGCAATGTAATACTTGAAGTGTTAAATTTCCGATAGTGACACTATCTCCATCCTCTAAATATTGCGTAGAGGTGAAGGGCTCGCATGCCTTTAAGCCAAAATGCTGACTCTGTTCAACTAAATTATCGAGCCAAAAGGTATCAGCCTTATGGGGGCCAATAATCGGAATATTTAGCTGTTCAGAAAGTAGTTTAGCGCCACCGACATGATCAATATGACCATGAGTCAAAAAGACTTTTTCTAGAGAGACACCCAGTTTTTTGACCTCACTCAAAATACGGTCAATATCACCACCGGGATCGATCACAGCGGCTTTCATGGTCTCGTCACACCACACAAGGCTGCAGTTTTGCTGAAATGGGGTGACAGGAATGATCTGATACTTCATTAGTAGGCCTACATACAATGGCTGAATTTAATTTTTATTAACCTAAGAGATTACGACAACTCAGAGGAATACTCTAATAACTCTTGCTAAAAATTCACACTAACTTGATCTCAACGGCTAAAAAGGCATTTGGAGCTAGCAATTTTTTTGTATACAATCTAATCATAAAACGTTAGCCCCTTAGGACCACCATGAAACCTGAACTCTCCCTTGCCGGTTTGTCAGCGCGTAAACACACCTTCACCTTGCCGCTCAACTATGATGATCCACAAGGTAAAAAGATCCAAGTGTTTGCCAGAGAGCTACTCTCAAATGACATAAACACAGATTCAAACGAACGCCCTTTTCTCGTCTTCTTTCAAGGTGGCCCAGGTTTTGGCGCTATCAGGCCAGCAGCTAACAGTGGCTGGATAAAGCGCGCCTTAACAGAGTTCAGAGTTCTGCTGTTAGATCAGCGTGGCACAGGACTTTCGACCCCTGTCAGCTATTTAAGTTTGGCCCACTTTAACTCAGAACTGCAAGCCGAGTACTTGTCGCATTTTAGAGCCGATAACATCATACGTGATGCAGAAGCTATCCGTGAACAGCTCTGTCCAGGGCAAAAGTGGAGCATTCTCGGTCAAAGTTTCGGTGGATTTTGTGTCCTGAAATACCTCAATGATGCCCCAGAGGGCGTTAAAGAGGCTTATATCACAGGGGGAGTTCCTTCGCTGACCCGTACAGCCGATGAGGTATATCAAGCCACTTACCAAAGAGTACTGGCTAAAAACCGCGATTTCTTCACCCGTTTTAGTGACGCCCAAGAGTTAGTTACCCAGATGGCCGAACATCTCACACACCACGAAGTGCGCATCGCGACTGGTGAGCGACTAACCGTCGAGATGTTACAGCTACTAGGAATCAATATCGGCATGGAGCAAGGTCCAGAGTCTGTTTACTACCTGCTTGAACATGCGCTAATAGAGACAGATTTAGGCACCCATGTAAACCCACTCTTCCTCGCTCACTTCTGCCATTTATTAGACTTTAACACTAACCCAATTTTTGCTCTGCTCCATGAAAGCATCTACTGCCAACGCAGTGCATCAAATTGGTCAGCGCAGCGAGTTCGCGCTCAATATGATGAGTTTAACTACGAGTTTGGCAAGCCTTTTCTCTTCACCGGAGAGATGGTCTACCCCTGGTTTTTTGAGCAGTTTACTAACTTAAAGCCCCTAAAACACGCAGCGAACCTATTAGCGACTAAGAATAATTGGCCAACGCTTTATAACTTGGACACTTTAGCCAACAACCAAGTCCCGGTAGCCGCCGCCATCTACAGCGAAGATATGTTTGTCGAGATGCGCTACAGCTTGGAAACCGCCAAGCAGGTCGGAAACCTGAAATACTGGTTAACCTCAGAGTATGAACACAACGGTATCCGCATGGATGGCGAGCATATTCTCGATAAGCTAATAGCGCTTAATCGAGGTGAGCAGTTGCGTTAGTTTATTCATACAACAAGATGTTTGAACTTGCCTGATAACAAGATTTTGGAACTTGTGTGATAACAAGTTTCAAATATCTTTTATTGAGTTCGGTTCATGGAGCTGGTTTGGTGTTTGGTTAGTTGTTGGATACCATGACTTTATTGATGTTTATTGCTTGCAGCAGGTGGCGTGCTGGATACACCAATGTCGTGAAGGCAGGATGCCTAGGAACGACCTCACATGTAGCTACTTCTGTGGGACGCTGTGAAGTCATCCCTGACCGCTCTACGGTTTCATCCTTGAAACCAAAGCCCACAGCTGCATCTACATCGATTTAACCATCTCTTCGAGTTAGACTCTTTTGTAACTAACTTTTGGACAAAAGCTTGCTGTCTTGTGTGATAACAAGTTTCAAATATCTTTTATTGAGTTCGGTTCATGGAGCTGGTTTGGTGTTTGGTTAGCCAACTGTAAATTATTATTTCAATTCAACTAATTGCTTTCTGCAAGCTTACTTGTAACCACTCTAGTAAACCTAACATTGATTAGATAAAGTATCTTAGTTCATTCAACATTTCAGTAGTACTTCAAGGTCTGATTTCAGTCGACTTTTATATTAAATAACAAGACTATATAGGTAACTTAGCTTATTTTACTCTGACCCCAAATAGCGCTAAAAACAAGCAACACAAAGCTGACAAAATAGCACTCAAAATGAATAATTCTACAGCCTCAACGCCTCATTAAGAGGCAATAAAATAGTTGGCTAGAATAAGCGACGAAGGAGCAAAATCCAACTGTATTTTGTCCTTGTTTAACAGCTTGTTATAACCCGACAACACTCCATTCCTCGACTAAATATCCGTAATTTGATTGCTTACTAATAAGCTTAAGTTCTACTGAATTACTGATGTGATTATATACATCATCATCAATGCAAAATTTAATTCCAATCGTCCCACCCCCTAGCGCTTCTGATTCAAGGTACTTATGACACCACGTTCTTGAATTAGTAACATAAACAACTTCAGCCTCTACAATTGTTGGTTCTAAGGGGGTACCTATTAAAGATGTTAATATTTTCCCTACGCCTGAAGAAAATGCAATATTACCGAAAAATAGAGCTAATAAAGGAATAACAGAAAGAGTAATAAATAAATTAAGAATCCACTTAATTGAGTACCGCTTTGTTTTATTCTTAGGTAACCAAACGAAGAATTGATATCTAAAGCAATAAACTGAAATAATTGCAGCAGAAACTATTCCTAATAGGCTCAAAAATGGATTTTTGTTTGGCCTAAAATCCTGCCCCATACCGACAATAAACAAAATAATAACCAACGGTATTATCAAGTACAGTGCAAATTTGTCAAATTTAAGCAAGACTTCCCCTAGGGTTATAACGCCTGCAAGCACGGGCGAGCGAAGAATGAGCGAGTCCAGCACAGCTTGCTGTGCGGTTGTGCCTTGCTTTGTTATGTTTAGTCACTATATGGTTCCAGTTTATTTTGAGCATATTTTAATAGCTCTTCTAAAGTAGTGCCTGAGTAATTTCCTAGATCAGGGTCAGGCTCAAAACTAGATAAATCACCTAAAACCGCACCAGCGCAGGTTTTACGAATGGATTCTTTTGACTCTTGTTCGATCTCGATGATAATTTCAAGTGCTGATAGGATTGCAGGGTAGTAAGTTCCAGCATGATTATTTCCAATAGAAAATAAAAGTTTATCTCCAACATCATTTGCTTCAGATGGGTTCTCTAGATATAGCAAGGACAATAACGCTGGCGTGACAGTATCAGGGTCATAGTACTCTGGACCACAGTACTGCGACCAATCGATACTCTCCAATTTATTTATTATCGATTCAGTATTCATACTTTCCTTGGAACATAACATTTTAATATACGGCGTGCGCGTTTTGCCAAGCCATGTTGAAAAAGCGTGCACAGTAAAAAGCCTGAAAAAATCATTAATAACAGCTTATTAAACCTTTACGCTTAAGATTGTGTCCAATACACCTAGGGAGAAAAGTGAGTCGCACACTTTTCTTTCCGGTTATCTGAACTTTTCATGAACGCACACTTACATCTTACTGAATTTACGCCTATTTCTCTTTTCACTCAATAGCAAACCGTGAACTGATTGCACAAAACTTAGAGATAAACCGCACAAAACCGATACTACTGTATAAAAGTGCAAACACTGATGAACTAAGAGGTTGTCGTTAGACGGAACCCATGCCTTTCTAATTGATAAGAAAAAGTATTACAAAGAGGTTAGTGCTGCATAGAACAAATTACCGGAGATAACGCATAAAGAGGCAAAAATCAGTTACGAAACCCAACCTAGTAAAGCTAAATCGAAGAGGTAAATGAACAGGTGTAGGTGCGGCTGCGAGTTTCGGTTTCAAGGATGAAACCGTAAAGCGGCCATGGATGGCTTCACAGCGTCTCGCAGAAGTAACTACACATTCCCCCGCTGGAGGCGATAGGTAACCATAAAGGTACGACCTTCAAACAGACCACCAAATAACAAAACAACTGAATATTAATCAACAAATGTAATCAGCCTTCATTTGAACGCTAGCCAATTTTGGTGTAAAAATCAGTTTCAAATTCCAACCAAGTAAAACTAAATCGAAGAGAAAAATTAGCAAGTGCAGATGCGGCTGTGACCGTCCGTGGCATGGCCGTTCTATGACATCCATGTCATCACGGCATTTGTGAATCCGTTCACATCAGATGTCACGGTCGAGACTATAGGGATATACTTGTGTCGTGTCACAGAAGTAACTGCACATTCCCCGCTGGGAAGCAATAGATAACAATGAAGCTCAGACTTTCAACTACTCACCCAATACACATTTAGCTAAAAACTCTGAGACTGGATCCTGAAGCTAGTTCAGGATGACGGTCAAAGAAGAAATTTGCAGCGAAAGTTCAATCAACACTCAAATTAACACCAAAAAATGTAATCAATCTTCATTAGAAGGTTAGCCAATTTTGGTGTAAAAATCAGTTTCAAATTCCAACCAAATAAAGCCAAATCGAAGAGATTAATAAATGGGTGTAGATGCGTCTGCGAGCTTCCAAAACAGGGATGTTTTGTAGAGCCACATGGAGGTGTTTACGGCGTCTCGCAGAAGTGTCTGCACGTAAGCACACTGCAAGTGATAAACAATCCAGAAGGTATGACCTTCAACAACCTAGCCAATACAAAAAAGTGAAATGAACCAACTCAAGAAATGTAATAAGCCTTCATTCGAAGGCTACTCGTCATCAAGTTTCATCGCCTCTTTAATCTCATCACTGCCAAAGCCTTTACGGGAAAGGTAAGCGTAAGCTTTGGATTTCTCTTTATAATCCGATAGATCATAGCGTTTTTTTGCCAGCTCATTTTTGCAGCTTTGATAGAGATCCAGATCCCCTGCAAGTGTTAATTGGTAAAGGATTTGTTCAAAATCACTCACATCGATCAATCGCTGCTTTAGCTCCTGCAGTATCAATGTTTCACCTTTGCCTTTATTAGCAAGTTTGATGATCTCTGTTGCCAGATCAGCTTCATCGGCCTTTACGGCTAATTTACTACGCAGTGTGTCACGCTCTGGGTGTTGAGATAAAGCATGGTCTATCTCGACTCGAGAGAAGCCTTTTGAAGTCATCTGCGTGTAAACTTTCTCCTTGTTGGTGCCGTGAAAGTTATCAAAGCGACTTAAAAGCCTAGATGTCGCCATCTCAAACCCATCAATATTTTGTTCATCCATCACTTGCTCTATCGCGGCATCAACCTCATCAGCTGGAATACCACGCAGCGGTAATTTACGCCTTATAGCTCCTGCACCGAGTTCATGACTAAAGGCAAGCTCGCAATAGCGAAGAGCAAAATCAAAGTTACTTTTCAGGTAACCACTCTCGATTAACTTAGCCAGTACAGTGTCAATCCACTCTTGATTATCAGTTTTACGTTCAAGCTTAATGCGGATCTCATTGATGGTGAAATCTTGCTGACTAAGATGCCAATAAGCACTATTAAAAACATTATCGATAGTTTTGGCTTGGCGTAATGGTGGACGCTGCATAACAAATTGATCTTAAGTTAAAAGTCTCCAAACGAGTGTAACAGATCCTCGAAGCTGAGTAGGCACTAAGGTTAACCTTATATTCAGCGCTTAGTGACTTTGCCTGGACTGATCCCCACTATCTTCTTAAATGCCTTACCAAATGACGCTTCCGATTTATAGCCTACCTGTTCGGCAATACTCAGCATAGAGAGTTCCCCCTCAGCAAGCAGCCCGTAGGCGATGTGCATGCGCCATTGACTTAGATAAGCCAGTGGCGTCATACCTATGATAGATTGAAAGCGATTAGCAAAAGAGGTGCGCGACATAGAGACTGCACGACCTAAGGACTCCACAGTCCAAGCTCTCCCAGGATCTTGATGGATCAAGCTCAATGCGTGGCTGAGCTTATCATCACCTAAAGCCTGAAAGTAACCAGGCGTATTTCGCTGATGCCTCATATGCCAACGCAATAGCTGGATCACCAATACTTCAGTAAGACGATCCACAACCACGGCATTACCAGGCTGAAGCGAGCGAGACTCATAGGCAAGGGTTTTGACTAGGTGATTAAGCCAAGCAAGTTCTGGCTCCTCCTCTGTTTTGATATGCAACATGGAGGGCAGATCACGCAATAGAGGCAAACGAGTATCAGTTTGATACTGAAAGTAGCCGCACAAGAGTGTCACCACACTCTGTCCATCGGTAAAGGGACTCCTGTTCGACCTTATCTTCTCTAGCACTTCGCCTCCTGACATGAGTTGACTGTCCGGCTGCTCACTCACTTGATGGGGGGAGCCTGTGGGAAACGCAATAATATCACCGGTCGACAGAAAAATAGGCGTGGTTAACTCCTCAGTCATCAACCAGGCACTACCGCGTATCACCACATGAAATGTGCCGCACTCGGCCTGAGGCTCATCGATCCCCCATGGGGATGAGAACTCAGCGCAATAATAGCTGCTTGCGTATAACCGAATCATGCGCAGTACATCGGAAAGTACGTCTAAGTATGGTGCCTCTTCTACGGTGAGATCCCTCACACCATTAAGCTCAAGATTGCTGTTGGTCATGTTCATATAGAGATCCCCTCCCCCAGTGTCAGACACAGAATGTACGATCAGACATAAAAGATACCCTATACATCATGGATAGTCCGAAAAATATCCCAAATAATGATGTTTATGTAACTTATGCCATACAGGACTCATTTTGAACTAACCACGAAATATGCTTTGAGCCAAAAAGCACCACACCTTAAAGGTCTTGCTTAACGCGACAAGGCAGCACAAATATCCAAAATAGATGAACATGAATAGATAAAGGTGTTTAATATAACCCTGCAAGCCAGTTATTGATTTTGTTGTTCAGTAGCGTCTAAGGGAAATACTTTAAACAACTCAATAAGGAATATGACATGCCCGCTTATATCAACAGATTAAAAATAGGATTAATAACCAGTGCATTAGTTTTACTGACAGGCATTGCCTTTCAGATGACACCTGTCTTTGCTAGCCACCACTTTGAAAGTGAGTTATCAATCAAATATCCGCAGTTTGATTTGACTGATATGTTTGTCTTTGAGTCTGAAAAGAGTGGTTATACCGCCTTTATGATGAACATCAACCCAACAACCGGTAAAGACGGCAGTGCCGCTTTCGGTGAAAATGGCGTATATAACTTTCATATCGCCAGCGATAAGGCGTTTAAAAAAGCAGGGATGACAATTACAGCCTATCTGGATAAAGGTAAATTAGTCTTCGGCATAGCCGATGGTGCTAATCAAGCGGTAGGAACCAAAGGCAAGGAGTTTGGTAGAGCAAGCGTAGGAAAAGAAGCTAAATTTAACAACGGCATACGAGTCTGGTCAGGCGCAGCACACGACACCTTTGTCGGTAACTCTGAAGGCATTATTGGCTTTATGACAAAACTGCTTGGAGAGGGCCAATTGGCACTGTCATCTTTTGATAAAGGCGTCGATCTTTTTAAAGACTTTCAGAGCAGCGTCATTCTTGTTGAGATCCCCAACAAGATGCTGCCTAAGCAGATTTATGTTTATGCCAGCACAGCTATGTACAATGTGGATCAGTGGGTACAGGTGAACAGACTCGCTCATCCCCTAATGACACATATGTTTATGGTCAATAATAAGATGGAGATATCTGAGCATACTCAACACCGCCCAGACTCAGACTCGACTCGGGCTTATGCGGTTTCCGGCACAGTGTTGCGCGCGGTGACGCTCGATAAAAAGCTGCCAAATCCGGTTGAATACGCTGACTCTGTTGCAGCAAAACTGCTCCCCGATATGATCCCATACAGCGTGGGAACAGAAGCGGCTTACACATTCGAGAAGATCAATGGTCGTAAACCCAGTGATGATGCGATGGATGCAGCACTCAGCATCTTTGTCGGCAGAAAGGTCAGCGACAATGCTAATACCTTTAATCGTCACCCTACGCAGTTTCCCTATGTGAAGCCAGTTAAGAAGTAAAACTGAATCTTTAAAGGTCCATAAGCAGAAACACAAAAGCCTTCATTCGAAGGCTTTTTTCACTATTTTACAAAGTTACTCTCGCGAGCATATTTCAGCGCGGCATCACACAACTTCATACTCTGCTCTTTATCTGCGGCTTGAAACTGAGCTACATATTTATCTAAGTTAGCCGATGTTTCTGGGGTCATAATCATCTCATCTATGCCAGCGTCTCTATGTGCAGACATAGAGCGATTGACTATCGTCCCCTCAATCACCATCTCATTTTCACTGTAGAATGTACTGCACATCATTAAACTTGCCATTCCAATAGCGTCATCAGTTTCTAACGTATCAGCCATAGCTGAGCCTGCAAATACACAACTGACAAGACCTGCTAAGAATATTTTTTTCATCCAAACTTCACCCTTTATCTTTTCATCATACCGATGCTTAATTGACTGATATTTAAGCTTATCTCTATTTTTTATATAAGCTTTCATAACGCCTCATCGCAGATTATCACGACCGATAAACATAGGAATGTTAGCCTGCGCAACTTAATAAATAATCAGTGAATTTTTGAGTTCTACATCACTGAAAATCAGAGGGTTTATCTCAAAAACTTGATACAGATAAACAAGTTCGCAGCCAAAAATTCAATCCCACTCTCTTTTCCCAGTTAACCAAGCGCAAACTATCAAAAGATCAGTTCAAAATGGGGACATAGATTTTTTAAATATGGGATGAGGTGAAGAGACTCTTTTGCGCTTACTGAGCTAAGATAAAAATACCGCACCCAAAACGAGACGTTAGATGCGGCTCCTTAGTACTATATTTTTAATGGAAGCTTAGTACTAAGGTAAGGCAGACTTTCACTTAATTAGCGTTTCATATCTGGGTATTCAAACTCATGACATTGGTTGCAGTAAACCTTGCTCTCCTTGTGCTCTTGATGACAGTAACTACACGCAAGCTCAGTACCGTAATGCAGGCTGTCATGAGGGTTTGGCTCCACACTGTGGCCTGCATCTGCTGGGCGTTTAGTTAGCTCGGCTACATCATCTGATGTACCATGGCAGGCTTCACACGCACTCACCTCAGGTATGGTTTTACGCTTGGCATCACCATGACAGGCCGCGCACTCAACCTTGCCATCGTCACCTGTCATAATCTCCTGATGATACTCTTTTAATTTCATCGCATTGGCAGCTGGTACCACCAAGGCAAAAGCGATAAACAGTGTTAGTGATAGAGCTGATAAATTTTTAAACATCTTACAATCCTGCTTTTATAGGGGAGATGACTCCCCTGAAGTATCTTAGAAGTGTGTGATAAAGCGGTTTAATAGTTCATGATAAAATCATGAGACGCTTTAATATCCGGAGTGAAGGAACGGTCTACTTTCACAAAAGGCACCTGCTTGCGGTAGGAGCGATACATAGCTTTTGTCGCCTTACCTTGTTTAAGCTTGGGATTAGCCAACATACGTAAATCAACAGCCTGAGTAGAGTGAAGCAGCTCTAAGCCATACATCATATTGGTGTTATCGACAATTTGAATTAAGTTGTCTGATGCAAACTTAAGGTTAGTAAAGGTATCTTCGATATTACCCGCAATCGCGATGCCATCAAATGACACAGGATTGGCCAACATCTTGTTTCTAACCTGCATATCAACAAAGGTCTTCTGGATAGCGCCGAATGCGTGGCCGTTATTACCTGGCGCACTTAAAAAGCGCGGCAGATGAGTAAAGTGATCATCAGAGAGATGAATTGTGCGCATCGCACTGTTATGGGATAGATGAGTCAGCGCTATGCTTAACTGCTGAGTCGCTAACGCCACAGGAAGTGGCTCGAAATTAGTGGTAGGAAATACTCCCCCTTTACCTTCAACGAGGTATTTGCCGACCTGAGAGTGTTGAGCAAACTCACTACCTGCACCCATCACGACAGCTGGGTTATCGTCTGAATGATTGATCTGTATCTCAATCACTTTACCTAAGTCGGCTAATGCGTCCTTTGCGCTGGCCAAGGTGTAAGCTGTAGTGCGATAACTTAATGGATCTTGCAAGGAGCGCTCACCATCAATATCCCACAGATAGCTACCATCTAGCTCAGTTAAGATCTCAGACGTGGCCTCTTTAACATGAGGAAATGGGCGAATATTGTTGGTTTGTGGCAAAAATGGTGCAATATTTCCGTTTAAGCCCTCTAGGCTTAGCCCAAATACCGTAGGTGTAACCTCAATCAATTTAGCTGCATCACGGTAGCCTTTCATCGCATAACTCACCGCCACCGAGTTGTTCGACAAAATAGAGAGCGCGTCTTTACCAACAGGATCAAGCGGCTTTATCCCTTCCGCTTTCATGGCACTGGCACTGCTGACTCGCTTGCCTTTATAGATCACATCCCACTCACCTATCATGGCAAGCCCGACATGGGATGAGAGTAGAATATCCGCCTCACCAACGGTACCACGCGACGGAATAACCGGCGTTATCCCTTCATTCAAATATGCCTGATATAGCTCGGCCACATAGGGCTGAACTCCCGTATGCCCCGATAAGATAGTGTTTAATCTTACCGCCAAGGCTACTCGGGTTAATCGCACTGGCATCGCCTCACCAATCCCAGCGCTGTGAGCTCTCAATGTACTGTAGTTAAATGATTTAGACGCTTTAATCACTTCATCACTTAGCTCTCCATTTGCGGAGAAAAGTTTATGATCCTTGTTAAGACCCACTCCGACAGTTAACCCATACACAGGTTTACCCAACCGAGCCGCATCCATCAACAATGAGTGTGCCTTTCCTAGCTGCTTTTTAGCTTGAGCAGCTATTTTCACCTCTGCACCATCGGCAATCGCCCACGCTTGATCTTGTGTCAGGTGTTGGCCATCGAGCACAACACTGTTCATCGCCATTGCGCTGCCTGAAAGCAGGCTAAAGACTGCAGCTGCCAATACCATCTGTTTGCTATTATTCATCATCTTTTCCATTACGCTTTTGAAAGCGATTAAATTTCGATTAGATCCAAGAGCGTATTTCCTAAGACTCAAGTAACCTGATCCTTTGAGCCTCAGAACAGATCCGTCCTGCATTCCGGCCTGTGACGACACCTTCTGCCACCGCGCAAGCTCCGAGACGGCTAGCACCATGAATTCCACCAGTCGCTTCACCTGCAGCAAACAAGCCCTCAATGGGTTTATCTGTCACTAGATGAAGAACTTGTGAATGGGTATTGACCCGAACACCTCCCATGCAATAGTGCACTTTTGGCCACATACGCACCCCGTACCAAGGGCCCTGCTCTAACTTCATCGCCTTTTGCATAGGGCGGCCAAACTCACCATCTTTTCCCGCTGCTACCGCCTTGTTCCAGCGCGCAACCTGAGCGATTAATGCTTTGGCGGGAATACCGTAGAGCTTGGCTAGCTCATCTAATGTTTCAGCCTTCTGGATCACCTTGTACTTAAGTCCCCAATCTAAGGTTTGTGCGTCCTTTGCCCCTTCGGCGTTAGTGAAACCTATCGGATAAACAGGATGACCTTTATCGTCACGGCGAGTCATGATGGCGTCAGCACGAGCTTTACGGTCGGCCAATTCATTGAAGAATCGTTCACCCGTGCGAGAATCAACCACAATGCCACTTGGGTATGTCGCAATAGTGTTGAATTGAGATGCGGTGCCAAAGCCTTTCTCGTCGGGAGAAGCCCAAGGACCGAGCTGAATTTGATCTAAATGAATGGGATTAGCACCAATCAACATCATCTGCTTGAGCGCTTCTGAGGTCGCACCAGCGTGGTTGGTCGAGTCCAGTTCACTGTTCATTTCTGGCTGCTGCATCTGGCGATATTCGATATCACGGCCAAAACCACCTGTCGCCATGATCACGCCTTTTCTAGCCCCTAAATTGCGCATCTTACCTGTTCGCTCTTTCGGAAAATAATATCCTTCACGAACTTGAACCCCGATCACGCGTCCTTCATCATTTTTGATAAAAGATTCGAGCTTGGTCTGTTTTCTCATATGGATGCCCTGCTTTTTCGCCGCACTCACTAAGGGACGAATAATGCCTGCACCAGAGCTTTCAACGGTTTGCAACACACGAGGAATAGAGTGTCCACCAAAGTGCTGCACAAAGGGTTTCCACTTAACACCATGCTCTGTCAACCATTCGCAAGACTCAGCCGTGCCATTACACACAAGCTTAAGCATCTCAACATCATTCATGCCGCGGCCAGACTCCAACATGTCAGCCACCATAGTGTCGACCGAGTCCTCTATCCCCTCTCTCTTTTGCAAAGGAGAACCCGCTACCGCCATCGCCCCTCCATTAATGGTTGAGTTACCACCAAACACCGGCATTTTGTCGATCACCATGACACTGGCTCCCGACTCACGCGCCTGAAGTGCGGCTGACATCCCCGCAAATCCGCTACCAACAACGATGACGTCGACAACCTCATCGAACATCACCTTTTCATCTGACACGCAGGCGGCTGAAGCTGCTCCCGCAACGACACTCCCAATGCCTGCAACGGCCATGGCAGCGCCACCTTTCAGTAGTTGACGCCGACTCTGGTTCAATCCTTTTTCATCACTCATTCTCTATCACCCTTAACAGCTTGAATGCTTAAAACCTGACGGCATTCACCGCCTGTTTGATAAACATAAGAGTGCAGCGGCCATGCCAACTACCTAAAAAGGGATGAGCTATAGGGAATTTATGAACAGGGACACAGAATCACGATATATAATGATCTACAATCACGAAACTTCGTGATAACTATGAAATATCAATGGAAAAGAAACTCTATTACGACGCCACTCAGGAACTATGTAGCAGCCTAGATCTAGAGATTTCTCTACAGCGCTACTTCGAAATAGTGAAGCAACACATCCCCATTGATGGGATCTACCTCAATATCTATAGACCTGAATTCAGTGATATACAGTTTCTAGCTCACGTAAACGAGCAACAAGCCAGCGCGCTTAATACCCAGATCCAGATCTCAGCAGAGATGGAGGACACACTTCGGCAATCCGATAGACCAATAATAAAAATAGTGAATGATATTCATCAGGATATGGTGACAAAGTTTGTCGCCCCTAAAGTCATACCTGAAATAAAATCACTTATTTTACTGCGTATGGTCTCTGGGAATACTCATTTAGGTATAGTTGGTTTCTATTCGAAAACGGCAAGCGTATTTCGCACTAAGCATGCTGATATGATTGCGCCTCACATGCATACTTTCTCCTTGATAACCGCGTTCAATCTCAAAGATAGAAATCTGTTAAAAGCGAATCAAAGCTTAACCGAGCAAAACCGCTCTCTAAAACGCGCCATCTTTACCCCTAATGGTGTTGTCGGAGGTGAAGCTGGACTCAATAAAGTGATGCAGCAGGTAAAAGCCATAGCTAAGCTTAATACTACGGTCCTGTTACAGGGTGAAACTGGCAGCGGTAAAGAGGTGATTGCTAATGCAGTGCATGAGCTCTCTCCTCGAGTCGAGCGTCCCTTTATCAAGGTCAACTGCGGCGCAATTCCTGAGAGCCTGATAGACTCAGAGCTCTTTGGTTACGAGAAAGGTGCTTTTACAGGAGCTGAACATCGTAAAGAGGGACATTTTGAGCAGGCAAACGGTGGGACAATCTTTCTCGATGAGATAGGTGAGCTGCCTCTCTCCGCTCAAGTTAGGCTGTTACGTGTCTTGCAAAACAGTACCATCACCCGTGTAGGCGGCTATGAGAATGTTCAACTGGATATTCGTGTGATTGCCGCGACCCACAGAAACCTAAAAGCCATGGTCCACAAGGGGGAGTTTCGTGAAGATCTCTGGTACCGTTTAGCCATTTTTCCCATCGAGATCCCCTCACTGCGTCAACGCAGATCAGACATTCCTCTGCTGGTACAGCACTTTCTGGAACTGCTTTGCGCAAAGCTTAACTTAAATAAGCTTCCAAGAGTCTCACCTGAGCAGCTTGAAAGTCTCAACCAATATCAGTGGCCAGGTAATGTCAGGGAGCTTATCAATGTGATCGAAAGAGCGATGATTCAATCACCTGAAGGGCCACTGAATTTTGATTTCCTCCATGTAAAACAAGAGGGAGAAGTTGAGATAAAATCGGGGGAAACCATAGTGGTGGACCCTAGCCATGCATCGGATAAACTTGTGCCACTAGACACCATGATCTCTAAATATATTGCCCATGCGATGCGGATAACGGGTGGAAAACTCTATGGCACAGGTGGAGCTGCTGAGCTTTTGGATATCAACCCAAACACGCTTAAGAGTAAAATGAAAAAGCTGGGATTGTGTTAGTATTACTTTGCTTATCAAGAGACAAAAAAATCCACCTTCATAGAAGATGGATTTTTACTTTAAAAGCATCCACTAAAAGAAGTAGCGTATACCAACTGCATAGTTATTATCTTGCAGGACTTCGAAGCTCTTATCATCCATCTCACTGAAATCAATCTTGGCCTCAACGAACATAACTGTATCTCTGCTATAACGGTAATGTAGACCTAGCACAGCAAATTGACGAGTCCACTGACCCTGTATCGCCTTAGTCTCATCTGTGTCTAAGTCCTGATATGAAATCAGGAAGCTAGGAACGAATCCATTCTCGTATTGGTAAGCAATGAGGAACTCTCCCCCTGTTGAGTCATAAAGCTGCCCAGCAACCAGCTCATTTTGCTTACTCTGATGAGCGTTGAAACCAACATATAAACCATCGGCTTCACGGTTCGGTGCATATTGATAAAATGAGCCATACTGCGCACCAATACCGATAATTTCGTTAGTGTCATCCACATCAACACCGGCTAGATTCCCCTCAAAATCACCACGATTAAATCCAGCAAGTACCTTAAACTTATCGCTGAAGTGATAAGTTAAACTCGCACCATAACTCGTATCAAAGCTCACATGAGAACCATCATCAATGGCCATTCCATCTTTATCAAAAAGCGCGACATCCCCATTTTGTTTCGCGGCATACTGAACGGCAATGTCGAGACTGCCTAAGGAGTTACGGTAGATAAAAGCTGAATCGGCACGCCCTGCACCAGTTAACCCACCATCACCAAATGTATAAGCCCCCACAGAATAACCAGTAAAGACATTCAGCACATCTGTGGTATATGCCACATCGTAGTATGCGCCCCACTGTTTACCAAACGTAAGAGTTCCCCACCTATCATGGGAGAGTCCTACATAACCTAATCGGTTAAAAAGAAAGTCTGAGTTTTTTTCAGCGCCAAGCTGGCCGCCCTCATAGGTGAGACTGTCATCACTGGTGACCATGTTGATCCCCCACTCTGTATGAGCAAAGCTACGCCAACCGTTTTTTTCCTGACGATCGAACCGAAAGCCGATGCGAGAAAAATTGTCTACCACAGCGGTATCAGAGCCATCATTGAGTGCTGCAAAACCTAGCCAGCCCATCATGTTGATACTGTTCTGGTCATCTTTGTAGATCTCGGCGGCCTGTGCAGTGCCTGTAGCCAACAGCGTTGGAATTAACAAGGCTAAAATCTTCTTATTCATTACATCTATCCCTTAGCAGTATTGTTATCTATTTGAGTTATGTACTCAATTGACTGAGATAAAGCAGTGAGTGTGCCAAGGAGGGAAAAGAGAAGAGTTTGCACTCTATTTATGATGTTGATCGCTAAACCACGAGATATCGTTAACACTATTCTTGATATTTCGTGGTCAATTTTAAATATCGTTTTAACAAAAGATCTTAAGGTCAATCTTCATCTAACACCAATCAGTATAAGTCATGAGATGAAAGAGCCTCAGTGAAAAACAGGAGTGAGGCAGGTGTTCATGCGAGCAAAAAGTAGACATTAACGCTAACTTGCTTTAACGGTTCTCTTTTTACTTTTCTTCGTCGTGGTGCTCTTTTTACCGTACGTCCTTTTTTTAAAGCTTGATTTAGGAGCTTTAACACCTTGTAACGACGTAGGCAGTTGAGCACCAGCTTGGTTAATAAGCTGAGCAAGAGAGTCTACCAGTGGCGCCATAAAATTAATATATTTGGCCTCTTTGCGGCTAATAGCATCCAAGTTACTCTCCCAAAGTGCAGTCATATCTGGCGTGGTTGCACTCATTGGCAGGCTATTAATCAGCCCCTTTCCGACATCTGTTGCAACAATGGATTTACCACTCCTGCTTAAGTAATTTCGCTTAAACAGCAGTTCAATAATCCCTGCACGTGTGGCCTCAGTACCAAGACCATCGGTGTCTTTTAAAATCTTGCGGATCTCAGGATCGGTAACATAGCGATTTATCCCTGTCATAGCACCGAGCAGAGTCGCATCGGTAAAGTGCTTAGGGGCTTGAGTCTGCTTCTCAATGAGCTCACCTTGACCAGAATGGAGGGCTTGACCCTTTTTAAGCAGAGGTAGCTTTTGCAAAGTGTCTGAGTCATCATCGCTACTGTTGCCAACACTGCTCCCCTTCTCCTCCTGCTTATCACCCTTTCTAACGAAAAGCTGTTTCCACCCTAGGGATTTATCTTGCTTAGCCTTAGTTTTAAACTTGCCTCCCGCAATCTCAACCTCAACCAAGGTTTCATGGTACAGGTAAGGGCCATAAAACTGCGCCAGATACTGGCGAGCCAACTGCAGATATATCTGCCTCTCCCTTGGCGTTAACCCTGTTAAATTTGCCGTTTTCTCTGTGGGAATAATGGCGTGGTGTGCATCCACTTTCTTATCATTCCACGCCTTGGACTTAATTTTAGAGTCAGGCTGTTCTAGCCCTATTACTAACTCGCTTGCCCCACTTAACACAGCTTTAATCACAGAAGGGGCCATCGCAAACTGCTCAGCAGGTAGATACCTGCTATCGGATCTGGGATAGGTGATCAGTTTATGTTTCTCATAGAGCGCCTGACAGGTATCCAATACCTCCTTGGCGCTCATGCCAAAACGCTTAGCAGCATCTATCTGCAAAGATGAAAGATTATAGGGCAGTGGCTGATTCTGCTTCTTATCTTTACTCTCTAGACCCACAACAGAAGCTGGCTGCTCAGTGATCCTGCCAACGACGTTTTGCGCTAGACCTTTAGAGAGCACTCTGCCCTCTTCATCCATATAAGCTTGGCATGCTTCGCTGGGCTGCCATTTCGCCTTAAAGTGTTCATTGTGCTCAGTACTAAGATTGGCTAACACCTCAAAGAAAGGTTTAGAGACGAAACTAGCGATCTCCTCATCACGGCGAACCACTAAACCAAGTAACGGGGTCTGTACACGGCCCACGGAGAGTACACCTTGATAACCGACTTTGCGCCCTTGAATCGTGTATGCCCGTGTCATATTTAATCCGTATAACCAGTCTGCCCGTGAACGGGCTAATGCAGAGGTGGATAGAGGAATAAACTCACGATTACTGCGCATCTGTCCTAAGGCTCTCTTTACCGCTTGTGGATTCAGATCGCTTATCAACAAGCGTTTAGTTTGATGTAATTTATCCCCTTTAACGCCAAAGTGAGCGATCACCTCATCGACCAGAAGTTGACCCTCTCTATCAGGATCTCCCGCATTAACAAGTTGTGAAGCTTGCTTAACTAAGCCTTTTAAAATAGTCAGTTGTGAGCGAGTTTTCGGCTTAGCTTTCATTTTCCAGCTATCAGGAACAATTGGTAGATGCTCAAACTTCCACGATTTAAACTCAGGGTCGTAGGCATCTGGCTCGGCTTGCTCCAGAAGATGGCCAATACACCAGGAAACACAATCTCCATTGGCAGCAATAATGTGCCCGTCACCTTTTTTGTGAGGCTTAGGCAACACGTCGGCAATCGCCCGACCAAGGGAGGGTTTCTCTGCGATATAGAGGATCATAAACAAAACACCGAACACTGTATAAATTACCAGTAACTTTAGCCTAAAGTCTATCTCCCTGCAATGATGAAAGGATCTAATGTAAATTCAATTGAGAATGGTTCTCATTTGAATGATAATCTTTCCAAGATATTCTCTGACTGACGAAAGGACACCTGATGATAGCAACCACTCCCATCTCTGGCAGTAGTCTGAATAACCTACTTCTCTATCATTTTCTGCTTGTTACTGCCGTTGCACTGCTTGTTTTACCTTTTGTAACGGACAACAAAATTTTTGAGTTGATGTTATTACTGACTATGCAGATAGCCCTTACCTGTGTCAGCACCTTAGTAGGATTAAGTATGAAACATAGGCTTAACCGCGGCGCAGTGACATTTTTGTTCGCAGTTTGGATGTTAGTCTGGTGTGTACATGTTAGTTAGCCATGTATTAAGGAGTTAGAACAAAAGAGAGCCTAACTTGTACTCTCTCTAATTTTCATCTCTGTATTTAGATGCAACCTCATAGAAATCGTCTTCAACCTCTAAAAAGGCCTCAATTAACTCTGGATCAAAATGGTTTCCCTTCCCCTCCTTGATAATATTCAATGCGGTTTCATGGGTCATCGCATCTTTGTACACTCGTTTACTAATGAGGGCATCGTACACATCGGCAATCGCCATCATACGGGCACTCAAGGGGATCTCATCTCCAATTAAGCCATCTGGATAACCTGATCCATCCCATTTTTCATGATGGTAATGAGCGATATCCTTAGCGATATGCAAAAATGTATCAGACTGATCCATGTGTTTCTCAGCCGCCTCTAATGATTTAAACCCTAAGTAAGCATGGGTTTTCATCACTTCAAACTCCTCTTTAGTGAGCTTACCAGGCTTTAATAAAATACTGTCCGATATCCCCACTTTACCTATGTCATGTAGAGGCGCGGAGGTATAAAGCTGCTCAATATAGGCGGGAGTTAACATCTCACGATACTGCTCTTTATGGCTAAGCTGGGTCGCGAGTAACTTCACATAGATCTGGGTTCGCTTAATATGAAATCCAGTTTCAGGATCTCGAGTTTCAGCTAGGTTTGCCATAGCAGTAATCGTCACATTTTGGATATTCACCACCTCCTGAGTACGTAGTTTCACTTTACTTTCCAATAACACATTTTGGTTTTTTAAAAAGTCTTTTGAGGCTTTTATCTCTAAGTGAGTCTTTACCCTAGCGAGTAACAAAGGTGGACTAATAGGCTTGCTCAAGTAATCGGCAGCCCCCAGTTCGAATCCCATGGTCTCGTCATCTATACTGGTTTTAGCTGTCAAAAAAATAATGGGGATATCGCAGATACTCTCATCAGCCTTGACACGTCGACAGACCTCATAGCCATCCATCTCGGGCATCATGACATCCAAAAGGATAATATCTACCCCTCCCTTATTAATAATGTTCAGTGCAATCACGCCATTGACGGCCGCTTTAACGTGATAATCATCTTTTAACAGCTCGTGCAGTAAAGTCAGATTATCTGGTGTGTCATCGACTATTAACACTGTCTTCTTATTTTCTTTGATAGAAATATCCCTGCTCGATGTCATTTCAGTTCCACAAGACAATTAAATAAGCCTATTTAAATTATAAGTCTAAAATAAATATTGTACCGAAAAAAAAAGAGCGGGCAGTTCTCCTGTCAGCGATACCGTTTTGGTTGAAAGTAGAGCAAAAATATTCAATTTTTGCTCAGTAATATGGCAAGAGCAGCAATACCCCTGTTAATAGGCTACATGAGGTCAGAAACAGGAAATACGTGCTGAACAGTAACAGGAGGGTAAACTAATGCCTTTGACGAAAGCCCATCTAAGCTACACATCTAAGGCTTTACTTTTACTCATGTTTGTAAGCTTGATTGTCTGTATCACGCTCTCAATTTATAACCAAAAAAATAAACAACATCTCATCGATAGCTACAGTCGTTTAAGCACGACGAATGAATTAATCCACAAATTAAGACTAAGTACTGATCAACAAACAGCATTTTCCAAACTCTACGTATTAACCGGAAATGAACGCTGGTACTCTCTGTTTGAACAGATCATGGCAACCCGTAATGGTACCGCTACCCTGCCCGAAGGAACCTCGCTAACTTACTGGGAAAAAATATTAGATCCGGAATTTGAACTCATTGAATTAGAGAATATTGCCTCTAATGATAGCTTCCCTATCATAGATAAAATGAACAAAATGGGCATACGTGATTATGAGTTGACTCAACTTAGTCTTGCGCTGCAAAAAGCAAATGAGTTAGCGGCTGATGAGCGCCGTGCACTTAAACGTTTAATTGATAATCCAAATGCCAACTCCTATGTAATGACTCAGCTGTTAGGTGTTCAATATCTTAGCGATAGCTCTAAAGTGATGACCACCATAGGCCTTGCCAGCCGAGCATTAAACGAGCGAGCCCAAGAGGAGCTCACACATACAATCAATAAGGGAACACTACTCTTTTCCATGCAGATCCTAAGTTTGATGATATTTGTTGTCAGTATCCTCTGTTTCTTCGTACTGCAATGGCGACTCTATATACATCCTCTCAAAAATATGCAGAAGACAGTGATAAGCCATGTCGCTGAAAACAATTTCAATTTTGTATTGGATGAGAAAACTAAAGGTGAGATGGGGGAGTTCAATAAAGCATTAAACCATGTTCTTAAAAATGTCGCCGGACAGCTAAAGCGTAACTCTCTTTTAAAAGATTTTAGTGTCGTGCTCAGGGGAAAGGAGAATACTCAATCTCTTGGTAAAGATGTAAACCAATTTCTCATCGCCAAATTAAACCTCCCCCTTATTGGGATCTATGTACTCGATGATAATACCTTAGAACGGGTTGCCGGGATCGGCTATAGTGCAGACTCCCCCACATCATACACACATAATGATTCAACCCATAAAAGCATACTTTACGGGCAGGTATATCGACGCTTTAAGAATTTGAAAGATAAATATTCCATAACACTAAACGGCAGTAGCTTATCTTTAGCTGAAATGCACTACTTTCCCCTTATCGTTAATCAGTCTCCGGTAGGTTTGTTAGAGATAGGTACCTTAACACCGCTCGATGACACGGTTGAACATTGGGTAAAAGATGTCATTGACGACTTGGCGATCGGAGTACAGCTGACTCGAAACCTCGAACTGCAAAAGAAAACTGAACTGAAAGTCGTAGAGCAATTAGAGCTAAATCGTCAGATCTTAGATGCGATACCTAACCCTATGTATTACCGCAACGTGAATAGTGAATATATAGGCGTAAATGAGAGCTTCACCTCATTCTTTGGTCTATTTGAAGCAGATATTATCGGCTCCACTCCTAAGGATATCTTCGAAGCTGAAACAGCGCAGCAGTTTGAGGATTCTGAAGCACAACTCCTTGAAAATATAGGCTCCTTGGATTATGAGGCACGCCTAGTCAATGCCGATGGCATCCAAAGAGATGTCATGGTCTATGAAGCCACCTTCTTCTCCACAAAAGGGGATCCTAACGGAGTAGTTGGTCTGCTCTTAGATGTTACAGAGCGTAAACAGATGGAAGTTGAGCTAAGGAAAGCAAAAGAAGCCGCCGACGAGGTCAGTAAAGCCAAAGGAGACTTCCTTGCCAATATGAGCCATGAGATCCGAACTCCAATGAATGCCATTATCGGCATGTCACACCTCGCACTGAACTCAGATCTGAATCCAAAGCAGAGGGGCTATGTCAGTAAAATTGATATGGCCGCAAAATCACTGCTTGGAATTATCAATGATATTTTAGACTTCTCTAAGATGGAAGCCGGTAAACTGGTCACAGAAGATGTTGATTTTAGATTGGATGAAGTACTTGATAATTTGACTAATATCATCGCAGTCAAGGCCGAAGAGAAGGGATTGGAATTTCTGTTTGATATCGACCCTCATATCCCCCTCGCCCTAGTCGGTGATCCTCTACGCATAGGTCAGGTATTGATTAACTTATGTGGTAATGCCATTAAATTTACCGATTCAGGAGAGGTGGTTGTCGGAGTCAAACTATTGGATAAAAATGAAGAGACGCTAAACCTTCAGTTCGATGTTCGCGACTCAGGCATAGGACTATCACAGGAGCAACAGAATAAACTCTTTAAGTCTTTCTCTCAGGCTGATGCATCTATTACTCGTAAATATGGTGGCACAGGATTGGGACTTACCATCTCTAAACGTTTAATAGAGATAATGGGAGGAAAAATCTGGGTAACCAGTGACGAGGGACAGGGCTCCACCTTCTCATTCACACTGGACTGTGGACTGCAAGATGCAAAAATAAAAAGTTACTACAAGCCAATCAAAGATTTAGTCGGCAAACCTGTGTTAGTTGTCGATGATAATGATGTCGCCAGAGATATCTTGGTAAATCTGCTCACCATGATGAAATTCTCACCGTCGGCAGTCAGCAACGGCCAAGAAGCGATATCAGCAGTAGAACATGAAGTTGACTCCCCTTATGAGATCATCTTTATGGATTGGAACATGCCTGGCATTAATGGCATTGAGGCGATCAAACAGATCCGCCAAAAAAAATCTTTAGTTCAACCTAAGATTATTTTGGTTACCGCTTATGGCCGAGAAGTGGGTATGACCGACGACATAGAGCATCTACTCGATGGCATTATTATCAAACCTGTCAACCCATCGATACTTTTCGACTCTATCATGGGAGCCTATGGTATCGAAAGTTTAGGGCTGAAAGAGTCAGGAAAAAATACTCCTACCATAGAGGAAGATACGTTAGACCTAACAGGTAAATCTCTACTTCTGGTTGAGGATAACGAAACAAACCAAGAAGTCGCAATGGGGATGATGGAGCCATTTAATGTCAACATCACGGTCGCTAATCATGGACAAGAGGCACTTGATAAGTTATCAGAACAAACGTTTGACTTGGTGTTAATGGATATGCAGATGCCAGTAATGGATGGCATCACTGCAACAGAGAATATTCGCAAGAACAGCAAATACAAGGACCTACCCATCGTTGCTATGACAGCCAACGCCATGGAGAGTGATGTCAAAAACTGTAAACAGGCAGGCATGGATGATCACATAGGTAAGCCCATTGACTTTATTATACTCAAAGAGAAACTTAGGAAATACATCCTAGGCTCAAAAGAGGTGCTTAATCCACCCACTATAGTCAACGACTCGGCAGAAATAGAGGAGATTGAGAGTGAAGAGCCTCCTAAAGAAGCCGAAACTAAGCTCATCATAGAGGAGATGCCCGGCGTCGACACTGTTTTAGGTATCTCACGGATCGGTGGCAATGAAACAAAGTACTGGGAGATATTGGAGCGATTTATTCAATCCCAAATAGAAGCCATGATCAATCTTAAGCAGGCAATAATCATTAAAGATATTGAGACGGCCACTCGTACAGCCCACTCCCTGCGCGGGGCGGCATCAAACCTCGCAGCACAGACTCTCTCTGACATGGCAAAGGAGATGGAGGATTCACTCAATAATAGTGTTTACCCAGAAGAGATAAAAGTAGACATAGTTATTGAGCATCTGCAAACTCTTAGCGCCTATATAGAGGCGAAAAAGGCACGACAGGATGATGAAGCCATAGAGACTGAGACAGAGCAAAATGAAATTGAGCCCATTGATGACTCACTTCCATTAGATACTCTACTCACTATGATTGATAATTACGACACTCAAGCATTAGAGGAGATACAGAGAGTCAAACAGACCTTAATTAGCCATCAACTCGATTACGGTGCAATCGAAAAAGCGATTGAAAATTTTGACTTCGACAAAGCCAAAGAACTGACTGAAAAGTTAACAGGAACCAATAGCTAGAAATGAAAAACCGACCTGTTAAGATCGGTTTTTATCAAGCAATATTAAATCATTTAACGTAACTAAACCCTAAAGTGATTAAGGGTGACACACATTGTGCAGCTCAAGGTTAGTCCCGATATCTTTGCTTCGATTCGCTTTAGCATCATCATTACGTAACTTTGTAATATGGTCCAGATAAGCCTGATCCACATCGTTAGTGATATAGTTGCCGTCAAATACTGAGGTTTCGAAACGTTTAATCTCTGGGTTTTCCATACGAACGGCTTCAGCAAGATCTTCCAAATCTTGGAAGATCATCCCATCGGCGCCAATCATCTTACTGATCTCATCCACATCTCTGCCGTGAGCTATCAGCTCACTTGCCGTTGGCATATCGATACCATAGACATTAGGGAAGCGGATTTCTGGTGCTGCAGAAGCAAAGTACACTTTCTTAGCACCCGCTTCGCGAGCCATCTCAATAATCTGTTCAGATGTTGTACCACGTACTACAGAGTCATCCACAAGCAGTACATTCTTGCCTTTAAACTCAACCCCAATAGCGTTAAGTTTACGACGTACTGACTTCTTACGCTCCTGTTGACCAGGCATAATAAAGGTACGGCCAATGTAGCGGTTTTTCACGAAACCTTGGCGGTATGGAAGCTCTAGATGACGTGCAATCTCAAGTGCTGTGTCACAAGAGGTTTCTGGGATCGGAATAACCACATCAATATCATGGTCCTCCCACTCTCGCTTAATCTTCTCACCCAATTTTGCGCCCATATTAACGCGGCTACCATAGACAGAAACCTTATCGATAGTGGAATCTGGGCGGGCAAAATAGACAAACTCAAATAAGCAAGGTGCATAACTTGGCGTGTGCGCGCACTGTTGAGTATAGAGTTCACCATCAAGGGTAATGTATACCGCTTCACCTGGTGCGACATCACGCATCAACTCAAAACCAACGGCATCTAGGGCAACGCTCTCAGAGGCAACCATATACTCAGTGCCAAGTTCAGTTTCCTGTTTACCCAGTACCAGTGGACGGATCCCGAAAGGATCACGGAACGCCACTAAGCCTTGCCCAATAATAAGAGCGGTTACCGCATAAGCACCACGTGTCAATGAGTGCACTTTAGCAACAGCGTCAAACACCTCTTCAGAGCTTAAACTCTCATTCTTGCACTGCTGCAACTCATCGGCGAGTAAGTTTAATAATACTTCAGAGTCAGATGTCGTATTAACATGACGACGTCGCTTAAGTAGAAGCTCGTGCAATTCGACTGTGTTGGTCAAGTTACCGTTATGGGCAAGCGAGATCCCAAATGGCGAGTTAACATAGAAAGGCTGAGCTTCCGATGCACTCGAACTTCCAGCCGTAGGGTAACGAACATGCCCTATACCCGTTTTACCCTGTAGACGCTGCATATGTTTAGCTTCAAACACGTCTTTTACCAGACCATTGGCTTTGCGCAACCTAAACGCATTACCATCTACAGTCACGATACCAGCAGCATCTTGACCGCGATGCTGGAGTACAGTTAATGCATCATAAATTGGTTGATTAACCGAAGTTCGGCCAACTATTCCGACAATACCACACATGGGTAAGCTTCCTCATTGTAAGATGTTCTGATAATTATAATCTTTAGCCACTCCAAGCCGATTAAATCGGTATATGAAGTGGCATATAATGCTTATTGCATTTTATATTTTAGGTACAAAGCTTGAGGTGTTTTCCAAGTAATCAAAAAACCACTGGATAACAACACCGAATTCAGGGACAAGTTTAGAACTCTGCCACCAATCCGTATTGGGCGAGCCCGTAAACGCATCCATAAAAAAGAGTAAAGCACTGACAATCAGTGCGCCTCTTAAGGCGCCAAAACATAGACCTAGGACTCTATCTGTCCCAGAAAGGCCCGTTTTCTCGACTAATTGCCCAATAAGATAATTTACCAAGGCGCCAAGAATTAATGTCGCAATAAAAAGAATAGCAATAGCAACGCCATTACGTAGCATTTCATCTTGCATCTGGGTGAGATAAACGGAGAGATCTTGATAAAACTGACTCGCAACAAAAAAAGCTGCAAACCAGACCACAAGTGACATGGCTTCTTTAGCAAAGCCTCGAAGCAAACTGATAAGAGTCGATACTCCTATAACAGCGAAAATGGCGTAATCAATCCAAACCATTGAAAAAGTAATCCAGCAAAGGAGTTAAGACGGCGGGATTTTACCAGAGACTGAAAACATTCTCACCTTAATGATGCAAAAGATTGTTTCAATCTCTGACCACAGTTTTCTGGTTAAGCGCTTTGCGCTTAAGAAGCGGTCGGAACGTAGCTCACGATACGGCCCGACAACTTAGTAATTTTTTTAATGTCAGCGCTTTGGGCTTGCAGCTTAGCCTTTGACACATTAGGGCCAACAAACACCTTAGTTAACTGACCATCGACTGGCTTTTCCGGTAATGTATAAGCAGTAAAGCCTTTTTCTCTCAGCTGCTTAACAAGCCCGTTGACGTTAGAGGCATTTTTAAAACTGCCCAGCTGTAAAGTGTAAGCCGATGCCGCGGGCTTGTTAGCTTGAGTCGTGGCCACTTCAACGGGCTTACTCTCAACCACGGCTTTATTGGCCACCTGAGTTGAAGATTGCTGAGCCGATGCTTCTTTTTCCTCAATCTCTTGCACCAATTGATCTAACTCATCGGCAGCGGGCTCAAACGCCTGCTCTTTTTCACTCAGGTCAACAGTTTTAAACTCTTGATCTGGTAATTCAAGTGATTCCACTTCTGGACGCAGGGGGATCTCTGCAAACTGCTCAGCCTGATGCTCCTTTTTACCATCGAGAATATCGGGTAGAAAGATCACCCCCAATGCGACAAGAACAATCACTCCGACCAAACGATTCTGAAAATGACTAGACAATGTATCTCCCTAAAAATCCATTCAATACTTAACAGTTTAGTGGCAAGGCTTTAAATTCGGCCACGGTATAAAAAGAACCAAACACGATAACGGCATCATCAGGAGTAAGTAAAGCACTAAGCTCACTCCACGCAACTCCCAGACTAGCATAATGTGAAGAGGAGGCTGTAGCGCTTAATGCCGCCTGTAGCAGTTTAGGATCCGCGCTTCTATCAGTCTCAAGTGCAGTGAAGGCCCAATGGTCAACCTGCTCCTCTAGCACCTTGATAACCTCACTAGCATCTTTATCTTTTAACATGCCACACAACGCAAATAAACGTTTAGATTTAAATCGCTTTAGCTGTGTAGCCAGATAACGTGCAGCGTGAGGGTTATGTGCGACATCTAATATCACTAATGGTTGCTGAGAAACAATCTCTAACCGCCCCTCTAAACGAGCAGACCTTAGGGCTTTTTTGATTATCTCAATGGAGATGTCAGGCCAGCCTAACTCAATGACAGCAAGCGCAGTGGCTGCATTAGGCAGTGGCAGCTGAGGTAGAGGCAATCCTGATATTGCGCGACTAACTCCACTAAAATCCCACACTTCACTATTATGTTTATTCACTTGATAGCTAAACTGCTCATTCACGCGGTAGAGCTCTGCCCCTTTATGCTTGACCACTTCAAACAAGCTAGCCGGAACATCAGGCTCACCGACTACAGCGGGTTTACCGTTCCTGAAAACGCCCGCTTTCTCAGCCGCAACTGAGTCTCGCGTATCCCCAAGGTACTCTTGATGATCAAGGTCGATAGAGGTGACGACGGCAATATCGGAATCGATAATATTTGTCGCATCTAACCTCCCACCTAAGCCTACCTCAAGCAAAATAATATCTAGCTTATCAGCTTTAAACAGATAGAGCCCCGTGAGTGTTGCAAACTCAAAAAAACTTAAGGAGATATCCTCTCTGGCAGCATTAATAGCAGCAAAAGCCTCAATTAAAAGACTATCTGATGCATCCTCACCATTGATCCGCACGCGTTCATTGTATTTCAGAATATGAGGAGAGCTATATACACCAAGCGTGTACCCTGCCTGCATTAAAATCTGCTCAAGCATGGCGCAGGTGGTACCTTTACCATTAGTCCCTGCAACGGTAACGACTTTGGTTGTCCCTAAGTCTCGCAAACCAAGACGATCGGCAACCGTCGAGACGCGCGCTAACCCCATATCAATCTCAGTTGGGTGTATCGCAAGCAAGTAATCTAACCATAGCGTTAAACTGGCATCTGTAGCTGGAGCTTTAGGCATAATTTATCGTTCTTAATTAATGAATACACCACACAGTGGAGTGAATTGAGCAATATAATTCAGATTAATCCAGCATAAACAGAGGCCCTAGGGCCAACTTAGGCAACTGAAAATGCTCAGGGTAAGTGACATCAACCATATACAAACCATTAGGTTTTGCGGTTGGTGCAGCTTTACTCCTATCTTTCAATGCCAGCAGCTCAGGGATCCACTCATGAGTTTGGTGGCCTAAGCCAACCTCAATCAAGGAACCAACAATATTTCTAACCATATGGTGTAGAAATGCATTGGCTTTAATGTCGACGCAGATATACATCCCCTGACGGGTCACATTCACCTCATGAACATTACGATTAGGCGTTTTTGATTGACAGTGAAGCGCTCTGAAACTGGTAAAGTCATGTTCACCCACAAAGTGTTGTGCCGCCTCATGCATCTTGTTCTCATTAAGATGAGTTCTATAGTGGCTGACCCCAGAGCGTAAGATCCCAGGACGTAGTTGATAGTTATAGATCATATAACGATAGCGGCGCGCCGTAGCAGAAAAACGAGCATGAAAATCTTCATCGACTACTTTTGACCATCTCACAGCAATATCGTCAGGCAGACTAACATTGACACCTAAGGTCCAAGCAGACTCTTTACGTATCGCATTAGTGTCGAAATGAATAACTTGGCCTGTTGCATGAACACCTGTGTCCGTCCTACCAGCACAATGAACACTAATTGGTTCATTAGCCACTTTGGAAAGTGCTCTCTCTAATTGAGCCTGAACTGAGTCAACCTCAACTTGACGCTGCCAGCCAAAATACTTACTGCCATCATATTCGATACCTAACGCTACTCGCATACAACCTCTTAACCCTTTCTAGCCACTGCTCAACCCTTCAGTATAAAGCAGCAGTATTGCTCAAATCTATTTAGGGGCGGGATTCTAACATAATGAAATACCAATCTCATATACCCAAGCTACTTGGAAATGCAGGATTCAGTGGGAATTTAATGCACTTTAGGCAAGGCATTGATTGTAGGTAATGGCTACTCCCTTGGCAAAATCAATAACGCAGCATAAAGTGCATTAAACCCATCGTAGAAGGCTTTGCGCAAGCCCACTTCGTTGTTGCATTCGCTTAAAAGGGAGTAACCATTCCTACGCAAATGCGTCTAGAATTGAACTCGCACAACGCCTCTGAAACGAGCATTCTCAGGTAGTTTGGGTATATGTATAAAATAGATAAAAAAATGGCGCCAACTGGCGCCATTTATCAGTAAACGAGTATCTACATTAGCCGAGGGTCTTGATTAAACCTTGAGCTTCCTCTTGTTGTCTCTCATTACCATCTAACTGCACCTCTTTAAGCAAGGCCATGGCACTGTCATTATCGTCAATCTCGATATAGGCTCTGGCAAGATCTAATTTGGCGTTGACTGAGTTCTCCTCATCATCAACATCCACCATAGAAGCATTACCCATTAAGCTATCAAGCTCTCCCATATCAACATCAAGCTCTTTATATTGATCAACCTCATCACTCTCTTCATCAGCCTCATTCAACAATCGATCAATATCGATGAAGCCGTTATCTTTTTGGAATGTAGTCAGATCATGTTCATCAACTTGACTCGCCGATGGTTCAGCTTTCTCCTGAGCATCTAACGCCGCTAAAGCTTCATCAACGGTTATTTTTCCTTCGTCAGCAAGTGATAGATCAAAGTCATCATCACTTTGCTCTTCAATAACATCAGAAAGATCAACCACCTCAGATGGCTGTGATTCATTAACATCAACAGCATCGGTTAATGCACCGTCCCACTCAAGGCTATTATCACTTTTTGACTTATTGCTCTTTAGATCGCCAAAGAAGTTATCCTCTTTAGGAGCTGGCTTCTCCTCCTCTACTGACTTCAGATCGGCCAGTAGTGCATCAAGGGCTTCATCCTTTTGAGGCTCAACGTGTTCTTCTATCTGTACATCGTCGCTCTGCAGCGCCTCAGCCGGCTCATCGAAGCCATCGAGTAGAGAGTCCAGATCCGCATCATCTAAGGTGTCTTCAGCATCTTCACTTAAATCGGCAGCTTCGGCCAACTGAGGAGTTTCAGTTGCCTCTGCGTTTTCAGTACTCTCAAGATTCTCAGTGCTCTCTGGCTCATCAAAACCAGCAAGCAACGAGTCCAGATCTGCATCATCAATCTGCTCATCAACAGATTCTGTTAACTCGGCGGCAATCTCTGCGCTCAAATCAGCTTCTTCGGTTAATTCGGGCGCTTCAGTTACTTCAGCACTTTCTGTATTCTCGGCACTGTCAGTCTCATCAAAACCTGCAAGCAGTGAGTCAAGATCCGCATCATCGGCCTGCTCATCAATAGATTCAGTTAACTCAGCGGCAATCTCTGCGCTTAAATCAGCTTCTTCGGTTAATTCGGGCGCTTCAGTTACTTCAGCAGTTTCTGTATTCTCGTCACTTTCAGGCTCATCAAAACCTGCAAGCAGTGAGTCCAGATCCGCATCATCGGCCTGCTCATCGATAGATTCAGTTAACTCAGCGGCAATCTCTGCACTTAAATCAGCGTCTTCGGTTAATTCAGGCACTTCAGTTACTTCAGCACTTTCTGCGCTCTCAGTACTTTCAGCAGTTTCTGTATTTTCGTCACTTTCAGGCTCATCAAAACCAGCAAGCAGCGAATCAAGATCGGCTTCATCAACTGGCTCATCAACTGTGTCAGTTGCTAATTCGGCTGCGATCTCTTCACTCAGCTCAGCTTCTTCAGATGTTTCATCACCTTGAGATTCATCAACTCCTGCCAATAAGGAGTCTAGATCCGCTTCATCAACCTGCTCATTATCAGCCTTCCCCGCTAGCTCTGCAGCTATCGCCTCATTAAGATCTTCACCGCTGTCTTCATCTTGGCTCTCCTCGGCGGGGAGATCAAACTCCTCAAGAAGTGAGTCCAGATCGGCTTCTTCACTCTGAGCTTCAGGCTCAACTTCCGTTTCACCTATCCCCTCAAGTAGGGCATCTAAGTCCTCTTCCTGTTCAGTCGATTCTGGCTCTGACGCCGTTTCTGTTTCATTGATATCGGTTAGCAATGAATCCAGATCAGTTTCAGCAGCATCTGGCGTCTCCTCTTTCTCGTCGACCCCGAAGTCTTCAAGAAGCGAGTCTAAGTCCTCTTCCCCTTCGCCATCTTGCTCTCCCATAGCTTCAGCCCAAAGCTCATCGAGGGACTGTCCTTCATCTTCGACATCAAGGTCGCTCTCCCCTTCAATTTCAGTCTCACCTGGATCGACAAACATCTCATTCGCCATATCCATCTGATCTGAGTCAACTTCCATCTCAACTTCTGGTTGCAACTCACTAGAATCGACATTCATTAAGGAGTCGAGAGAGTCTTCATCCTCCTCTGTATCAAGGTGGACAGCCATATCATCAGGAGTTTCACTCTCACTCACAGCCTCTTCTGCAGTCGGTGCTGGAGCCGACTCAGCCTCACCGTCTACACTCTTCTCTTCACTCTCCTGCTGCTCACCTTCATTTCGACGACGCTTTAAGAATAACCAAAGTAAAATTAAGAAGATAAATGCAGGAAGCGCAGCGCCAAGAATAAGAGCGACAGGATTGCTCATCAGCTCTTTCCACTTGATCTCATCCTCTTGAGGAGCTGGAAGCTCCATCTCAGCCAATCTCTCTTTCAGTGCTTCAACATCTGCAGCCAAAGATTCATTTTTTAATCGGCTTGCTTGAAGTTGCTCCTGTAAAACAGCAATCTCCTCATTGAGCAGATCCACTTTCCCAGTCAAGGCTTCAATATCACTGCTACTAAGACTGAGCTCATCTTGAGCTCTCACTAGTTCATCTGTCAGTTGCAGGTTTTTATCTTCGGATGCGTCTAGCTTGGCCTGCAGATCACTGTTTTGCACTGTGTCATTGGCGCTTTTCGGTGTCTCACTTACAGACTCAGCCTTAACAGAAGCCGACTCTGGCTGCTCTGTTTTTACTGGCTCAGCGGCAGTTGTGCTCGGCTTTTGAGCTGCAACAGGCTTTGCAGTGATCTTTTTCCAACCAGCATCATTTCGCTCCGCGCGCTGTTTTGCCATGCTCTTAGGGATCGCTAACATCACCTCTTTAGAGGGGATAAGCAGTATCATCCCCTTCTCTAAACTGTTGTAATTTGAGTTAGTAAAGGCGTGTGGATTGGCGTCATAAATGGCGCCCATTACCTGATAGATGCTAACGCTAGCATCAGGCTGCATCTTCTGAGCTATACTCCAAAACGTGTCAGAAGAGCGAGTAGGACCATATTGCCTAGTGGTCTCCCTGACCTCACCGTCTGGACCCGTTATCTTTAAAGGTTCAGCAGCAGATACAGTCTGTTCAATGGAGCTGATAACTAGGACAAGTAATATTGAGGCAATCAAACCGACTAGATACGGAGTGCGAAAGTTCATTCATTCTTCCCTTTCAAGCGTAGCGGGCAGCTCACAGGAGCATAGCTTTAGGCAATTGTATTTATTGAGATTACTATAAACCAGAAATCAATGGTCTGCTACTGTTCACAATTCAAAAACAAGTGCAAATATAAAAAAAGCCTGCAAATTGCAGGCTTTTTCAACAAAACAGGCATAAATCAGCCTAGAACTAGTAATAATCTCTTATTAATACTTCGGCTATCTGTATGCTATTAAGCGCAGCACCTTTTCTAATATTATCAGAGACAACCCACAGGTTAATGCCATTTTCATGTGATATGTCTTTACGTACACGTCCCACATAAACTGGATCACATCCAGCGGCATCGGTCACCACGGTTGGATACTCTTCATCCGATTCAAACAGCTCAACACCCGGCGCATCTCGCAACACAGACTTAACATCTTCGGCGTCAACAGGTTGCAGAGTCTCTAGATGTATCGCTTCTGAGTGACCATGGAAAACAGGAACGCGAACAGCAGTTGGGTTAACAACTATGCTCTCATCGCCGAAGATTTTCTGGGTTTCCCAGACCATCTTCATCTCCTCTTTCGTGTAACCATTATCCATAAACTTGTCGATATGAGGCAGCGCATTAAAGGCTATCTGCTTAGGATAAGCCTTTGGCTCTATGGGTAAGCCCTGAAGCAGCTTAGCACACTGACTCGCCAGCTCTTCTATTGCTTGCTTGCCAGAGCCTGAAACTGACTGGTAAGTCGCAACATTGATACGTGAGATCCCAAATGCATCATATATCGGCTTAAGGGCCACCAACATCTGAATCGTAGAACAGTTTGGGTTAGCGATAATATTTCGATTACGGAAATCGGCAATAGCCTGGGGGTTCACCTCTGGTACTACAAGAGGAACATCGATGTCATATCTAAAGTGAGAGGTGTTGTCGATAACAACACAACCATGCTCTGCAGCAATTGGTGCCCATTTAGCCGATACATCTCCACCAGCCGAGAAAAAGCCTATCTGAGCCTGAGACCAGTCAAACTTATCGACATCAAGAATTTCTACCTGTTTACCGTGGAAGCTTACCGTATTCCCAGCACTACGACTGCTGGCAAGAGGGAATAAATTCGCGACGGGAAAATTGCGCTCTTCGAGGATCTCAATCATAGTTTGACCCACAGCACCCGTAGCACCTAATACGACAACATTAAATTCTTGCGACATAATTACCGACCGACTCCTGAATATCCTAAATTGAGCAACCAATCTACCTCAGATTGACCCGCAGTTGCTAGCGTTAACGCACTAAATTCACGTCTATGCTTGTGATTTTTTCTCATAAGGTCAAACCCATTGTTATTAGAGGAATTAACAGGGGCTTTTTTTGATGGATCTTCAAGCAAAGTGGCTCTGAATAACGCATCGTCATCACGAAGGTCATAAACAAAGCGACAAAGCTGTAATAACGCTTTTTCAGAGGGCTCCTTGGTCAATGTCAGCAGCTCAGTCCAAAAAGTGGGTAAAAGCGTCATCATCTCTTTCTCCTCCAGTTTCCCCAACACCTGCACCAACTTCTGATAAAGCATATAAGTGCCCCGCGCCTTTCCCTCTAAGCTATAACCTGCAATATGGGGCGTAGCAAACTCTACATAGGGGATCAGTTCACACATGGGATTTGGCTCCCCCTCCCATACATCAAGCACCACTTTAATATCCGCTCTTTGCTGTTTGACGCTTATCAAAGCGCGGTTATCTATCACCTCTCCTCGACAGCAGTTCAATAACCAAGTGTCAGCATTAAGACTATTTAATCTACTCTCGTCGAACAGATACCAAGTTTTATACTCACCACTCTTAGTGATAGGCACGTGTAGGCTAATAATATTTGCGCGAGTGATAAGCTCATCTAACGAAACAAAATCACGAGGATCGCTTTTTTCAATCAAGGGATCATGTAATAGCACTTCAACGCCATAGGCTTGTAAACATCTGGCCACCGCACTCCCAGTATTACCAGCGCCGACAATCCCCACCACTTTATCTTTCAGACTGGTACCAAATCGATTAGCCAACTCCAACATAGCGATAAAAGCAAACTCGCCTACCGCCGTTGCATTACAACCTGGGGCATTTGAAAAGGAGATCTGACGCTGAGCCAGATACTCGGTATCGATATGATCTGTCCCTATTGTCGCGCTACCCACAAAGGTTAACTGACTATTCTTTGATAGTAATGATGCATCGACTTGAGTCACCGAACGTACCAGCAATACATCGGCATCTTTTACCATTTCAGCAGTTAAGCTACGGCCATTCACCGTTTCAATGGTCCCTAAGTCCCCGAACAGCTCTTGTACATAAGGCATGTTTTCATCGGCTATGATTTTCATTTTGTTCTCAAAAAGTCAGTGAATAATAGGATGTCACAATTCTAACAAATTGAAATAGAGTTACTTTCCATCAACCACAGCACGAATGCTATTAAGCAGTGCTCTATTCGTGCGCGCTTTCTTTAATTTCTTCGAACTCTCTTTTAATGATTCATCGGAGATACGAGTAAAAATACCGCTGTATTCATTTTCCGCTATCGCATCATCTGTATCAGCAACTTCAGAGATATCCTGAGCAACACGGCTTAATTGTAACCAGGCATTAGCGATATAAAATCCATGAAAGTCTGCCTGAGGTAACAAGTTTCTCGCACTATTTGGCAACGCTTCCCACCCCTTGATGAACTTCTCATCACTGTCTTCCAATAACTCATTACATAGATTGGCGTAGGCTTCAAAAAGATTCTGTGGGATCTGCTCCATTGGAATAACAAGATTACACACGTTTAATGATACTTGCTCTACGCGTGCTTTATATTCTGGGGTTGTCTCTATCATGGTTTACTCAATATGGTTTCAAAAAATAGGAGTCAAACTGTTTACACAAATCGTTACTCGACTTAAAAATGTCGCTAACGCTAAGCCATGGTCTCTGTTAACCACTCTAACGTTCATATTGATGATTTATCTTGGGCTCGACTAAGGCGTGCATTTATACCTGTACCTCTCTCTAAATGCAAAGAAACAAACAGGTATACAAGTGGCTAGATGTGGGTACAATACGATTTAACATTCGTTTACACGCAGTAATAAGGCAAACTCATATTTAACCGGATGGTTGAAACTAACAACTATGCTTAAGTTGAAAAAGAATATTAACTCATAGGGTAATTAACCGTGATCAACAGAACAGGCCTCTTACTATTAATAAGCTTTTGTTTATTGTGTCTTTTGGCTAGTCACCCTGTCGCTAAAGCTGATGATTACAACACCATTGAGCAGATGTTAACTGAATTAGAGAGTGGGATAACCATCCCTCAAACCGAATTAACCGCAAAGATAACCTACCTAAAGAACCAATTATCCGAACGAGATAGAGCCTATTATCTTAGGCTTCAAGCTATAATCTGCTGGAACTTTGATGCAGATACTCCAAAGCAGAGAACACTGGCCATCAACTTTGCCAACAAGCAGATCAATAATCCATTTATTCAACAATCGCCTGAACACCATCTAGATATTCAACTCTGTAAAGCCTGGTTTAATCAAATAGATGGCAAGGTGACACAAGCCTTAAAAGAGTATGATGAGGTCATTCAACGAGCCTATCAGATTGAATCACTGAAGCTTATTGCCGATGGGCGTAGTATTCGCGGTGCTATGCACTCATTTCAAGGAAACTTCTCTCTCGCTCTGGAAGATCTTATCACTGCGCAGCACCTTTATGACAACCTAGGCCTTAACCACTGGAGTCAAATAAACCTGTCAGATCTAGCCACCAGCTACCGACGCTTCGGTGATCCTCAAACGGCGATAAAATACTATAAGCAGCTTGAAGCTAGGTTCACTAAACTCAATGATATTGATGCAGCCACAGCGATGATCACTGAGATGGCCATCGCCTACGAAGAGTTGGGTGAATATAATAAGGCGATAGAATACTACCAAAAATCCTATGACCACTGGCAAAAACAGGGAGACACTTTTAGCGCATCGGCTATCGCGGTTAACATCTCTGGAAGCTTAATTAAACTCAACAGAATATCTGAGGCCAGAGAATACTTATCTCAAGCAAGTCCCCACATCTCCTCAAAAGATGAAGCCTTCTACAGTTTTATGAAGCTGTTTGAGGCTGAAATTAGCTTAATAGATGAGAACCCAAGTGAAGCACTCGATGCACTCTTAGAGGCAAAGTCAGCTTTTAATAGAGTAAAAAACAAACGAGGTTTAGCCCAGTTATCACAGATTGAAAGTCAAGTTTATACCTCACTGGGCGACTGGCCAAAAGCGTTTCAGGCATTAGAAAGATATGTGCAGCTACACAATGAACTGGACGCGAAAATGCAATCAAATCGTACTACAGAGATGCGAACACGTTTTAACACCGAACAGATTGAGACTGAAAATAAACAACTTATCGAATTACAAAAAGCGAGAGAGCTTGAACTACATATCCTTGAACAGAATCGATACCTTCAACTTGCTGTAATTATATTAGCCGTTATTGTGATCCTTTTTATCTCACTCTTTGCTATCAAGCAGGTACAAAAGTCTAAATTATTAGCGGTACTGGCATTAACCGATCACCTGACTAAACTCCCTAACCGTAGACAAACATATTCAGAAGCGGAGAAACACTTTTCTGATAATAACAGTAAGTTATCACTGATACTGTTTGATGCTGATCACTTTAAGAAGATCAATGATAATTTTGGCCATGAAATTGGAGATAAAGTCCTGTTTGAACTTGCTAATATCAGTAATCTAATGATGAGAAAAACCGATCTTGTCGGACGAGTCGGCGGTGAAGAGTTTCTTATTATTTTACCCGACACTACGCTTGAACAAGCCATAAAAATCGCTAACAGATTAGTCGAGTCGATCGCAAAAACTGATCTTTCACATTTATCTCCCACATTGTCTATATCAGTCAGTGCGGGAGTGGCGGAAAAAGAGCAAGACGCCTCCTTCTCAGAGCTACTAAATCGAGCAGACACTGCACTTTACGAAGCAAAAACCAACGGCAGAAATCGTGCAGTATTTAACACGCAACAAACGGATTAGTAACCATATTTCGAGTACTAACTAAAAATTCACTCTACTCGCCTGATAAGTTCAACCCTTTCAGGAACGGGTAAGTCACCAAACCACTTATAATATAGGCGTTTGAACTTGCCCGAAGCTTTATAGTACACCAACGCACTTTGCCACTTCTTAACCAGCCCTAATTCAGTACCTTTTGAAAAAGCCAGATACAGCTCTATCTCCGAAAGAACAAAAACAGGTTTAACCGCATCGATACTGGCGCCAACTTTAGTCAGTAAGCTTGCTACTGCAATATCAGCCTGACACCAAAACCTGACTCGCCCCTTAATCAACTGTTTAGCTGATTGGTGAGGGAAGCTAGATACCAATAGTTGTGTTAGCCCTGACTCTTTTAACATCTCTAAACCGATAGCACTTCGATAGGTACCTATACTTCCCGCATGACTTAGCTCTTCAAGGCTGTTGACCTCAACGTCATCATTGGCTTTTGCATAGAGTGAAATTTTACTGGTAATAATAGGGCCAACAAAATCAAAGTTTTTACGTCGTTCTTCATCGACAGAGGTAGCAAACAACACCACATTTGGTAAAGAGTTAGCAATCGACAAGGCTCTCGCCCAAGGTAGCACCTCTATCTCCTGTTCAGTTCCCATAATGCGCTGTAACTCATTGACAAGTTCCACAGCAAAACCAGAGGCAATGCCTGCATCGTCGTAAGAAACTGGGGCCCATGGCTCAGTCAGCAGACGTAGCTCAACACTTTCATCAGCGCTCGATTGACATATCAACAGAAGAGATAAAAAAATAGAAAAAAATCCGCTTTTAAAACAACGACCCATAACACCTCTTCTACAACACTGTTGAGACCACAAACGGAGACGTCGGCACCGAATACCAGTAAATAATAAAACTGTTCACCCGTAACTGATAACCCAAAACATAAACAAAACGATGGTTTAATGAAATATCTCTCTAGCCAATTAGTCAGGCGCGACACTTATACCCAAACAACTTCAAGATGCAGAATTCAGCATGTCGAGAAGTGACAGAGTTCAAGGCATGAAATAGTAGGACTAGTTATTCTAATTCAATATTTCATAACACAGAAAAATGTTGCTTCTCGCCTTGCCCTTCGGGAGTTCCCGTAGAATCCCTGCACTGCGTTAGTGATATCAACAAGGGAATAACCATTATCTTCTATCACTGCCTTGTTCAGCTATCCTACGGGGGCTCTGAAACGAGCATCTTGAGGTAGCTTGGGTATAGATAACAGAGTAATACCTGTTATTATACTGAGGTACTCCTTAAACCTTACGCTACCTATGCCCAACTCTGTGTTAACCCAATCAAGCTTTGACTCTCTCACATCAAGCCAACTTTCCCAACTGGTAATAAGTATTAAACATTGGGGAAAAGAGCTTGGTTTCGCTCAAATAGGTATTTGTGATACTGATTTAACTATAGAGGAACCTAAGCTTCAGCAGTGGTTAGATAAGGGGTTTCATGGAGAGATGGGATATATGGAAAGCCACGGCATGATGCGTGCCCGTCCCCAGGAGCTACACCCTGGCACAATACGAGTCATATCCGCCCGCATGGACTATCTCCCGCCAGAAGCTGGCTTTGCAACCAATTTACGCGATCCTAACCTCGCCTATATCTCCCGTTACGCTGGCGGGCGTGACTATCACAAGCTCATTCGAAACCGACTCAAAAAGTTAGGCTTGATGATAGAGGAAGAGCTAACTCGCTTAGGCGCAGGTAAACCTAACTTTCGCCCTTTTGTTGACTCAGCACCCATACTTGAACGACCACTCGCTGACAAGGCAGGCCTCGGCTGGACAGGTAAGCATAGCCTGCTACTCAATCAAGATGCTGGCAGTTGGTTCTTCTTAGGAGAGCTACTTATCGACTTGCCACTTCCAGTCGACATTCCTGTCAGTGAAGGATGTAACACCTGTGTGGCATGCATTAAATCTTGCCCAACAAACGCCATTGTCGAACCCTATATCGTCGATGGCAGACGCTGTATCTCCTACTTAACCATAGAGCTACAAGGCGCAATACCCGAGGAGTTTCGCCCTCTTATCGGTAATCGCATCTATGGCTGTGATGATTGCCAGTTAGTCTGTCCGGTCAACAGCAAATCATCGCTGACATTAGAAACAGATTTTCACACCAGAGATCCACTCAAACAACCTGAGTTACTCACGCTCTTTAACTGGAGTGAAGCCGAATTTTTGAAAATCACCGAGGGCAGTCCAATACGTCGTATCGGCCATAAACGTTGGCTAAGAAATATCGCCGTAGCATTGGGGAATGCGCCATTTTCACAAACAATCATTGACACTCTCGAACTCAAAAAGCAAACAGAGGACCTTGATGAGATAGTAACTGAACATATTGATTGGGCATTAAAGCAGCAGAGATTGAAACAAGCTGGACAAACGCCAACAGCAAACCGTAAGACACAGCGAGTGATCCGTAGTGTCGAAAAAGGCCTGCCTAGAGATGCGTAGAGGTGAGCTCACAAGCGAGTCCCTAATCTTAGGAACTCGTAGCTAAACGCTAACTCTCCTCTAGCGTAAAGCCGACTTTAATTGTCACCTGCCAGTGCGCAACCACTCCTGCCTCTAAATGACCCCGGGTTTCCACCACTTCAAACCAGCGAAGATGTTTTAATGTTTGCCCTGCCGTATTGATCGCTTCCTTTATCGCATCATCTGAACTGATAGGCGATGAACCCACTAACTCAATAATCTTATAGGTATGACTCATAATGCACTCCTAATGATGGCTATCTAGGCACTAGACCCAGTATAAACAGTATGAATATTGGCAAACCAGATGTCGTTCATTTTTCATACTATATAAAACTGAAAAATTTTCCATCATTAATATACCCAAGCTACCTCAAGGTGCTCGTTTCAGAGCCCCCGTAGGATAGTTGAACAAGGCAGTGATTGAGGATAATGGTTATTCCCTTGTTGATATCACTAACGCAGTGCAGCGATTCTACGGGAACTCCCGAAGGGCATGGCGAGAAGCAACATTTTTCTGTGTTATGAAATATTGAATTAGAATAACTAGTCCTATAATTTCATGCCTTGAACTCTGTCACTTCTCGACATGCTGAATCCTGCACCTTGAAGTAGTTTGGGTATAGATGATGTACTACCAAAAGCATAACCCCATTAAGCTTCGGCTAACTTTCATTTTGTAGACTAGTAAATAAAGTGATCACGACTTGTGAACATTACCGCTAAATATCTTCACCTTGTCTAGCATAGAGATAATTATGATAACTAAAAAAACTCTTCTTCCTACTACCCTAACCGCTTCAATCAGTATTGCGCTATTTAGTGGTTTTTCAGCACAAGCAGAAACCTTTAAATTTGTGGAACACAGCAAGAGTCAAGATGCTGAAACACTCATTGTATTTCAAGCTGGCGAGCAGCGCTCTCATGATTTAACCCGGCTCGACAATTTATCTGACCAACAAATTTCAGCCGCCTTAGCGCTCGATGGCTTTACAGGTGAAAAGAATGAAATTGTTGAAATATTAATGCCCAATGGTATTGAAGCTAAACGTCTTGTAGTGATGGGATTAGGTAGCACGGAGGAGATGAGTGCTGGCCAAGTCAATCACATTGGCGCGTCAGTAACGGCTCACTTAAGCCAGTATTCAACCAATAACATCAAGATTTTAACTGCAGGAGTCAAGGACTCAAACAGCAATGCCAGTTTCGCTTCAGAGCTTGCACACGGCATCAATCTACGCGCCTATCAATTTGATAAGTATCTATCGAAAAAGAAACCTGCCGAGAAAAACTACACCATCACCGTAGCAGATCCCGCTAAGGCAGCAGCTGATTATCAGCAGCTATCAGCGATTGAACAAGGCGTATTTTTAGCAAGAGATCTTACCTCTGAAGTGCCTACTCAGATGAACCCAGTACACTTTGCCGCAGCAGCTAAAGAGCTTAAAAAACTTGGTGTAAAAGTCACTGTGTTAGAGCCTAAAAAGATTAAGCAACTTGGAATGGGCGCACTGCATGCCGTCGGCCGTGGTTCACAAGAAGGGGCACGTTTAGTTATTGCTCACTGGAAAGGCAATAATGATGCACCAATTGCTCTCGTCGGCAAAGGGATAACCTTTGACTCGGGCGGTTACAATATAAAGGCGACGGGAGACTCAATATCTCGTATGAAGTCAGACATGGCTGGTGCTGCAGCGGTTCTTGGCACGGTTAAAGCCATGGCGACTCAAAAAGCCGATGTCAATGTGGTTGCCATCATGGCAATGGCTGCAAACATGGTCTCTGAGACCGCCTTTGCCCCAGGTGATGTGGTGATGACAGCCGAAGGGTTAAGCGTTGAAGTACTAAATACCGACGCCGAAGGTCGACTCATTCTGGCCGATGCTCTCTGGTATGCCCGTGAATTTTATCAACCCGAGGTGATGGTCGATGTCGCGACCTTAACCGGTTCTAAAGTTCGCGCCTTAGGTAAGCGTTATACCGGCTTATTTAGCGATAATGATGCTCTTGTCAACGAACTGACAATATCAGGACTAGCGGTCGATGAGAAAGTATGGCGCTTACCTTTAGCATATGATGATCTGCTCAAGAGTCCAATTGCCGATCTTAAAAATGCTGGCTATGGCGGACCTGGAGCTACAACCGCTGCGGTATTCCTACAGCAATTTACAGGTGATACTAAGTGGGCTCATCTAGATATTGCAGGCAGTGCACTTGCAGCAAAAGATAAAGGCGTGACACCGGCTGGAGGTACTGGACATGGCGTTCGCTTACTGAGTCATTGGATAATAAACCAAGAGAAATAATACCCATAGGTATAATGTAGCCCCCTACGCTAGGTTATTGTGTTACAGCCTGAATATGTAGTTGAGATGATATTTTAAACACAAAAAAAACCCGCTCTAGAAGGTTGAGCGGGTAAAGAGTAGTGTTAAAGAATAACTTATTTAGAGGATGAGTAATCACTATATAACTCATTAATTTTATTTACGATGATAAAGTCAATAATAAAATAACAAGCCAGAAATTAATCAATTCTAAATTAATTCACTATCTGAATATCTAGGGATAGATAAACAAATATACTACGGAATAATTATCCAGCAGAGCATATACAAACATAACTGTTCCATTAGACAGGTAAGTTATTTAAACAACCTCAATATCAACTAAACTAAATTAGCCCTAACCTAATTGCACAAACAATCGCCTGAGCTCTATTTTGAACATTTAATTTTTTATAAATATTTTTCAAATGAAACTTCACCGTTCTTTCAGTGATTGAGCAGATCATACCTATTTCCCATGATGACTTGCCTTCAGATGACCATGCCAGTATCTCACTCTCCCTTCCGGTCAACTTCTCGGCAGGAAGTATTAAACGTTTCATTGCCTGTGCTGAAACGGCATTGATTAACTCTAAGCTTGCCAGCTGCTCTGGGTTTAAGGAGCAACCGCAGACAGATGTGATAGTTAACTCTTTATATATCTGCCGAGTTGAAAAAGATCCTATGCTAGCCCCCTCTTTTAACCCCATCTCTTGCGCCCGTTCAAGAAAATTAAACTGAACCTCTGACAGAGTGATCATCGAAGGCACTGATGCCCAATTAAAGGATCGTCTGAAGGATGCAGAGCAGCTCACAACGGGGTCAATATATTGAAATTTTTTCTTCTGGTATATATTGTCCCACTCCACACTTTTACTCTCAAAACCAAAACCTGAACTTACAACCCTCTCAATGGTGATTGTATGATCGGGGCGGAGAATAAGGTTGATTAATGCAACCCCATCGACCTCTAACAAATTCTGTAATGCTTTAACGCATAGCATCATCTCATCAGAAGATGAGGATGAGCTAAACATATGGTACACATCTGAAACCTGTTTAATATTTAGAAAGTGCGCGCTATCTTCTTGCAATCTCATCATTAATCACTCTTCAATTGAATATTTTGTCTGCTAGGTCACTGCGGTCACAAAATATAAAACACCAATTAAAGTACCACCCTGACGATAGATCTCTCTATCGATACCTGTCAATGCCATAAATTAATACCAAATAAGATAAGATGCAAAGTAAACAGAATATAGTTTCCTTTAACTAATTAGTTATAGGTTAAAAACAACACTATCAAGCCAGATAAAAATATAATTTAGCAGATAATAAATATCTATAAACAACTTAATTATCCTTATTGGTTGTAGGGTAATTAATAAATCAATACCTATGGATACTGTCCGATCGAACAGTATCCTAACATTTACTATGAGGGTGTAATCGTTCTAAATAGTGATCACAGATTAATAAAGCTATGCAGGAATTGAATCAAGCTGACTCAACACGATTTAACAAAAGTAATAACCTCCCTTCTCAAGTAGATACATCCTCTCATTACCAAATAACACACAATCCAACGACTCAACAGATGGACAAGTTACACCAGTTACGCGCAGAAGTGTTTTGCCGTGAGCTAGCCTGGGTTGGAAGCCCAGAAGATAAAAAAGAGTACGATAATTTTGATAATACAACCACCCATTTAGGCCTCTTTGTTCGTGGGCAAGCGACAGGATATTTAAGAATTCATCATCATAATAGCCCTTGGATGATCAACACCATCTTCAATCAACTACTGCCAGACGGCGCACCGACACCTCAAGATGTTAACGCCTGTGAAGTGTCTCGATTACTGATTAAATCCTCCCACAGAGGTAAAACAAAGGTTGATAATTATCCACCTATTCACCTGCTCCTCTCATATTTGCAAAACTACTGTCGCAGCAAAAATATAAGGTATGTCTACATGGTCGTAACACCAGCCACTAGAGTTGTGTTTGCGAAAATAGGTTTTAAATCAACCCCATTGTATCAAGCCGTTAAAATGAAAGATGGCTGTTATGCCATGGCCGCAATGTTAGACTTTGATCAGATAGACACCTTAATCCCATCGAAAGATGCACCAAAAATCGAGCCTTTATTCTTTACAGAATAAAGGCCGTATATCAAATAAACAGTAACTTAACAGATGAATTAACTAGCCCTTAGCAAGGCGTTTTACAATGCTATCGGCTACCCTAAACGCATTTGCATAAATGGTGAAAGTAGGCGTGACAGAGCCGCCATTTGGCATAAAACTACCATCCGTCACATAGAGATTATCGCAATCATGTACCCGACAGTTTCTATCTAGCACCGAGGTTGTTGGATCGTCACCAAAACGGCATCCTCCCGCGACCAAATTAGAGGTTGGCTGAGTAAACACATTCCCCCACACCTCATGCGCCCCCATGGCTTTCATCACCTCGACGCCGCGATCAACCAGGTATTGCGCCACCTTCTCATCATGGGGATGAAAACCTGCCCGCACCTTAGCCACACTCTGTCCCCACCTGTCTTTTTCATCGGGATCTAGGCTCACATAGCACTCATCATTGGTCAACCAATCGCAAAAAACCTCAAACTTAAAGTCTTTAGATTGAGTAAAATGTGACTTTATCCTCTGTTTAAGTGGCGTCCCCCATAACAGGTTTTCTCCCTGCCATTTGAGACCAGACACCTCAGAGGTTGGAGACGGAGGATCAAACACAAAATCCAGTGTGCCCCCTTTTATCGGCTTATCGGATACGCTTTTATCATCAATCTCGTACCAGTCTTGCAAAGCACGGTTGAAAAAAGGCCCTCGAGTTTTAAGTTGTCTCGCTTCTAGCTCCTTTAACTTGTCTAGCTCAAACACACCGTGACCTGTGCCCCCAGCGCAGCAATGTAGGTTCTTGCCGACTTGACCGTGACTATTCCCAATACCATCAGGGTGCTTCTCCCCCTGACTGCTTAGCAACAGGCGTGAACTTTCAATGGCGTAGCAAGCCACCACAAAAATGTTCGCTGTCACTCGAACGCTCTTATCATTATCAGTAAGGTCAAAGTAATCCACCGAGTTGACCTTACCAGAGTCATCGGTATTGAGCCTGTACACCTTAGCCTGAGTGACTATGTAGCAGTTTCCAGTTTTAATCGCTGTGTCTAACAAAGCAGCTCGCGAACTCGCTTTGGCTCCAGAGTGACAACCATAGCTGCCGCAATATCCAGAATATTCGCAACTTAGTCGGCCATTAAAAGGATGAGACAGAATGCCACGCGCCATTGGGAGTGGATGCAAATTCAAGCCTTTACAAGCGGTATCGAATCGTTGTGCAACTGGGTGTTCAGCCGTAGGGGGAAAGGGGAACTCCTTAGTCGAGCGGGGCTCTAAATGTGGATGCTCAACCACTTTGCCCGACACGCCAACAAGTTGCTCTACTTTTGTGTAATAAGGCTCCAGTTCATCGTAACTGATTGGCCAATCGACGGTATTTGCTCCCTCAATATTGCCATATTCAGAAACTAACCTAAAATCTTGCGGTTTAAGACGATGAAAATACGCACTCATAAAGTTAGAGGCACCGCCGACAATATTCCCTCCCCAAAACTGTGAGGTGGTATCTGATGACCAGCTCCCGTCGCCATTAGGCTCCTCAAGTGTATGCCGCTCATCCTTAAGCTGAGAACGAAATACACTATGGCGACCTAACTGCTCATCCTTGAAAAAATCAGTCTCTTTAAACCATTTTCCCTTTTCGAGTACACCAACCTTGTACCCAGCTTTCGCAAGCTCATAAGCAATGGGACCTGCGCCCGCACCGCTACCAATAATACAGATATCAAACTTTCTACTCTGCTTCATATAATGCTCACCAGTATTATCAACTAAAGTCTAGGTAGGTTTTTCCCTTGACAGGTCTAGGGAACCCAGGCTGATGCTCCAACCACTGCCAGCCTATCCCATCAGGATTGCCCCCATAAATAGGATCTAACGTGAGAGATTCAAGCAAGTAATAGAGCAGCAGAGAAAGCCAGTTCTCTCCTGCCCGACTCTTAGCTATCTGCTTTAGAACAGTGTCTTGATCTTTGATACTGAGCTTAATAAAGCTCGTGCCATGGGTGGATTTTGCTAACTCCTCTAGCCAGCCAACTCCCTGTAAAATAAACTCCTTATCACCATCGGCTTGGTTTTCAGGATCTTCCAATGCCCATATCAGGTATTGGAAGCTATTTAACTGCTCCGATGAAGGACCGTCTCCATCATCGGGAAACAACTGAAGTTGCACCGCTTTAACAAGAGTCACCGCTAGAGGAGTGAACTCAGTAAACCCTCCCACTCTCGACTCACTCTCCTGTGCTTGTAAGATATTGGGTTTAGCGCCTATCAGCCCAAGTAAAACAGCAGCGGCACCAGTTTGTCTTAAAAAGGCTCGACGGTTAAGTCCCGACCCATAAGCAGTGATATAAGCGGGTTTATTTGAGCCTCTCTCCAACTTAGCTTTGGCCATTTTTAACATGCCGTCTCCTTATTACTTCCCTGTTTATGCTGCTGACAAGTGACCCCTAACGTCCTGTCATTACGTGCTGGTTTGATGGTATTCCACGAATCAAGATTGGCCGCTAAGGTATGAGTGATCCCATCAACTTGTTTAATCATGCCATTGATATCAATTAAAAAGCCTGTTGGTGTACCGATCACACCATATCGACGCGTGATATCTGCGTCGCGGTCAAAGGCAATAGCATAGTTTGGATTAAATCGTGCTTTAAATTGCTCTATCTCACCTAAGCTGTCACTCCAACTGGTATTGATAGCCAGTAACTCAACCTGCTCACCAAGTTCAGACTGGATCTCAACCAGCTTAGGCACCTTTTTCATACAGTGGCCACACCAAGTATTCCAAAAAATCAGATAAACAGACTTTTCACCTCTAAAATCACTGAGGTTAAACTGGCTACCATCAATACGGGATAGGGAGAAATCTGGTGCTAACCTCTCCACAGCCAAAGGCTCGGCATTCACCGCCAACAAGCCTGAGATGGTCATCATGCCAATTAAGATTAATCCTTTAATATTTAACTGTTTGACTCTTTTTAGCATAAGAATACCCTTGTTTACTAAATACTAAAGCCGTTTATCTGGTGACTCGGCTCAACTCTTAATTTAGCAGACCGACCTCATCACTAAAAATATTCATCTGAAATCCATTTCTCACCTTAAAGTTGATTTAGAACAAGTTTTCTCCCTACTTTCTATATTCCAGCCCTATTTTTAATGATTTTAAAACCCAAATAAAATACCGGTATAGCCATAAAATCAATGGTAATAATCCATACCTTTGACTGTTTTTCATGGAACTAAAATCGGTTAACCTAATCAAATTAACTGTAGGTAAAAACGTTAAAACATTAATAGCAATCAGTATAAAATTTTGGCTCTAACATTATGGTAAAAAAACTTGGACTCACTTTTTGTTTCATCATCATATTAAGTGCCATCGCTTACCACTTTTTAACGCCCAAGATCACCTTAAGTAATGACTCTGCAAAAAGCTATGCAGCGCTTAATTTTACCCTACCTAACAGTCAAATAACCTTCTCTCCAATCCCCTCCCATACCCGACAGTCGATCTACTTTTCACCGCAAAAAAAATCGGGACTTATCACCTACCAGCTTGTCTCAAATAAAGGCGGTATCGTGGCGCAAGGGCAACTTAACTACCAAGCATCAGATAAGCTAAGCTCAGAGCTCGGCAACACCTTAACTTTTACCATAGATAAAGATTACAGAGTCAGTTTTCATCAGTAATAACAAGCAAGTAACAAAAAGGCTGATACCATAAGTACCAGCCTTCAACCGTCAGTTTTACTCTATTAACGCATCACCTAATTCAACAGCATTCGCCACCACATGCCGGGCAAACTGGTGAAACCTGTGGTGTAATGAATTAACTCTCCATCTTTAAACACCATCAAGGTTGGCGTGAGCTGCACTGACCAATCCCGTGCGATCTCATTATTACTGTCATTAATAGTCTCAAACTCATAGCCTTTATGGGATAAGTATTGGGACATTTTATCATCGGGGCCTGAATTCATTGCGATACTTACCACAGGGTAGATGTTTGCCATGGTATCAACCGCTGGACTGACAAAGTTACATACTGGGCACCAAGTTCCCCAGAAATACACAAGCACCGCCTGATCTTGACTCATCGCCTTGATATCAATATCACTGCCAGTGAGGCTCACTCCCTTGATATCTGGCAAGTTATCCCTAGGGATATCTCTACCACGCCAGATATCCATCACTGCCGTGATAACAATCGCAAAGAGGATAAACAGGGCCAGTTGCTTACCCCATCCCCAAATCTTTGACAAAAAGCCCACCCCAGCCGTATTCAATTTCTCTGGCATCATATTACTCCTGTGCCTCTATCGCCTCTTCAAGTTGCTCTTTAAGCACCTCATAAGTAACCAAGCCTGGTATCACTTTATCCCCAAAAATCATAGCAGGAGTGCCTCTAAGGCCTAGCGTCATCATCAAATTAACATTATCTTTCACCTGCTGATTAACGGCTTCGTCTGTATTATTCAGCCATTTCTCAGTGCCGGTTAGCTTGGCGACTTTAGCGATTGATTCAGAATCAAGCTTACGTGGGCTAGACATCAATACCTCTTTTAACTTTAGGTATTTGCTAGGCTCATTAAGCCAAACCGTTTGCGCTAAAGCGACAGCCTCTTCAGATGCTTCTCCCTGCAGTGGTACCATTTTGATAATGATCTTTAGTTGGGGAAACTCCTTTACCAGCCTATCTAATGATGGCTCCAATTTTTTACAGTAAGGGCAGTTAAAATCGGTAAAGTAAACCATAGTAATTTCAGGATCTGACGCACCTTTCCAGGGATCTGTTTTGGTTTCAAACAGGGCTTTCTTGTGGCTGTTCAAAGTGCTCTCTCTAACTGCATTAGCCCCTTGTTGCTCGCGGACTTGCAAAGCAATAATGGCCTCTTTCAACAGTTCAGGATCATTGATTAGCGCATCTTTAATGATTGCTTTGACATCCGCTTGCTGCTGCCCAGTTAAGCTCGTCACTTCACCATGGGCTAACGTGCCCCACGAAAGCAGAGTGACGCCCATTAATAAAGTGACTGCCATATCTGTGGCCTTTTTTAACGCACCTTGCTTACTTTTAACCACTGTTTCTGTTCTATCTGAAAATAACATCTTAATATTTCCTAATCCGTTGGCCTCAATTAACATAAACATCAATCAAGGCCAAAATATTTGCTTTGATGACATCAGGCATCAAACTCAATAAACATGGCGAGAGCACTACCGCTAAAGCACACTCACGCCCAATAGTCACTAAGAGCCAGACGCTCTTTCGATAGCATCTACAACCTCTTTAGCGGATAAGATAACGGGTAGCTCTATCCCCTCAGGAGCATTAGGCCCATACACCACGTTAAAGGGGACTCCAAAACGATTGTGACTCTGTAAGTAGTCAGTAATTTCAGCAGAAGGCGTGGTCCAATCACCTTTCATGGTCACAATGTTATCTTGCTTAAGTAAGCTATAGACAGGATCTTGCAGCACCACGCCAACCTTATTGGCCTTACAGGTGATGCACCAGTCGGCCGTAACATCAACAAAAACCGTCTTACCCTCTGCAACCTGCTTAGCAATTAACTCTTCATTTAAAGGAGTCCAGTGAAGATCCGTTGGCAAAGGCTTTGCCCAATTATCAGAGGTCATAAACGCAGCAATCGCAGCGAATATCAACCCTATGCTAAAAGTCGCAATAAGCGCTGGTAAGCCATATTTTTTCGCCATGATGAACATAAAAATAAAGATCAAAACAGCGGCAAGAATCCATAGGTAAGTAGCAGAGATAAAACTGGTTAGCAGACTAATTAACCACAAACTTGTGATTAACAGCATTCCAGAGAAGAGCACTTTAACCATGTTCATCCAGCGACCAGGCTTAGGAAAATACCTTGCTACCTGAGGGAATGCAGCAACAAGCAACCAAGGCAGCGCCATTCCCAAGGCAAGTGCGGTAAAGATAACCACCAACCCAGCAACCGGAGCCCCAAATGCAAATGCCACTGCGGTTCCTAAGAAAGGAGCGCTACAGGGGGTAGCAAGCAAGGTCGCAAACATCCCCTGCAGAAAATGACCACGGTTATCATTGCCCCCAGTCGTTGCCAGCTTAGTTTGAAAACTTGAGGGTAGATTAATCTCAAATGCCCCTAACATATTCAGTGCAAAAACAGAGGTCACCAACGCCATAAAGCCGATAAACCAAGAATTTTGGAACTGCACGCCCCAGCCTATTGCCTGCCCGGTGAACTTGAGCACTAAAATGAAGCCTGCCAATAACCAAAATGACACCAATATTCCTAAGGCAGAAGCGAGAAACTGTTGACGGATCTGTCTGCGTTCGAGGTTAGGAGTGGCAACAATAGCGCTGAGTTTCATGCCTAAGACAGGTAAAACACAAGGCATGACATTCAAAATAAGGCCACCAAGCAGGGCAAACAACATCATGGTCCAGATTGAAGTGGAGCTCCCCACGATGAGTGTTTCCTGCACAGGCGCTGAATACTCAAGTGCGCGTTGAGCGTCCACGACAGTAATATTAAGTGCTTTGCCTAACAGCTCAGGTTCACCAAGCCAGCTTTCGCCATTGAATGTTGCCACCCATTGTTGGCTTCCCGTATCACTCTCAACTCGATTTAGGCTATCGAGCTTAAACACAGTGTCAGGTTCGCCATCAATCATTATCTCAGGTCGTTGCCACTGAGAGTCCTTTAGCACAATCTGTAATTGCGATTTAGCACTGTCCCAACCGAGATCAATTAAAGAAGCAGACTCATCTTCATCGAGTTTCACTGGCACTTTAGAGACTGCCTTGTTGTAGGCAAACATGGCTTCGGGATCAGACTTTAACGTGTCAAAATTGATATCTAATTCAATCTGATAATCGGTTAGCACACAGATAGTTGTACAAGAAGACAGCCTAACTTTACCGTTAAGATGAGTATCGGCATTAACATTATCTAAGGTAAGAAGCAGAGGGAAAACCACATCCCCCTTGTAGCCTAAGGTTTGTAATCCAAGCAATGAAAACTGCTCAGGAACGGGCCATGACCAATCGACATGGCTCAGATTACTAGAATCATCCCATTTTATACTGGGTGCAATTCCTCCCTCTCCTGGACTGCGCCAGTAAGTTTTCCAATCATCCTCAAGTTTAACCTCCAGTACTGCCGGTAAGCTTTTCGAGACAGGATCGAACTCCCCCGTCAGCATAAATCGAATCTTTACCGGTGGATGATTAGGATTGTCTATCCAACCCGTGCTCTGAGCAAACACCGATGAGGATAGTAGGAGTAACCAGAAACCTAATATCATTTTTAAATATTTCAACGCCTTCTCCGATATCCATTCTGTAACGAGAACACAGAACAGACTCAACATATTCACCAATCTAAGTAGATAATAAATGAATAAATAATAGAATTACCTCATTTATCGAATAAACAATAAATGAGAGATCATAAAGTTATAATTAATGGGAGAAGCTCGTGTTTATTCCTGAAAACGGCAAAGGTGCAGATGTATTCGCCGAGGTTTTCCTTGTTGACGTAAAACAGGAGAGAGATGAGTGCCTCTAGGTAAGACACAAATTAAGGCTAAAACGAATAGAAGTGCAAGTAGGACAACTGGACTTTCGACATCACTACACAAGCGCATCGACTTTTCTGATAACTCGCAAGTTTTAAACTCAAAACTGCTCAGTTCTGAACTTACTTCTGAGGTGCTACTCGACAAAGAGACCGCCGAATTAGCAGGCTCCTTATGAACTCCATGATTGATCAAACGCTCAATTACGCCACTGTTTTGAGTTAAACAAAACAGTGTCAGCACGGTAAACACGATAACCGTCCAACTTCTTGCTTTTCCTGGCTGTCTGGCAAACATCTTAGTAAAAAAGCCCCTAATGGCTAGAGATAAATCACATTCTAATGGCTCTCGAGGACATAGACACTGAGAGCGATAATGATAAGACCGAGCAACTCGGAAAATAGTTCACTAAAAACGATTTATTTTCTCAAACGCTAACCCATTTAAGAGAGAAAACAGGGATTGCACATTTTTCACTCTTGCCCTAGGTTAAAGAGTGTGAAGAAAACAATAACACTATAAATTGAAGTGGTTTGGGTAGATACGCCAAGCAGAATACCTAACAGAGCCAGATCTCACTCTGTAACACCAAAGGTATCAGAAGGTCGTACTATGCAGTCCCCCCCTTACAAACCGAACGCAACGCTGGAGCAGGTATGAGCAAACCTATTATTGCAGATAATAAACCAAAGAAGGTTGAACTAAACAAGGGTGAAGAGTATTACTTTTGCGCCTGTGGAAAATCTCAAAGTCAGCCATTTTGTGACGGCTCTCATGCTGGCACCTCATTTAAGCCTAAAGCATTTACCGCAGAGCAAGATGGTGAAGCCTTTTTATGTGCCTGTAAACACACGGCCAATGCTCCTTTTTGTGATGGCAGCCACAAACAGTTCACAACGAGCCAAGTCGGCAGTGAAGGACCAGGAATAACGAACGCAGCAGACAGCAATAGCTCTCCAGCAGCTAAAGCAACCATTGAAGAACCCACAGTTGAGTTTATTCATCAGCTAGCACGAGATGGATTGTCAAAGCTTGGACATCACGGCCCTATGACCTCAATGGGAGTACCTAGACACTTACTTCCCCACTGGGATGATCTACAGATCATGACAGCCCAGATGGCCACTAAACCTTTGCTCGAAGACCAAGCGGTTTCAACCGAACTCATTATCGGCCCAGAGGCACGTAAGCCATTGAAATTGAAGATCCCACTGTTTGTCTCAGACATGAGTTTCGGCGCACTTTCAGAAGAGGCCAAAACCGCGCTCTCCATAGGAGCCGAGCTGGCAGGAACGGGGATATGTTCAGGTGAAGGAGGCATGCTTCCTGAGGAGCAAGCCGCTAACTCACGTTATTTTTATGAGTTAGCCAGCGCCCAGTTTGGCTATAGAGAGGAGTTGATGCACTCCATTCAAGCCTTTCACTTTAAAGGAGGACAAGGGGCAAAAACTGGTACCGGAGGTCACCTACCAGGTGTCAAAAACAAAGGAAAAATATCGCAAGTGCGCGGTATACCTGAAGGACAATCAGCAATCTCGCCACCAACCTTCACCAACTTAAACTCAAGCTGCGACTTTAAACGTTTCGCCGACCGTGTTCGAGAGGTGAGTGGCGGCGTGCCCATCGGTTTTAAGCTCAGTGCCAACCATATTGAGCGTGATATTCAGTTTGCCCTCGATGCCAGCGCCGATTACATTATCCTCGATGGTCGCGGAGGCGGCACTGGTGCGGCGCCAGAGATGTTCCGCGACCATATCAGCGTCCCCACCATTCCCGCATTAGCTCGAGCCCGCCGATATCTAGATGAGCAAGGTGTCAGTGGACGTGTAACCTTAATCGTCACAGGTGGATTACGTGTCCCAATGGACTTTGTCAAAGCCATGGCCCTTGGCGCGGATGGCATTGCCATCTCCAATAGCGCGATGCAATCCATAGGCTGTGTGGCTGCGCGCATGTGTAACACCAATAACTGCCCTGCTGGCATTGCGACTCAAAAAGCGGATCTGCGTCAACGTCTCAATGTAGAGAAGTCATCACAACAACTGGCTAACTTCTTCAACGCTTCAGTGGAGTTGATGCAAGTGATGGCTCGCGCTTGCGGTCACCATAGTCTGAGTGATTTTAACAGGGACGATCTCGCCACTTGGCACAGAGAGATGGCTCACCTTAGCGGTGTGCAATACGCAGGGCTAACGCCAATAAGCTAATTCCTTTCACCATTTAACGAAAAAGGGAGCCTAAGCTCCCTTTTTGTTGCATTAGCAATGAGCTAATGCCCAATAAAACCTTCACATGAAAAGCTTACTTGTATTTGCTCATTACCAAAGTAGCGTTCGTACCACCGAAACCAAAACTGTTACTCATCACAGTGTTAAGCTCCACTTCACGGTACTCTGTCACCACTGGCATACCCGCAGCTTTCTCATCTAAGTTATCTATGTTGATGCTTGGTGCGATGAAATTATTCTCCATCATGATCAGGCTGTAGATAGCCTCATGAGCACCAGCTGCACCCAATGCATGACCAGTCAAAGACTTAGTTGATGCGATAGCAGGTAGGTTCTCGCCGAAAGTTTCACGTAACGCTTCAAGCTCACGCATATCACCAACAGGTGTCGATGTACCGTGTGTATTGATATAATCAACCGGCGTATTTACATCGGCAAGTGCCATCTGCATACAACGCACTGCACCTTCACCTGATGGAGCCACCATGTCATAACCGTCAGAAGATGCACCATAACCAACGACTTCAGCATAGATCTTAGCGCCACGAGCTAGGGCATGCTCTAACTCCTCAACAACGACAATACCGCCGCCACCTGAGATAACAAAACCATCACGGTCTGCATCATAGGTACGAGAAGCTTTTTCAGGCGTATCGTTATATTTAGTCGACAGTGCGCCCATAGCATCAAAGCCCATGGTCAAAGTCCAGTCGACCTCTTCAGAGCCACCAGCAAAGACCATATCTTGCTTACCCATCTGGATAAGTTCGACCGCATGGCCGATACAGTGTGCACTGGTTGCACAAGCAGAACTGATTGAGTAGTTCATGCCTTTGATTTTAAATGGTGTTGCCAAACACGCACTAGATGTACTCGACATAATACGAGGTACTATGTAAGGTCCAACGCGCTTCACGCCCTTCTCACGAAGCGTGTCTGCGGCTTGAACTTGGTTAGCAGAAGATGCACCACCGGTACCAGCGATTATCCCAACACGAGGATCTGAATACTGCTCTTCAGTTAGACCTGCATCTTCAATGGCTTCAGCCATCGCGATATACGCATAAGCAGCAGCATTACCCATAAAGCGAAGGGCTTTACGATCTATGTGCTCTTTAGGGTCTAATTTAATATCGCCCCAAACATGGCTGCGGAGTTTCATCTCTTCAAATTGATCTGAGTGAGTTATACCACTACGGCCAGCTTTTAGTGACTCTGTGACTTCTTGCTTGTTATTACCAATACTTGATACGACGCCAAGTCCGGTGATCACGACTCTTTTCATTATTTACTATCCATTTTGTACATTCTGTACATCTAGTACCAATTTGCTGGGGCTATAATATCGCTTTTGCCCTAATTAAGTGGTCAGCTTTCCATAAACATAGGTAAAATAATGCCTAATATGCGACGCAGAGTAAATTCATTGACCCAAGAATGTGAGAAAAAGAGCCAAATGAACCAAGAAACAGCTGATTTCAGCCAATTTAACCGTTTATTATCCGACATAGTTGCACAAAAGCAGAGCCTAATCTGTGGTCAGTTAGGCCTTGGTTCTGTCAAGCAGCTTTTGGCCGTTCATTCTTGGCTATCATCCGCCCCCGATTCTGTGCGTATCAAACTTAAGGTGTTCGAAGCCCAACTCGATACTCTACCTCTATTTATTTCCCAGCTTATCAACTACACACCTCTTAGTTCGGAGCAGGCTGCACTTGTTCAAGCACTGGCGGAAGCAAACCCTATCGAAATATTAGGCTGTCAAAGGCTAATATTTGATGATGGCCGATTTATTATCGATCTCTATCTGGACTCCCCCATCGCCTCTCTTAAGAGTATGCGCCTGCCAGTTTGTGATGGTTCAGATGATGACAGAAGCCCCCTTTTCGACCTCTGGTCCATCAGCCAAGCTAACTCAAACAAAGTTGAAAATAGTACAGAGCAAGAGATAAGTCAGGCCTTGTTATGGCAGATGGCAAAGGTCAGCCGAGATAGCGCACCAATTTACAACTTCAACCTTAAACAAGATGAAGAGGTTCGCCAACTGTGCCATAAAACAGGTTTTTCGCTGCTCTCATGCAAGTCTCAAGACACAGAGGCCGCATCAAAGCCCTCCTCGAACTTAAGCCGCTTAGATACTCATATCTGTCTGCAGGAGCGAAAAGCCCTTAGACATGAACAAGCTCAAGCTTCACTCTACACACCAGTGGTTCAGGCAAGCAGTAAAACAGGTTCAGAGGCGGATACTTTTGCCATTATTGGAGGTGGCGTAGCCAGCTCGCACTTAGCCCTCTCTTTAGCACAGCGCAATAAAACCGTGCGCCTTTTTTGCAACGACTCATCACTGGCTCAGCAAGCTTCAGGAAATAAACAGGGCGCGGTTTATCCTCTACTCACCCCAGATAATGGCCACTTAAGCCATTATTACCAGCAAGGTTACCTCTTCAGTCGTCGAAGACTGCAATCCTTAATTAAGGATGGGTTTAATGTAGGCTACGATTTTTGCGGCGTACTGCAAACGGGTTTTGATCAACGTAGCAGCGCGCGGTTGGAGAAGATAATCACGGCGCAGCCCTGGAATAAGCAGATAGCCCATGGCGTTGATCGTCATGAGTCGAGTAACCTCGCAGGCATAGATATCGATAAGGCGGGCATATTTTATCCTCTAGGTGGCTGGATATGTCCCCATGAGTTCACTCAAGCAGCTTTCGATAAAGCGGCTCAGCTTAGTGATGTGAGTGCCCACTTTAATACCGATATTAAGCGAATCGAGCAAAGAGAGGGGAAGTGGTACCTACATAAAACCACTGTAGATACAGGAGATGAACAGATATTTGGCCCATTCAATACCTTAATTCTGGCCAATGGTCAGGGGCTGAATCAATTTAATCAAAGCAAGCAACTGGCCGCTACTGGCTTCAGAGGTCAAGTGAGCCATATTCCTGCTCGAAATGAACTACTGAAACTGAATACTGTACTTTGCTCTCATGGTTACCTTACGCCTCAAAATAACGGCGTTCACTGCACTGGCGCTAGCTATATAAAAAACCCAGAGCATCTCGACTACAGCCCAAGCGAACAGGCCGAGAACCTTGAGAAAGTAAAACAGAGTTACTTAGGGAAAGCCTGGACTGAAGATGTTGATATTAGCGACCACAGTGCCAGAGTCGGCGTCAGAATGGTGACCCGTGATCATGCCCCTATGATGGGATGTGCACCGAATTTTGATGAGATCTCGCTAAACTATCAAGACCATCAACATACTAAGGAGAGCATCAAATATTGGCGAGAGACACCAGCGCCAATCCATCAAGGTCTGTTTATTCTAGGTGGGCTTGGCTCTCGCGGGATAACCTCTGGTCCCCTTGCGGCAGAAGCGTTAGCGGCGCAGCTTTGTGGTGAGATAATCCCACTCGATAGCGCAACACTGGAACTGCTTAACCCAAATCGTATGTGGATGCGTAAACTCATCAAGGGCAAAGCCCTCTAACTTCTTTTTACTCCCTCTGCGGATGAAAAGTTAACAACTGCAATATATTGCTCTGGGGTATTTTCATGTTCAAATTGCCAAACCATCCGCTCACAAATTCGCTCGACAATCACTAAACCACAGCCATAGCCTTCGTTATACAGATCATGCCCATCGTGGCGATTACATATTCTAAGCTCAGTCCCAGTTAGCCCAATATCGATATCACCAACACTGTAACTAAAGGCATTCTTAATCAGATTATTAATGATCACGGCAATAAAGCTCTCTGGCGCATGGGCTTTGCTAGGCTGACTCACCCTGAGTTTATACCCTGCATTATTCTTAGCAAACAACAGCGCCAGCTCATCTATCTGCTTAGTCAATATCAACTCCAGCGAATGAGTCGCCATATACCTTGGCTCAATAGCAGCCCTTCCTAAGAGTAAAAATGTCTCGGTAAGTAGCTCCATCTCATCACTGGCGCGCTCTAAACGGGCAATCGCCTTAGTGGCTATATGGGGAAGATCAGGTACTTTCTGCAGTAACTCAGTTGAGCCTTTTATCACCATAATAGGCGTTCTTAACTCATGGGAAGCAAAACGGCTAAACTCCTTCTCTCGCTTAAAAAAGTTACTGATATTAATCTTACTTTCGAGCAGCGTACTCTCAATCTCTCTCGTTTCACGAAACTTAGTCTCAACATTGAATAGCGCATTACCTGGTGGCATTTGACTGACCTTTTCCTGAATTTTAGCCAAAGGCTTCGACAGAGTTCTGACAAAATAGAGGCCATAAAGCAGCATGGCTAAGGTTAGGAAGCCTCCTAAGAATAACGTCAGAAAATGAAGATCGGCCTCATAGCTATCCAAGTAATCATCGGCATCGTCTTGAAAGACGATATACATTAAACCTCTTCCCGATGGATGTTTGCTCACAATAAAATGTTTATCTTCTGTGCCAATTAAGTGCTCAAAAAAGCCCAACTGAGTGTATTGAGTTAGCCAAACTGGTAACGCCTCTTCACTCCAATAGGTGGAAAATTCCGATGGGTTGGGTAGCGGTGTCGCAAAACCCAACCTACTAAAATCCCTAGTATATTGACTGGCCTCGGTATCGAGCCAATGATGAAGACTCAAGACTTCAAGTCTATCTTCGGCAAAATAGATAAGTGACCAAAATAGACTAAAAATAAGCAAGGTCATCAAGCCAAAGCTCCAGCGAATTTTCCAATAAAAACTGGGGAAATGACTGTGGTCTGCTGCTGGGATCTTATCCATCTTTCACTCGCTATTGATGCTGCTCTATAAAGGTTTATGCTTTAATTCTGTAGCCTTTTCCATGCAAGGTTTCCAAACACGACTCGCTAAAGCCTTTATCCAGCGCGGTTCTTAATCCATAAACATGACTTCGAAGCGAATCACTGTCGGGTGATTCATCTCCCCACAATGCTTGTATGATCTCTTTTCTACTGACTATCGCAGGGGCATTTTTAACGAGTAACTTTAAAATTTTAAGTTGAGTACGGCTTAGCTTAACTGGCAAGCCAGCTCTGCTCACTTTATCGGTACTGATATCAATCACTATGTCCGCATAACTGAGCTGACCAACGTCACGTCTAGGCCCACGATTATTCAGAGCGTGAAGTCGCAAACTCAGCTCCTGCATAGCAAAGGGCTTCAGCAGATAATCATCTCCCCCCGCTTTAAATGCGGCAACTTTATCTTCTAGGTGATCTTTAGCGGTAAGAAATAGAATTGGCGTTGGGCAAAACAGCTCCTGACGCAACTTTTTGACTGTCGAGATACCATCGAGCTTTGGCATCATAATGTCCATGATAATCACATCATAATGGTTATCACTAATAAGTTTAATCGCACTCTCTCCATGATAGGCACAATCTATAGCGACACCTTCAAGTTCTAAATAATCAGCAATCGTTTCAGAGACATTATGATTATCTTCAACAATTAAAACTTTCATGAAATTCACGTTTTCCTTCACGATCTCTTCACACCTATCTCGATATTATGCTCAGCATATCCTCAACCTCAATTAATTAAGGTATGACAAGCATGAAATCTGCAAATGCAAAAAATCTATTATTGGCGAGCATTCTCGCGACATTCGTTGTCGGTTGTGGCGGCGGTAGCAGCGATAGCGGTAGTACAACACCTGAGATCCCAGTAGCGCCAACAACACCAGCAAAAATTTTTGGATCGGTTGAAGCAGTTTCTACCGCCAACCAAACAATCACTGTCAATGGCTACACACTGCAAACTGCAGGCACACCCATTAACTATGAAAACAACACCCTTGAACTTGCAGATCTAACGCCTGGCATTCAAGTTGAAGTGGAAACCTTAAAAGGTAAAGCAACCGATATCGAACTAAATCCAGCTATTGCTGGTGTTGTGTCTGAAGTTCAGGGGAATAAGTTAGTGGTTAACGGTACCACTTTTACATTCTCAGCACTTAACAGCGATATCCAAGTTGGTAGCTGGGTGATGATCTCAGCCCTACAACAAACCGATGGCACTTGGTCTGTATCTTCAGTCAACCAAGCTCCAATACTCACTCATGCTGAAGTAGAAGGTCGTATTTCACAGCTTGATACAACTGCGAGCAAGTTTAACATCGGTTCAATGCAAGTTGAATACAGTAATGCCACTATTGAAGATGGTGACATACTGAAAAATGGTCAATGGGTTGAAGTTGATGGCAATTTTGAGAACAGTCACTTCGTTGCAGCCAAGATAGATGTTGAAAATGATACTGACTATGACGGTGTTGAGATTGAAGGCACTATCACTTGGGTCAACTCAGAGCTAAGCTATTTTGAGATAGACAACCGTACAAAGATACAGGTTACCACCAACACAAAATTTGAAGATGGCGTTAAAACAGATCTGAAAAGTGGTAACCAAGTTGATGTTGATATGGTCAATAGTAATTCAGGCCTAGTGGCAACCAACATTGATTTTGAAAACCAGCAACCAGAAATCCCAGTAACTCAAGCAAGAGAGTTTTCAAACCAAGGCTCTGCAACGTTAAGCAATGGTATCGTGACCATCAATGGCACCGAGTTTGTTATCGACGCAGCAACTCACTTCGATGATGGTCTTACCGAAGCGATGTTAAACAATATGTGGGTTGAAGTGGAAGGCATTGAAGTCAAAGCCACAGCACTAACGCCTGCTCACTGGTTAATCAAAGAGATTGAACGTGAGATAAAAGAGACTGAGATCAGTTTAGAGGGCCCTGTTAGCAACAACAGTTTATGGAACTACACCTCATCGGATAACTCGCTAGCTCAGTTTGACGGTAAGTGGGTTGAAGTTGAATGTAGGTTAAATGGTGACGATCTATTAAATTGTCGCTTAGATTAATAGTATATTTGAGCTAGCTTAGGTATAAATATTTACCCCAAATAACAAGAAACCCAGCAGTTGCTGGGTTTTTTATTATCTGTTAACAATCAAGAGTTCAAGATTTTACTTTAACTCTGTTATTTGTATCTCGGCTACGCTTAATCAGCTCATCATTAGCATCTAAACCACCTAACTTAGCAAGCCTGTCATAGAGCAGAACATTGACCGATGCCGCCAAGTTCATACAACCTACAGTGGGAACATAAACTACAGCGTCTGCATTATCGATTATCTCTTGACCTATGGTGCCATCTTCTGGGCCAAACACATATAGGGCTTTGTCGGGATGAACAAACTCAGGTAGTGAAATTGCGCCAACCACAAGATCAACACAAACCAGCTTCACATCATCCGCTTTCGCTGCAAGTAAGCTCTCCACGGCTTGAAGTGGAATATGCTGCCCTGCTCTTTTCGTATCAGTGTTGTATTGGGCATTACCATTTCTAGCAGCCAACTCATATCGCTTACCGGTATAGAGCACTGCATCAGCCTGATAACACCCAGCAGCGCGCATAATACCGCCAACATTCGTTGGACTCTTAGGATTAACAAGCCCTATTTGCGCTAGATATTTACTGTCCGCACTCACGCCGCTAATCTGTCGCTAAGTTGCTTCCATGCAGAATCTACTAACGCATAATCTGTATCGCCTAACTCTTGCTTAGCCAGCTCCATACACACATCCATCTTCTGGCTTAACGCTGATAGGTCTTGCTCTGTTTCAATTTCAAGTTGTGAAATCGCCACAGCGAAATGTCCCTGCAGATAGCCACTGGCAAACAGGGCATCTTCATTACCTTGAGCGACAATATCTTCAATCCACTCATACAAGGTTGTTTCATACTGCTCTAACATTAATCACTCCGCTTTCTCTTTATTCACAACAGATGCAGTCATAGCAAGCTACAACATATTCTTCATATTACAGTTTGATCACTATAACAGATCAGGATTTGCCACCTGATACATCACATGATCATGAAAGCCCGTAATAACTCGATAATAGCCACACAGTGCTCTATCTAATTCTGGGTCGCCACTATCCACAATTAATGGGCGTCCTTCAAGTGCTTTTAGCTTAGTTTTGGTCGCTAGGATAATAATATTCTCCTTTGTGACCCTTTTTATCAGCTCGCTGGAGAGTTGTTGGTTTCCCCGTCCTAATATATGACCTTGACCGCCAATTAGGGTAATAACCAATTTTACAGGCTGATCTAAGGTTTGTTCAAGCAGCTGTGCAGCACTGAGATCCGATGACACTAACTCTCTGTCTCGTACCAAGTCGACACCCAGTAAGGTGTTGTCCAGTTGAAGCTCATCCATAACAGCCGCAACTGTGGTACCTGAGCCCATGATATACAGCTCATCTTCCATGGTATCGAGTACTTCAGCGGCAATATCGAGTAGCACCAGCTCATCAACTTCGACTCCACCCATCTTCACCGACTGAATATATCTCGGCTCTGCAGGCACAAGCATCTCGCCAAAACGGCGTGCTTTAACTGTCCCCTGTCTAAATGCGGTTTCATCGATATCCATCACATCGGCATTCATCAAACTGACAAGTTCACCATCAAGTAGCATCTTCACCACGGTTCCCGATGCGTGAGGAGTGATCCCATATACTCCTGAGTGGATTTTCACCCCAGCAGGTACACCAAGAACAGGTAAATTATCACCAGCGACTTCATAGATATCACGCGCAGTTCCATCTCCACCGGCAAACAGAAGCAGATCCAGCGTCTCCTCCAAGAGCACCTTTACTACAGCTTGGGTATCGGTGGCTTCCGTCTCTTCACCGACCCTATGTACAACCCTGACATCAAACCCCATCTTTATGGCTAAGTTCTCACCCATAGGGCCTGACGCCGTAATGATCTCAATCCGATCTCGATAGGGCAAAATAACCTCTAGCGCTTGTTGCATTCGCAAATGAGATTTAGGTTCTGCTCCTCGAGCAAGCGCTTCATCAGCCACACCATCGCTGCCTTTTAACGCAACGCTCCCCCCTAAACCGGCCAAGGGGTTGATGATCAAACCTAAACGAAATCGAATTGTCATTGAGTATCCTTGTTCAATTTATAATAAGTCTGCTCTTAAGCCCGACTCTTCTCTGCATTGGGTTTGGGTATAAAGAATATGGCTAACATGGCGATAAGTGCACAAACAGATGCCGCCACCCAAGCCAGTGATGCACCAGACCCATCACCCCATATCATGCCACAAAGCCAAGTTCCTAGCGCACCACCAACCCCAAAGCTCAAACTTGCATATAACGCTTGACCTTTACTGCGATGACTAATGTCAAAATGTCGATGCACAAACTGAATAGACGCCGCATGCACTAAGCCAAAGGTAAAAGCATGCAGCAGCTGACTTACACCTAACAAAAGGTAACTTTCGACAAAAAAGGCCATTAGCAGCCAACGAATGGCGGTAAAACCTAAGCTCACGATTAAGAGTCGATTAACGCCATATCGACCTAATAGACGAGGCGCCAACATAAACATTAAGATCTCGGCGAGTACCCCAAAGGCCACGTATATTCCAGCAACGGCTTCGCTATAACCAGATTGTTTAAGATACAGAACAAAAAAGCCATAAAATGGACCTGCACTCATCTGCAGTAAAGTTGCTGAAAGCAGAAACCAAAATAGCGCTTTATCCAGCACTAACTTAGGGGTTTCAGCTCGCTTTTTAGTCACCACTTTATCCGATGGCAGTGGTAACGCACTTAAGAGCAAGCCAATAAACAAAGCCATCCCCACATAAGGTAAAATTTCGGTGCCCCAGGCACTGATAGCAAAACCGACACCCACCACAAAAACCAGATAACCTAAACTGCCAAAACTGCGTATGGCACCATAACGAGAGGTGTTTTCTCCAAGCGTCTCTAAGGTTATCACCTCTAACTGAGCCAAGATGGCGTTCCAGAAGAAAGTGTAGATAGTCAGGCTTATCGCCAGATAAGTGAAGCTACCGTTATAGAAGAAAGTGAGGTAACTCACCGCGGCAGCTGCAGCCCCCCACTTTACCAACTGAGCCCGCATGCCGGTTTTATCCGCCACCATGGCCCAGATGTTAGGCGCAACAATGCGAGTCGCCATCAAGATAGCTAACAGAAAACCTATCTCTTGAGGGTTAAAACCACGGTTTTCAAAAAAGACACCAAGGTATGGCACCATCACGCCTAAAATGGCAAAAAAGAAAAAATAACAGGCGCTTATCCAACGCAGCTGTGTGCTAACCTGAGCGGTTTGATTCATTGGGCTATATCTAAGAAAAAGAGTCGCGCTATTTTAGCCTTATGGCGTAGAAACTGTAAGTGATGTTTAAAAAATAATTCATGAAAAAAGACAGTAAAAAAGGCGCCTAAAGCGCCCTTTCTCAATCTAAACCTAGACTAACGCATACCAATAGTCGGGGTTTGACTATTCACATCCATATTTTGAGCTCTATGTCTTAGCAGATGATCCATTAGGATGATTGCCAACATCGCTTCAGCAATGGGTACTGCGCGGATCCCCACACAAGGATCATGACGACCTTTAGTGACAACTTCAGCAATCTCTCCTTGGGCATTGATGCTTTCACCAGGGATACTGATACTGGATGTGGGCTTCATGGCGATATGAGCCACAATAGGCTGACCGGAAGATATCCCGCCTAAAATGCCACCAGCATGATTAGAAGCAAACCCCTCTGGAGACATTAGATCTCTGTGTTCAGACCCTTTTTGAGTCACAACCTCAAAACCATCGCCAATCTCGACACCTTTGACGGCATTAATCCCCATAAGAGCGTGGGCGATGTCGGCGTCTAACCTATCGAAAACAGGCTCACCTAACCCCACGGGCACACCAGTTGCAACCACGCTGACTTTGGCGCCAATAGAATCACCGCTCTTCTTGAGATCTCTCATATACTCGTCGAGCTCATCAAGTTTTGACGGATCAGGGAAGAAAAAAGCATTCTGTTCAATCTGAGAAAAATCTAAGGTCTCAGCCTTAATCGGACCAAGTTGTGAAAGGAAACCATTTATCTCTATACCGTGAACTTGCTTAAGGTACTTTTTAGCCACAGCGCCAGCTGCAACACGCATGGCAGTTTCACGTGCAGATGAGCGCCCACCACCACGGTAATCTCTTAATCCATATTTTTGCTGGTAAGTATAATCCGCATGCCCTGGACGGAATAGATCTTTAATATTTGAGTAGTCTTTACTGCGCTGATCCGTATTTTCAATCATTAAACCGATTGAAGTGCCCGTTGTTTTACCTTCAAATATCCCGGATAACACACGAACTTCGTCAGGCTCTCGCCTTGCAGTGGTGTAACGTGAAGTACCTGGACGTCGACGATCTAGGTCGTGCTGCATATCAGCTTCATTGAGTTCCAGCCCTGGAGGACACCCATCAATAATACAGCCTAAAGCGACACCATGGCTTTCACCAAATGTTGTCACCACGAAATTTTGACCAATACTGTTTCCCGACATCCTATTTCTACACCTTTTACTGTTATTGACATACTCAAAAAAAATACACCACCTGAGATTAGCCCATATGTGCTTTGAGTTACAGAATTAAAAAAGGCTAACTTATTCGTTAGCCTTTTTTATCACCAGTAAACTCAATGACCTCTATTATTTATTCGCTATCTTTATAGATAGCAAACACAGAGCCATGTTCAAGAAGTTGGTCTCGGGTTAACACAAACACACCGTCACCGCCATGTTCGAAGCTTACCCAAGTAAACGGAACATCAGGGAACTGCTCGGCAAGGTGCACCATAGAGTTACCCACCTCCACCACAAGCAAGCCGTCTTCGGTCAGGTAATCAGCTGCATTCGCCAAAATACGCTTAGTTAAATCTAACCCATCACGGCCTGACGCCAAGCCAATCTCTGGCTCATGATGATACTCTTCTGGCATATCATCAATATCTTCGGCATCGACATAAGGAGGATTAGATACGATAAGATCGTAGTGAGGTCCCTTAGGGATTGCAGAGAAAAGGTTCGACTCAATAGGGAAAACCCGGTCCATCACGCCTAAGGTTTCGATATTGATCTGCGCAACCTCAAGTGCATCTTCGCTGATATCTAAAGCATCAACTTCCGCTTCATCGAACTCATAAGCACAAGCTATCGCAATACACGCACTGCCAGTACACAAGTCTAACACGCGGTTGACTGGCTTATTATAAAGCCAAGGGCTAAATCGATTTGCAATCATCTCAGCAATCGGTGAGCGAGGTACAAGTACGCGCTCATCAACATAAAACTGCAGGCCGGCAAACATCGCTTTATTAGTAAGATATGGAACTGGTAGACGCTCTCTTACCCTTCTAAGGATAAGCTCAACAATTTTGTGCTTCTCACTACTGGTTAGGTTTGAGTGTATGACTTGCTGACCAATCTCTTCTGGTAGGTGCAGCGCATGAAAGACTAATGCAATTGCTTCATCCCACGCGTTATCTGTGCCGTGACCATAATATATATTTGCATCGTTAAAACGACTGACGCTCCAACGTAACATATCACCAATGGTGCGTAGCTCTGTCACAGCTTCATCTACAAAAATCTTATCCAAAACTTACTCCAGCATAATAATTCTGCTCCATTGTAACTGAACTCTATTCATATGGCATCGGATTCAATAAAATAGAGAGCCAAATAGAAAACTAATACGCATAAATTTAAAGAACACTCTGATATGAATATGAAAAAAGATACCGAAGATGCAGATCTGTTTTCTACCTTAACGGAAGGGATCAAACCTTTTAAACAGAATAAACGTCATTTCACCGCACCACAAAAAGATAAAAAGCAGCTTGAAGAGAAGGAGCAACAGCTCCATGCCGACAGTTATTTTTCAGATACGTATCAGCCACATCTCCCCAGTGAAGGTGCCATGCGTTGGAATCGTGATGATATAGACAGTTTCGAGGTTAAGCGTCTTAGGCGAGGAGATTATCAACCAGATCTATTACTGGATCTACATGGAATGCGCCAATCGGAAGCCAAACTCGAGCTGGCAGCCCTGATCCAAGCCTGTATAAAGCAACAGATACATTGCTGCTGTGTGATGCATGGACATGGAACGGGAATTTTAAAACAGAATATTCCCATGTGGTTAGCTCAGCATCCCCATGTGATGGCTTTTCATAAAGCCCCTAAAGAGTGGGGAGGCGATGCTGCTTTACTGGTATTAATTGATATTGGCGATCAGCCCTACAGAAGGTAATAAGCTTAAATTTCGAGCTAAAGACAAAGCGGCGAGCCATGAGACAAACACAGGACAAAGAGATCTCGAAAGTTTTCTCCCATATCTAACAAGTCTCACACCCACTCGTAGCTCAAATTAACTTATGGAGTGAGGAGTATGTTGCCACATTAAGCTGCACTGCTCCCCATGCTTATCGATAAGTGCCAGTCCGGAAGTGGCAAACAGTGGCGGCTCAACGCCTCGCACGAGTTCACTCACCATGTAACCTAACAGCGGCATATGGGCAATGACTAACACATTATCCGCTTTATACTGTTCAGCATAAGCTAAGGTCAGGTCTGCCGCGGTACTTGGATCTGACGATGGTGTTAGATCATCTAACACTATCCACTTCCTTGGCTCAGGAAAATGTTTGCTCACCTCTTGCCAACTTTGCTGGGCACGCAGATAGGGACTCACCAACACAAGATCAAATTCAGTCACAGACTTAGCCAACCAGTTACTCACCTCACCAGTATGATAACGACCGGTATCGGTTAAGGTTCGCTCTCTGTCTGAATGGGCAAGATAGCTTGCTTCACCATGACGCATTAAAAATAGCTGCATACCACTCTCGCTACTCATTATTATTATCTTTATATTGCACATTGTAGCCCTAAATCTCATTGGGAAAAACCTAAACTAAGTTATTAATTAGTCGAATAGACCATGAGATATTTGCCAAACACATCGAAGGAGCCCAATATGTATTACCTGTGCTGGAAAATGTGATTGCCTGTAGGCACATTTTATATCTTGGCAGTAATAAAAAGCGCCTGAACATGGAGTTTGCTACTTGAGTGAATCTTTACAAATAATCAAAAGCCCAAATGATCATCGTCACTATCAATACCTAGCATTAGATAACAATTTGTCGGTATTACTGGTCGAAGATAAATTGGCTAACCAAGCTGCAGCCTCTATGGCCGTCAATGTCGGCCACTTTGACGATCCAGCTTCACGACCAGGTATGGCCCACTTTTTAGAACATATGCTTTTTTTAGGGACAGAAAAATTTCCAGACTCAGGCGAGTACCATGCCTTTATTAATCAACATGGTGGCAGTAATAACGCGTGGACAGGAACAGAGCAGACTAATTTTTTCTTCAGTATCGATGCCGATGTATTCGAGGAGTCGTTGGATAGATTCAGCCAATTTTTTATTGCGCCGCTCTTTAACCAAGATCTGGTCGACAGAGAGCGACATGCCATCGAGTCTGAGTTTAGTCTTAAGCTAAAAGATGATATTCGCAGAACATACCAAGTCCAGAAAGAAACGGTCAATCCGAATCACCCTTTCTCGAAGTTTTCAGTGGGAAATCTAGAAACTTTAAGTGGTGAACAATCTGTATTAAGAGAGGAGCTGCTCGAGTTTTACCACAATCACTATAGCGCTAACTTGATGACCCTCTGTTTAGTCGCCCCTCTTCCTCTTCAAGAACTTGAAGTGCTGGCCAAGCATTATTTTAGTGAAATTAACGATCGTCAATTAACCAAACAATACCCAATTGTGCCAATTTACCAAGCGGAGCAGCTGCAAACTCGCATTAATATTATCCCAGTAAAAGATCAAAAAAGGGTTGCTATCACCTTCTCTCTTCCTGAGATAGATCCCTACTATAAACATAAGCCGCTCACTTTTATCAGTCACCTCTTAGGTTATGAGGGACGAGGGAGCTTGCTCTCCTACCTTAAAGATCATGGCTATGCAGTAAACCTGTCCGCTGGCGGCGGTGTCAATGGGTATAACTTCAAAGATTACAACATCAGCATTCAACTAACAGAGAAAGGCGTTATCGAACTAGACACCGTTGTTGAGTGTGCCTTTGAATATATTGAACTGATAAAAACTCAAGGAATGCAAGACTGGCGATACCAAGAGAGGGCTAACCTTCTCAAATTGGCATTCAAATATCAGGAGCAGATTAAACCACTGGATTTGGCCAGCCACCTCAGTATTAATATGCACCATTATGATGTTGAAGATCTGGTATTTGGTGACTATAAGATGGAGGGGCTCAACGTCACTGAAACCATGAGTTTGCTTAATATGATGACACCATCCAATATGAGAATTCAGATCATATCGTCTGAAATGGAGAGCAATAAACAAGCAGCTTGGTACCATACTCCCTATCAGATTCAGCCCTTGGAAAAAGAGCAACTCGAACGCTGGAGCCAGGTAGGCATTCGTCCAGAGTTTGTTCTGCCTAAACAAAACCCCTTTATCATCTCAGACTCAGTTGCAAGGGCAGAGAAAAGCCAGAACAAGGTGCCAGTCATTGTTTCTCAAGAGAATGGTTACCGAATTTGGCACAGAAAGGATGATGAGTTTAACGTGCCAAAAGGCCATATGTACCTCTCAATGGACTCGATTCAGGCTGCTTCCTCCCCGAGGAACGCCGCGCTCACTCGATTATACGTTGAGATGCTGCTCGATTATCTGACTGAATATACTTACCAAGCTGAGGTAGCTGGCCTTAGTTATAATATTTACCCTCATCAAGGTGGGATCACACTGCACCTCACCGGTTTTACAGGTAAACAGGAGGAGTTATTGGCTCTGCTTATTGAAAAAGCCAGAGAACGTAATTTTACCCAAGATAGGTTTAAGCTAATTAAACGCCAGATTTTAAGGACTTGGTACAACCAAACCCGCGCTAAACCTATTTCGCAAATATTTACCAGTTTAACAGTATCACTGCAAAAACGAAGCTATGAGCCATCTAGAATGGCAGAGGAGCTTGAAAACATCAGCTTAGATGATCTCCATAATCATGTTAGAAGCTTTTATGAAAAGATTCATCTTGAAGGTTTAGTCTATGGCGATTGGCTAGTCAGCGAAGTCCAGGCATTAGGGAAGCGACTGGAACATATTTTATCTCTCGTTTCCTCTCCAAGCAGAGAGTCAGAGAGAGAGTTGGTAAACTTATCAGGTTATGGCACCTTAATGCGAGAGTTAATGGTCACACACCAGGACAGTAGCATCATAGTCTACTACCAAGCTAACGAATCTACTCCCGAAATGATGGCCCTATTTAGTTTATTAAACCACACTATGTCATCGACATTTTTCCATGAGCTAAGAACCAAAAAACAGCTTGGCTACATGGTAGGAACAGGTTACCTGCCTTTAAACCGATATCCAGGGATGATCTTCTATATTCAATCCCCCACATCGGGTCCACTTCAGCTACTAGAAGCCATTGACGAATTTATTGCAGACTTTAACTACGCTATTTTGCAGATAACAAATGAGCAGTGGGAGTTAACTAAGCAGGGGCTAATGAATCAAGTGATGGAGCATGATCCTAACTTGAAAACACGAGGTCAGAGGTATTGGTCCAGTATTGGAAATAAAGATTATGACTTTAATCAAAGAGAGCTGGTCGTTGCTGAAATTGAGAAACTGACTCGTTCAGATCTGATTAAGTTTATGATGAAAAAGATGCGTAGTAAGCATAGCGATAGATTAGTTCTGTTTACGACAGGGGAAAATCATCATCAACTTGAACGTCTAACATCCGACAATATGATAACAGACCTTCGTAGCTTTAAAGAAAAAGCCGCGAAGTTTAACTACTAACACCTTAGTATCCAAAGCGAGCTTATCTTCACACCTAATGACAAAACGGTTAACTGGAAGCTTTAGGTTAACCGTTCCCCTTTACCGAATAACACCCTGTAAACAAACAAATTCACCCTGATGATAAAAGTGCATTAGCTGTACAATTATCCAGCTCCCACTCAGTTAATATATCATTGCCAAACTTGCTCACATCTCAGAAGAATCCACCTAGAAAATACTAAAAAGCCCAATATTAATGCGGATTCATGATATAAAACAGTACACTGCCCATTATAAAAATGAAAATAGTAATAATTATCACCAGTAAAAGCCTGTGATACTTTGACAAACCGTTCACTTTCTGAAAAAGTAAGGTTAAGCAACTGTTACACCCGCATTTCTGACTAATAATTAAACTAAAATGATGCCTAACGCGCTTATGAAAATAATTACAACATTCCTGTTGGCCCTCTGTATTTCCGGCCAATCGGTTGCTGTAGAATCTAATTTTATAACTAAAGAGAAAGTTATAAAGTCTATTCACACCCCAAAACTTCTAAAAATAAAAAGCTACGGTGTATCGGAAGGATTATCTCAAAGTGCAGTAACTTCACTCGTTGAAGATGCTGATGGTTTTGCTTGGATTGGAACATTGAATGGACTCAATAGATTCGATGGTGGTGAATTCAAACAATATTTTTCTTTCAAAGAAAAAAACTCTCTACCAAGCTCCTTTATTAGAAGCCTTTACTTCTCGGAAAAATATGGTCTATTCATTGGGACTGATAAAGGATTAACTGTTTATAACAAAGCTGATGATGATTTTATTCTAATTAACAACCTGCTTTCTCAACAAATATGGACTATCACTGAACACAACGACCAAATTATAGTTGGAACAGAGAACAAAATAATTTATTTAAATAATAAATTAGAATATATAAAATCTATAGATGGTGATTTTGGAGGTATTAAAAAAATTATTTTTTCCAACAGATTAATATATGTAAGGAATTACATGGGAGATATAATAGCAATTGACAACATTGAAAAAAAAGTAATCTCCGACAATACTAACGATATTGTAGCAGCGCACGGAAAAGTAATAATAATAAGGCCAGATGGTGTTTTTGAAATATTAGATGAAAAAGTAAGAAAAATAAATAACAATCACTACTCCAACCTTACGGCACTATCCAATAAATATATATCAATAAAAGAACAAAATATCTATTCCATTAGTACAGACTTCTCTCAAACTAGTATTGACAGATTGGACATAAAGAACATAGAAGTTACTAACCCTCAAGTAATAAGAGGAAAAAAAACAAACTACATTACAACTCATAACATAGGATTTTTAGTTAATTATGATTATAACAATACAATATCAACAATAGATATAGAAGATAAAAATATTTGGTCTATAGCTAAAGATCTAAAATCAAACTTATTTATTGCTACTGGTTCAAAATATATAAACTCATATAGTAAATCTAATAAGATAGTTGCTAAATACAACACTGAGGCCGAGGGACCAAAACAAGTTACAACACTAGAAGATAGTTTATTCGTAACGACAACGGAAGGGTTACTGTCAATTGACAAGCATAGTAAAAATAGAGAAGTGCTAAGTCCCGGCCCATTCTTTGCCATTCATCACTCACAATTTGATGAAGCAGTTTATGCTGGTACAACTGACGGAAGAGTTATTGAAGTTTCTGAAAATAAACAAATTATCATGGAACACAGTGTAGATATTGGAAACCCAGTTTTTGATATTAAAAAATCTAGTACATCTCTTTGGGTTGCGACGCAAGGTGGACTTTTTAAAATTCAAGATGGAAAAATTGAAAATATTTTTAATAAAGGTATCGTCATTAGTATTTCTCTATCGACAAACAATGAAGATATTTATTTTGGAACAGAGACGTCACTATTAAAATTCACAGCCAAAGACAAAAAAATAGAAACTATCTACTCAAACAATAGGCCAATTTACTCTATTGTCACTGACACCGATTACATATACTCCACTTCGATAAAAGAGCTGATAGTTACACAAATACTTGATAACAAAACAATTTCCCTTTCAGATACTTATGGAAGTCAAGATGAGTATAATGCACAATCAATTTTAGACTTTAACAACACAATATACATCGGGGGTATTTCAGGTATTAGTGCGATGTCAAAAGTGGTTATTGATAAGATATTCTCATCGTCAAAAGCACCTAAAGCCAATATCAATGAGCTATTAGTTTTCAACATCCCCGTTAACATAGGAAGCTCGATTTTAAAAGAAAACATTTCCTCGACAAAGAAAATAACATTAAAATATTCTGACTACCCTTTTACATTAAAATTTAATAGCCCTGGCAATGGTAGTGAAAAAATTGATTATATATATCAAATGCAGGGACTATCTGAATCTTGGATTCATTCTGAAGGAATAAACTCTGCTACTTATACTAACCTATCTTCTGGTGAGTACACCTTTAATATTTATGCTTTTGATCCCTTGACTCATAACCAAGGAGAAATAAAGAGCCTAAATATATTAATAACCCCTCCATGGTGGTTATCAAAACAAGCAAAACTTATCTACTTCATAGTTGCACTCATTATTTCAGCTGTGATAGTTCAAAGCATACTTCGTCGCCGTGAAGTTCAGAAAAAAATAGCTAAATCAGAGGAGAGGCTGAAGCTTTCTCTCTGGGGCAGTGGCGATGAGATGTGGGATTGGGATATCGAAACAGGACAGATATACCGTTCTAATATCTGGGGCTCTCTCGAATTTCCAAAAGATGGGCAAAGGTCTGGCGATGCCGATGAGGAGAGTAATATTCATCCCATGGATCAAGACCGTGTCACTAAGGCACTGAACAGTCATTTCGATGGTAACAGCGATCATTTTGAAGCAGCATATCGAGTAAAGGGGAAGTCGGATGAATGGGTGTGGATCTTAGACAGAGCAAAAATAGTTGAACGAGATGAAAAAGATAACCCTCTGCGTATGACAGGTACAATTAAAAATATTAATAACTTTAAAAATGCAGAGGAACAACTTCGCTTATTTGAACGCGCGATTGCCAATATCTCCGAAGGCATGTTTATTTTGGATAATAACTTTATCTTTGTAGAGGTCAACGAAGCCTGTTGTGAACTAAGCCTTATTCCCAAAGAGCAATTTATTGGCTCACTATTCAAATTTAACCTCTACCCAGACAGCTATTCAGAGCAGATACGTTCAATTCTTCATCAGCAAGGTAGCTGGAGCAATGATGTTGAATCAGCAAAAGGAGACGGCACGAGTTTCCTCATGGAACTAACGGTTGATGCTATCTATAACGAATTAGGACAACTATCTCATTATGTCGGTGTATTTTCAGATATCTCTCGACGTAAACTGCAAGAGGAGGAGTTAAGAAAGCTCACCAATAATGATCTCTTAACTAACCTGCCGAACCGCTCAAGTTTAATGGTGACCTTAGGTAACTTGGTAAAGAGAGATACTCATCATACTCTGATGGTACTGGATCTCGATAATTTCAAAAAGATCAATGACTCCATGGGGCATCAGATAGGTGATGAGTTATTAATAAAGGTCGCTAAACGTATCGAAGCCGCTGTTCCCTATCATACGAGTATCTATCGCTTGGGCGGCGATGAATTTGCCATATTAGTTGATAATAACCCTGACATTGGCTCCAGTGCCGTGATCGCAAACAATGTTATTGATGCTTTCGCCAGCCCGTTTGAACTCACCTCAGAAAAAGTCGTAGTGGGCCTTAGTATCGGTATTGTGCTCTATCCAGAGGACGATCAAAATGAACAAGCATTGCTACGTAAAGCGGATATTGCGATGTACCATGCTAAATCAGGGGGAGGCAACCGCTACCAATTCTACTCAGAATCAATTAACCGAAATGCAATAAGGCAACTGGAAGTTGAGAACCTTATTCGTGAAGGTTTACGTGATGATCTGTTTGAAGTCTATTACCAACCTAAAATAGCACTAAAAACAGGTAGAATGGCGGGAATGGAAGCCTTAGTCAGGCTTAATCATCCTGAACACGGATTAATTCCACCCAGCGAGTTTATTCCTTTAGCTGAAGAAAACGGCTTAATTGTCGATATCGGTGATTTAGTGATGAGAAAAGCATGCTTTGCTACTCAGAAATGGCGAAGTTTAGGCCTGTTTGATGGTCGGGTAGCCGTCAATTTATCATCATACCAATTTGCCCTCCCAGATCTTCAGCAGCGTATTGAGTCAATTTTACGACTCACTCAGCTACCAGCAGCAAACCTAGAGTTAGAGATCACCGAAGGTACTGTGATTAAACAGCCCGAGAAAGCCATTAAGGTGATGCAACAGCTATCAAAAATGGGAGTCAGCTTAGCTCTGGATGACTTTGGCACAGGCTACTCCTCACTCTCATACCTAAAACGTTTTCCAATTCATACTCTGAAAATTGACAAAGCATTTGTCGATGATATCGATAAATCTGACAGAGATCTGAAGATGGTCGACTCCATAATTACTATCGCTCACAACATGGGGCTATCGGTTGTCGGAGAAGGAGTTGAAGATGCCTCTCAACTGAGCATACTAAAAGCACTAAAATGTGAAGAGATACAAGGTTTTCTATTTAGTAAAGCGGTCACTGAAAATCAGTTCAGTGAGCTACTAGAGAAGAATTTCATTGAACCTGACATAGTACAAAAAAACACAAAAGCAATTTAAATGGCAATAAACCAGCAACAAAAAACACAAGATACTGAAAACATGGCATAACAACTGCAACATTTATCTCAAGTGTCAAAAATAATGACAGCCTTATAAATTCGAAACCATCACTTGATGGTTTCAATAACTTGAGAGAAGAATAACATGATTAAAATACTAGCTACCTCTATCGCGCTTGCACTGACAGCTCCAGCTGCGGCATTTGAAATTCCTGCAACAGATTCTAATCAGTTACTTCTATCTAATGTCCCCCATGTGAAATTTAAGCCACTGCAAACCGCTAACGTACCACATGTGAAGTTTAAACCACTGCAAACCGCTAACGTGCCTCATGTGAAGTTTAAGCCACTACAAACTGCTAACGTGCCTCATGTGAAGTTTAAGCCGCTACAAACTGCTAACGTGCCACATGTGAAATTTAAGCCGCTACAAACTGCTAACGTGCCTCATGTGAAGTTTAAGCCACTACAAACTGCTAACGTGCCACATGTGAAATTCATCAACTCAATAACAGCTTAGGCTTAAGGAGAGACATTATGTTTGATTCAATCATGAAAGCTCTTGGTCTTATTAACAAACCTGAGCGTAGAAGAGTGCAACTTCCTGAAGGATTAAATCACCTAGAGGTGATCCCAGCCAAAGTCTGGTGGCACTAGACCATTTAGTTAGAAAGCATTCAGTTAAAAAGCATTAACTGAAATTAAAGACAAAAATGGAGCCATAGGCTCCATTTTTTTATCCGTTAGATTCAAAAATAGAACTTTAAATTAGCATCGGATCTGGCTAGAGCCTTTTGTTGTGGCTTTTTTCATAGCAAATCGTTTGTGAGTATTTAACAGAGGATAACCCGCAGGCCCCAGTAGTAGGCCAACAACTGCCCAACGCTTCACCCCAAGTCCAGCCTGAAACGCAAGTTTTCCCATAACAAAACTCGACAACGGCAACACAGTGGCGATGAAAATTGATAGTAACATTTATCTAGAACCTCTCTAGTAGGGTCAACAGCAGATAAAAGAAGGCTAACCCTTGCATCCTCCTAGCAAATCTATACCAAGAGTTACAAGCTAACCTTAAAAACGGAATTATTTTACACTAAAGAGTATGGTGAAGAGAGTAAAATATAGGCTAAACAGTTCCTCTTACGTATAAAAAAGCGGCAAATTATTGCCGCCACTTTAGAGCTTAAAACTGACAGTCAGGTCCCTGCCAGACAAAAGCGTCAATTAAATGACTAATCAAAGAACTTATCACCATCTTTGGCCATCTGTTTTAGCTGATCACAAGGTGTAAATCTATCACCAAACTCAGCCTGATAAGCTTCAAGCTTAGACACTAAAACATCAGCGCCTAGTGTATCTATGTAGTGGAATGGGCCCCCCAAGAAAGGAGGGAAACCTATCCCAAAAATAGCGCCGATGTCACCATCTCTTGGTGAAGCGATAATCCCCTCCTCTAAGCAACGAACGGCTTCATTAAGCATCTGCACAACACAGCGCTGTGACATTTCAGCAAGCTCGCTAGAATGCTCATTGCTATTTTCTGGTGTTCTTAATCCCAACACTCCGTAAACTGAGCTATCTACTTGCTTAGCCTTCTTCTTACTTTTACTGCCATAAAGGTAGAAGCCTTTGTTATTCTTACGACCTTTACGCTCATCTGCCAATAACTTATCAAATGCGGCTGGCGCTAAAAAACGTGCTCCAAGCTCTCCCTCTAAAATGGGTGATATCTTAGCACCGACATCAATGCCAACTTCATCTAATAACGTCATAGGTCCAACTGGGAAGCCAAACTTAACTAACGCCTTATCTAAGGCTTCAACAGATCTGCCTTCAAGAAGTAGTTGCGCTGCTTCGTTCATATACAGAGCTAAAATTCGATTCACATAAAAACCAGCACCATCTTGTACAACAATTGGCGTCTTACCTTGTTTACGTGCAAAAGCCACTGTCGTCGCAATAGTTTCGGCAGAGGTTTTCTTATGAGCAATAACCTCAACCAATGGCATCTTCTCTACCGGCGAAAAGTAGTGCAAACCGATAACATTTTCAGGTCGACTCGCAGCTTGTGCTATTTGAGCAATTGGTAAAGAGGAGGTGTTCGATGCAAAAATGGTATTTTCGCCACATTCACGCTCAACATCTTTAACCATCTGGTGCTTAAGATTTAGATCTTCAAATACTGCTTCAACCACAATATCGGCATCTTTTATGCCTTTATACTCAGTAGTTGTCGTCATCAAGGACATAAGATTATCTCTCACTGCTGGCGTCATATGACGACGCTTTACTCCTTTATCCAATAACTTGTACGCATAGGAAAGTGCATTGCTTAGTCCCTGCTCACTGATATCTTTGACTCGAGCTGGGATCTTAGCCTTGGTCGTCGTCACGGAGGCAATACCGCCTCCCATCAACCCACCACCAAGTACCATCACCTTTTTGGCGCTCCGTGGCTTAGCATCACCAGCCCCACTCTCTTTTTTCATCTCCGTCGTGGCAAAAAAGATACTTCTTAATGCTTCAGACTCTTTTGAGACGACAAGATCGGCAAAATGGCTAGCCTCAACCTCAAGCCCTTTGACTATGCCTTTAGCCATCCCTTGACGTACACAATCGATAATTTTAGCGGGTGCTGGATAATTACCCTGTGTCTTCTTCTGTACCTGCTTACCTGCTTGGTCAAAAATAATACTACGGCCAGCATTCGTACCTTCAAGGACACGATTGATCATTGACAGTTTTGGTTTTGACGAGGCACGCTTGCCTTTCAATGCCATCTCTACCGCAGTTTGCAGTAGTATCGACTCTGGCACCATATCATCAATCAAACCCAGTTTAAGTGCCTGCTTTGGACGTAGCTGTTTACCCGTTAGCATCATATCCAGTGCCGATGTGATCCCAACTAGCCTAGGTAGCCTTTGTGTACCGCCACCACCAGGAAGGAGTCCTAACTGAACTTCAGGCACCCCCATCATGGTTTTACTGTTTAAACTACAGACACGCTGATGGCAAGCAAGAGCCAGCTCTAAACCGCCCCCCAAACAAGCGCCGTTAATGGCTGCAATAACAGGAATCGAGAGTGATTCAAGTTCATTGAAAACAATATGTCCCTGCTGAGAAAGCTGCTTTGCATCTGCAGCCGTTTCACAAGCATCCAACATTGAGATATCGGCGCCAGCAACAAAAGAGTCTTTTTTACCAGAGATAAGCACTAAGCCTTTAATGCTGCTATCACCCTTGATATCGGCTAACACTTGGCTAATCTCAGGTCCAAATTCGGCCCGCAGTGTATTCATACTCTCGCCAGGAACATCCATGGTCAGTACGGCAATGCCATCTTCACGTTTAGTTAAATTAAATGTCTTATCCATTACCATTTACTCCACTTCAACTATCATTGCCGCACCTAAACCACCCGCAGCACATGCGGTGGTCAGCCCCGTACCACCGCCGCGACGTTTAAGCTCGTTACACACTTGTGTTATCAATCTCGCTCCTGTCGCAGCAAACGGGTGACCATAAGCAAGGGAGCCACCCAACACGTTAAATTTGCTCATATCTATCTCACCAATAGCGCGGTTACGACCTAACTTCTCCAGTGCAAACTTCTTCGAAGCAAACATTTTCATATTGGCAAGAGCTTGAGCGGCAAATGCTTCATGCATCTCAATCAATGTCAGATCTTCAAGCTCCATCCCCGCACGTTTAAGTGCTATCGGTGTCGCATAAGATGGTCCCATCAACATATCTTCCCATACGTCAATGGCACTAAACGCGTAGCTTTTGATGTAACCAATCGGGTTATAGCCTAGTGCCTTAGCGCGGCTTTCACTCATCAATAGAATCGCAGATGCACCATCTGTCAGCGGTGTACTTGTCGCAGCTGTAACTGTGCCGTGTTTACGGTCAAAAGCTGGTCTTAATTTGGCATAGGATTCGATAGAGGAGTTTTCGCGAATGTTATTGTCGCGATCGATAAAAGCTTTATAAGGTGGCACATGGGCTGTCATCACCTCTTGGGCCAGATTGCCGCTGTTCCAAGTTTCTGTCGCAAGAGAGTGAGAGCGGTGAGCGAGTGCATCTTGATCGGCTCGGCTAATGTTATAGGTTTTAGCCATCTGCTCAGCGGTTTGTCCCATCGACAACCCTGTTGAATATTCAGCAACCGCAGGGGGAACAGGCAGTAGGTCTTTCAAACCAAGGCGACGGAAGATTGCCAGCTTTTGACCAAATGAGCGTGCCTTATTAAGATCTACCAACGCATGAGCTAACTTCTTTGACACGCCAATTGGCAAAACAGAGGATGAATCAGAACCACCAGCAATACCGATATCAATATTGCCAGTCATGATAGATTCAGCCACATTAACTGTAGATTGAAAACTGGTCGCACAAGCTCGTGTCACACTGTATGCGTCAGTAGCGATATCCATGCCAGTGCCCAATACTATCTCACGGGCAATATTTGGCGCAGCCGGCATCTGAACCACCTGGCCATAAACCAGCTGCTGTATCTCTTTCGGGTCAAGCTCTGAACGTGAAAGCAGCTCATTGACAACCATCTTGCCCATATCTAATGCTGATACACCGTGAAATGCGGTGGCCTGCTTAGCAAAAGGGGTTCTCAACCCAGTTACTATTGCAATACGATCGCCTTTTGCGTTCGTTACCTGTTGTCTGTCACTCATTTTTCACCCTCTTCTTATACGCCCCGACTCAATGCGGTCGACGATATTATGTCCCTGCGGCTATCAATGAACCGAACCCGATAAAGATACATCACATATAACAGGTCTGACCATTAAAATGTGATCTGATTCTAACTTCTTACAGGCAAGTTTTAAACACTTGTTTGGTTTTTAAACCGAAATTTATCTAAAAACACTATTATTAACAATGTTTAATGGAGTTTATTTGAAAGCTTATTGTCCTAGATAAATTGATAATAATTAAGTAAATGTAGTTAGAGCGACAAATGCCTGTATCTCTAAGTCATACAATAGTGATGACTTTATACACTAATGGTAAATTGGCACTAGCCAAACCCTATGGGAATTTTTTACCATGTTGTTGGTCTATATCCAAACTAACTAAAATAACCGAGTAGCATCATGCCTTTGAGTCGATTTCACGCATTACGCGAATACCTGAACAAGGTCATTTTAGGACAACCCGTCCTGACCGAAAACCTGTTAATAGCACTAATTGCCGATGGACATTTACTCGTAGAGGGGCCTCCAGGCTTGGCAAAAACCCGCGCAGTTAAAGCCCTGTGTGATGGCGTAGAGGGAGACTTCCATCGCGTGCAGTTTACCCCAGATCTACTGCCTGCCGATCTTACCGGCACCGATATCTACCGCGCACAAACTTCAAGTTTTGAGTTTGAAGCAGGCCCTATCTTCCATAACCTGATTTTGGCCGATGAGATAAACCGAGCACCAGCAAAAGTACAATCGGCACTGCTAGAAGCGATGGCTGAAGGTCAAGTCACCGTTGGAAAGAACAGCTACAAACTGCCTGAGCTATTTTTGGTGATGGCAACACAAAACCCATTAGAGAATGAGGGAACCTATCCACTTCCTGAAGCTCAGCTCGATCGATTCCTTATGCACCTTAATCTGGATTACCCCAGCGCTGAGACTGAATTTGAGATCATGCGTATGTCGCGCAAAGAGGCATTGAAACAAGATGCCCCCACGGTTGAACCCATCATTCAAAAAGATATCTTTGAAGCAAGAGATGAATCTCTAGAGCTCTACCTTGCTGAGCCGCTGGAGCACTATATCGTCGATATCATCATGGCTACCCGTCAGCCACAGAAGTTCAGCGATGAGCTAGCTTCTTGGCTCGAGTATGGTGTCAGCCCACGTGCTACTTTAGCGCTAGAGCGATGTGCGCGTGCCCGAGCTTGGCTATATGAGCGTGACTTTGTTTCACCTGAAGATATTCAAGCAGTTGCCCCCAACGTACTAAGGCATAGGCTGCTGTTGAGTTATCAGGCACAAGCGGAAGGGATCAGCAGTGATCATGTGATTAACCATATTCTTTCTCAAGTTGCGGTACCTTAAATGGCCGATACTAGACTACCGCTTTTTTCTAACGGGGTTAACCTGACACAAAAAGAGCTGTTGGCTTGTCAAACTATCGCCAGAGCTCTACCGGAAAAGCGCTCAAAGGCTCGGGCAAATTTAGCGGGTCATCGTGCAAGCTTGATTAAGGGTCGGGGAATGGAGTTTGCCGAAGTGCGCCATTACCAACCCGGTGATGATGTTCGCACCATAGACTGGCGCGTTACGGCGCGAACAGGCAAGGTACACACTAAGCTTTTTGTTGAGGAGAGAGAGCGCCCGGTTCTGATCTTACTCGATCTGAGTCATAGCCTCTATTTTGGTTCAAGCTTGCTGCTTCAATCAGTACAAGCCGCCCACTTGGCGACCACCTTAGGCTGGAGTGCGATTCAGCACGGGGATCGTCTTGGCGCTTTGATTGCCACAGAGATGGAGCATCTGGAGCTTAAACCTAGAAGCCGTCAACAGGGCATACTTCAACTTATCTCTGCGATACAGTCATTACATGAAAGGCAGCTTAATCAGCTTTCAGAATATCAATCTGAGCCTGAACATCTGTTTAGAGCTTGCCAACGGCTCAGACGAATTGCGAAACCAGGCTCATTGATCTGGATAATCAGTGATGGATCTAACCTCACTGAAAACTGCCTTGCTCCTCTGTCAGATCTTAAGCGCCACTGTGATATGGGGGCTTTTCTCATTACCGATCCTCTGCGGCAAGGTACCCTGGCTTTACCTAAACAGTTTCAACTGCCAGTCAAAGAGGGAAACAGAGAGATGGTGCTTAATAGAGCCGGCTATGATGCCTGGCTACAAAAGCAACTCAGCTCACAAGCCCACTTTACACAGATGATGCAAAAGTTGAATGTGAGAACACGCTTTATCGATGCTGGTATGAGTTTAAACGATCAAATAGGGAGCTTGAGATAATGCAAGCAGCCGCTACTAACCCCGCTCTTCAGGCTTTGAAAGATATTCACACTCCCGCAGTGGTGGAGAGTTGGCCCATTGCTCCGGGCTATTGGCTTATTCTATTGGTATTAGTCAGTGCACTTCTTTTTACTGTTATCTGGCTCAAACGCAGACATCAACGCTCAGCGGCAAAGCGTGCTGCGCTTATGGAGCTCGAGAGACTCGATATTCACAACACCAATATCTGCGTAGAGATCAACACCCTCATTAAACGTGCCGCTCTCAGTTACTTGCCAAGAGAAGATGTAGCAGGCTTAGAGGGTCAAGCTTGGTATGCCTGGATAAATAGTCAGGTAAAACAGGCGCTCCCAGAGCTTCAAAAACTACTCGATAGACGTTATCAAAGAGAGCCATTAACACCCGATGAGGCTCAAAGATTAAAACAGATAACGGCAAACTGGCTAAAGGAGGCACTCCCTCTTGCACACAAAAAGAGTGTTCAACCGCCACTTTCACACAAGCAGGGGCAAGAACTAAAATGCTAACACTTGGATGGGCTTGGTTACTCCTATTGTTGCCCTTACCGCTTATTTTCAGAAAGAAACAACAAGATGTTGAGATAAGTGGCCACTTACACCTGCCTGGCATCGCTCAAAATGGCAAGCAGGAGATGGAACAGAGCCCCTCATCTCGTAAAACCTACTGGGTGATCTGGATATTATTGGTTATCGCCGTTGCCAGACCTCTTTGGATGGGCGATCCCATTGAGTTACCCAGTAAAGGTCGCGATCTGATGGTCGCGGTGGATCTCTCTGGCAGTATGCAGATTGAAGATATGGTGCTTGACGGTAAAGCCGTCAACCGATTCATTATGGTTCAAAGTGTTGTCAGTGACTTTATTGAGCGCCGAAAAGGGGACAAACTGGGATTAATTCTGTTTGCTGACCATGCCTATCTTCAGGCACCGTTAACTCAAGATAGACGTTCAGTTGCTCAATTTCTCAAAGAGGCGCAGATAGGCTTAGTCGGCAAACAAACCGCCATCGGTGAGGCCATTGCTCTGAGTGTTAAACGTTTCGATCTTGTTGACGAAAGTAACCGTATATTGGTGCTGTTAACCGATGGCTCTAATAACTCAGGTTCAATCTCTCCCGAGCAAGCGGCTGATATTGCCGCCAAACGAGGTATAAAAATATACTCAATAGGCGTTGGTGCAGATGTGATGGAGCGTCGAACGCTATTTGGTAAGGAGCGCGTAAACCCCTCTATGGATCTCGATGAGGAGCAACTCACCTCTTTGGCTCAAACCACAGGAGGACGATACTTCCGTGCCAGAAACTCGCAGGAGCTAGAGCAGATCTATCAAGAGATAGATAAATTGGAGCCGATAAGCCGAGATCAAGTCAGCTATCGACCTCAATCGGAACTCTTTTACCTGCCATTAGCCGCAGCTCTTATTGTCTCAATCTTAATAGCTTTGGCTCAACTGCCGCTTATGAGACAGTTAAATATTCGCTGGGGAGAGAAATAATCATGTTGCACTTCTTACGTCCGGAGTGGTTTTTAGCTCTACTTCCTTTACTTATTATTCTGATATTGATCTGGAAAGCTGAGCGAGTAAACTCCACTTGGAGCCGCTATATCTCTCCTCATCTAGCTAACTTTTTAGTCTCCAAGAGTCAGCAGGTTAAGCGCAGCAACCTTAGTTATCTGGCCGCTTCTTGGTTTATCGCCGTACTTGCCCTTTCAGGGCCCGCCATCTCTAAACAGTCACTGCCAGTATTTGAAGCCGCACAGGGACGAGTGATCCTTATGGATATGTCCCTCTCTATGTACGCTACCGATCAGGCACCCAACAGACTGACACAAGCCAAGTTTAAAGCCACAGATCTGATTGAAGCATTAACTGAAGGGGAAACGGGGCTTATCGCCTATGCAGGCGATGCGTTTACCATTAGCCCGCTAACACGCGATAGAGCAACACTGCTGAATCTACTGCCAACACTCTCACCACAGATAATGCCAGTTAGAGGTTCCAACCTCCCTGCAGCACTTGAGCAAGGAAAAAGTTTACTGGCGCAAGGCGGACATATACAAGGTGATATTATTTTGCTCGCAGATGGTGTCAGCACAAGTCAGATGAATGCAGCTAAAAAGGTATTAAAGGGAACTCAATACCGGCTTTCAATCTTAGCCTTTGGCAGCGAACAAGGCTCACCAATTCGCCTCCCTGACGGTCAGTTGCTACGTGATAATAGCAACCAAGTGGTTGTTGCTAAAACCGATTACTCGTTACTCAATGAATTAGTTCAAAACGCCGATGGTATACTTGTCCCCTTTCGCAGTGATGGCGCAGATCTTGAGCAGTTAACTCAGTGGCTAAACACCAGCAGTGATGACACTAAAGCCACAGATCTTAATGGCGAAGCCTGGCAAGATGCTGGCCCCTATATCGCACTATTATTGCTACTGCCAGTTCTACTTAGCTTTAGACATGGATTAATTGCATCACTACTTGTATTGACCGTCTACCAGCCCTCGCCAGTTATGGCAGCGACTTGGGATGATCTATGGAAGACCAAAGATCAGCAGGGAATGCAAGCCTATCAAGCTGAAGATTACAGCAATGCATCGACGACTTTTACCGATCCTCAATGGCAAGCCAGTGCGCACTATAAAGCTGGTGAATATGATGAGGCGCTGAGCTTATTTGAGCAAGATAACAGTGCATCAGGGCTCTATAACCAAGGCAATAGCTTAATGCAGAAAGGTGAATTTGAGCTGGCTGCGCAGCGTTACAGCAAAGCACTGGAACTCGACCCCAAGCTTGACGGGGCCAATGAGAACCTTGAACTTGCCAAAAAATTAGAGCAGGAAAAGCGAGAAAGCCCTGAAAAATCTGATAACAGTGACAAATCAGAGCAAGGTGAGGAAGGCGATCAACAAGATAAGCAATCCGATCAGAGTAACTCAGAACAAGGTCAAGATCAGGAGCAAAAGCAACAAGATCAAAACGGTGAGCAGGACAATCAAGAACAGCAAGGCGATCAACAACAAAACTCAGAACAATCTGACTCACAGCAGAATGAGCAGCAATCATCGAAAGATAATGATGCGCAGATGCAAGCCGATCCTAACGAGCAGCAACAAACCGCCAATGACAATGATGAAAATCAACAAGCTCAAAACAGTGATGAGAAAGCTGCGGCTAAAGATGACGAGAGTAAAGAGGAGCAAACGGCTCAAGCTCAAGCGATGCAGCAGGAACAAAATGAGCAACAAGGTGAACAACAGCAGACCCAAGCCGCACAAGCGGTAACCGGGCCTGAGGAACTCCCCCCAGAGATGGAGCGCGCAATGCGCGCCTTGGTCGATGATCCTCAAGTTTTACTCAGAAACAAGATGCAACTTGAATATCAAAAGCGTCGTATGCAAGGCCTAGCATCTAAGGAGCAGGAACAGTGGTAACAGATAAGCGATTACTCACTCAATATCAGCAAGATATTATGTTTCTCATTGGTTTCAACATGATTTCAAAGGATTTAAAACAGTGCTAATACGACAACTTTTTCTTTTAGCTCTTATCACGCTAACAGCTTCATTTCCGAGCTATGCCCTTACAAGCATTGAAGCGAGTGTCGACAGAAACCCTGCTGTTGAGGGCCAATATTTGGTGCTCACAGTTGAAGCTGACGATGATGTTAGTACCTCAAAGCTAGATACCTCTTCGCTACTTAAAGACTTTATTGTCGGGCGCACCAGTGTCAGCCGTAATACTCAGATCATTAACTTTGATGCGAGTAAAAAAACCACTTGGCAGATACTGATAGCCCCACTTCACTCTGGTAATGTTCAGATCCCTGCGATGACGATAGATGGGATCAGTTCAGCGCCGATAACGCTTACGGTTGTTACACCTGACAGCCAGCCGGAGCAGATGGAAACCCTGTTTATTCGAACCAGTATATCGGCGGATGAAGCCTATGTAGGCCAGATGATCACCTACAAGGTTAAACTCTATCTAGCGGTCGACCTACAACGCGGTATCCTTAGCGCCCCGAGCTTAGATGGGGCACAGCTCAAACAACTTGGCGAAGATATTGATAAAACAGAGATCCTTAATGGTAAGCGGTATCGAGTTATTGAGCGCACCTACAGCATTATCGCCGATCAACCCGGTGAGCTGACCATTGACGGAACCAGCTTCTCTGGTGATGTATTGGTACAATCTTCAAGACGTGGCGGTATGTTTGCCTTCAATGAAAGCAAACCTATGCAAGCTAGGGCACCAAAATCTGTCATACAGATCAATCCTATTCCCACTGAATATCACGGCGAGTGGCTAGTATCAGATCTTGTTGCTATCAATGAAGATTGGCCTAGCGAAGATAAAGAGTATGAAGTTGGTAGCCCCATCACTCGCACCATCAATTTATTAGCCTCCAATACGGATGAAACCAGCCTACCCGAACTCAATATTCAGGTTCCTGTGGAGCTGAAAACATATCCAGAGAAAGCGCAGCGAAAAGCGTTTCTTCGAGAGCAGCAGATAGTTTCACAATTAACCCAGACCTTAGCGATAGTTCCGACTAAAGCTGGTACATTCACCTTACCTGAGATCCGTGTTCCTTGGTGGAATCCACACACAAGGCGCCAAGAAGTGGCCAGTCTCCCAGCTCGAACCATAAAGGTGATCGACAATCAAAGTGTTGAAAGCGAGCTCCCGACTCTGAACTTAGAGGCAAGCCCATCGTCAACTACAAGCGGAATGTGGCCATGGCTAACCCTGCTCTTTGCCTGTTTATGGCTGATTACACTCATGCTCTGGCGTAAAAGCGCCGCTAAACTAAATGCAGCTGCCACACTCTCCACTCCCCATTCAACATCAGCTAAAGCAGACAAAGTGAGTGGTGCTGAGTTTCAAAAATTAGAAGTAGCATGTCGCGAAAAAGATACAGGCAGGGTACTTTCCGCTCTGCAGGAATACTGTAGTAAAACCTATGGTAAAACAATGACACTAAATGAGATAGCAGGCTTATCAACACCGCTTAACCAGATCATTAGTGAGCTGCAAGTCAGTGCATTTAGCCGAACAATGAGCGAGTTAGATTATGATCTAGTGCTGTCCGCGGTAAAATCGATGCCAACAGCCAAAGCAGAGCACAACCTCAGCCCACTGGCAAAACTCAACCCCAGCTAACACAAGCCTACATAACAGCGAATACCAGCTTACATATAAGTGCAAGAGGTTAACTTAAGATTAACTTCTTGCACTTAATCTTCATAAGGTTAAGCTAACAAATATAGATGTCGTTAGTGAAACCAGCATGAATTCAAAAATGTTTAATTTCTCGCGAAATAAAAAACCGACTACCACGGTCAATTCAGACATGGTAAGCAAACAAAGACGATACGATAGCCTTGTCAGGGCACTCCATGCAGATATTTTCCGATATGGCTATTGGCTATGCGGTGATAAACATGTAGCGGAGGATATCACTCAGGAAACGTTTTTACGGGCGTGGCGTTCACTCGAGTCTTTAAAAGATGATAAAGCAGCTAAAGCATGGCTTATCACTATTCTTAGACGTGAGAATGCTAGACGTTTTGAGCGTAAGCAGTTTAACTACTCTGATGTTGAGCAGGAGACCATTGAAGATCATATCTCCTCAAGCAATGAAGATCAGGCCGAACAACACCTTATTCGACGACAGATAGCTAAACTGGAGCTTGAATATCGCGAACCGCTACTTCTCCAAGTAATTGGTGGATTTAGTGGAGAAGAGATAGCCGGCATTTTAGATCTGAACCGTAATACAGTAATGACAAGATTATTTAGAGCACGTAATCAATTGAAAGACGTATTAGAACAACCCCAAGTGCGAGGGCAATCCAATGGATGAGCTGAAATTTAGACGACAAGCCTATGGAGATCCAAACAATCAAGATCCCGACTTTTTAGCAGAGATGCACAGCTCTGCAGAGAAGGAAGCTTTTGTTAATGATCTAAAAATGATGGACAGTAAAATAGAGCGAGCGTTAGACATTGATGTCCCTGATGATCTCGCTGCAAAACTGCTGCTCAATCAACAGCTTCATCAGCATCAGCAACAGCGAAAGCGTTCTGGCTTTACCTTGGCCTTAGTCGCTTCGGTAGCATTTATCGCTGGGATCAGTTTTACCCTATTAAGAATGGCACCAGTCGATCTCGGTCAACATGCGCTTGCCCATGTTTACCATGAGACGAAGGCACTTCAAGCTGACGACAATGTCCAGTTTTCCGATGTTAATTTCCAGCTCGCCTCATTAGGTACCTTCGGAGATTCGAAATTTACACAGCAACCCGGAAAAGTCTATTACAGCACCTTCTGTGATTTTCAGGGTGTGCAAAGCCTGCACCTCGTCATGCAGGGAGAGCACAGTAAAGTCACTCTCTTTATTGTTCCCCTTGAGAATCGTATGGTACTTGAGGAAGCTTTTGCCGATAACAAGTACAAAGGTAATGGGTTCGTGACCGATAATGCCTATATGCTACTCGTCGGCGAAACCAGTGAAGATGTTAACTTTGTCAAAAAAGAGGTTGAACAAACCTTTATCTAATACTAAAGACCTGTCTCCTTCCGAGACAGGTCTTACCACAAACAAGAGCTAGCTCACATTTCATATCCTTATTGGGCTTCACCTCAAACATCTGCTAGCATGTCGACCACATTTTAAAAATAACAATGAATGGCAATAGCATGAGCATTGAATTACCAGTCTTAATTACTTTTATCGGCTACCTCTCCTTAATGATGGGAATAGGACTTTGGGCCTACAAAGCCACTGATTCAGTTGACGACTATATTTTGGGCGGCAGGGGCATGGGCCCAGCAGTCACGGCTTTAAGTGTTGGTGCATCCGACATGTCAGGTTGGTTATTACTCGGTCTGCCCGGGGCCGTTTACCTTGGCGGTTTAGGAGAAGCATGGATTGGGATAGGCTTAGTATTTGGTGCTTGGTTAAACTGGCTATTTGTTGCTAAACGCCTGCGCGTCTATACCGAATTTACCGATAATGCACTTACCCTCCCCGACTTCTTTGAAAAACGTTTTGAAGATAACAAAGGGTTACTAAAGCTTGTTTCAGCCATCACTATTTTAGTATTTTTCACCTTCTATGCCTCATCAGGTATGGTAGGTGGTGCCATACTGTTTGAAAAAGTGTTCGGCTTAGATTACACCTTAGCCCTCATCATCGGCTCAACCATCATCGTGGCATACACCTTTGTTGGCGGCTTCTTTGCCGTAAGCTGGACAGATTTTTTTCAAGGCTGTTTAATGTTAGTCGCGCTACTTATCGTTCCAGTCGCTATCTTTTCTCAACCTGAAACACAAAACGGATTGGATACTTTAGATCCTTCCATGTTGGCGCTGTTTCATGAAAACACCACCTTTATCGGGCTTATCTCTTTATTAGCATGGGGACTGGGCTACTTTGGTCAGCCTCACATTCTTTCACGTTTTATGGCTATCAATAGCCCTAGTGATATTAAAGTATCTCGTCGTATCGCCATGAGCTGGATGTTAGTCGCGCTTATTGGTGCACTGGCGACCGGCATTGCTGGTAGTTTGTACTTTGCCAGCGAGCCGCTAGCAAATCCTGAGACCGTCTTCATCCACTTAGCCCATGCAGCATTCAACCCTTGGATTGGCGGCCTGTTAATTGCGGCAATACTCTCTGCGATTATGAGCACAATTGACTCTCAGCTTTTGGTTTGCTCAAGTGTGATCACCGAAGATTTCTACAAAAAGTGGCTACGTCCAGAAGCAAGCAGTAAAGAGTTGATGCTAGTGGGGCGTATTGGTGTCCTTGTTATTGCGGTTATTGCTGGCATCGTAGCCCTAAACCCAGAGAGTAGTGTACTTGGGTTGGTCAGCTACGCTTGGGCTGGTTTCGGTGCAGCATTTGGCCCTGTTGTACTACTAGCACTGTTTTGGAAGGATTATAGCCGTAACGGGGCTATCGCAACTATCTTAGTTGGGGCGATCACCGTTGTTGTTTGGAAGCAGTTATCCGGCGGAATCTTTGATCTTTATGAGATACTGCCCGGCTTTATATTTGCCACGCTTATCGGTGTGATTGTGAGCCGAGCCTCAGCTCCTTCAGATGCGATAAAAGAGCAATTTAGAGTATTTACTTCAAAACTTTAAATAGTAAAAATAGGGGTTTGAAAGACTCAAACCCCACTTTAGCTTACATGTGTACACTGAAAATCACATTTATTTTTCAAGCTTAGCTTCACAAGGTGTTAACCTTTGTAAAAACACGCTCAAACCCCTAACCTTACTATAGATAAGCCCTTCAGCCATACATTAAAACTCCCCCTTCAACCTTCCTGTTTTTATCCTTTAGAAATTAACAAAAACACAACTTGAAAACCCATCTGGTCGGAGTTGTTGGCATTCAAAACCATCCCTACTATGCACAGGTCTAATAAATGGACTTCACATTGAGCTAATGTCATACCGGCACTCAATCAAAAGTGAAGCCGTAAATAATCGAGAATTATGATGAAGTATTTTAACAAGACAATACTAGCTGTAGCGGTAACACTTGCCAGTTCACAAGCAATGGCAGCAGGTTTTCAACTTAACAGTCAATCAGCAACAGGCCTTGGCCGAGCTTTTGCCGGCGATGCAGTGATTGCTGATAATGCGTCAGTACTATCGCGCAACCCTGCAGCAATGGCTCTGTTTGACGAAAAATCATTATCTGTTGGCGCGGCGTATGCCGACTTAGACGTCAATATCTCTGACGTGTCGACGCCACTAGGAAATTACGGTAGTGCTGAAGGCGTGGCAGAAAGCAAGCTTATCCCTAACTTCTACTACATCCAACCTATTAACGATAAATGGGCATTTGGTGTAGCGGGCTTTAGTAATTTTGGTACTGGTACAGATTTAACTAGCCTTGCTAATAGCAATCCAAAGATGGACAACGGCGCGGTTGTCCCTGCACCAGCACCGGTTGATCTATTGGGTAACACTGAAATTGTGACCATGAATTTCAACGCAAGTTTATCTTACCGCTTCAATGAACATTTCAGTGTTGGTGCTGGTGTCGATATCATTTACGGTGAGGGTAACTTAAGCCGTGAGGGTAACCTTCCGTTCGGCGATAACGGCAGCATGGTGCCAGTTTCTTTAGTCGATGTAGAAGCTGATGGTATCGCATTTGGTGGTATTCTTGGTGCCGTTTACGAGTTTAACGCCGACCATCGTTTAGGCATGAGCTACCGTTTCAGCCCTGAGTTTAAAGCGACTGGCGATGTGAACATGACGCAACCAGGTGTTGGTACCATCGCATTTGATGAGATCAACATTCCAATGCCAGATATCTTCCAAGTTGCTGGTTTTCATCAGCTAACTGAAAAGTTCGCATTACACTATACAGCCCAGCTTACCACATGGGGTGATTTCCATGAGATCACAGTCACCGATGGTCAGCTAGCAAATGGCACAGCTGCCGGTGATGCTGTACTTAAACAGTACGCTTGGAAAGACTCTTGGTTATTCAGTGTTGGCGGTACGTACACAATCAACGAAAACTGGAAAGTGCGCGCAGGTTACATGCATGATCAAGGGGTTGTTGGTGACGTAAGCTCATTATCTATCCCTGATTCAGATCGTAACTGGTACACAGCAGGTGTCAGTTATAATCTAAGCACACAATCGACTATCGATATGGGTATCGCCTTTGTTCGCGGTGAAGATGTCCATGTTACCGAAAATAGTTCAGTTATCGGTGCAATCCCAGGTTTAAATGGTGATGTGACAGCTTATACTCGCTCTGATGCTATTTACTACTCAGTGCAGTACAGCTACCAGTTCTAAACGATACGACTCATTGAAAAAGCCGCACTTTTGTGCGGCTTTTTTGTGCATTTCGAGTAAATTATATATAGTTAATAGACCCTTTCTATTAGCTAGGTATTTAAGATGGCCAAAGTCATAGGGCTCGGAGGGATACTCTTTAAAAGCAGCAACCCCAAAGCATTAGCTCATTGGTATCAGAAACACCTGCAGCTCCCAGTCGAGTCTTGGGGCGGAGCGGCCTTCTACCTCGACAAACTCTCTCATTATGCTCGAAGTGGTTACAGCATATGGTCTCCTATGGAGAGCGACAGCGAATACCTTAACCCTTCACAATCCTCCTTTATGATAAATCTAGTTGTCGATGATCTCACAGAAGCGTTAGCTCAAGTTCAAGCTGGAGGCTGCGAGGTACTGGAAATATCAGAGCCATCTGAGTTTGGCCGTTTCGGCTGGTTTATCGATCCAGATGGCAATAAAGTCGAATTATGGCAACCTAATATCTCCCCTTGAAAATAGTATTAATTACCATAGATCTCCCCCCGTAAAAGGGTATTATATTGGTATAATCCAATCACCTTATACGGAATACTATGTTGAAAAATAACACTTTAGCAGCCTTTGTCCTTGGTGGGTTACTAAGTATTGGGCTAGTGCTCTCAGCCCAAGGAATAGGTGACAGCTTAATAAAAATGAAATCCATGGAGCGCACTGTCACCGTTAAGGGGCTGGCAGAGAAAGAGGTTAAAGCCAATATCGCCATCTGGCCAATACGTTTTACCGAGGTCGATAATGATCTCAATGCTTTATATGCTTCAGTGCAGGATAAGACAGATAAAGTGGTCGGCTTCCTGACTGCTCAAGGGTTTACCTCTGATGAGATCTCAACCTCACTGCCCTCTATTGAGGACAGACAAGCTCAAGGTTATGTAGACCCCAATGTAAAGTATCGATATGCCGCGAAAGTGACTATCTCTTTATATACTAAGCGAGTTGATCTGCTCCTCAGTAGTCAAAAGAGCATGCTGGATCTTACCAAGGAGGGAATTGCCATCTCCAATCAGGACTATAATAGCCGCACAGAGTTTCTGTTTACTGAGCTCAACGAGGTCAAGCCTGATATGGTTCAATCTGCCACACAAAATGCAAGAGAGGTGGCCACTAAATTTGCCAGTGACTCTGACTCCAAACTGGGAAAAATCAAACAAGCCAGTCAAGGCCAGTTCAGTATCTCAGATAGAGACAGCAATACTCCCTATATTAAACGAGTGCGTATTGTCTCTACACTGACCTATTACTTAGACGATTAGATGCCACGACGACTGAATGAAGTAAGATTAGTTGTCTGTGGCATATCAAAGTAAAACCCTATGCCAGAAGCAGTAAAAAATAAACCACTCTATATTAATAAGTTACCTTCTCTAATATTGATTTATTCTGCGACACAAGTTCATTTACCCTACCCCATACTGCGGCTATACTGATGAAAACAAAATAAAGGTATCAAACCATGAATATAATCAATAAAGCCTTTAAGGCACCAAGTTATTTCATTGCCACGCTATTACTCTTGTTATCAATCAGTCAAAGCGCATTAGCAGCAGACAAAAATCCTCAGACAGCTTGGAGTAAAATAGATACAGGCGCTCTAATTGTAGATGTGCGCACAGCGCAAGAGTTTGCAAGTGGACACTTAGACAACGCCATTAATATCCCGTTCGAAACCATTTCTGAAGGGCTTAATAAGCTCAATATTGATAAAGAGAGAGAGATAGTACTTTATTGCAGAAGTGGACGCCGTAGCGGCATAGCCAACGATACCTTGATCGAAAAAGGATATACCAACACCTATAATGGTGGTGGCTACAAGATGTTAAACAACCACAAAAAACAATAACCTCCTTTTGTTAATAAAAAGTAGCACGGTTAATGGCCAGCCCAGCAGTGGCTGGCTACTCAATACATAAAAAATGACCCGATCCAATTAATTATTTATGTTTGAAAACTCGTTAATTAAATGTGGTATACGGTAAAAATTGACGCTATATACATAATCTTTTTATTTACATCAATTTCTCACTCGCTTATTACTTTTAGGAATTACTTATTCACTTAAAAATAATCACCTTATAATCAATAAACTAGCCTTTACCCTTACTCATATCTCCCTCTTATTTTCAATATAACTAACTTTGTATACAATTAAATCCTCATTCAACCAAGTCGCATATTAATTCAATTTTAATCCCACTTTCTTTGAATAAAATGCGATTTAAACGCGATATTTATTCACAACTCTCTAAACACAATACTCGCAACAAAACCACAAACACGACTAAACATTTATTTTACAAATGTTTCACGCACAGATACATTCACTGTCGAGTAACTTGTTTTTTAGCATAAAGTCTAAAAAACAAACTAATAATAATGATTAATACTAATTAACATGGAAGGCTTTTATGACAAGTACCAAACCTACGGCTGTGGCGCTAAGCTTATCAGCATTAGCGATGGCAATCTCTGCCAGTGTAACTGCTGCTCCCGCCTTTACCCCGGGAGTCCAGTCACTCAACTCAGGTATCGAGCAAGCATCGCCACTGCCTAAGCGTTATATCGTAAAATTTAGAAATTCAAACGCAGCTGCTAACTTTCAATCTCAATCAAACGAGATGAATGAAGCGCTTTATGAGCCAAGATCGAACGAAGTTTTCTCTCATCACAGAGCCATGAACAGTGTTTCTGCAAAAGAGATGAAGCGTATTGGTCGCAGTAACAGCTACACAGCTAAACTTAACTCCAAAGGTATTCAATCACTTAGATTGCGCCCTGATGTAGAATACGTTGAGGAAGATGTACCAAGAAGATTACTGAGCGAAACCACACCTTGGGGACAAACCTATGTTGGCGCCACTAGCTTAAGTGACTCACAAGCAGGTAATCGTACCATCTGTATTATTGACTCTGGCTATGACCGTGATCACAGCGATCTCAGTGGTAACAACGTCACAGGTACCAATAACTCAGGGACAGGCAACTGGTATGATCCAGGCAATAACAATGCTCACGGTACTCACGTAGCAGGAACCATCGCCGCAATTGCAAACAATAGTGGTGTTGTTGGCGTTATGCCAAACCAAAATGCCAATATTCACGTGATCAAGGTATTTAATGAATCAGGATGGGGATACTCATCATCACTGGTTTCTGCCATTGATACCTGTGTCAACAACGGTGCTAATGTCGTTACCATGAGTCTTGGTGGTGCTTCATCAAGCACGACTGAACGTAACGCACTTAATGCCCACGAAAGTAACGGCGTACTGCTTATTGCAGCAGCGGGTAATGATGGTGATAACACCCATAGCTACCCAGCATCCTATGATGCTGTTATGTCTGTCGCTGCGGTTGACAGCAACAAAGATCATGCAGCTTTTTCTCAATACACTAACCAGGTTGAGATCTCAGGTCCTGGTGAAGCAATCCTTTCAACTGTCACTGCTGGCGAAGGACGCCTAGCTGATATCACAGTTGGAGGACAGTCTTACTTTGATCAAGGTGTTGTTCCACATAACCGTTATGTGAAATCAGGTACCAATCACGTACCAACACCCGTTATTGGTAACGTTACTGCTGAACTCGCTGAGTGTACAGTATCGGGCACGACATTTAACTGTGGCGATATGAGCAACAAAATTTGTCTTGTTGAACGTGTTGGTAACCAAGGCGCTACATACCCTGAAATTGATGCAGTGAAAGCATGTAACAGTGCAGGTGCAAGTGGTGTCATTGTTTACAGTAATACTGATTTACCAGGTCTACAAAATCCATTCCTTGTTGATACTAACAATGAAGCAGCTCTAGTCTCTGTCTCTGTTGACCGTGCTACTGGTCAGGCTCTTCAAGGCCAAGTTGGCTCAACAGTTACAGTGGCAAATACAGACAATGAAGATTACGAGTACTATAACGGTACGTCTATGGCGACACCGCATGTTTCAGGTGTAGCAACGCTAGTTTGGAGCCATCACACTCAATGTAGTGCAGCGCAAATTCGTGCAGCACTTCATGCAACAGCCGAAGATCTAGGCACAGCAGGCCGTGATGATAAGACTGGTTACGGTCTTGTCGATGCTGTCGCAGCAAAAGCCTATCTTGATGAGTCATGTGACGGTCCTACCGATCCTGGCACAGGACCTGGTGATAACGTACTGGTTAACGGCACAGCAAAAACTAGCCTTGCAGGCGCTAAAGATGCTGAGCTTCACTACTCAATCGACGTACCAGCGGGTGCAACTGACCTAAGCTTTACCATGAGCGGTGGCACAGGCGATGCCGATCTTTATGTTCAATATGGCGCAGCACCAACAACTGGCAGCTATGATTGTCGTCCATGGAAAAGTGGTAACAGCGAATCTTGCCCTATTAGCAATGTTCAAACCGGTACTTACTATGTCATGGTTCAAGGTTACAGTGCATTTAGCGGTGTAAGTCTAGTGGCTAACTATACCGAGTCTAACGGCGGTGGAAACCCAGGTGGCGGTGCAGCAAGCTACACCAACAATACTACCTATGCGATCCCTGATAACAAATCAACTGGTATCAGCAGTGCAATCTCTGCAACGCGCACAGGTGATTCAGGTACTGTATCGGTTGCCGTTGATATTTCACATACCTATATTGGTGATCTGCAAGTAGAACTACACAGCCCTAGCGGTCAAGTAGCGATACTTCATGATAACACTGGCGGTAGCGCTAACGACATCAACAAAACTTATACTGTTGATATGTCAGGTGTAGAGTCTGCAGGCCAATGGACACTTAAAGCGGTAGATAGCGCAAGACGTGATACCGGCACAATCAACTCTTGGACACTGACTTTTCAGTAAGCAATAGTTGAAACCAAGGTGACTTGGTAACAAAAAGTAAAATTAAAGAGGGCGTTTACGCCCTCTTCTTTATCCCCCACAAGATTTACTGGTATAATTTAGCTAATTTCAGCTGATCCAGAAAACTCATGACACAAGCAAACAATCCTCTTCACGGTATTAAACTAGAAGCACTACTCACAGATCTGGTCGAACATTATGGTTGGGAAGGGCTCGCGGATAGAATTGATGTTCGTTGCTTTAAGAATGATCCCAGCATGAAATCTAGCCTTCGATTTCTACGTAAGACGCTATGGGCCAGAGAGAAAGTTGAATACCTCTATTTGAAGATGAATAAACTGCCACTTCCAGCCAAAAAACCAAGGGAAGATGGCTATCAATCCAGTGATAAAGCACTCCGTAAAGCGGCAAATAAACGAGCAGAGAACACCACAGACAGCAACAAAAAGGGTGACGGGCAAGTTAATGCCGATATTTGGGGAAGTTAATTTTTATACTGATTAGTATAAAAAGGCTGCAAGTGATAAACTTGCAGCCTTTTTAATGCTTATTCAAAGGCAGAATTTGAAACTATTTTAACAGGTAGTCACTTCCATCTTTAGCAGTAAACAGCTGATCTTGTTCTGTCTTTGAAGTCCTGCTCTGCTCATCGATATTCAATATGCTAATCCAGTACTTGTGACCTTCAAGTTGGATATCATCGATGTTAGCTAAATCTTGTGAACCTGTTGTACCGCAACGGTCAAATGTTAGCGCCACATGAGTTCCCTTATCCTGTAGTAGAATCGCTGATGGCTCACTCTTATGGCCATTAAGGGCAACAAATTGACGTGGGTCACGTAAACCGCTATGAGTGCCATCTTTAAAGAACATCAAAAGGTTTTGGTAATAAACAACATAGCTACTGACATCTTTATGTGAACCCGTTGCCAATGGAAATGCAGTATCAAGAAACCCTTTAGCCTTAGTTATCGTGTCTTCACTTCTTGATGCAGCATAGGCATCCATAGACACGACTTCAGCACTGATAAGGTCATTCATCTGTTGTTCGTTTTGAGTACTTCTCATAGTTGATGTATTCATAGCCTTATCCTCTCTACTCACCTTAGGTTTAATTTTCCATTTATTACCGCATCATCGAGTTCGTTTAAGTTGCAAAAAACTGTTTTATTAACTTTCCCGATTGCTTGATTTGTAGTCTAGCTAATTTTTCATTACAATTTCACAATTAAAATTTTACATTGTGAATTTTACAAAATAAGGTGAATTTTACAGAATGAGCAAATCTCAGAGCCTACTGCGCAAATCACATTTTCTTGGTACCAAGATACGTAACCTAAGAAAACGTAATCATCTCACCATGGAAGATCTGTCGGCTCGCTGCATGAGAGTCGATCCGGAATCAGCTCCCTCTATCTCCTATCTTTCCATGATAGAGAGAGGAAAACGGGTTCCCAGTGCTGCCATGATGGCCGTTATCGCGGCGGTATTTCAAAAGGAGGTGGACTGGTTTTTAGATGATGTGCCAGAGGTGCAAGCCATCACTCCTGAAAAAGGACGCCGTGGTGGCATAAGCGGCATGGCACTTGAGCCTAGTTTTCTCTTCTCTCAAGATATACTGCAGATAGCCATCCCAGAGATGTTGTCACAAACAGGTATTACTGGCAGACAGTTTGCCCATCTACTTATTCGTGCTCATCAGGAGCACCATCAAAATCACTTCCCAGATCTTGAACGTGCAGCAGAAGAGATAGGCATGAAACGTATGCCACTGGCTGTTGAAGATCTTACGGATATCGCCAAGGGGATGGGCTTAAGCATTAAGTGGATTGATCAAGCCCCCCAAGATGTGATGGATGAGATGGGTGTCACCTCAATGCAGTTGATCACCTCCTTCTTCGAGCCACCATCAACCATCTATGTCAATAAGCGCCTTAAGAATGTGCCTATCAGACTTAAATACGATCTAGCTGTTCATATTGGACACTGTGCTCTGCACAATAAAGATGGTTTAAAGTCAGTACTAACCACAGGAAGAAGCCAGATAAGCGCCTCTGAAGAACTAGGAACCCCAGCCTCTTCAACCGTCAATGCCCAAGATATTCTCCATGCTTGGCGTGATTTCGAGTCCAGTTTTTTTGCAGGAGCTCTGCTCTGCCCTAAAGTGCCTTTCAGGCAACTTCTCGACCGCCATGGTTATGAGATTGATGTGCATAAACGCTTGGGGATCTCAGCTTCAGTGGCCATGCGCCGCATGACAGTCGTCTCCCCTTACCCGCACTGGCACTACTTTGATGCCTATGCGCCCGGTAAACTAAAAGCCGTTTATCGCGGTAATGGCATTCCTCTTCCTTGGGGGAATATGAGGCAAGTACAAGATCCCTGTCAGCACTGGGCTGTATTTAGAATGATCAATGAACCCACCCAAGGTACATCGGCGCAGATCTCTATTTTAAACGTGGCAGATGAACCAAGGATTTACTGTTGTGAATCGATAAAAGTCGAAGATTTAGCCGGTAACAATCATGTTCTCTGTGCCGGTATTGATCTTAATCCAGCCATCGAAGCACAAGGTGGAGATTCATCGGCTATCGCCTCAGATCTGAAACAAGCCTGCGTTGACAAAGGGGGCTCTGTGATGATCCCAAGAGCAATTCGAAACGATCTGATGAGCGTTGCTAAAATATTAAATATCAACTGGATAGAGCGAGGTATAGAAAACGAAGCCAGATTAATTTGCTCAAGAGGCGCTGCCTGTCCACGTCAGCCAAGTTGCTATGCATCGGGAAGAGCAGAGTGTGATGCCGTTACCAACTAAAAGGGCATCACATCAATAACAGCTTGCGCTAGAGCCTGTAAAAGTGGAATAAGGATTTTTTAGCCATTCAATCACTCCTCTCCTTTCAAGGCATCGATCGCCTTAATGAAGGAGAGAAGCTAAGAGGATGGCTAATACTCTTTTGTTTTTACAAAGGCTACCAGTCAAAAAAGTATTAGATCGGAAACTCAAATATCAAGCGCCAAACCTGAACCCCATCGCCAGCTCTAACACTTAGCCCTAAACGGTCTACCCCCATCCACTCCCAGAGGATCGGCTTTGAAAAAGCCAGTGTAGCGCCCACCTCCAAGCTATGAGACACCAGCACATCATCCCCAAAAGGGGTTGCAAAACGTAGTTTGTCGAAATACCAATAACCAACCGCAAACACCCTAGGCTCAACATCCACTCCAAGCCAATCCCAGCGCCAGTGAATATCGGTCCCGATATCAAAACCCGATTGTATCGCTGAGTAGGTTTCTGCTTGAGAACCATCAAAACTTTGATAACCAGCAAAATAGAGTCGATTCACCCAGACCGGCGCACTCTGTTTGTATTCCAGATCCAATAAGCTGGATACTCCTCCCGAAACAATGGCAACATGGTCCCCTGAATTTAGGTTTTTGCCATATCCCAGATCAAAATAAGCCTGAAACTCATGATCTTCTGCTGTTCGTGTACGGTATTCAACGCCAGGTGTGAAGGTAAAAGTCCCGACACTTGATGGAAACTCACCTTCAGGCAAGTCATCCCACTTAAAATTAAAAAAGCCGAGTGAAACAGGAGTGCGCAGGGTTAACGAGTCAGTATCATCTTGCCAGAGTTCAAAACTCATGGGCATATTAACAACGGTCGTGTTCTGCCCCGAAGTACGATAAAGACCACTCCCAAGATAGTTAGCAAATGCGTAGTGAGTAAAATCTTCTTCGGCTTGAATAGAGGATGAAAGAAAGAGCAAAGATAAACAGATAAAGAGGCTTTTATTCAGAACCATACATGAGCAAACGAGTGTGATTATATGGCACTGAATATAGCTTGTGGCAGAGGAAAGATCTACTTAGATTATGACTCACCATCTGTTGAGAAGTGATGCTCGGACATCATATGACCAAGTTCTGTTGACTTAGTCTTCAGATAAGCTTCGTTGTAACGATTTTTACCAACTTGCAGAGGAATACGCTGGACCACTTGTATACCCAGCTCCTGCATCGCCTTCACTTTTCGTGGGTTATTGGTCATTAAACTTACCTGCTTAATACCAATCTTCTCCATCATAGGTAAGATCATATCGTATTTACGCATATCAGCAGCAAAACCCAGCTTCTCATTGGCTTCGACTGTGTTTGCCCCTTGATCTTGTAGCTCATAGGCGCGGATCTTATTCAACAGGCCTATGCCACGACCCTCTTGACGAAGGTAAAGTATAAAACCTTGTCCTGCTTCAGCAATGTTCTGCATCGCGGTTTGTAACTGAAATCCACAGTCACAACGTAAACTAAACAGCGCATCACCTGTTAAGCACTCAGAATGGATTCGACCTAACGTTGGCGTTTCAGCATCAAGCACACCAAATGTGAGTGCCACATGCTCTTTACCTGTCTCTGAATCTTCAAAACCATGCATATCAAACACACCCCAAGGGGTGGGTAACGTTGAAGAAGCGACATACTTAATGGACATGAAATAACCTTAACGACTCTCTTCCCTGAGACGACTATAATCAAGAAAACAACGAGATGAATGCTAAATAATGAACCTGAGGGTCAAAAGAGTACATTGCTTATCTCTAAATAATGGGCAGAATCTTATCTTTTTTTACCCTTAAGTGAAATACCTTAGCGATTTAATCGACTATTACTTCATCTTAAGGATAGTTGACCCTTATGCTCAGCGTACAAAAGGATACGCCGAGAAGCAGTAAAAAAATTTGATGTCGCTCACTAATCATTAATCACTGGTGAGCTTATCAGCAATTAAAACTCTTTTGGCGCAAAGCCTGTCACTACCTTTATCCCCATTTCACGGCCCAGTGCCGTCATAGGGTGAACCACAACCAGCCCTCTTACAGACTTCTTTAACTTACCCATATCTGCCTGTTCAGCTTTTGTCAGCGGACGATTGAACTTCATGCTCACCACCGAGCCGCCTTGTTTACTGAGCTCACGAGTCTGCTGCGCCTTCACACTGGCAATGCGCTTAGTCACAGCATTGATCTCTTGTCTAAACTGCAACATGACGCCTTTATCACCACGCTTTTCTGCAGCGGCTAATTTACGACGAAACTGCTCTAGCTTATCGCTAAGACCATGAAGCTCTTCTTTTAAATTCATTTTCTTGCCTTAAAAATTCTATAAAATGCAAAAACAGCTAAAAAGCTGTTTTATAATATTCGATTGGATCTAATGGCGGCATTATAACAGCATCTGAGCAGATACAGTTACCGCTTTTCTGTATGAGGCCTCGCCATAGAAACTTTGGACAACTCATTGGTGAAATTTCGGTAGATTTAGAACCCGCTTCTAAGCAGATCTATTCGATATGCCTCCATTTAATACCAATCAGTTAAGTAGTGAATAACTTGATTACTACTTCCCCTAAATTCAAGGCTTGGATCGGCGAGAGCTTGCTCAAACTTACCATCTACCAGCACATCCACATAGGCGATAACTTCTTTTTGTGCTTCGCTCAGCTCATCGAGACGATAACCAGACCAGAGCCAGATATCTTTCTCTGGGCACTGGGTTTTAACTCGCTTCACTAAGGCTAAGATAGCACTAAGATTTCCAGGAAAGAGTGGATCGCCACCAGATAGAGATAAGCCTCTTCGCTTAATGCGTGTATCTTTCAAATCACGTAACACCTGATCCTGCATCTGCTCATCAAAATCATGTCCATGACACGGGTTCCAAGTCGATTGATTATAACAGCCGCGGCATTGATGCTCGCAACCTGAGACAAACAAGGTAGCACGCGTTCCTGGACCGTTAACCACATCGACGGGAAAATATTGATGATAATTCATAGCAAATTCTTCAGTGTTAATGAGTTCATAAAAATATAACCTCCGAGTAAGCTAAGTCGCAAAATGGCGTTTCACTTATCTGGAGGCTATTTTTTCAAGATAGCAGCATGCTAAATATTGGCTCTATACGTGCTTTGGCACAAATATAGTCTGTTATCTTTTATGCTTTGCCACTATAGTGGCCTAAATAGAGATGCGCAGCAGCTCTATTATTAGAGGTGCTTCACTCTGCGCTTAACCTCTTCCTGTTTACCAAAGTTAAACGGACGCGCATCAGGGCTACCCAGATAACCACAAACACGGCGAGTAACAGAGACTCGGCTTGGCTCATGGTTGCCACATTTAGGACAGGTAAAGCCCTTACTGGTACAGGAAAACTCGCCAGTAAAGCCACAATCGTAACACTCATCAATTGGGGTATTAGTACCATAATAGGGAACGCGGCTGTAACTGTAGTCCCACACATCTTCCAAGGCTTCGATATTATGCTGCATATTGGGATACTCCCCGTAACAGATAAAACCGCCACTGGTTAACTCTGGATAAGGCTGTTCAAAATCCAGTTTGTCATAAGGGTTAACCGCTTTTTCAACATCAAGATGGAAGCTGTTAGTGTAGTAGCCCTTCTGGGTCACGCCGTTGACCACACCATAAACTTGCGTGTCTAACTTACAAAAACGACTGCAGAGGTTCTCACTCGGTGTGCTGTATAAGCTAAAGGCGTAACCTGTCTCTTCGGTCCACTTAACGGTTGCAGCCTTCATATACTTGATGATCTCAATCGCTTTCTCACGAAGGGTTTCACAATCATATAGGTGCTTATCAGAACCAAACAAGGCATTGATGGTTTCATGTAAACCGATATACCCTAATGAGATAGAAGCACGACCATTTTTGAAGATAGATGAGATCTCATCATCAGCACGTAAACGCACCCCACACGCCCCTTCCATATAAAGGATAGGTGCGACTCTGGCTTTCACACCTTCTAATCGCTCAATGCGGGTATCCAATGCTTTGCGAGCAATGGCTAAACGCCTATCTAAAATACGGTAAAACTCAGCTTCATCTCCTTGAGATTCCAGCGCCACGCGAGGTAAATTAAGGCTGACAACACCTAAATTATTACGCCCCTCATGAAGCAGCTCACCGTTCTCCTCGTAGGTGCCAAGGAAGCTTCGACAGCCCATAGGAGTTTTGAACGATCCCGTCACCCTCTCAACTTGCTCATAGTTAAGAATGTCTGGATACATGCGCATGGTTGCACATTTTAATGCCAGCTTTTTAATGTCGTAGTTACAATCGCCACTCTTGTGGTTAATGCCATCACGAATAGCAAAAACTAGTTTAGGAAATACAGCTGTTTTACGATTCTTACCTAGGCCGGCAATCCGCACTTTCATCATAGAGGATTGAATAAGTCTTGATTCCCAAGAGGTGCCTAAACCAAAACCGAAGGTGACAAACGGAGTTTGGCCATTCGCGGTATGTAGGGTGTTCACCTCATACTCAAGGGATTGGAATGCATCGTGACACTCCTTTTCTGTTTGTGCAGTAGCAAATGCTTTAGCGTCAGTGATCCCCCAAGTCAGTGCGACTTGGTAATGCTTGTCAAAACTTTTGGCCACAAATGGGGCTAGCACTTCGTCAATACGGTTAATCGTTGTACCGCCGTATATATGGCTGGCAACTTGGGCGATTATCTGCGCCGTTACAGCCGTTGCCGTCGAGATAGATTTTGGTGTTTCAATCTCGGCATTGCCCATCTTAAACCCTTGGGTCAACATGCCTGCAAGGTCTATCAACATACAGTTGAACATAGGGAAGAATGGCGCATAGTCGAGATCGTGATAATGGATCTCACCAGACTCATGAGCAGCCACGACATCTTTTGGCAAGATGTGTCGTGTAGCGTAATGCTTAGCGACAATACCCGCGAGCAGATCCCGTTGAGTCGGGATAACTTTTGCATCTTTATTGGCATTCTCGTTAAGCAGCGCAGCGTTACTCTGCTCGACTAAACCGCGAATTTCACGATTGAGGCGACTGCTGGTTTCACGATGTAGATCTCTATCATGACGATATTCGATATACACACGTGCAAGTGACTTATATGGCCCCTCCATAAGTTGGTTTTCAACGACATCTTGTAGGTCATGAATATCAACTTCTGCCATATCAGCAACAGTATCAGCAACCTTAGTCGCCACTTGAGTTGCGTAACCATTATCATCAATACCTGCCGAGATTGCCGCGGCTGCAACTGCATCTCTAATCCTTGTTTCGTCAAAAGGCGTGCGGTAACCATCCCGCTTAATAACCACTGGCATTGTATATAATCTCCTCAAGTGACGCTGATTTTGACACCACATATAGTGTCATTCTAGATTATCAGCACAATATGTTGCGTATTAAGCTACAAACTATCGTTGAGAACATTGATCCTGATCATATTATTTGGGATGTGAGAAAAGAACGAAAAATAAGTGCCATTGAGGCCTCTTATCTCATATTTCTCTCTTGACCATCGCAGTAAAGCGGGCTAGATGAGGGATAAAAGTGGTAAAAATTGTGGATAAAAATTACATAATGGATGCAGAATCACTAAGCTCAATATTTACCCAAGGCTAAATAGCTACTTAGCTGACCAGAAGCCTGTTGGCTGTCGCCCATAGAGGAGGCCAGCTGCATCACAGAACGAAGTCCCTGCCACTGCTGTCGCTCTTCACCACTCATCTGAACATCACTTTTAAGGTACACATTCAGTTGTGACGACACTCTTGAGGCTTGCTGACTTAACTCTTTACTCTGTATATTGTCCATCTTGTTTAAGACTCCCTCTGCATCATCTAGGAGCTTAATAAGCACATTGGACATGGTATTTTCATCTGAGGCATTTTTTTCAAGCTCGCCTCGCTTTGACTCAATAAACGTTTTCATATCCTCCACACTACCTTGGGGCTTAGGTAACTCTATTCCCCCTTCAGATAAACGATTAAGCTGAGTATCAGACAAGATACCATCTTGATGCAGTCGCTGAACCAGTTTAGGCAGATCCGAAATAGAAAATTGACCGTCGGCAAAAAAATCTTTCGCCATACTCTCAATCTTCTGGGCACGCATGGCTCTGGGGGAGAGTGAAACAGACTCATCTTTAACCTGCTCCTTGCTTGCTGCTTTAGGTGGCTGATTCGACTGGCTTAAAGTGACTTTATCGCTATGTTGACCCGCCTCAGTCTGGTGACTATTAATACCATATTTATCGGCAAGGCTTGTGTTTGTCAGTTGGCCTGCAGTGCTTGGAGCATTAGCGATTGGATTCATTGTCAAATTTTCGGCATATAAGGGAGATATGAACCTCTATATGCATTTATCACGCCGAAATAGATATGTAAAAAGCAAAATAGATAAAAACTTGTATACCCGCTCTATTTTTAATTCAAGATGATCGATTACCTTAAATTAAGCAGCTGCAATACGGTAGGCAGTAGCTCATCTTGCTTTATAGGTTTAGAGAACCAACCAGTAGCACCGGCATCTTTGGCTTCCTCCTTAAACTTGCTGTTTTTAGCGGTAGAGACTATCAAGATTGGGATCCCGATATAGGCTCTTAATGCGCGTAGTTTATCAGTCAATTCAATCCCATTAAGATGTGGCATATAGTAATCAGTTATCACCATGTCATAATCCACTAACTGAGCAGCTCGATAAGCGATAGCTCCATCTTCAGCCAGCTCTATCTGAAACTTATCGCTAGCAAGTATCTTTTTAAACATATTACGCATGGCAAGTTGATCGTCGACCACTAATATTGTTTTCATCTGCCTGTGTGCTCCATAGCCAAATAAGAGAAGCGTTCAAACACCCATAAAGCGTTTATAGAAATATAGACCATAAACAGATAAAAATTTCGTTAAACAATATGTTAATACAAAAACAAAACGCATGAAGAGAGGCTTCATGCGTTCGTAAAAAGAGTACTGGATATTCGAAATTGGAAATTAGTAGCTTTCCAATCTCGCTTCTATCTGATGCCTTGCAAGCTTAACGGCTAACTCTCCCGCCGCGATCGCCTCTTCGGCTCGATGGAACTCCATCGTGCCTATGTCGGCGACATCTGGGATCAGGCAGATATCAGGTGGGTCGCCCATCAACCTTGCTCGCTTATGACGCTGCTCTAGTATGTCCATAGACTGAGACATCACAGCCAACATTCCGGGGTTTGAGCCCTTACCTAAGGTGAATTTATCCGTCAAGTTAGTGACATAATCCCTGCCCCGTGCAAGCAGATCCATAAAACCAGTATCTTGATGCTCCTGCGCTTGTACACTCTCCTCGACCGAAGGTTTACTGCAGGCCATATCCACAGGTAACACCTGCATCCGGCCACGCTTTTGCCCATTCAGATCAACCGCTATCACCACATCGACATCCATAGCACGGCTTACAGATACAGGCACAGGATTGACCACAGCACCGTCAACCAACCAGCGATCGCCTAACTTCACTGGCGGCAGTATGCCAGGCATGGAACAAGAAGCCCGAATAGCATGACGCAGATCTCCCTCTTTAAACCAGATCTCCTGCCCTGAATAGAGATCGGTCGCCACCGCAATAAGGGGGCGATGCAGCTGCTCAATCTGAAGATCACCTATCCGACTCTGAATGACATCAAAGACTTTCTCACCGCCAATCAAGCCACCCTTACGCCAGCTAAGATCCATCAAACCCAACACATCCCAGCTGGAGAAGCTACGAACCCAAGTTTCCAGCTCATCGAGCTGATCGTTCGCATAAGCCGCTCCAACCAAGGCGCCAATCGAGCAACCTGAAACCTTATCAGGTTTAATCCCCATCTCAGCCAAGCCGTTAAGCACACCAATATGTGCCCATCCTTTAGCAGCGCCACTGCCTAATGCAATCCCAATCTTAGCCATAATCGACCCATCACTTTTATTAATGATCCCTTATATCCCGACAAACCAATATTCGCAATAACAAAAATGTGGGATAGCAGATCAATCAACGCTTCTCTATGGCTCAACAAGATAAACTTAGGTTATAATGCTCGGTCGAACTAATCTTGGAGCACACCTTTGCAATTTACCGAATTTTCCCTGGACGCACGCCTGTTACAAAGTCTCAGTCATATGGGTATCACGACACCTACAGAGATCCAGGAGATGGCAATCCCTGTCGGACTGTCAGGAAAAGACCTGATGGCGTCATCAAAAACAGGTTCAGGTAAAACCTTAGCGTTTTTACTGCCGGCAATGCAGAGGATCATTTCAACTAAGGCGCTCAGTAAACGTGACCCAAGAGTCCTCATTTTGCTGCCGACCCGTGAACTTGCCAATCAGGTCTATAGCCAACTTCGTCTGTTAGTGGCTAACACACAATATAAGGCGCTTAAAATTCTCGGTGGTGAGAACTTCAATGACCAAGCCAAGGCGTTAGCCAGAGATCCACACTTTGTGGTTGCAACACCTGGTCGCCTAGCCGATCACTTAGCGCAACATCACTTTCACTTAAACGGCTTAGAACTGCTTATCCTTGATGAAGCAGACCGTATGCTGGACTTAGGTTTTGCCGACCAACTTAAAGCGATCAACGCCGCAGCGGATCATAAACGTCGCCAGACCCTGATGTTCTCAGCGACCCTTAATCACAATGAGATTAATGAGATTGCTTCCGAGTTACTAAAAGATCCAAAGCATGTGGCTGTGGGTGCAAGTAATATTGAAAACCAAGATATTACCCAGAAAATCTACCTGTGCGATCACTTAGATCATAAAGAAGCCCTATTACAAAGTATTCTTAAGGGCGGTGAGCAGAAGCAGGTCATCATCTTTACCGCCACTCGCCAAGATACCGATAGATTAGCGAAGAAGTTGGCCGAAGAGGGCTTTAATACCGCTTCACTCAGTGGCGATTTGAATCAAAGCGCTCGTAATCAGATAATGGATCAATTTAGCCGTGGCATGCAGGATATTCTGGTCACCACAGATGTCGCATCCCGTGGGCTTGATCTGCTTAATGTCTCTTTGGTGATCAACTTCGATATGCCTAAGTTTGCCGAAGAGTACGTACACAGAATTGGCCGTACTGCCCGTGCAGGAGCTAAGGGCGACGCCATCTCATTGGTCGGTCCTAAAGATTGGGTTAACTTTAAACAGGTTCAGAAGTTCTTAAGTAAAACTTTCGAGTTCAGTACGATAGAAGGCCTTAAAGCTAAGTTTACCGGTCTGAAAGACAAACCTAAAGCGGGTAAAAAATCGGCTGTTAAGCCGAAACGAACTAAAGCCTCTACCAAGCAGAAAAATGCCAAACCTAAGGCTAAAGTCGTTAAAGATAAACGCTTTATCACAGGTATCGATATCGGTGATGCGCCTATGCTAAGAAAACCTAAATCTAAGCTTCAGGATACACCGGAAGATTAATGCCACATAAGTGAGCAGTAAAAAGCCCTATCGCAGTAAATTGCGGCAGGGCTTTTTTATTGCGAGCATCTATTTCGCCAGCTTCTTAACCCACTGCCTATCGGCTTCTTCAATGAACCTATCTGTGTCTTCGAGCCAAGTTTCTCTAACACCTAAACTGTAATTCAGGTACAAGTTGCCGTTAATGACGCTGAAGGCTTCGGGTACCGTATCAACCACGAAACCGTGTGACATAGCATAAGCACAATATCCGCCATATTGCGGCAGATATTGCGTTGGTTCATCTTCAAATTTGGCTTGATTATCTGCAGAGCTAAAGCGCCACAACACCTCGCCATACTCACTGGTAAACTGCTCACTCCCCTTTACTGGCGCGTTCTCAACAAAGTAGGCAACAACATCATAGCCATTAATTGCAACTCCATCCTCAACATACACAGGATGCTTAGTTAAACTGGTACAACCCGATAAAAAAAGCAATAAAACAGCTAATAGATAGCCATAAAGGTGATTGTTCATCTATTTCCCTTCCTCGTATTCTCTCTTGAAGAAAAGACCTTTAAACCTATCGCTTAATTTCAGAAGTCGCACTTTTTAATTTTATTTACTGGATTTAGCCTTCAACGAAATCTAAACGCTGACCCTAACAAGATTTCACTGTACAATACGCACAATATTGTTTTTTTTAAGGTGTAACATGAGAGTTTGTGGCGTTGAATTAAAAGGTGGCGAAGCCATTATCTGCTTGTTGAGCTATGAAGGTGAGACTTTTAACGTGCCTGATTGTCGCCAACAATCATTTGTTATTTCACATTCTGAATCAACTGATTCTATTCGTGATTTCCACTTTGCATTCGGTAAGCTAATGCAAGATTACAGCGTTGATAAAGTCGTCGTTATCTCTCGCGAACAGAAAGGTAAGTTGGCAGGCAGTGCCACCAGCTTTAAAGCCGAAGCAGCCATTCAACTACTCGACATTCCAGTGATCTTAATGTCGCCAGTCACTGTCAAAGAGCGCCTAAAACGTAACCCACCTATGGTTGATTTTGACGGTTTAGAGCTTAAGCGCTTTCAAAAGCCTGCATTTGATGTGGCTTATGCCTATCACAACCAACATATCTTCAATGTTTGGGATAATGTTTAAGCCTAGCTAAAACACAATGCGAGCCTTGCTCTATACTAGGCTCGCAATTTTGCTCCTTAAAGCTCTGCCATTCGATTTTCACTATGACTCCACTCAAATACCTCACTGGCTACCAGCAAGAGATACAAGATCAGGTTGCAAGCCTACTCAGCAGCAATAAGCTTAAACAGGTGCTACTCAAACGCTACCCTAAAGCGCACGAGATCCGTACCGATAAGGCGCTGTATGATTACACCATGGCAATTAAGAACCAGTATCTGCGTAAGTCACAGCCCCTGTCGAAGGTACTCTTCGATGATAAGATTAGTTTAAGCCACCACGCACTAGGGCTACACTCCTATATCTCTCGTGTGCAGGGAAGTAAGACAAAAGCCAAAAATGAGATCCGCATATCGTCACGATTAAAGCGGGTACCTGAGCCATTTCTGCGTATGTTGGTGGTCCATGAGTTAGCCCATCTGAAAGAGAAGGAGCATAACAAAGCTTTTTATCAACTTTGCTGCCATATGGAGGGGGACTATCATCAGCTGGAGTTCGATCTGCGCCTACTATTAACTCAAATCGATCACCACGAAAATCCCTATCTTTAGTTCTTTTTCAAGGGGCAATAATTCCAGATATAAAGTCCTTCCATCACTGTCCTTACGATCAAGGACAAGTGCTTCCGTATACAAAAATGCCAGCAACTGCTGGCATTTTTTATGAAATTGATAAGTATGATAATAATACCAATCGGTATAACTGTTAACTCATGCCCATCATCATCTGACGAACCTTGACGAGTTGCTGAAACTCACTCATCTCTTTACTCGACAGCTTACTTGCCATCGGAATATTGGCTTTCATCGGATTAACTGGTCGGCCATTAACGTGGAACTCATAGTGAAGGTGAGGCCCAGTTACTCGGCCAGTGTTGCCCGATAACGCAATCACCTGTCCCCGAGAGACCCTCTGCCCTTTATGCACTAACGCCTTTGACAGATGCAGATAACGGGTACGGTACTTGTTGCCATGCTCTATCACCACATAGGTGCCTGCAAACCTGTGTTTGGTGACTAAAGAGACAATACCATCACCAGGGGCGACAATTTTAGTTCCTATGGGCGTCGCAAAATCGGTGCCATTATGATGGGTAACACGCCCTGTGACAGGGTGGTGACGATTGCGGTTAAAGTTAGAGCTGATACGGTAGTTTTTCTGTAACGGAATTCGCTGAAAAGCACGGGATAGGCTGCGTCCCTGATCATCATAGAAATTACCATCACTGTTTTGGTATGCATTAATATCGCTACGACCACGATGAATGGTGATCCCCAAAATGTCACTGGATCCAGTGGCATTGCCATCGATAAACTGATCGTTCATCAAAACGGAGAATGTATCACCCGCCCTAAGATCTCTGGCGAAGTTTAACTTCTCTTTAAGCAGAGATTCGATACGCTGGATCTCTGCAGCATTCAAACCTGCTCTTTTCGCAGAGAGGTAAAAAGATCCCTGAATATCTCCGGAAACCGTGCGATTTTGCCAGATCCCATCAATATTGATCTCATCAACCTTATAATCACCGTCATCGAAACGACTAAATACCACCTGACGAGCGGCAGAGAAATAGAGCTCTAACTTTTGCAGCTCACCTTTATCATCCAACCAGAAACTGATCTTATTCCCTGGTTTCAATGTATCCAGCGCCAGTACATCCAGATCCGCTTCAAGCACATGGTACATGCTCTGCTGATCCACGCCCGCATCCACAAACAGGCCGCTTAAGGTATCGCCAGAGACAATACTCTTCACATAATCAGCTTGACTGCTCTGCGCCTCGACAGGCGTTGAAGGGGTCAATTGCGCTAAAATAGCATCAATGTCGAGTTCGACAGGAACACGTTGAGGCAATGATTCTTGATGGCTAGGCCAGAGTATGGCTGCGCCAATCAACAAGCCTGCGCCTAACAACAATCTCTTATTAAAATTAGATTTTTGCGAAAACGATGCTGCCAGAAAATTTAACGGTGGCACCTTAAAAAATGACGTTCTACGAGTATGCAACTTTAGCCCCATCTATCTTTATTATGTTTTTAACTTAACTGACATAAAACCGGAGCAATCCTGACATCAAAACATCACCTACGACTGCAAAACTATTTACAATCCCCTTGGTGACTCATGCGGTTTAGTTACAAGTGTAAAAATATGAAGTAATTGCGCTTAAAAAAGCACTTGCAGCCTAATTTATACCAAAAAAAAGCCAAGATACAAACTGTTTAACTGCACAAATGCCAATAAGCTCAGATTGCATAGACACTAATCTGAGCCTAACAGGAGTGACAATTAAGGCAGTACTATCGACGTCTTACTACCAAGCGCAGTTTTAAGGATATCGATACGAGTGCCTATCTGCTCTTTCATCTCAGAAACATGGGAGATAACACCAATCATACGCCCGGCGGATTGCAGGTCCATCAAGGTGCGAATAGCAAGATCCAATGAGTCTTGATCTAAACTGCCAAACCCTTCATCAATAAATAGCGTATCTAGCTTAATCCCACCAGCGTAAGCCTGCACAACATCAGAGAGCCCTAATGCCATGGACAATGCAGCCATAAAGCTCTCACCGCCACTTAAGGTCGCCACAGGTCGCACCTTAGAGGTGTAAGCATCCTCCACTTCCAGCTCTAAACCAGAAGCTTTATTTCCCTTCGCCCTATCCTCCTTACGTATTAAGCGGTAGCGCCCTTTACTCATCAGCTGCAGACGTTGACTCGCCTCAAGCAGAACATCATCAAGCAGCACACTTAACACGAAACGTTGTAGGCTTATCTTATTGCCCGTCTGTCCATTGGCCACATCCGATAGTGTGCCGATAATGGCGTACTCATCTTCAAGCTTCTTCGCCTGAGCATCTGCCTCTTTTAACTGCTTCTGGGTTTGTGTTAGTTGCGTCACGCGGCTCTGCAGAGTTTGCCAGCTGTTTTCTGCTTCTCCCTGCTTCGTCTGAGCTACCGTTAAGCCAGCTTCAAGCACTGTCAGTTCAGGTCTGACTTGCCCGGCCAGCTTCTCATCAAGTTGATTTAAGGAGATTTGATTAGCAATGCAACTCTGCTGATATTGCGCTATCTCATCGCTAATCAGCTTCAACTCTTCATTCGATAATAGAGCATGAGTTAATGCCTCTTTATCCTTAAAACCTGACGCTGATAAGTGATCGCTTAGCTCTGCCAGTGATTTGTCACTTTGAATTTTTGCCTGTTCAAAGCTTGAATGAGCCGACGCCAACGCGGCTTTCTGCGCCGCATCTTGCTCAAGGGCTTGGGTGTGGGCTCGTCGAATGGTATCAATTATCTGCTGCTGTGCTAAAAGAGTCTGCTTCACTTGAGCTATAGCACTCTCGAGCTGCTCTAAACTGCGGTATTGCTCTGGGATCCCCCTTAACACCTGCTCCAGTTTACCCTGAAGCTCAGAGGCACTGTTTTGTAGCCCATGATAATGCTCTCGCTCGGCTTCAAGCTCACTGTGTAGCGCCCGTTCCCGCGACTGAGAGTCTTGTAGTTGTAACCTAAGCCTGGTGAGTGTTTGGGTCGCTTCATTAGCTTGATTGACCTGAAGCTGCAACTGTTGCTGATGAGCCTGTAATGAATCAGCCGAGTGAGACGACCACTCTCCTAGCCTAGATTGATATTCATCCCTTAACTTCACCTGCTCCTGCAGCTGTGCTTTTAACCCTTTGTAGTCGGAGATAACTTGATTTAACGCTTGATTTGCCGCTTCACACGCCTGTTTGCTTAGCTCCAGCTGCTCCTCTGTGGGCAATGACTGCTCACTAAAGGCGGGACTGGGGTGTTCTGCACTGCCGCATACAGGACAGGGCTCACCTGGATTGAGTTTTTGTGCCAATACACTGACTTGGCCACGATGCCAGATAAGTTGCAGCTGATCAAAATCATGCTCTTTTGCTTTAGCGTCGAGACGAAGTTGTTTGCCTTTCTCTTCAGCCAACAACAGCGCTTGCTGAGTTTTATCGGCATTAATGGCAACAAGTTGCCACTGCTGATAACGCTCAAGTGTGTCCTGATGGGCTGTTAACGCTTGCTGCGCATTCAGCTGCTCTGCAGCTTGCAGCTCAAGTTGAGGAACCTGCTGCTCAGCCGTTGCTCTCTCAAGTTGCAGCGCACTTAACGCCTCTTTACCTTTTATCCCTTTCGCTTTTGCCTGCTCAAGGTTAATACAAGCTTGATTTAACTCTCTTTGCAGATTGTCTAGGCCTTGAAGTTGAGGACGTAACTGGGTCAAGCCCATCTCTTCACTCTGGGCTTTTTGTAGCTTACTCTCCTCACTTTCCAAAGTATTAAACTTAGTTTGGGCAAGTGTAAGAGCTTGCTCACTTTGTAACTTGGCAGATTGAGCTTGTGTCACAAGACTCAATGCTTGAAGCATCTCCGACTCTCGAGATTGTGACATCTCTAACACAGGTTTTATCTGCTGCGCCTTTTGGCCATTTTCAATCCGGGATTGACGCAGCCCGATATCGACTTTCTGCTCGGCGAGTAATGCTGCAGTCTGCTGTAATTTGGCTTGGTGATCAAAATCACTGATAAGCAACTTAGCCGACTCAAACTGCTTATTAGCCTCTATCAATGCTGTTTTAGCCTGCTCTTTACTCGCTAAAGCTTGCTCAAGCTGTGGCGTTAGCTGTGATAACTCATTATTTAACGCCTCATCAGACTCAAGCTCGACATTTTGCATAATGCCGTCTCGTCTTGCCCGCTGCTCTTTGACATCATTTCTAATCGTCGATGCTTGCTGCTTTAATTTGTCTTCAATTTTGCGATAAATTTGCGTCTGAAACAGCTGACTAAATATCTTTTCCCTCTCTTTCGAGTCCGCCATTAACAGCTCGCGAAATTTCCCCTGAGGAAGAACCATCACCTGACGGAATTGATCAGCATCCAAGCCCGTCAGTTGCTCAATCTCAGCGGTTGCCTCAGAGACTTTACTTGCCACCAGCAGATGTTCAGTGCCATCTTGCTCTATGCGATAAAGTTGTGCCTCCGGCTTTTGCACCGTAAATCCTTCACCACTTTTTTTAGCCCTATCCTGCTCGGGCACTCGACGAATACGATATTGCGCCTCACCTAAGTAAAAGCTAAAGGTCACCTCCGTCAGTAAATTATCATCGGCAACATCGCAGCGCATCTGACTACCTTCGCGCTCATCACCAGTAGTTTTACCATAAAGAGCGAAACAGATAGCATCTAAAATGGTCGTCTTACCTGCACCAGTAGGTCCATTGATTAAAAAGAGTGGGTTACTCCCCAATGCTGAAAAATCGACCTCTTGAATCGAGGCAAAGGGACCAAATGCTGACATCACTAGCGTAAGGGGTCTCATGATGTGCGCTCCTGCTTATGTAGCTCATCGATGGCATCAACCATCACAGCTTGTTGCGCTTCACTCATAGGCTCACCAGATACTTGGGAGAAGAAGTCAGTAAACATGTCAAGCTCTCCCTTTTTAATCTGATCCCGTCCAATAGCAAGTTGGCTGTTATTGGCCATTAAGCCGGTTCGCTCCAGATGCAACACATTAGGGTATACCTCTCTGAGTTTACCCATGGGATCTAAAATCGCCCGCTTATCGAGTAATCTAACCATCAGGTAATCATCGCGGTTTAGATCCGCTTTCCCCTCCTCTAATAAGGTATCGAGTTCACCTTCAATAATGCGCACATCGCGCATCGCCGTTAACGGTAACAGTTCGATGCTCGCCTCCCCTTCAGCTGTCAGCTCAACTAAGGTCACCGACTTCTTCTGGTGTTGCTCACTGAAGGAGTATTTTAAAATAGAGCCCGAGTAACGAACCTGCGGCTCCCCTTTAAACTGAGGGCCATGAAGATGACCCAGCGCCGTGTAGCTAAATGGTGTAAACAGCGAAGGTGATATTTTATCCGCGCCGCCAATACTCAAGGGACGCTCAGATTCAGACTCACTGCCACCATCAAGGAAACAGTGGCTGATCACCACTTTAGGTAGCCCTTGACTATCATGCTTATGGACCTGTTGAAGCAGCTCTACCATCGCCTGCTCATGGGTGCTCACATCAGACTCAAACAGGTGACGTACCGTCGCAGGATCGGCATAGGGCAGACCATAAAACACCGCATCACCGCTTTTTCCTTTCAGCACTATCGGAGTCAGTGTGGGTTTAAGCGGCCCGATAATATGCAAGCCGCTCTCTCTCATCTGCCTAGAAGCAAAACCTAAACGCTCATGACCATCATGGTTGCCCGCTATCATGATCACAGGGATCTTCAACTCATTGACTAAACGGTTCACCACCTCATCGAGCAAAGCAACCGCATTGGCAGGAGGAATTGAGCGGTCATAGATATCACCGGCGATGATCACCCCATCGACCTCATGTGTCACTGCCAATTCGACAATTTGCGCCAGTACATGACGCTGATCTTCAAGCAAACTTTGGTTGTGAAGTTGACGGCCAATATGCCAATCGGATGTATGGATAAATTTCATGCTTTCTCGTTTAACAATGAGGGGGAATACGCGAGAGTGTCAAAATAGACTTCCGTTTCGATTATACCCAAGCTACCTCAAGGTGCTCGTTTCAGAGCTCCCGTAGGATAGCTGAACAAGGCAGTGATTGAGGAGAATGGTTATTCCCTTGTTGATATCACTAACGCAATGCAGCGATTCTACGGGAACTCCCGAAGGGCATAGCGAGAAGCAACATTTTTCTGTGTTATGAAATATTGAATTAGAATAACTAGTCCTACTATTTCATGCCTTGAACTCTGTCACTTCTCGACATGCTGAATTCTGCACCCTGAAGTTGTTTGGGTATAGTAAGAAAACTCACCCTTTTTAACAAGAACAAAGAACTGCGGAGATAACAAGTTTAAAGCCTCTTGGTGAATTCATTGACCCAAATTTCAATCATAAAGTGTTATAAGCTTTCATTCTAAACTCATGCTTGTCTAAATAATGATTACACATATGTTCATTAATCCTGCTATTTGTTGACAAAACCTTGATGAGATCGAAATTAGTCACTAAAAAGTAAGAAAATGGGTGCGTTTATCACTGAGAATTGATACTACAGGCATTCACAAGTCATTATGGTTTTCAGGTATTTGGTGTTATGCAGTTTTCTAAGTTTGGTGAAAAGTTTAATCGTTACTCAGGTATTACCCGTTTAATGGATGATCTCAATAAGGGGCTGCGAACTCCGGGTGCCATTATGCTAGGTGGCGGTAACCCAGGTGCGATCCCTGAAATGCTGGATTACTTTCATCAAGCAACTGCCGATATGTTAGAAAATGGCGAGCTGGTATCAGCCTTAGGCAACTACGATGGCCCCCAAGGAAAGAATACATTTCTTACCGCACTCGCAGCACTTCTAAAAGAGCAATATGGTTGGGATATTAGCGAGAAAAATATTAGCCTGACTAACGGCAGCCAAAGCGCTTTTTTCTACCTGTTTAATCTATTGGCGGGAAAACAGATCGATGGCAGCCATAAAAAGATCCTTCTGCCACTCGCCCCCGAATATATTGGCTACAGTGATGCCGGACTCGATGAAGATATTTTTATCTCCTACCGACCTGAAATCGAACACTTAGATAACCGTATGTTCAAATACCACGTGGATTTTGAGCACCTTGAAGTTGATGATTCAGTGGCCGCTATCTGCGTCTCGAGACCAACAAACCCGACTGGCAACGTGCTGACCGACACAGAGATATTTAAACTCGATAAACTTGCTCAGGACAATGGCATCCCCCTAATCATCGATAACGCTTACGGTACTCCCTTCCCTAATATTATATTTGAGGAGGTGACGCCATTTTGGAATAAGAACACCATACTTTGCATGAGCCTGTCTAAACTTGGGTTACCTGGCGTTCGCTGCGGGATCGTGATTGCCAATGAAGAGATCACTCAAGCACTGACCAATTTAAATGGAATTATTAGCCTCGCACCCGGTGGCTTTGGCCCCGCTATCGCCAAACATATGATTGACTCTGGGGACCTGTTGCGACTAAGCGAGTCTGTCATTAAGCCTTTTTACCAAGACAGAGCCAAGTTTGCCGTCTCTTTACTGCAAGAATCTATCACAGATAACCGTTTTAAAATCCACAAGCCAGAAGGCGCTATCTTCCTCTGGTTATGGTTTGATGAGCTGCCAATCTCAACCATGGAGCTCTATGAGCGATTAAAAGCGAGAGGTGTGTTGATAGTTCCCGGTGATTATTTCTTCTTTGGTCAGAAAGAGCAATCAGAGGAGAAGTGGGATCACAGTCATCAATGCCTGCGCATGAACTATGTTCAAGATGAAGCCAAGATGCGAGATGGGATTGCGATTATCGCAGAAGAGGTAATAAAGGCTTACTCTGCATAATCCCTCTTTACTGGAGTAAACTTGGCTAAGCTCCTATGAGAAAGCCAAGTTTACCTTATAATTTTTCCCCGTATAAATTCAATTAATAGAGGAGCCTATTGACTAATAAGATTATCTTCCATGCCTTGTAATTTATCCCCCTCGACAAGATGAATATCTGTCATATAGTTCGCTGAGTTATATTCAATACTCAGTGAAAAATACAGACTTTGTTTAAACAGTTTCTTTATTCCTTCTGATATCTTTTCACTTAATATATGAGTGAACGCTTGGTTGCGATGAGGCTTAGTTAACAAGGATATAACGATAAGTATATGAGGGTATTTATATTGACTACATGGATAAGCTCTTGATTTGCATTCTCCTGCACTCGTATCCATATCATTAATAATTTTTTCTACAACATCAAAAATATGGCTAGTTTCTATATCCACATTATCAGAGTACTTTATTTCAACATGAGGCATATATTTTCCTTTTTGCATAAGAGTTTATATTCAAAAATACTTTGTCACTTAATTAATCTGCATACGAGTAATTCAAAAAACGACGAATCAAGTCCTCCTCTAAAAGTCACCAATATTGATACTATTTATCTAAATCCAAGCAAACAAATCATACTGATTTGAAAGTAACTTAACACTCATGGCTACTGACATAGTAACCACTAGAGGTTTGATGATTTTTGTGCCTTTAGTCAGTACCATTTTAGAGCCTAGTGTCGCACCAATAGCTTGGCCCACAAGCATGATCCCACCTAAGAGCCAGAATACTTTGCCGCCTAGGGCAAAGAAGATAAGAGATGCAATATTGGTAGAGAAGTTGAGCACCTTAGCATGAGCAGTCGCCTTCGCCAGTCCATAGCCAGCTAAAGAGACAAACGCGAGAGCAAAGAAACTGCCAGTTCCTGGTCCAAAAAAACCATCATAGAGACCAACTCCAAGTGCGGCTGTTAAGGCAAATAGACCAGGACCGAACACTTGGTGCTTGTCATCTTCACTGATTTTTTTTGAAAACAGAAAGTAACCACCTATTGCCAACATAAGAAATGGCAGTAGCACCTCTAAAAATGCAGTATCTATCTGCTGCACAGCGATAGTGCCGATGGCTGAGCCGATAAAGGCACACAGTATCGCTAACTTCATGTCGCTGAGTTTCACCATACCTTTGCGGATGAAATAGAGGCTGGCAAAAAAACTACCACCACAGGCCTGTAGTTTGTTGGTGGCCAAAGCCGCCGTAGGAGGCAGGCCCGCCCACATCAATGCTGGAATGGTTAACAGACCACCGCCACCGGCAATGGAGTCGATAAAACCTGCCAATACGGCAACAGCAAACAAGATTGCAACCAGCTCATAGGAGAGTTCAAAGCCCATAAAAAATGCATCTCTAATAGAGTAATAAAAGTGAGCTCATTAGACTTGGTTTGCGCTGAGATCGCAAAGGAGTTATTCTCATTTTAAAGTGAGATTTTCTCACATATAGCGTATAAATAATCGGATTGGACACAGCAGATGCACACAGAGTTTCCGCCACTGAATGCACTTCTTGCCTTTGAGTCAGCGTCAAGGCATTTGAGTTTTTCGCACGCTGCCGATGAGCTCTTTGTCACCCATGGTGCCATAAGTAAACAGATTAAGGCGCTGGAGAGTTATCTCGGTACTCCGCTTTTTCTTCGCCAACATAGAAAGTTAGCACTCACTGATGATGCCAAACGATACTTGCCACAAATTCAGGCTGCTTTGCAGACCATTAAAACAGCAACAGATGAGATAAAATCACATCAGATGCAATCACAGACCTTATCAATTAATGTACTACCTAGCCTTACCATCAACTGGTTGATCCCACGTATGGAGGAGTTTAAAAAGCGCTATCCTCATCTTTATGTTGATCTCTCTATCGGTGATTTTACGGTTAATTTTGAGCAGAGCCGCTGCGATATCGCCATCAGAAGTGCAACCCAAGCTCCAAAAGAGGTTAACTACCTCAAATTAATGGATGAAGATCTCTGTTTGGTTTGCGCACCCTTGCTGATGAAAGAGCTTCACAGCTTAGATGACATTAACAAGATGACACTACTGAAGCACACAACGCGCCCTGAACTTTGGCCCTACTGGGCAGACAAAGTCGGTTTAACCTTAACCACTGAAAAGAAGTTTGGTATGGAGCACTTCTACATGCTGAGCCAAGCAGCAGTAAGCGGAATGGGACTTGCGCTCATTCCACGTTTTTTTATTGAAAAAGAGCTAGCCGATGGTAGCCTAGTGATCCCCTTTGACGAAGGCTTTACGAGTCCATATACCTATTATGTGATCACGCCGAAGTCACAGAATTTGCCTCTTAAAGCACAGGCTTTTATCGATTGGTTGTTGGAGATATTCGCCCCTTATCGCAGTGTCTAAAACCAATCAGTATAAGTTTGTCACCATAAAAAAAGGAGACTCAAATGGCCTCCTTTTCAATATCTTTTGCAATCAAGCCTCTTAAACTAAGCTGTCGACCACATCGAAATCTTCAAGGTAATTAGCCCCAGGGACAGCATCAAACTCAAAGTTTAAGACCTTCATGCAAGTATCGAAGGTTTTTTCACCAAACCACTCTTTATCGAAAGAGTTCAATGCGTGGATAATGCCAGCTTGTCCTCCATCTCCTTGCAAGTTTAGCGGCGTTAAGGTGGCGATAAAGCTCGCGACTAGCCCATAGAGATCTTTCTCCGCATCCCCCTCTGCCGCCCACAGTAGAGGGTCGGCATACTGACTTGCGTAATGGCTTGTGGCAATATCCAGCCCAATCCCAAAGTTAACCAATATCGCTTTTTCTTGATTACATATGATGTTCTTCGGACAGATGGCACCATGATAGATATCCATCTGATGCATATACTGCAAGGCCGACAGTAGTTGAGTAAACCACATCACAGGTTGACCTAACTCAATATTGGTTAGCTCATCAAGTGACACCCCATACTCCCATGCTCTGGCAATAAACAGCTCCTCACTTTGAGGAAGTTGCCCAAACGCCAGCACCTTTTCAACATGAGGATGGTGCAGTTTAGAGAGGCTCCGATATAAGCTACTTAAGGTTGGCCATTTGGCCTCCACTTTACTGTAAACCGAAACACCACAATTAAATTGACCTTGAATGTGGGTCGCTCGCCAAAACTGGCTCGTTTGAGTAGCCGCAATAAACTGCTCGAGTCGATAATGATGATCTATAATGGCGCCCACTGTGATATCTAGTTTTTCAGGCAAGGTATCACATACACCGTTATCAATTAGAGCTGAAAGGTCACACCTTAAACCATCAACATCTAAGGTTTCCCCTTTTGCTGCTTGCTGATACCACTGGTAGATACGTGGCTGATTAGTTTGCAAAGCTAGGTGTAGGAACCCTTCTGCATAGGCTTTTATATCTTCATTATCGGTAAGGTTGTCCTTAATATCGATAAATTCAACGTCACCGAGATCTGAGACGAATAAACAGTTACTTGTCCAACCGCCTACCGTATAACCACGTCGATGGATCTGCTGTAATCCTGAAACTGAACGTCTTAAGATCTCAAGCAGTTGATAGGTTGTTAGGCTGTCAATTTCAAGCACGTTTAGCGGCACACCACGGGGCATGCGGATAGGAAGCACTAACTGCTCACCGTCTTGAATTAATGGCGCACAATAGGGTACACCGCTGCAGCCAGTTAATGCTTGAAGTCGCTTAAACTCATCTCTTAACTGCTGCTCGTGTGTTAATGATTGCTCTTGATCGGCAAACTGAGTCGGGATCAGTATTTTTAGCAGCCAAGGTGCGGTCCAATCACCTGGGTTGTACTCCGCTTGCCACACCTCTAAGCCACTTTGAATAAACAAACATTTGAGCTTAGTGAAGTCTTGTATCTTGTTATTGCGCTGCTCAACCAGTGCCACCTGTCCTATGGTTTGTAGCACGAGCTCTTTCTGCTCATCTGTCACTTGGTGACTTCGGGGCGCGGTAAGTCCCCACTCTTTAGTTAGTGCAGCAACTATCTGTTTAGGCGTGTAGATACTTAATGAACCCTGCTGCTTCTCAAGTTCAATCTCTTCACCTTTTCGGCCTGTTACAAACACCATACCTTGACACCAAGGGGCATAAACACCAATTGGAATGGTATGCTTGACGTTTCCAGCAAGGACACGGGCGACATAGTTCGCTTTGGCTAAGCTATTATCGACTTCACGTCCATCGAGCGACCAGGCGTGTAACCCCGCATCTAAACGGCCAATATAGCCCTTAACATCGACAACATAGACACCCCACTCACCTATTACCAGCGCATCGACCTCCATGGCTTGACCAGACTTTGTCGGGATCTCCACATTGGTCAGCAAGATGTAATTTTCCGGAAGCTCATCAGCCAGAAGCGAAAACGCCCATCGCTCAGCATCATTAACAGGTGTACCAAAACTTATCTGCTTTGCCATTCTCTTCTCCATCTGTGGCAATTAATTTTTGTGTCTAATAATGAATTACAGGCATAAAAAAAGCCACTAAAATAGCGGCTTAATACAAATATCAGTCATTTATTGCTTAGCTTGAAAGTCCAATCATACACCACACAGTGGCTAACAATTGAAATGCTCAACAGAGTGATTAATGCTTACAGCTGTCGCTGCACTCATGTTCATCATCGGCAAACTCATCGTCGCCCTCTTGATGCTGCATCACCCCCCAGCCATCGGTTGCACCACCAAACTCTTCGGCAAAGCCATTTAGCTGTAGCTCTTGATCGACAATGGCTTGGTACTCAGGAACCATCTTGATGCAAACTATCAGCTCCCACTTACCTAGCTCATCATTTAAATGAAGCTCCATCTCACCTTCAAGATCTGAACCTGCCAACTCCTCAGTGGCCGACTCCGCATCCCTTTGGTCTTCAAAGACAAGAAAGAAATCGACATCAAGCTGCTTAGACAGATCGATACCAGCTTCGCTCATTGCGGCAAGCATTTTGCCGTTATCATCATCTGGAAATTGCATTATTTACTCCATCTAAAATCAAAACTAAGGGGCTACTACGATTTGAACTGACTCACCATTAAAGGCTACCACTTCACCCGCTCTGACCTTCTTACGCTTACGGGTCTCAACCACACCGTCAACCGTCACCATGCCTTCACCGATAACGAACTTAGCTTCTCCGCCACCACCAATCATAGATTGGACTTTTAATACCTTATAGAGTTCGATGTACTCTTCACCTGGCAATAGTGCCAAGGTTTCAATTTGTGCTGTCACACGTATTACCTTTAATCAAATTTCTGGGGGGAGTATAGCACTAGAGAGGAGGTTTATAGCACTACAGACAGTTTTTTAAAGCGATCTTTCTTCGCTTAGCAAGCCATAGACCTTATCATCAATCCACTGCTCCTTAATTTTAAAGTTATGCCTGAGCACACCTTCTAATTTGAAGCCAGCTTTCTCAAGCACTCGCCCCGAAGCAAGGTTATCCGCAGCACAAGTACCAATAAACTTATGCACACCAAAACGTAAACACGCCCAGTCGATGACAGCTTGCAGGCTTTCGCTGGCATAACCTCTACCTTGGCCCTGCGTTGCCAACATGTAACCCACTTCGGCATGCCCTAATGTTAAGTTTGAGCAGTACAGGCCAGTAAAGCCGATAAAGCGATCGGTGCCTAACTCCTCGATGGTAAGTGTTAACCACTCACCTGAGTCATAATGCCAAGGCGCTAACTTATGCTCGAACTTTTCAAGCAGCACAGATTCAGACTCAGGTACTGCGATGTATTGATTTATCACTGGATCTTGATGAACTTGTAAAAAATCTTGCATATCATCACGTTTGAGCGTTCTTAACCTCAACCTGTCTGTATAGAGTTCGAGCATAATAGGAAACCTTAAAGTTTAATTAACCGCGACTTGTCACTTCAAGTAGGTGGTAACCAAACTGAGTTTTTACAGGTCCTTGAACTTCGTTCAATGGCGCACTGAATACAACTTCATCAAACTCTTTAACCATCATTCCAGGGCCGAAAGAGCCAAGATCGCCACCTTGGGCACCTGATGGGCATGATGAGTTTGCTTTAGCTACATCAGCAAAATCTGCACCGCCCATGATCTCTTGCTTAAGTGCTTCACATTTCTCTTCGCTGCTCACTAGCAGATGTCTTGCTGTAGCTTGTACCATATTAAACTCCTAACGTTAATTTTGTCCCGTATCGGTGACAATCGGGATTGATATCTAAAAAATAAACCCAGCCAGTATATTGATAAAAGCTGGGTTTAAAAAGCACTAAAAATGAAAGTCTGTGTAAGTTATAACTTAATCAGTGCTATTTTTGCGTTTCGATCCAATCGTGAATTTTAGACTCCATCACCGCCATAGGGAGTGAGCCTGAAGTTAAAATTTGATCATGGAACCCTTTTAAATCAAATTTATCCCCTAGAGCCTTTTCAGCCTCCGCTCTCAAAGATAGAATTTTAAGCTGACCCACTTTATAGGATAGGGCTTGACCAGGAATAGCCATGTAACGCTCAACTTCGGCTACAATATCTGACTCAGCCATCGGCGAGTTATCTTTCATGTATTGGATAGCTTGCTCACGTGTCCAACCTTTAGAGTGCAAACCTGTATCCACAACCAGACGCATCGCTCTGAGCATCTCATCTGATAACTTACCAAAATACTGATATGGGTCGCTAAATAGTCCCATCTCAATGCCTAGGTACTCAGCATACAGGGCCCAGCCCTCCTCAAACGCGGTGTAACCACCAAAACGTTGGAACTCAGGTACACCTGTTAACTCCTGTTTTATAGCTATTTGAAAATGATGGCCAGGCGCAGCTTCATGTAGCGAGAGCGTCGTCATGCCCCACTTTGGCTGAGCCTTAAGGTTATATGTGTTGATATAAAATACCCCTGGACGAGAACCATCGACTGCTGGAGACTCATAGGATGCACCCGCAGCTGATTGCTCACGGAAGCTCTCGACAGGCTTAACCACATAGTCAGCTTTTGGCATGACGTTAAAGTACTTAGGCAACTCTAGGTTTATTTTATCTTTTATCTCCATATAACCGTCAATCAAGCCTTGACGCTCGGTAAAGAAATATTGAGGCTCAGATGAGAGTGAGGCAAAAAATGCCGTTAAATCCCCCTCAAATTTAACCTGCTCACGTACTTTATCCATCTCGGATAGGATACGCTTAACTTCACTGAGTCCAATCTGATGTATCTCATCAACCGGCATAGTGGTGGTCGTATGCGAGTTTGCTAGATGCTGATACCAGACCTTACCATTGGGCAGTCCCCACCAACCATCCGTTCCCCTAGCGACAGGAAGATAAGTTGTAGCAAAGTACTCCTTCAATGATGTAAGCGCCGGTAACAGCTCATCACGGATAAGAGCTGTATATTGCGCAGTTAACTCCTCTTTTTGAACTTGAGTAAAGCTATCAGGAAGATTATTGATAGGCGCATAGAAAAGACTGTCGCTTGGCTTATTCACGAGCTGAGCTTCAAGCTGAGGAATAATTCGCTCTACTAATACTCTCGGTAAAACAACTTTACTCTTAATTCCTTCATCCATACGGACCTGAGCAAGCTTAGTCCAAGCGATAAAGCCTGAAAGGCGAGAAGCCCAATTCTGATAATCCTTTACAGTGTTAAAGGGCTGAGCACTCTCTCCGCTACCGAGCTGAACCATGCTGATCACAGTGCTATAAAATTGATTCATCGGCATAAAACGATTCGGGAAGGTCTCATCAACCAAGGCGATGTTTCTGTTATAAGCAAACATATCATAACTAAGTTGTAGCTCAGCTGAGAGTTGACTACGGTCAATCTCTTCTACCTGTTTAAGGTAACGAGTATTCAGATCATGACGCGCTTTTAAATACTCCTCTGTCAGATCTCCACCAAATTGATCGTTATAGTCATTCACACCGACAAAGGTAGCCATAATAGGCTCTAATTTAAGGTTATCTTTAAAGAATTGATCGACTAAAGCAAGGTAGGCTTGCTGCGCTTCTTGCTGAGCATCTTGAACGGATGCCTTCTCTCCCCCTTGCAATTCAGGCTCAACCGCTGGTGAAACCGAATTATTTGTTTTGTGTTCACTATCGGAACAGGCTGTCAAACTGACAACTAGACCTATTGAAATCGCAAGTAATGTTTTCTTCATCTACCTAATCTCTCTCTTATTCTGTGCAAATACGTGTTATTTTCTATACTTATTAGCAAAAGATACTAATTTAAGTCCGATTTACCCCTTAAAGCTCTGTAGGTATGGGAAAGGAGTCAACCAATGATCTATTCATTTCGAAACTCAGGTTTCAGAGATCCTGAAACAGGCGTCTATAACCAGACTTACTTTATGGAGGTCTTCAATCGAGAGTGGCATCGCCATATTCGAGAACACCAAAGTTTAGCCTTATTGTATCTGTGCCCGCACATACATGAAACCGTTAAGCAACCTCATTTACTTGAATTCTTTATGAAACAGGTTCAGGAAGCCATTCTCAGAACAACTGATCTTGTCGCCAGAATGGATAATGATCATTTTGCCTTGGGATTATTTAACATTAATGAGGACGGTACTAAGGTTGTGCTTGAACGAATAGAGCAAAAAATAGAGGCATTTAATTTAGAATATGGAAAGCAGCACACTAGTCATGTTGATTTTGAGCTTGCTGCTTGTGTCTGTTTACCTGAGAGAGATCTTAGTATCGAACTACTTTTTCAAGATGTAGAAAAGCTGACTCATGAGTTAGAGATGGAGCAAAGCAAACATATAGATCTTAGGTTGCTACAGTAAATAAAAAAGCCCCTTACGGGGCTTTTTAGACTTTATCTACAAATACTTATAATTGTACTTTGTAAATACGAGCCTTCTCTTCGATATAGGCTAAGTAGCTCTTAGCTGTGCGAGCGGTTTTCTTATCTTTAGCTGCAAGCTTACAACGCTGATAAGCTGCTTTGTACTGCTTAGTACCAAGATAAGCCAATGCTAGTTCAAATTGAACTTCACCAGCATTAACACCACCAGCATCAAGTGCCTTTTTAAGCACTGGGATCGCTGATTTATACTTCTCTTCAAGAGTCAATAAACGCGCTTGCTTTAAGTAAAACTTTCCGCTGTTATTAACAGCAGCAGCTTTACCATAGTAATAAGCGCCCTCTTTTAACTCTTTAGCATTATGATAAAAACCAGCAAGGATTGAGAGTGTTTTCTCATCCTCTTTAATCAAACCAGACTTTAAGTGCTTCTCAAATATCTGAGCTGCTCGGTATGAAGACCCTTTTTGTGCAAGAAGCTGAGTCAAACGAGTGATGTTACCCGCAGTCTCCAAAAAGCCATTCATATAAGCCAGATCATAAGTTGCAAGTGACTTAGTATAGTCCTCAGTCATCAAATAAAACTGAGCTAGCTGAACCCAAAGACGTTTATCGTCTTGGAAAAGCGGGACCATAGTCTCAAGTACTTTCACTGCAGCAGGGTAGTTTTTCTGGTTAAAGTAAGCCGTTAACTTCATCTGATAGAGACCTTTATCAGGCTTATCAGAGATAGAAAGTCCCTTATCGGCTACTTCTAGTACTTTTTTCCAGTTCTTCTGCTCAGAGTAGGCAATACCGATACGGCGGTAGACTTGAGCATCCTGTTTACAGGTAAACTCCATCCACTTGTAGTATTGAGGAATAGACTCTTTAAACTTCTTCTCCTGGATCAGAAGATCAGCATAAAGCCTAACCGTCGCAGCATGATCAACACCACCTAAGATATCAGCTTCAACCGCCTTTTTAAGATACTTAATTGCTGTTCCCATTTGAGATTTTTCAGCATAAAAGTTACCCAACATACGGTCGATATAGGCCTTATCAAAGTCATTCTTAGCATTAACTTCAAGCAAAATGGCGATAGCTTCATCGACATTTCCCTCTTGATAAGCTGCAAATGACTTCCCGACCTTTTTAGCTGCACTTTGACCTACCGCTTTTGACTTTCTAAGGTCAATAGGACATTTTTCTGCAGCGCTTACTGAAGGCACTATTGATAAACTACCACCCACAGAGAGTAATAAAGCTGCCGCAATGCTTGTCGTTTTTAAACTGACTTTTGCCATCTTTATTTGCCTCCCTTATCTAAGGTGAAATCTAGCTGAACAGTCATGCCTGGTTGTTTAAGTGCTTTGCCATCAACAATCTTAGGCTTGTACTTCCACTTTTTCAGTGCACGTCTAGCTTCTTTGTTAAAGAGACGTTTAGGTTCAGCCTTAATGATTTTGACATCTTCAACACCACCAAGTTCATTAATAGTAAAGCTAAGTTGTACCCAACCCTCTTTACCATCACGTGCTGCAGCTATCGGATACTGTGGTTCAATACGAACGATTGGAGTTGCATCTCCATCGCGCGTCATCATGTTCCCAAGCTTAAATCCAGTATTTGCACTACCTGCGGCAACTCCACCCATGTTAAATGACATATTAGTATCTATGTCAGATGAACTATCTGGTGGCGGAGTATCCGGCAGAGGTGGCTGTTCTGGCGGCGTTGGTGGCTTAGGTTTTACCCTAGGCTTATCCTGAACTTTCGTATCCTGCTTATCCATACTGATCTCGATAATAGGAGAATCAGTTTTGGTGTCGGCGCGTTTAGCGCCGCCACCGACCAAGAAGGCCATGAAAACAAACAGGGCGAAAGTAACAGCAGCACCTAAAATGAGTGATACTATTCCTCTCAGCATATTAATCCTTCCCCGCTGAAACCGAGATCTTATCTATTCCCGCTTTCTTAACGCTATCCATGACTTTAATGACCAGACCATGTTCAGCTTCTTGGTCTGCTTCAATCAAAACAGCCGCTTCAGGTGCTTCTGCCAGCATACGCTCGACGTTTGCTGTCACTCGCTCGATGTCAACCTGACGGTTTTCCATCTTAATAACACCTGTTTTACTCACACCAATAAAGATGTTGGCTGATTTTTGTTGTGTCGCAGTTGATGCTTCTGGTTTCTTATAATCAAGTCCAGACGGCTTAATAAACGACGTTGTTACAATAAAGAAGATAAGCATGATAAACACGATGTCGAGCATCGGGGTCATATCTACTTGTGCTTCATCATCTACACTTGCATGCTTTTTACGTGCCATGTTCAATACTCTCTCTAGTGGTGTGGCAAGCTATCTTTTAGCTTTTCTAAACTGATTTTCATTTTTGCGTCAAGGCGAGTACTAAAGAATACTCCGGATAACGCAGCAACCATTCCTGCCATAGTTGGCATGGTCGCCATTGAAATACCAGCTGCCATCATACGAGCATTACTCGTACCATGAACTGCCATCACATCGAATACCTGTATCATACCGGTTACGGTACCTAGTAGGCCTATCATAGGACAAGCGGCTACTAACGTTTTGATAATCAGCATACGAGCATTCATATCTTGTTTCGCTTGGGATACCCAAGCTTCACGGATGCGGTGTGCGTACCAAGAGGTAGAATCCTCTCTATCATTCCAAGCGGTGATAATGCTTTTATGTGCTTTTGGCGCTATTAGATTTAGATACCAAAAACGTTCAAGCATCAACACCCACATTAGAAATAACACTGCCGCTACCAACCAGAGGACGTCGCCCCCCGTGGCCATGAAGCCCCTGACGGAATCCCAGATGTCCATCAGGTATAGCATCATTATGCGTTCCTCTTCTCAGCGTGAGCAGCAACAATACCAGCGCTCTGCTCTTCAAGAACCTGAACAACTGACTTGCTACGAGCAATAACAATCGCATGCATAAGCATCAATGGAAGCGCTGCAACTAGACCTTGAACAGTCGTCATTAGTGCCATAGAGATACCACCAGCCATTAGACGTGGATCACCTGTACCGAATAACTGAATCGTTTGGAAGGTTGCAATCATACCCGTTACTGTACCAAGTAGGCCCATCATAGGTGCGATAGCTGCAAGTACCTTGATAATAGAGATACGAGTTTCAAGTGCAGGCGTCTCTTTAAGAATAGCTTCATCAAGTTTCAACTCTAATGTCTCAACATCAACATCTTTGTTTTCTTGATAAGTCTTAAGAATACGTCCAAGTGGGTTATTACCTGGCTCTTCAAGATTCTTACGCTGAGACTTAACTTTAGCACCTACAAGATAAAGCGTAATTAGACGCTCGATAGAGATTAGAGCACCGAGAATAAGTAGACCGATAATGATGTAACCAATTGGTCCACCTGCTTCGATACGCTCTTCAATCGTTGCCTTCTGAGTGAATACACTTAATAAAACACCGCGTGCAGGGTCAACAAAAAGCTTTTCATAACCAGAAGTAGTAGATGTGAAGTTCTTAACACTTGATACTTGCTCGCCACCAGGTTGCTGTGAAAGCTCCTGAATTAGACCAAGATCTGCGTTATATACAACATACTTACCATCAGCAAGTAGGTTATAAGCACCAACACGTGTCACAGTAGTGTTATGTACGCCGCCATCAAGACCGGTAACTGAACCATCAAAAGTAACGACTTTTCCAGACTCAGCCATCTCAAAAAGTTGGTCTTCCCAGAATTTTTCAAGCTCTTCGATTTTTGGAAGCTCCTTACGAGCACCAAGTTCAGCGATAAACTTATCACGACCAGGATATTGAGCAGTCACGTTAGATGAAGCTAGCTTACCAGCAAAATCGCCAGCCTCGCCTTTAACAACACCAAACATCTCACCCAAATCACCTTGAGCAATTTTACGATCTTCCTCTAACTGAGCAATTTTGCGCTCGTTATCAGCAAAAGCCTGAGTCAGATCTTTACCGCGTTGCTCTTCAGCAGCAAGTGCCGCTTTTTCACGCTTAAGTAACGCAGCTTTATCACCACGCTCAGCACGAAACTCAGCTTCACGGTTTTTATTTGTTTTAGCTGCTGTAGCACGTTCAGACTGAACCTGTTTAAGAAGCTGATCAATGCTTTTAGGAGCATCGGCAGCACTTACCATACCGGCAGTTAAAGATAGAGTTGCAGCAACGATAGCTGTAGAGATAAACTTTTTCATTATTGTGCAGCCTCCGCAGCAGGAATTGGTAACGCGAACATATCTGGAGCGCCTTGGCCACGAGCCTGTTTAATCGCTTTATTCAGGTTACGTAGGTAACCATCAGATAGTTGATCCCAACCTTTAGAGTCAGCGTTGTACATCCAAGCTTGTTTTTGATCTTGGCTTTGAGCGTAAAGAGCTACACGACCGAAGTTAAGGAAATCAACTAAGATCTCTTTACCATCAAGCGCAAGCTGACCTGTTTGTGCATTCAACTTTGAACCGTATTCGCGCTCGATATTGTATGCATCAAGAATCAAACGGTATTTCTCAGCCAATGTAACTTCAGCTGTATTGAGTGTATTTCTTAAGCGTTCAACTCGAGCATTTCGAGCTTCAAGGTTAAATGGAAGATCTAGGGCAATAAACTGCTCCAGCGCATCAACCATTTTAAACATAAGAGGAACAACGCCTTGACGTAGTTTGTCAACGCCGTTGATATCGTCTTGGATCAGTTTCATCGTTGCTTCTTGGTCTGCAACTAGGCCTGCAACGTAATCGTTGTATGACTTTGTTGATTCACGAGTATCTGCAACTTGAGCATATTCAAACGCCATGTCTTGCGCTTGATCGTAATACTTATCGACTTTCTTCTGAGATGTTGCTGCTTCAGCATGGATCTTGCTGTCAGCTTTTTGAACGTTCGAAAGGGGATCGGCAATCACTAAGTTACTGCCGGCTAAGGCTAACGCGCCTACGAGCGCTGTAGCGATTTTTGTTTTATTGCTTACCTTGGACATAGTTCCCAACCAATTTGAAGTAAAATTAAAAAGCTTAACTTATTAATAACATAGGTTTCTGCTTATATTTGCAAGAATCCCCAGCTGCTAAGTACGTCTTTCTCTTGTGATTGTTAATTATTATCTTATTTTTCTACGCCAACTAAGGCGTAGCACCGATGGCATCATTTCACAAAATGTTGACCTGTGTCAACATTTGGAAAGCGCTAAAACTAGTAGAAAACAAGCTTAAAGGATAGAAAAGAAGCAAAGAGAGGTTTTTTAGATAAGTAAGTAAATATAAAAACAACAAATATATAGAGTAAAGATTTGACGCCCACACTCAACAACCTGAAAAAATTGATTATTTTAGTGAATAAGTAAAAAAACAAGACTTAACATTTGCGTAACAACATGGTTGTACCAGTAGATTTATTAGTATGTTATCTGACACATAACTTACAACAAGATAGCGAAAAATATACAAGTATTAAATTCGACACTTCAAACAAAGATTAACAATAGCATTTGTAGATTATTAATAGTGGTTCAAGCTTACAGCCCCTCACTCTCGCAATAGACTCGACTTCTCTGTCTCTGGTATCAAAAATATTTATCCGTGTTCTTTGAATATTTAAAGAGCTACAAAAACTTAATTTAACAAGTTTTTACGCAAAGCATGAAAAACACAACCCCATAAAAATCAATGATTTAACTTAAAGATAATTAGAAAAAAAATGAAATAGAAATATGAAAGTTAAAAATGAATACACTATAATATTCAAGTACTCAGGTTTAATAGGTAAAGCAGCCTCCACCTCTGAGTACTGAACATTATAGTAAAAAGCTTGAAATTATTAAGAGAACATATAAACACCGCTTCTTTTCATACTCTCCTTAATAAAATGGACCTAATTACCTAAAGTCATACCCGTTTTTTGCAGTTTATTCAATGAGCGTTCGGCATCAGCTTCATCCTTGGCTCTTTGCTGTGCAGTTCGGCAAACCTTAGTCTTCTTATTAGAACCTGTTCTTGCCATCATCTGACAACGAATTCCAGTGTCAACCAGCTCTCCACCATCTGAACTCTGACTTTTGAACATGTCCTGTGAAGACTCACAGCCACATAATACAAAGAAAAAAATAAACAATAAATATTTCATTCCTCTACCCCCACTTTACTTTGGCAAACCGCCTTCTTTTGGAATTGTATAGCCTGTTCTTTGCTTTCTATTAAGCGAAGAATAAGCTTCCTGCTCATCTTTCTTAATCTGCTCTACTGTTCTGCAGACTTTAGTCTTCCTGTTACTACCAGTCCTTGCCATCATCTCGCACCTGATCCCAGCATCGACTAATTGACCTTCAGCACCTTGTGACTTAAACATCTCTTGTGATGATTCGCAGCCAACTAGGACAAACAAAGCTAAAACTAAACAATACCTCATACCTATCTCCTTGGTTAAAAGTAAAAAGGGCGCATTGCGCCCTTTTGTAAAGTTAAATAATTTTAGAACTTAATCCCAGCTCTTAAGTAAACAGTTCGACCAATAACGTCGTAAGTCGACACATCTGTGTTTGCTCCAAATGCTGAGTAAACAAAAGGTGGTTGTTCATCAAATAAATTATCTACACCAGCAGTAATTGTTAAGTGCTCAGTTGCAGCATAATTAGTCTGAAAATCAACAACTATATTTGAGTCTACATCTCTTTCAAAAGGATCTGTCCACCAACCAGACTCCGTTTCAACAACACTGCTAATATAGCGAGTGATCAAACTTGTGTCGAAATCTGAGATAGACCAGTTAACAGTAAAGTTCGTTTTTAGTTTAGCGAACATACCATCATGATTTGACTCAAAACGGCCTACATGATCAATTACAGATCCATCAGCAAGCATCTTGTCATATTCAAGTAGATATGTACCGTCTAAACCTAAGCCCCAATCACCGAAACCTGATTCGAAGGTATAACGTAAATCATAATCAATACCAGCAGTATCGATTCCACCAACGTTCACTGTGTAGTTATCTACGGTAATAATACCCCCAGCAGCGGGACTAGTCGCTCCGAAACGCGTGATCGTATTACAGTATTCGCCAGAGTTAAAGCAACCATCTAAACGAGTTTGAGTCCCCACTGTAGAGATCGCATTCTCTAGCTCAATCTTCCAGTAATCAACACTCATTGAGAAGTTTTCAATGAAATCTGGGTTAAATACAACACCAACAGTTAATACGTCAGCAGTTTCTGGAGTTAGATTCTCAGTACCACCCCAGTTATCTGAACCACCACCGTTTGTTGGAATTTGCTCTACACCACCAGAATCATAGCCATCTACAGGAACACCTGTTGCGACACAATTAGCCCAATTAGGACTCGCTTTTATCGCTGCATACTCCGAAGCTGAATAGAAATTTCCATCACATGGATCAATAGCTTCAGGGAAGCCTACTGACGCTCCACCAAAGAGGTCAGATGTTGTTGGTGCTCGGAAAGCTTCAGATAAGGTAGCTCGTACCATCAGAGTCTCTACTGGCATCCATTTGATACCTAACTTACCGCTGGTATTAGTACCAAAAGTACTATAATCCGAATAGCGCATTGCAGCTTCAAAATCCAGCATATGTGCCATAGGAGCGTCGGCCAAAATAGGTACAATCAACTCACCAAAGAACTCTTGTACATCATAACCACCACTGGTACCAACCGCAGAGCCTGCAGTAGTAATCCCTTGAAGAATAAGAGAGTCTGGAGTGTATGAGCCAGACTCTTTTCTCTGCTCCCAACCAGCAGCAAACCCTACGGAGCCAGCTGGCAAGTCAAACAGATCGCCCGAAACAATTGCTGATAGAACTTCTTGCTTGTTCTGACCCGTTTCAGTTGTATTGTAATCACCAGAGATATATTGCAACATCTCAGGAGATATCTCATCTGCCGTACCTGGAGTTCCAAAGATATTTAATGGAACACAACCGTCAATAGTAGCGCCTTCAGCATCTAAACATACAAGCTGAGAACCGTTGGCATCGACAATAGCATCACCATTACCATCAACAATTAAGTTTCCATTTGCATCTAGCCAACCAGTTGGACCTACTGCTTCAGCAACGCGATCTAGGTTAAAGTAACCAGCAGCTTTTTCAACAGAATCACTTTGACCCCATACATATGAAACTTCCCAGTCCCACCCGTTTTCTAAAACACCATTAAATCCTACAGCTGTACGGAATGTTTTATAATCACGCTCATTAGCTCGACCACCAGTTTCTAGCATACGGCGACGCCAATCATCAATCACATAGGCATTACCATTTGCATCTTTTGGCCCCATTTTCTGGTTGTAATAGTTATTTGGCGAATAAGGTGCTGGTGAACCAAAGAAAATTAAAGGCGCTAATGGCTCAGGGGCAATAAGTCGATTACCCGTAGTCTGCACATAATTGGCCTCTGCAAATGAGTTGACTTCACCTAAGAAACCAAACTCACCCAAAGTGTAATTTGAAAAAACAGAAGCGTAGCGACGCTTACTTGGTGTTTGGAGGTAGTTTACAGGGTTATAGTTATATGAATCAGTGGAGCCGTTATACGCTCTCCAATCCCCAAATTCTGGACCACGAGTAACTCGACCATCAGCAGTATTAGCATTAACCCATGGTGGCGCAGAAGATCCACCAGGCTCAGTGTGCCCATCTTCATAAGCTCTTAACTCAAACTCAGAAAAATCACGGTCTCCCATGAATGCATCACCTTGATCGCTATAACCTAGAGCAACAACAACATTACCTCGATCACTCGCTGCACCAAATGTGACATCGACGCCCTTAGTTACGGCATCGCCTTTATCACTGCCGCCATAATTTAACTTAATCTCAAACCCTTCAAAATCATCTTTTGTAATGATGTTTACAACACCAGCAATAGCGTCTGAACCATATGTTGCAGATGCGCCATCTTTCAAAATCTCAACGCGTTTAACAATCGCAGTTGGAATGGTATTTAAATCAACAGAAGAGTTTGCCCCTCCACCACCAGCAACAACACGGCGACCATTGATTAAAACAAGAGTACGTTCAGAACCAATACCGCGAAGTGAGAAACGAGTACTTGAATCACCGCCGTTGTTAGTTTGAGTGTTAGTTGCAGCACCAGCAGAGGATGTTAGATTCTGAAGAAGATCACCAACGTTATTAACGCTCATTTTCTCAATCGATGCAGCATCAATGGTTGTGACCGGATTTGCACCTTCCATGTCAGTTCTCTTAATTCGAGAACCAGTCACTTCTATACGCTCAACAGTTTCTTCATCTGCCGCATAAACAGCTGGTGCAGTAAACGCCGCAGCGGCTGCACCACTAATTAGTGCAAAGCGCACAGAATTAGCGAGTAGGCTATTTTTATACATTATGTATCTCCCTGGACTTATATTATATTTTATTGAAATGAAACCAATTAAACACCCAAAAGATGTTGCAATTAGCCTCACTTACAAACAAATAAAACACAACATAAACATTTAATCAACATTCAACATCCAAATGTAACCCTGCACTCATATCTTGACGCAAAGAAATCTGTACAATAAATCTGCAGCTCAATTTAACAAAACTCCCCAAAGCAACAGCAACCTAACATTCCCCCTCCTCACTTAATTATTCAAGATAACGCCCATAATTTTAACTGCATAAGTGGACATTAGTCACAACTACAATAAATATGCAAACATAGTGAATAAGCAACAGAGCGATAATGAGGAGTATTTAACTTTTAATTTAGGATTATCTTTACAACAAGAGCTAATGAACACAGAGGAATATTTTTTATTCACTTAACAAGCAAATAACAACAAGTTATCTAAACTGAGTTGTTACGGGGAGCTTATACAGACCTGACAACCCAAATTTAAACCATTTAGGAAAGAATTGGCTTGATTTTCACCCAACACAAAAGAGTTATAGGAAGATAAGCTTCTACGGAATGTAATTAAAAGTAGCAAAGTAGAAAAAACTATAAAATGATTACAAGTAAAAAATCCACCTTCTGAAGAAGGTGGTTTAGGGCTGAAAATAAAAAACCCAACATCAAAAGATGCTGGGTTTTAGTGGTGTAACTATTATTTTGTATTACTAATGATTAAAACTTCACGCTAGCAGATACATAGTATTGACGACCAGTCAAACGGTGAGACTGAATCAAGTATCCGTTTGTACCATTACTTACATATGGTGGTTGCTCATCAGTCAAGTTATTAATACCACCTGACAATGTTATGTTGCTGAAGTAGTATGATGCATTAATATCATGGTACAGCATAGTACCAACACTGTTAGATAAGTTTGTTTCAATTGGAGCATAATCATCTACAGAGCTTTGGTAATGCATGTTGTAGGTCACAGTCCAATCATCCGCAGAGAAACTAGTTCTGAATGCTGCTTTCCACTCAGGGAATGAACCTTTACCACCATTTGCAACATCATTACCGTAATAGCCAGCTAGTGATGTTTTCTCAAGTCCTGCAGCTTCAAGGTGCTCAAGAGTAAGCGCTCTTGTACCTTCTAAGTTGAAGTCTAAAGTACCATTTGCAACATCAAAAGCGTAGTTAATATCAAAGTCTATACCACTAGCATTGAAGAAACCTAAGTTTTGTGTAGATAAATCAACACCTGATAAGTTACCTAATGAGTTACGACGCTCTCCACCTTGTTCACCGTATGCTGCAGGACCTTTAATCTGGTCACACATTGGAGAGGAGAAGTTCTCACTGTTATAACACTCAGTCGCAATAGTTCCCATACCAAGAGAGCCAATAACATCTGTGATTTCGATGTCATAGTAATCTAAAGTTACCGAGAATCCTTCTAGGTAATCTGGAGAATATACAACACCAACACTTAAGCTAGTTGATTTTTCTGGACCAATATCTGGGTTACCACCAACCCATGCACTAGCTTGGTCAGTAATTGGACTCCAATCTGGAGCTAGGCCATCGGCAGCACAGTTGGCTTTCAAAGTAGCACTTGCGCCTGCGTTTGTACCGTAGTTCTCACATGGGTCACTATAAGATGTAGCAGAGTTTGCGCGAGGCGCAAATAATGTACTGATACTTGGTGTTCTGAAACCTTCAGAAAGACTACCACGTACAAGAATATCATCAACTGGACGCCACTCTAAGCCGAACTTAGTTGTCACTTCATTATCTTTTATGACACTAACATCGGTATTACGCGCTGCCACTGTAAGGTTGACACTTTTAGCGAAAGGTAAGTCAGCTAAAATTGGGAAGTTAAGCTCTGCATAGTATGCATCAGTAGAGTATGCACCTTCAGTACCTTCAGCACTTACACCATAGATAGCTCCTAAACCAGCGGCTCCATCAGGAGTAGATACGTAACTAGTAGTTAAACGCTCATAACCAGCAGCCCATGAGATTGGACCAGCAGGTAGTTCAAGGTCACCAAAGTCACCAGCAAGGTTAACTTGTAGCTGAGTATCTTCACCCTTAGAGTTACTTGTCATTGGAACAATGATCCAATCTTGCATCTCTTGAGTCAAAGTATTTGATGCAAATGGGTTCCATACGCCAGGACACTCATCGTTTGCAGCACATAATTCAGGACTAGTTAAGATACCAGCACGCTCTTGATGAACTCGTCCGCCTGCATTTGTATCTGTACGACGCTGAGAACGCATATATGACACATCCCAGTACCATTCATTTGCAAACTCACCGTTGAAGCCCATAGTTAAGTTAAACTCGTTAACTTCACGCTCCCATGTACGTCCACCCGTTTCAGCTAAACGGCGATAAGCATAAGCCGTTTCACCTAAATCGTTACCAGGGTTTGTTGTTGGAACTTCAACCCCCCAGAATGTACCAACAGGTGCCATTTGTTGATTTGAAATACGGTTTGTATAAGCAGCTTCAGTGAAAAAGTTTACTGTAGAGAAACCTTCATCAATTAACTCATAGTTTCCTTGTGTGAAAAATGAATGCTTTTCAAGTGGCTGGTAAAGAATACTAAGCGCAGCATAGTTAAATTTATCTTCATCTGTAAGTGGACGAATTCCACCATTACCATCTAATTGGCCAAAACCATGTGAAGGGCTCCATGCAGAACCAGGCATTGTTGTACCTGAACCACCACAGACTAAGCCATCGTTATTTCCATCACCATCATTATCAACTTCAGATGGAGGACACGATGAGAAATCACGCTGTGAACCGTAGATAGCTTCACGAGTTTCATAGGTTCCTGAGAAAATAATGTTACCTTTATCACTGCTTGTACCAGTTAAAAAGTTAACACTCTTAGTTTCACCATCACCTTCGCTTGATTGTTGGTAACGAACATCAACTTGTGCGCCTTCAAAATCATCATTAGTAACAAAGTTAACAACACCCGCAATAGCATCTGAACCATAAATAGTAGAAGCACCATCACGCAAAATATCAACACGCTTAACAGCAGCCATTGGAACTGTTGAAATATCGCCACTGTAACGGCGACCATTAACAAGAACTAGAGTACGAGTATCACCTAAACCGCGAAGGTTCATGGTCACAGTACCAGTACCACCATTGTTAACGTTTGAACCATACTGGCCACCGTTTGCTAATGGTAAAGCTTGTACGAATTGCTCAAGCGTTGGAGCTCCTGAAGCCATAATATCTGCTGCAGTAAATGATGTTAAAGGAACTGCATTTTCCATATCTGTACGTTTAATACGTGAACCTGTTACAGAAATACGCTCAACATCTTTTGCTTCTTCTTCTGCAGCAAATGCTGCTGGAGCACTAATTACTGCCGTCGCTGCTGCACCACTAATTAGTGCAAAGCGCACTGAATTAGTTAGAAAGCTATTCTTATACATTATGTTTCTCCCTGGACTTATTTTTATTTTATTGAAACAAATCTACCCTAGCGCTTACAAATTGTTACAAGTAGACTTATTTACAAACAAATGAGACCACAATAGAAACATTTAATCAACATCGCGCAATGATTTTTTAACAGTGAAAATGCTAGAGCGGTTACTTTTCAAGCAAGAAGACAATAAAGGAAGAATTTTTTGGGGGAGCTAATTGCTCAACAACTTGACACAACAAACCAAAAAAACCAATAAATAGCCATAAAAAACAGTGGAATAGAGAAAATCAAAAATAGCTTTATTAGTGGATAGTTATCAATAAAATACTAAAATTAATGATAAATATTGATAAGCCAATATTTTTAGATTTATTGCCATATACGAGTAACATGTAAATAATGTTATACATTCTGTTACAGCTTAATGTTAATGATTAGACATTTACTATGTTCGATATATGTAATGGGAGAGAGAGGATCTAAATTTGTAATTACAATAAGTAATTCAGTTGATTATTAGATACAAAAAACGCCCTAAAAAGGGCGTTTTATAGCGTTTCTGTTCAGATTAAAGTGTGTATCTGATACCGATAGCGACACCATCTTCTTCAGAGATAGACATTCTGGCTTCTTGAGCTTTATCTGCACTTGTGAAGTCACTAAAATCTTTACGTGCTTCAACATAAAGCACTGTGTTTGAGTCCCAAACATAGTGAAGGCCAGCAACAACGAATTGACGCTTAAACACATCATTAGGGTCAACATTGTTTGGTTGAATGACATAGTCACTACCAGCATCTAATACGTTGTAAGAGATAAATGGACGTAGGCCGTTTTCAAACTTGTAAGAGAACAGTGACTCAATACCGTATGAATCTTTGATCAGACGACCTAAGTTATCAGTATCGTGGTTTTCATTCTTGTTGAAGTTAGCTGCTGCGTAGAAACCATCTTGATCGAAGCTGCCCCAAGTAGCACCGACACCATAGATAAGATCTGTGGCAGTGATCTGCTCACCGGTGTGGAAAGTCACATCAAACTCACCGCGGTTAACACCCGCAGTTAGCGTTAACATGTCAGTAGCTTGATATGTGATAGCACCACCGTAAGTGTAACCATAGTCCACCTCTTGTGACTCATCACCTTCATTCCAACGCTGCTCACAATCGGTGCCTAAACCAGATATAGATTCACAGGTATAAAAGGTATCATTTTTCAGCTGAGCTTGAAGTGCAAAGCTAACATCACCAAATGAGTTACGGTATTGAACAACTTTATCACCGCGACCAGTACCGTTTACGGCACCGTCTGCTTTATTGTATGTGTAAGTACCAGATGCATTACCATCCCATACAAAACCATAGTTGGTGTTGTAAACCACGTCATACCATGCGCCCCACTGCTTACCAATGGTTAGCGTTCCGTATGTATCATGGCCAAGACCAACGTAACCAAGACGGTTGTTTAGGAAATCACCACTTTTAGATTCAAAGTTACTCTCACTGCTATAAACAATTTCACTGTTACCAAATGGGTTTACGCCCCACTCAAGTTTAGTGAAGGCTTTCCAGCCATCGCTCATTTCGCGAGTAAAACCGAAGTTGATGCGAGAAGCACCGTTAACCACTTCTGTCTCACCTTGAGTATTGATGATACGCGCATCGACATAACCACCGATCTCTACTGCGTTCTTGTCGTCTTTATAGATCTCGATAGCTGAAGCTGTCGGCACAAATATAACGGCTGCTAAAGCCGATGCTACTAACGTTTTTTTCATCTGTTATCTAACCTTAATGTTTCCAGTCTGCTTGGTTTTTGTTTTAACCATTCCGTTGTTTTATTTCTATCCTATTTCCTGCCGAGATTAGCAAAGGATCATGTCCCTCTCAAAGCATAAAATGACAAAAACCCAGCCTTTTTCACGAGAAATATCCAAAAAAACTAACAAGCAGCACGGATTTCACCAACTGATAACATTAAACACGCAAAACATTAAGAAGCACTCCACTATATTAACGTCAGCTGATTTGAGTTCATGCTAGAGAAACTTTCTCCCAAAATAGTAAGAATGGGATCAGCTATCGGCCCCAATTGCCGCTCAATATAGTATTGATAGTCAATATTGGATTTTCTGTACTCCACAGGTTCAGCACCATTGACTGTCATTAAATAATCAATTTGTGTCCCTCTCTTAGATAGGCTCGAATTACCAGATAACTCATATTGGATCTGCGCCGCTTTAACATGTGGTGAAGATTTGGCCTTGTAATCACTAATATCTCTGCGAAGTTTCTTTGAAAATATAAGCTCTGAATCAAGCTTTCCTGACTGTAGCTCCTCTACGATACTTTGCAAAAACAACTTCACATCCTGCTTGGAGAAGAGGCGATAATACAGTGACTCTTGAACTCGCCTTGCAAGTGGACTCCAATCACTTCGCACCTGCTCCATCCCTTTAAATACTAATTTCAGCTCACCACTTTGCTGAGTGTAGGCACCAACATAACGTTTCTTAGACCCCTCAGTTGATCCTCTTAATGTGGGCATAAAAAACTGTTCATAATGGGACTCATATTCAAGCTCCAAGAAACACTCAATATTCATTGAGCTTGATAATCTTTCCTGCCAGTGAGTGTTCACCATCTCTACCAAGCCTTTAGCAGCCGTATCAGCATCGACCTCAAGCGGATCATTTCCCAACCAGACAAAGGTGGAGTCAGTATCACCATAGATAACCTTATACCCACACTCCTCAATCCAAACCTTAGTTTGTTTCATGATCTCATGGCCCCTTAATGTAATGGAGCTTGCTAATCTGGCATCATGAAATACACAACCTCTTGAACCTAATACCCCATAAAGCGAGTTCATGATGATCTTAATCGCCTGAGACAGCGGCGCATTACTCTCCTTTTTTGCCAACTCTCTGTGCTCAGATAAAGTTTTAATGAGTTGTGGCAGTATAGGGTTATCTCGACTAAACCTTCCGCCACGAAAACCTGCAACGGTATCAGATTCAGGAAGAGACAAGCCTTGAACTAAACCCTTAGGATCAATAAGAAAGGTACGAATAATTGAGGGATACAGACTTTTAAAATCCAGCACAATTATATTTTGATATAAGCCAGGAATAGAGTCCATCACATAGCCACCAGGGCTCTCTAGCCCTTGACTGGTCGCCATGGCTGGCGCGACAAAACCTGCACGATGCAGATGCGGTAGATACAAGTTATTAAAAGCGGCGACCGAGGCCCCTACTCTCCCTAGCTCTAACCCAGTTAGCTTAGAGCGCTCAATAGCAAACTCAAACAGCTCAGTATGGTTAAAGATGTCCCACACGAGTCTGCTATCGGTCAAGTTATAGTGTGCAAGCGCTAACTTATCATGCATAAATAACTCGGCTATCTCATCAACACGGTGCTCAACACTATGAATAGCCTTGCCCTCATCAAGCAAGGTACGAGATACAAATTCCAAGGAGAAACTATCAAAACGATAAAATGCGGCTTTAAGCCAATCGATACCATCTAATACGACTCGCCCGGGCAATGAAAGTGACTCAGGCCTGAATTTATCGGCAACTTTCCAGCCTAGCTGCTCCCCTCCTCGGCCAATGGGCAATTTTATCCCTAGCTTTTCAGCTCGGCGAAACAGCAGAGCAAGGTCAAAGGTCACCACGGCCCAACCGATAATAATGTCGGGATCATAATCATTAAACCACTCAACCAAGGCGAGAATGAGTGCTCGTTCATCTTGCACCCACTCGACATAAGTTGCCGCCTTACTTTTCTCATCGGTCTCAGGCAATCTACTATCCACTATAGTGCTTGCATCCCCCACCATAATGACTTTCTCATAGGGCTGCTCGCCATTCACCCCATATAAACCCACAGAATAGAGCTCTCCGTCAAAACTACACTCAAAATCCAATGAAATAGCATCAAGCGAGATATCAAGTTCAGCTTTACGAGCGCGCTCAGCCATAAAAACAGGTAAAGCATCAGTTGAGGGATTTGATATAAACTCGCCAGAGAACTCAACATCCAGCGCGATAAACCGTTCAATTAAATATCTGTGTTCAGGGCGAACATCAGATTCATAAAGTGGGATCCCAAGGTCAACACCCGCTCGGGTCAAGTTCCGATAGTTTTGCCGTGATTGACAGTAAAGTGCAGTTACGCTCTGAGATTCAAAATTCTGGAGAGTCAGCGCCTTGGTTCTCACATAACCTAATCCTGGCGAAGCGAGCAGCTTATCAACGCTGGAGGTTGCACAGAAACAGAGAAATTCAGCATTCGGCACCTTCACTAACACAGGACCATCTGATGTTTTAATATAATAATGCAGACAAAGAGCGCCCGATTGTTGCACCAGATGCCGTGATAGCACTCTGCCTTTAACACTCGTTGGAGGGGACTCTTCTCTGCTCATTACTTATACTCACTATGAAATTGATCTGTTTAGCTCAATTAATTGAAAATTGAGTAGGTAAGGCTAAGCAATCACTGTTATTATGTACAGCTCTATTTCTCTTCTATGTATGCGCATGTTAACTGCTGATGTAAAAACTCAAATTCGCACTATATATAAAGGTATCGCTGCAGCATTACCTAACTTTCGTTCCAGACGAGAGCAAAACTATATCGTCGCGGAGATCTCAAAAACACTGGCAGGCGAATACGATAAGCAGAGACGAATTATCGTGGTTGAAGCTGGAACCGGGATTGGTAAATCACTGGCCTACATTTTAGGCTCCATTCCGCTAGCGCTAGCCAGCAAAAAAAAGGTCTGTATCGCCACTGCCACCGTTGCGTTGCAAGAGCAGTTGCTGCACAAAGATCTGCCCTTTTTTCTCGCCCAATCTGAATTAGACTTTACCTTTGGCTTAGTCAAAGGTCGACAACGCTATGTCTGCCTCTCCAAATTACAGATGCTGATCGGTGCCGATGATGGCACTCAGATGGCCATGTGGCAAACTAAGCCCGACACCAGCCAAGTAGAGCTGTTGCAAACTCTGTTTAAACAATACCACGAAGGCAAATGGAATGGCGAACGCGATACCTTGCCAGAGCAGCTCCCCGATCATCTTTGGCAACAGATAGCTTGTGATAAACACAGCTGCCATAAACAGCTTGCTAGTCACCGGAACTGTCCTTTCCATAAGGCCCGTGAAGATATCGATACCTGGGATGTGCTCATCGCCAACCACAGTTTACTCTTTGCTGATCTTGAGCTTGGAGGTGGGGTTATCCTGCCAGATCCCGAAGAGCTCTACTATATTATCGACGAAGCCCATCACCTGCCAAAAGTTGCCAGAGATTTCTCCAGTGCCCAATCGACACTAAGAGGCGCTATTGACTGGTTGGAGAAGATAGATAAAACCAGCAGCAAACTGCAGACCCAGATAAAGAGTAACCACATCATCGCGCCCGTACAGGCGATGCATGATCATATTACCGATCTCACTGGCTTACTCAATCAAATTGCCCACTACTGCGACACTCAAACCGCACGATTTGATAACCCAGAGAATCGTTTTCGTTTCGAACATGGAAAACTACCCGATGGCTTACTGAGCCAAGCAGAAAATATCGCCAGCACCTCATCTAAAGCGCTGAAGCAGTTTAATAAGATGCAAAACTTATTGGCCGAGGCGATAAAAGATGGTGAGATAGCCAAACATCAAGCGGAGCAGCTTCTCTCTGAGACAGGCTTCATGCTACAGAGACTTGAGAATCTACAAAAGCTCTGGAAGATGATGGCAAAAGTTGACAACGCCAAAGGCGCGCCGATGGCCCGCTGGATAGAGCTTATCACAGGCAAACAGCTAGATTACCTATTTAACGCCTCTCCTATCGAAGTCGGCTTTATGCTAGAAAAGCTATTATGGGATAAGGCTGCCGGCGTAGTGCTATGTAGTGCAACCTTAAGAGCACTAAACAATTTCGATCATTTTACCCGTCAAGTTGGATTATCCGTCAACGATGGAAGCCGCTTTCTTGCATTAGACTCACCATTTGATTTCGAGCAAAATGCCACCCTGTATCTGCCCAAGATGGACACAGAGCCGACGGATGATAAATACACTGAAGAGCTCGCTAAGCAGATAATCACTCTCATCGATGGTGAGCAAGCAACCTTAGTCCTATTTGCCTCCTACTGGCAGATGGAAAAGGTTGCCGAACTGGTAGAGAGTAAGATTAAAACGGGCTTGCAGATCCAAGGCACCGCCTCGAGACAAGAGATCTTAACCAAGCATAAAAAGCGATGTGACAGCAATGAGCCCAGCATCATTTTTGGTACAGGCAGTTTCTCCGAAGGGTTAGATCTTCCCGGTGACTACCTGACCAACTTGATTATTACTAAGCTTCCCTTCGCCGTCCCGACTTCGCCAGTCGAGCAAGCCCATGCTGAATACATCAAGATAAAAGGGGGAAACCCATTCCTTCAGTTAACTATTCCAGATGCATCACGCAAATTGATACAAAGCTGTGGTAGATTACTACGTAAAGAGCAAGATTATGGACGCATCACCATTTTAGACAGACGACTTGTAAGTAAAAGATACGGAAAATCATTACTCGACGCTCTCCCTCCCTTTCGCCGTGAAATAGAGTAGGACACACTTTGGAGCTACTCTTAGAGCCCAGCACATGGGCCATTCTTGCAGGTATTGGGTTAATTGCTGGGTTTATCGATGCCGTTGCCGGTGGTGGAGGCCTACTCTCTATACCAGCGCTACTGACTTTAGGGATCTCACCCCATCTCGCATTAGGCACCAATAAACTGGCTGCCTGCTTTGGCTCATCCATGGCAGCGTTTACCTACTACAGGCAAAACCTCTTCTCGCCTACACTTTGGTATCAAACTTTTATCGCCACTTTTCTTGGCGCTGTCAGTGGCACCTTTCTGGTTTACTACATAGATAAAGAGTGGCTGGAGAAAGGCTTACCTCTCATTATCATCGCCATCGCCATCTATACCTTGGTCAAACCCAATGCCATGGGATGTAAAGATTACCTCCCGCTTAACAAGTCCGCCTCTATCTTAAAACAGTGGCTACTGGCATTCCCTTTGGGCTTTTATGATGGTTTTGCAGGACCGGGGACAGGGGCATTTTGGACAATCAGCAGCACCAACTATTATCGACAACCACTGCTTTATAGCTGCGGCCTTGCCAGAGCCATGACCTTTGTCAGTAACCTCACTTCATTAGCTATCTTTTTTGCATTAGGGCAAGTTAACCTAATATTAGGCTTGTCTATGGGGCTGTGCATGATGTTAGGCTCATTCATTGGAGCACGCTCCGCGATAAAATTTGGTGTTCAATTTATCCGTCCTGTGTTTATTATTATCGTTCTTCTTATCGCAGTAAAACTAGCTTGGAGTGCCTGGTGACAACAAGTGAACTACTCAAACGCCTAAGAGCTCAACATAAACAGTTGGAGCAGGAGGTGTTGCAGCACGACGCCAAACTCCCCAAAGGGCAGAGACGATTACTGCAAGATACTGAACGCTTTAACGATAGCTTATTTATCCAGACCGGTGCCGAGCTAAAACCTTGTATCGATCAGATCAATAAAAGCATTGAGCAACTTGAGAAATTGATTAAAGGTAAAATATCCGCCAACACCATTCTCTTAAGCTGTGAACGTATTCAAGACCGATTTACCGCCGTTAAACGAGCCCTAGCCACCACCTCTTTGGATGTGAAATCTGCTGAGCATCAAAAACAGATGCGAATAGCTAAAGCTCAACAGAGGCGACGCCAGTCCCACAGTAATAGTGGCTTTGATTGGATAGCAGCAGGCGTGATGCAAAACAGCCATCAACTCTATGAAGAGCTCAATAAGCATCTGAACTGGGTCAAGGCGTTTGAGCAAAAGATTCAAAATTTGCAATCAGAACTCGAATACTGTCATAGTGCTGACAAAATTAAGAAGCAGAATGAGATCCTTCTTGTCCATCGACGTTTAGGTAAATGTCGACAGGCTATTAGTTACATTGAAGAGCGTATCCAGGCGTTTGAACGCCCTCACACGCATACATATAGAAGTTTTAAACGTTAAGGAGCTACAATGAAATCTGTTATGCCCATCACCGCCATCATCGCTCTGCTTGGTTCCTCCTCGGCTCTGGCTGCTAATCTCAATATTCCCATGGCATTTGAATATCTTGCAGTCGATGGGCAAAAAATAGAGTCGAGCTTATTTAGCCATAAGTCAGATATCGAACTTAACAATGGCACCCATAAAATTGCCATCCGTTACCATGATATGGTGCAAGATGATTTCAGTGACGGTGAAAGTTTTGTTAAATCATCTCCCTTCATTGTCACATTAACCGTGGATGGCGATCACCAGTACAGCTTAAAAGCCTCCGACGGTGAAGTCGTTAGAAATCCTCAAAAATTTGCTAAATCACCCAGTGTCGTGATCACTCGAGCCGACTCAGGCAGCGTCGATTATCAAGTAAAGCAGACAAACTTTACCGAAGACTCATTTGTAAATAGCCTCTTCGGTGGCGGTAACGGCCAAGATATCTCTAATGTGGCCAGTGCAGCAACGGGCGGCGTAGTGGCGACCTCCTCTAACATCACTGCCCCAGTGAGCAAGCCCGCTCCAATTGATGCAGTGACTGGCGAGAAGGTCAATGATGCAGAACATGCAGAGCAGATGCTGCAATATTGGTGGTTACATGCAGATCAAAAAACCAGAAAAGAGTTTATGAGCTGGGCCATTCAGCAGCTGTAACCCTAAACAGCGAAAAATACCGCTTCAAATGCCGACAATTTAGTCGGCATTTTTCTTTGCGAATAACCCAAGCAGACTATTAATCAGATTGTTTACCCTAAGTTAGGGGAAATTCTGCCAATCAGGCACTAGAATTATGACTAAGGTACCGTGCATATTTCTTATTGCTGAAAAGTCATTTTGGTAGCACACTAAATTCTGACAAGGTGTCACCCCATCAGAAGCAGCAATGGATAACCAAAATCAGGGAGCATACTATGCAACTAGAGGTTCGAAACTATTACGAAGTGTTGTTAATGGAACTCTTATCGGATGAAGGATTGATCGATGAATTGCCTGAGGAATATTTAGCAGATCTCTGCTGTGTCACCCTCAATCAACTTCCTGTTAGGTACATTCGCCACTTAGTTGATACCCACTTTTTTGAAGATTATGCCGAACTTGAGCAGATGAGATCAGAGATCCAAACAGCATTAGAGAAATCACGCGCCTTTCTCAAGTCTAAGTTAAAGAAAGATGAGAAATAGCCCTCCCAATAACGCGTCAAAATGATTCAAAAAATGAGCCCAATGACTATCAGTAAAGTGATAACAATGGGCTTTTTTTCGCTCATGATCTGAGTATGGCGAGCGAGTCCTCTTTGTACATCAGCTTTTGTGTACATCAAAGTTAGCTGGCCTTCGAATGAAGGCTAATTACATTTTCTTAGTGTTAACTTTTGACTAAATTGTTCTCAGGGTTAATCTTTTTGCCGTCATCCTGAACTCCCTCTTGTTGCTAAAAGTAGGATCCAGCTTGAAGAATTTAGATGAGTTGGTATTTGCAGGTGTGCTTGAAGCTCGTACCTTCATTACTGTTTATTGCCTGCCGCAGGCTTATGTGTAGTTACTTCTGCGAGACACTGTGAATATATCCCTATACGCTCTACGACTTCATCCTTGAAGTCGAAGCTCGCAGCCGCATCTACACTGGTTGATTTACAATAAAGTTACATCTTAGATTTAGCCATTAAATAATTCACTGCAACCCCTTTGTTAATACAGTTCAGCTTCCTTTACAATATAGACAACAATTACTCCCTGCTTTACGCAGTATTACATTTCTTTAGGAGCTACATTGAAAACTAATTTTTGGCAGTACTATCTCTCTATCGAGGAAGATATTGATCGCCTTTTTCGCTATATCGAACCGTCGGAAGACAATTTTAGCACCTATTCGGTAGAGCTAACGCGATTATATTTAGCTATTTGTTCGGAGCTAGATGTTATTTTAAAGGCCTATTGCAAGCTCCTTGACGATGACTCAAAAGCATCAAGGATTAATGAATATGCTGAATTGATAAATGCCTCGAATAAAGATATTAGTACTGCAAGCCTAAATCTTCAAAGGTTTAGGCTTGCAATAACACCATTTTCCGATTGGGAAAAATCGATCACACCTAAGTGGTGGAAGAAGTATAATGGGGTGAAGCATAATCGGGATATTAATTTCCGAGATGCGAATTTAGGTAATGTTCTAAATTCTTTTGCAGGATTGTATTTACTTAACCTTTATTACTACCATGAGCTCAGATCTATTGATTTACGTAAACAGGGCTTCTTTGAACATTTAGAGGAAACGGCATCATCGCTAAAGTCACGCCTAAAAGTTCTAAAGATAAACAGTATTTGGTTTGAATTCCACAAAAGGTAACAAGCCGCTCCAACGTTTAGCAGTTAAAGAGGGGCTACCTAAGCTGGGCTTCTCATTGGGTGTTTTCACTCCTCAGGCCAATGCAAAAAACATCATTCCAGGCCATCATCGAAGAGTTACGGTACATTCGATTGCGATACTTTAGCTAATCATAAGCTTATGAGTTAGAGCCTAAGCTCTAACTATTTTCTACCCAAAAAAAGTTACAAGCTAAAACCTCAATCGAAGAGATAAATAATCAAGTGTAAACGCGGCTGTGACCTTCCGTGACATGGATGTCACGGTAGAGCCCACAGGGATTGTGCTTGCGGCGTGTCACAGGAGTGTTTACACATTAGGCCTGCTGCAAGCAATTAATACATCTAAGGCTATGCTTCTTAGCAAGCTAATCAAATAACAAACCAGCCTAATGAAGCTAGCTTAAAGAATAGTGAAAAGAGTATATAAATTAGGGAAATTGTTCAGAAGGTATTTAGCGTATAACAGTGCAACCAGGTGTATCACTTGAGCTTATTTTGATTTAAATTGAGCTAAGAAATTGATGTACTAGAAGGAGTTTTGGAGGTTCCCCTAGAGCCACACCCCGTGCTCCAGATAGACTATGAGTTGTCCAACAAGAGAGCACTATAGTGTAAAGGTATCAACAGTGCAGGTCTTATTATGGGTATGACCTAAGCATATTGATTAGAGCTTGACGCCTACAAAAAGTTCGTAAAATGGGCAGATACCAGCAAGGGGGTGTGGGGGGAATTGATAATAGCCTTCGTCTAAATACCTATCGTATAAAACCAGATTAAAATGTTAAAACTAGGTCGCTAGTATTCACTTCGAAGGTTATAACTATAAATTTTTTACTATGTTATCATATATTAAATAGCTTAATGACAAACTCCACATATGCCAAATAGTGAACAGAAACACCAAGAGAAGTTGATGAGGTTTCAGCTATACTGCACAACAAGGTCTGAAGCAGATAAAAGCTTACTGACATTGTCTACTGCTGGTCTTGGGCTAATTGTTACTCTTTTAACTGGTGATGAAATCGCAAGTATATTTGAGCTCGTATTATTCATTCTAGGAGCCTTATGTTTTGGTGTATGCATCTTCGCAATCCTAACTATCTTCAATAGAAATGCTGACTACATAGCGCAAAAAGATTCAGATGATAAACAACTTATTAATCTTGACAGTATTGCTAAGTATGCTTTTCGATTAGGAATAGCAATTACAGCTTTAGGGGCGATTACCGTATCAATAAACAATCTTACAAATAACATTAAGGATAAAGCGATAGATGAGTACAAACAGTCAGAACCCCAATCAAAAAAAACCTCAACCACAAAGAACATGGGCACAAGACAGTTGGGAAGGAGCGAACTCAATATTGAAACAGACAGAGAAACCCAAACAACAGAACAACAGCCCAAAGAAGGACGAGAAGAAATGACAAAAGAAAGAATTGAACTTATAAACACCAGTGAGGTGGAGATAAAAAGAAGTTGGGAAGGAGCAAACTCTATCTTAGATACTCCCCCTCAAGAGCAATCAAATGATTCAGGTTCAAGTGACTCAAGCAGTGAAAAAGAGTAATTAAAATAGCTCGCCATTTAATTTTCATGGTGAGTATAAACAAATAGAAAACCTGCCAACACAAGAAGGGGAAAACAATGAAGGACATAAAAGTGGAGTTAGTTGAATCCGAACCAGTAGAAATCAGAAAAAGTTGGGAAGGGGCAAACTCTATCTTAGATACTCCCCCTCAAGAACAATCGAATGATTCAAGCTCAAATGATTCAAGTAGTGAAGAGGACTAATCACTAGCTTCCTTATTCACAACCGAGTCAGAGCCTTTACAAGGCTAACTGGCTCTATCCCTTTCCCATATCTGTCATACGTGATATTCCCTTGCTATGACCAAGCAAAGCCGCTGTGTACTGAACAGGGACACCAGCAGCCTTAAGGGTTGTAGCCACAGAATATATGGGGTCAGTGTAAAATTTATTTGAATACCATATTTACTAATTCCACGGCTTACCTTTAGACCTTTTGCACTAACTGATTAATGCCCAAAAATGAGTTTAACCACTAGGTCTCAAATCGAAGAGATAAACAATCAAGTGTGAACGCGGCTGTGACCTTCCGTGACATGGATGTCACGGCAGAGCCCACAGGGATTGTGCTTGCGGCGTGTCACAGGAGTGTTTACACATTAGGCCTGCTGCAAGCAATTAATACATCTAAGGCTATGCTTCTTAGCAAGCTAATCAAATAACAAACCAGCCTAATGAAGCTAGCTTAAAGAATAGTGAAAAGAGTATATAAATTAGGGAAATTGTTCAGAAGGTATTTAGCGTATAACAGTGCAACCAAGTGTATCACTTGAGCTGATTTTGATTTAAATTGAGCTAAGAAGTTGATGTACTAGAAGGAATTTGGAGGTTCCCCTAGAGCCACACCCCGGCACATGAGTCGCCTGCTGCGGTTGCTCCCTTCCGGGCCTGGCCGAGTTCACAAGTTATCATTGCGGGGGGACCCTAAGGTCACCATTGCTTTCGTCAGGAGTTATCCCTTCGAACGCCGAGCATTATCTACTAACCCCGCCCCGCAATCAAGCCCTTAAACTGCACATAGAGTAAGATAACCGCCAACTGCTGATTCTATAATCAAAATACCCTAGTTAAAGGCTTTTAATGAGCTATAACACGATCAAAGATCTGTTTTTCTCAACCAGTTTGGCACCAATCCCTTTCACCTGCTCAAGCTCATTAACCGCTTTAAAATTACCATTGGCTTGGCGAAATTCAATGATAGCCTTAGCTTTAGCTTCTCCAATCCCCTTTAAGCGCACAAGATCTGCCACCTCTGCCGTATTGATATTAATACTAAGGGATTGAGCTTGGGCTTGAGTCGCTGAGTTTTCAACAGGTGTCGGTGCAGCTTTCGGCTTCTGCCCTGCATTAACGCCTAATGAAACAGATGCAAGAAACAGTAAACCAACAATAGTAATATGATTTTTCATGATATTTCCTTTTAGTTAAATCCATTTAGTATCGCCAACAATCCATTGATCCTTGGCTACCACAAAATGTAGACCAGAGTCTCGATTAGCGCCAATGTTTGACCTTTGAGCTGCAACCACCCAGCACAAGGTGATGTAGATCACAGCTTAAGGTTTTGGGGAAATTTCAGTTTACTGGCTCACTCTCTTTAAAGAGCCACTTTTGGAATTAAATGAGATCGCATTGAGATCATAATCCCACCACCCAAGTCACAAAAATACTGATTAATTTGATCTAAGCCAGAGTTTTGTCACTTGCGAACAGTCATTAAATCACCATCAAAATTGTTTTGTCGATATCGCACATTCGGCTAATGTTGCGGCACTAATAATAATGATAAAGGCCTGAACAATGTCGATAGAACAAACCGATGATGCTTTGATAGCATCAACATCTGATAACACACATAGAAAGAAACTACTGATCCTATTCGCCGATATCCTGCTATTTTTTCTACTCTATAATTTTCTCCCGTTCGATGAGGGAGTCAACACTGGCTTCTCAGTGTTAATCTTTATCGCGATCCTCTGGCTGACCGAAGCTATCCATATCAGTATCACCGCCATATTAGTCCCCATCTTAGCGGTGACGTTAGGGGTCTTTGAAACAAAAACGGCAATGAGTAACTTTGCTAACCCCATTATCTACCTCTTCTTTGGCGGTTTTGTGCTCGCAGCCGCTCTCAACCATCAAGGGATCGATAAGTTAATTGCTCAAAAGGTGTTAACGGCCTCCAAAGGAAAACTCAGCCTCGCCTGTATGTTTTTGTTTGGGATCACTGCGCTGCTCTCAATGTGGATAAGCAACACAGCAACAGCGGCGATGATGCTGCCTCTTGCTTTAGGTATATTGCAGCAGCTCGACTTTAAGGAGCATAAGAGCACTTATCTATTTATGCTGTTAGGGATCGCCTATTCAGCCAACATCGGCGGTATAGGCACACTAGTTGGCAGTCCGCCAAACGCCATCGCCGCCGCTCAGGTTGGACTGAGTTTCAGCGACTGGCTTGAGTTTGGTTTGATAACTGTCGCGCTTATGCTACCCAGCATGCTGATAGCCCTTTACCTTTTTCTAAGACCCAATTTAAGTGTGATTTGTGAGCTAACTAAATCGGACGCTAAACTCAACTATCAAGGAAAGTTAACCCTATTAATCTTTATCTCGACGGTATGTTGCTGGATTTTCAGTAAGCCACTTTCACAAGCTCTGGGAGGTATTCCTCAATTTGATACCATCGTCGCCTTAGGCGCTGTGGTTCTGCTGGCTGGACTTGGCCTTGTTGAGTGGAAAAAGATTGAACGCACCACAGATTGGGGCGTGTTGATCCTCTTTGGCGGTGGCTTGACCTTAAGTGCCATCTTAAAAGCGACGGGAACCAGTGTGTTTCTCGCCCATTGGGTGACAGATATTTTTGGTAATACTCATATGGCACTGTTTACCTTTGCTGTTATCTTTTTTGTCATCATGCTCACTGAATTTGCCAGCAATACCGCCAGTGCCGCGCTACTCGTGCCCGTTTTTGCTGCCATTGCAGAAGCGTTAGGTCTCTCTCCGGTAATGCTTTCGGTATTAATCGGTATCGCAGCCTCCTGCGCCTTTATGCTTCCTGTTGCCACCCCACCTAACGCCATCGTGTATGGCTCTGGATTTATTAAGCAATCGGAGATGATGCGCGCAGGTGTGATAATCAACTTTGTCAGCATGTTTGTGCTTTATATCATCGCTCACACCTTCTGGAGCTTTTAACTATTTGCCATAAAAAAACCGCGCTCAAAAGCGCGGTTTTTTATAAAAGATGTTGGCTATACCAAGGTCAAAGCCTGCTCTAAGTCACTTATCAAGTCTTCTACAGACTCCAGTCCCACAGATATTCGCAGTAAGCTCTCGCCAATACCAGCAAGCTCCCTCTCCTCCTCTGAGTATGGAGAGTGAGTCATTGAAGCCGGATGTTGAATAAGAGATTCAGCATCGCCTAAGCTAACGGCAATAGAAAATAGCGTTAAGCTGTTAATAAATTGCAAGGATTGCTCCATGCCGCCATTAAGCTCGAATGCAATGACTCCACCCGCTCTTTTCATCTGAGTGCCAAGCAGTGGATAACCACTATGCCCCTCAAGGCCTGGATAATAAACTTTAGTCACTTTTTCATGATTTAGCAGGTAATGCGCCAAGCGCTCAGCATTATCACAATGTCTGGTTAATCTTACATCTAGCGTCTTGAGACCGCGTAATATCAGCCAAGCATCATGGGGAGATAACACCCCGCCTAAATCCTTCACGGTTTCATATTTAATCTGTTCTATCTGCTCATTGCTACCGCATATCACCCCAGCAATCACATCGCCATGACCATTAAGGTACTTGGTCGCACTATGAACAACGATATCGATCCCATGGGCTAGAGGTTGCTGTAACAGAGGGGTCATAAAGGTGTTATCGACGATACTCACTAACTTGTTTGCTTGAGCAATCTTTGCGATCGCATCTAAGTCAAATACGTCCAAATGGGGGTTTACCGGGGTTTCACAAAACAGCACCTTAGTTGTGGGTTTAATCGCTTCTTTAATGGCGGACAGATCATTAAAGTCGACTAAGGTCACCTCGATGCCAAATCGTAAAAATTGCGCTGTCATCAGGGAAAAAGTACAACCATATACAGCCTTAGAGGCCACAAGATGATCGCCATGCTGCAGATTGGCCAACAACGCAGATGACACTGCAGCCATGCCCGACGCTGTCGCAACTGCGGCCTCAGCACCTTCAAGTGATGCCATCTTACGTTCTAGTTCTGCCGTGGTTGGATTACCTAAGCGGGTATAGATATAACCAGGTTGATCTCCGGCGAATCTCTCACCTCCCTGTTCAGCACTATCAAAAACAAAAGTCGCACTTTGGCATAAAGGGGTTACCAGTGCGCCAGAACTACTTCTCATATGTCCTGCATGGATCACTTTTGTGGCTAATTTCCATTTGTCTTGCATAAATCTCTCCGAGGTCAACATTCGCGGTTAGTTTTATAATTGATGCGAATGTATAACTAACCTTGAACCGTATCGGCCCTTTGAGTAAACCTAACAGACAAATTAATCAATCGTGCTTTGTAAAATCTTTGTTACGAATAGGCTCTTTTGTCATTATCCCGGATGAGAACTCTTTGAGCTCTAATAGCAACTCCTTATGGATACCAGAGAGTTTTGGCCTTGCCCCCTCTTTAAATGAGATAGGACGACAAAGCGCCATAGCCTGATAGCCTAATCTAGCTGTCAACAAGCCGCCTCCGAGCCCTTGAGCTAACCGCGCCGACAGTTTTCCAGTCATCTCAACCGACAGTAACTGAGTGCCGAGATCGGTCGCCACCTCACTCGCTCCTGCATAGATAATATTGACGATTACGCCGCGTATCAGCTTAATACGGCTCCAGTAACCAAGCTCTATTCCATAGCACTGGGCAATCTTATAGATCATACGTTGGTTTCGCCAAAGGATTACCGCCATATCCAATACCGCAAGTGGGCTAGCTGCCAATAATAGCGCTGACTCTTGGGCATAGCGTCGCACGAGCTTCTTGGCTTTTAGATCCCTATCAGATAAAACCAGATCATCAAATAAGATGAGCTTTTCTGCATCATTATGCTCATCTCGTACAGAGGCAAGATAAGGCTCAAGCGAGGCTTCACTGGGCAACTTGTCTATCAAGCGGTTAATAAACTTATCCGCTTCACCGGACTGTAAGCTTTGAGATAAGCGATCGCCAACTTGCTGACTCTCCTCCACAGATTTAAGCCTGACAAGTTTACGCCACTCACTTAGCGCGATATTGCCCGCCCATAAAACCACCACAGAGATAACACTAAAATACAAACCAAATAACCAAGGGCTCTCTACCCAAGCCGCTCTCAGCTCTAACAGAGTTTCGATAACGATAAGTAGACCGACTCCAATACAAGAGAGCTTAGCGAGCAAAGACCAAGGCTTTCTTCGCTTAACTTTAGCCTGTGTTGTGCCAAGTTTGTCATCAATCACAGCCCCAATATCATCATCGCTGTTAACGGGCTCGGTTATCACCTCTGGTATAAACTGCAGCTCTTTTTCATCAAAATGTTGAGCACCACGTAGCTGAGGCTCAGCCTCTTGGGCATGAGCATCAAAACGTTGAGATTTTTTTAAACTGGTTTCATCTTTCATCTGGACTCTCAGTGGAGACAAAGCGTTATCTTAATTTGTCACCCAAAATGTATTGTAAAAGGTGATCTAGCCTAATATGGCTAAAATCGGCTCCCTCGGTTTCAGCTTCGATGAGCGGAGGAGCAAACTGCATAAAGTCAAAACCTTGAGTATCCCAAAACTCACTTTTAGGTAGGTTTCTAGGAACTTCGCCAGGATATAAGGTAACAGGCTCTCCTGTAGACAGCGCTCGTCCATGAACAACTTCAACCTCAGTGCTCCCCGATTTGACCATGGCATGTTTGGTGGCTTTAATCGCGCTGATTGCCATCACCTCAACATCACAGCCCTCAAACTTGGCTTGCTTCTGGCTCTGCTTAACCAATTGAGTGAGCAGCGAAAGCACATTACCTTGTTGATCCCGAGTGATATGATCCACCTTGCTCGCAGCAAACAGTAACTTATCTATTCTCGGAGAGAACAGGCGCTTTAATAGGTTAGACTGACCAAACTTAAAGCTCTCCATGATGCCGTTAAGGGCCTGAGTCATATCATCAAACTGCGCTTTGCCTCTATTTAAAGGGGTAAAACAATCCACCAAAAGAATTTGGCGGTCAAACTTGGCAAAGTACTCCCTATAAAAGGGCGTGATCACTTTGGCTTTGTACTCATCGAAGCGTTTCATCAGCACATGATAAGCTGAGTCTACATCATCTTTCTCGCGCTCAGCGAGCACGCTGTCAGATAGACCAAATAGGGGAAAAAAGGCCAATACTGGTGCATCGGCTAACTCACCGGGAAGTAACATTCTGCCGGGCTGAGCATAATAAAACCCGTGATTATTGACACTGTCTAAAAGCAGCTGCTGATACATAGCTGCTATCTGTTTTAACTCAGCCTCATCGGCTTTAGCCGAGAGTTTGAGTCCAGCAAGTGCTTCTGAGAAAGCGGGATAATAGCTTGAGCGCTTTAACACGTGTTCACGTTGACTCTGCCCCACTGACCACTGATGGTATGTCTGCTTTAACATAGGCAAGTCCAGTAGCCACTCACCAGGGTAATCAACAATATCAAGATAGAGCGTGGCACTATCGGTCAATTTAGCCAATATGCCCTTTTCGGGCTGGTAGCGTATCGCGAGTCTTAATTCACTGATACTTCGTGTAGACGCTGGCCAATGTGGTGGAGAAGATCTTAATGCACTCATCGCCTGTTCATAATCGAAACTTGCGACGGTTAAATCTGGTTGTAGGTCCCGCTTAACACCATATAAGCGTGCTTCACGGCTCACCTGCCATAGAGGTAATTGGTTACTCTCCCCAATCACACCTGAGTTTAACAGCTGATCTACAAGCCCAGTGATAAAAGCCGTTTTACCTGCACCAGATAGGCCTGTAACAGCAAGACGTATGTGTCTGTCTGAGGTTCTATGGGCAAGGGCTTTTGTGGTGTGGGAAACTTTTTTGCTTAACTTAGAAAAAGAGCGATTAATACGACTCATAAACACTTCTTAAAGTTATCTGGGCGGAGAGTCCGCCCATTGGAGTGATTAAAGATTATTGATCTCTTGTTTAAGATCGAAGTTATCAGATGTAACGTGGCGTTCCAACTTTTGAAGTCTAGTTTCTAGCGCTCTAAAGTTTTCACTCACATCACGAAGTGCCATCTTTGCAGGCTCTCCCGCTTGCCAAACCTTCTTCTTAATCTCGATATCTTTTTTCACTTTCGCATCTGACTTCTCAGTACCGGGTTTCGCATCCAATATTACCCACAATAAGATGTAGATGAATAATACTGGACCGCCTCCCCCTAAAAGGAAAATCGATGCAGCTGCGACACGGACCAGCCAAGTTTCGAAATTAAAGTAGTCGGCTATTCCTGCACAGACACCGGCAACTTTACCTGACTGGGGGATACGATATAGGGTGCGGCCATCTGCTTTACTCATTTTCATTCCTCCAATTATGTTGCGTTTCAACGTTTGGGTTTTGCAGTGATGTTGTAACCTGACGGTTACTCATCACGCGTCCTCCATTGAGGGGCTTCTGTGTCTAAAATCGCTTCCAATGTTTCAATACGTTGAGCCATTTTATCAGCTCTCGTGATTAGCTCATTTAACTGTGTATACTCTTCTTCAGTAAGTCCCTGGCTCACTTGACGCTTACTACGATAGTGAAGTATCAGCCATATGGGAGCCACAAATATTAGAAAGATAATAATTGGGGCCATTAAAATATCCATGTTCATAACTCACCTCTGAATGGTTACTATTTTGTTTTTGTTTTCGCTTTTGATTTGTTAGCACTCACTTTAGCTTTTAAGGCTTCAAGCTCAGCAGATACTGAATCCTCAGCTTCTAAAGCGGCAAACTCATCATTCAGATTTTTCTGGTTGCCTAAGTCATAAGCATCCACTTGAGACTCTAAGCTTTCAACACGACGCTCATACTGCTCAAACTTGTTCATCGCATTATCAATCTTGCTCGAATCAAGTTGCTTCTTCACCTCTAAACGTGAACTCGCAGTCTGCTTGCGCATAATGATAGTCTTTTGACGAGCCTTAGCATCAGCTAACTTCTCCTGTAGCAAGTTAACCTCATCTTTAAGACGGGTGATCTGCTCCTCAACAACCACTAACTCTTGAGTTAATGTTGCAGCCAACTCAGTGGCTTTCTGCTTTTCAATTAACGCTGCTTTTGCCAAATCTTCACGATCTTTTGATAAGGCTAGCTCAGCTTTGCTCTGCCAATCTTGAACTTGCTCCTGTACTTTAGCGATACGACGAAGTAGCTCTTTTTTCTCAGCGAGTACCTTAGCTGAAGTAGAACGAACCTCCACCAAAGTGTCTTCCATCTCTTGAATAATCAGACGTACCATTTTTTCTGGATCTTCAGCCTTATCAAGTAGTGAGCTGATGTTTGAATTAATGATATCTGCGAAGCGAGAGAAAATTCCCATAATACTGTCCTCAAAATTAATGTTGGTTTCGTAGATAGTAATTCACTTTCTGTGCCAACTTTTCATAATTTATAAAATACAATAACTTAAGCAATATATTAACTTTTTCTTTCTTTTATTAACAGGGGGACTTATTATTATTTTCACCAACTATTAGCGTGAAAGACTAAAACTTACTGTGGCAAATCAATTTCAGCAAGATAATCTTATCGGTCAATCGAATGCTCTATTAGAAGTATTGGAGCATGTCTCTCAAATTGCACCTCTTTCTAAGCCTGTGCTTATTATTGGGGAACGCGGTACAGGTAAAGAGCTAATCGCAGAGCGTCTGCACTATTTATCTAAGCGTTGGGATCAAAATTTTATTAAGCTCAACTGCTCCTCCCTAAGTGAAAACTTACTCGAAAGTGAACTTTTTGGCCACGATGCTGGTGCATTTACCGGCGCGAGTAAAAAACATGAAGGCCGTTTTGAGCGTGCCAATGGCGGTACCCTGTTTCTTGATGAGCTCGCCAATACCTCAGGTTTAATCCAAGAGAAGCTACTTCGTGTCATTGAATATGGTGAGTTTGAGCGAGTTGGCGGCAGTAAAACCGTACAAACAGATGTCAGACTTATCTGTGCTGCCAATGAAGATCTGCCCTCTTTAGCTGAGGCCGGTGAATTTCGTGCAGATCTACTCGACCGCTTAGCTTTCGATGTGATCACCTTGCCACCATTGAGACACCGTACCGAAGATATCAAACCATTGGCCGAATATTTTGCCATCGGCATGGCTAGACAGCTTAAACTTGAACTGTTTGAAGGTTTCAGCCCTAATGCGATGCAGCAACTGACGGACTATGCGTGGCCTGGTAATATTCGTGAACTGAAAAACGTGGTTGAGCGAAGTGTTTATCGTAATGCAGACTCTGATTCGGCAATCGAAAATATCATTCTCGATCCTTTCGCTTCTCCCTATCGTCCAACTAAAAGAGTGAAAACCATAGAGAGGCAGCAGCCAACAGCAAGTGTTGAAGCTAATGGCGTAAAATCTGAGCCCAGTACCAACACACCACAAACATGCTCAACATTACCTCCTCTGTTTCCCATCGACTTTAAAGAACATTGCGAAGGCTTAGAGATCACCTTACTTAAGCAAGCACTGGAAGCTGGCCAATACAATCAAAAGAAAACTGCCGAGCTATTGGGGTTAAGTTATCACCAACTTAGAGGTATTTTAAAGAAATATAACCTATTGGATAAGGCGTGATTGGCTTTTATAGCATAAGCACATTGCTCATCTGTTGGCAGCACTGTTAAAATGATCACTTAAGTCCAGAATAAATGAATATTTGATGAGAATGCTGATAAAGCGTCTATCGGGATACGCCACACTCACTTGCTTGGTGATACTTGCAGCAGGGTGTGGGCCCAAAAAAGTTCCGCCTGGTTTGGTCTATTGCTCTGAGGGAAACCCAGAGTCTTTTAATCCTCAGTTAGTGACCTCTGGGACCACTGTTGACGCTACATCACAGCAGATCTATAGCAGTCTAATCGATTACGATGGTAAATCTGCTCAAATTGTCCCCTCATTAGCGAGTAGATGGCAAATTAGTGATGATGAGCTCACCTACACGTTCACACTAAGAGACAACGTCAGTTTTCACCAATCTAGCACCTTTACACCTACACGGTATTTTAATGCCGATGATGTGCTATTTTCTTTTAATCGCATTATCGATCCTCTGCACCCTTTTCACCTTGTTTCCAAAACGGGTTACCCCTTTTTTCAAAGTATCGGCTTTGACAAGCAGATCAACCAAATCGAAAAAATATCCGATAATGAAGTCGCTTTTCACCTAAACACCCCAGATGCTTCATTCCTCTCTAATCTCGCTTCAGGTTTTGCCGTGATCCTTTCACAGGAATATGCAGAAGTACTGGCAAAACGCGAACAGAAAGCGCAAATAGATAGGTTGCCTATTGGCACTGGGCCATTTCAACTCAACAAATATGTTAAGAATGAGTATATTCGTTACCACAGAAATGAGCAGTATTGGCGAGCCTTGCCAAAATCAGAGCTGCTGGTCTTTGATATCACTCCTAAGAGTACCTCTAGGTTAGCAAAACTTATCACAGGTGATTGCAGCGTATCGGCGCTACCTAAAGCCGGAGAGCTTGAGGTTGTTTTGGCTCATGATGAGTTAGAGATAGATTCTCAACCTGGTTTTAACGTCGCTTTTTGGGCTTTTAATACCCAAAAACCTCCTTTCGACGACATGAGAGTCAGGCGCGCCTTGGCCCATGCCGTCGATAGAGAAAATATTCTGCGCGCCGTGTATCAAAAAACAGCAGTTAAGGCGACAGGACTTCTGCCTCCCATGTCTTGGGCGTATTCGGAAAATAAGCCCATTATCAATTATGATCCTCAAGAAGCGAGACGTTTACTCAAAGAGGCGGGGATCACTGAGCTAACCATCGATATTTGGGCGATGCCTGTTGCCCGAATTTATAACCCTAATGCCCTAAAAGCTGCAGAGTTAATCCAAGCCGATCTGGCCAATATCGATGTAGAAGTGAATATCATCAGTTATGACTGGAGTGTATTTAATCAAAAGCTAAGCCAACGTGATTATGATTCTGTGCTCATTGGCTGGACCGCAGATAATAGCGATCCTGACAACTTCTTCACCCCTATTTTGAGCTGTGCATCTGTCACATCCAGTAGTAATCGCTCCCGTTGGTGTCACCCTGATCTGGACCTAATCTTAGCTCAAGCGCGGGCAACGACGGATAGGGAGGAGCGAAAAAATTTCTATCAAGCCGCTGAAGCCATTTTTGCCTCAAAACTTCCCATGTTGCCCCTCGCTCACGCAACTAAACTCGCCTTTAAGCATAAAGGTGTCAATGAGATGAAATTGACCCCATTTGGTGGGATCTCATTTACCGGTACAGAGACAAGCGAAACCACAACAACACAAGAAGAGGCATTACAATAATGGCCCGTTATCTTTTAAGAAGACTCAACCTCTTTCTTGCGACCTCATTGGTTCTGTTTGCCGTTCTGTTTATTGTCACCAGTCAGTTCCCCGTTGAGCAGAGGTTCGCCCTCACCGGAATTCAGTCTCCAAGTGCTGAGCAGATAGCCCAAATAGAAGCGGACTACAAATTAAACAGTGGTAAATTCAATCAATTTATCGCTTACCTGCAGCAAAGACTTGGCGGAAACCTTGGTATCTCAGCCACCTCACAGCGACCTGTTGCAGATGAATTAGCCTCAGTATTACCTGCCTCATTTGAGCTAGCAGCTGTAGCAGGTTTTTTAGCACTGGCATTTGGTTTACCACTTGGGATTTTGGCATCGCTTAGTCGACATAAAGTCACTCAACATACCATCATGGCCATCACATTAACGGGCTACTCTATCCCAGTGTTCTGGCTCGGGCTCACCCTCTCCTTGTGGTTTGGCGTTCAGTTGGGCTGGCTACCTATTTCAGGTAGGCTAAATCTGCTCTATGAGATAGAACCCGTCACCGGCTTTATTCTTATTGATACCTTAATATCCAGCTCTCCCTACAGCACCTCGGCTTTTCTTGATGCCCTGCTGCACATTATTTTGCCCGCAGTGACACTGGCTGTCTTGCCCTTTACGGTTGTAGTTAGGATCACCCGTGCCGCCATGATTTCCATTATGGAGCAAACCTATATTAAAGCTGCAGAGGCCAGAGGATTACACACCTCACGAATTGTCCTGCGTCATGCTCTGCCCAATGCATTGATCCCTGTGATAAAAAACCTAGGGTTAATGCTAGGCACATTTGCCAGCTACGCCATTGTGGTAGAGGTGATCTTCTCATGGCCTGGTGTGGGCGCTTGGTTAGTTTCGGGGATTTATCAACGTGACTACACCGCAATACAAGGAGGTGTGCTTGCCGTGGCATTAATCATCATCTTCTTAAGCATTATGATAGAAGTCTTACACACGACCATGAACCCCTTGAGCAGGAAAGAACTTTATGCCTCAAATTAAGATCTATCAGGGAGATGAGATCCCCTCCCCCATGCTCAAGATCTGGCATACTTTTGCAGATAACCCCTTTGCATTTGCAGGTTTATGGGCTGTTGTGGGTTTCCTGTTACTGGCAGTCTTTGGCCCGTTTATTGCGCCCTACTCACCTGAACACCAAGATCCCCATGCGCTACTTCTAGCGCCATCTTGGGATCCTGCAGGAACAGTCGAACATTTTCTTGGAACGGATGATCTAGGTAGGGATATCTTTAGCCGGCTACTCCATGGCGCCCACCTCACCTTCGGTGTGGCATTGGCAATTGTATTGACCTCACTGGTACTTGGTTTCATCATAGGTTCAATCTCCGGCATGATGAAGGGGCTAAAGTCGAGTATTTTGAGCCATCTGCTCGATGCTTTACTCTCTATTCCCTCTCTGTTAATGGCCATCTTAGTTGTGGCTGTTATGGGGCCGGGCCTTAATAATGTATTTTGGGCGGTGGGGATCGCACTCACCCCTCAGTTTGTCCGTGCCATACATCAAGCGATACATGAAGAGCTTCAAAAAGAGTATGTCAAAGCGGCAAAACTTGATGGCGCTAACCCCATTCAGATATTTTGGTATGTCATCATGCCTAATGTCTGGGATACGGTTATCATCCAAACCACATTAGGGATCTCTGCGGCGATATTGGATATTGCTGCGCTAGGCTTTCTAAATTTAGGGGCTCAAGCACCGAGTCCTGAGTGGGGCGCTATGGTGTCTCAGGGAATGGATAATATTTTAACTGCGCCTTGGACTGTGACAATTCCAGGTGTGGCCATTCTATGTAGCGTTCTTGCGATTAATTTAGTCGGTGACGGCTTACGGTCGGCACTGTCGCCGATCAATAACTAACTCTTAACATTATGCCTTTACTCGATATAAGAAACTTAACCATAGAGCTCGACACCCCTCACGGTCGTGTTAAAGCCCTTGAACGAGTCAGCCTAACTATTAATCCAGCTGAGGTACATGGACTCGTTGGTGAATCAGGATCAGGCCGTAGCCTACTGGCTCGCGCTATTTTAGGGATCCCCGGACATAACTGGAGCATTACTGCCGACCGTATGATGTGGGATGGGCGTAATCTACTGGAGATGAGTCCAAAACAGCGCCGTAACTTAATGGGGGGCGAGATATCCATGATATTTCAAGACCCATCGAGTAGCCTAGATCCTGTGATAAGTATCGGCGATCAGCTCATTGAGGCGATGCCATCCCATCAGAATATTCCATTTTGGCGCAGAGGCAAAAAGAGAAAGCAAACAGCCGAGAAATGGCTGCACAAGGTAGGCATTAAAAACACTGACAGAGTGATGTCCAGCTATGCATGGGAACTGTCTGAAGGTGAGTGCCAGAAAGTCATGATTGCGATGGCTGTCGCCAATCAACCCCGCTTACTCATCGCAGATGAACCAACAAACTCGATGGAAGTACAGACTCAAGCCCAGATCTTCAGGCTCTTGAGTAAACTCAATCAACTTCAGGGGGTATCAATACTGCTCATCAGTCATGAGTTAGAGACACTCTCTATGTGGTGCGATCAACTCTCAGTGATGTATTGTGGCCAGATAATGGAATCAGGCCCCACATCTGAGATAGTTGAGCGCCCTTTTCACCCCTATACAAAAACACTCTTGGACAATATTCCAAACTATTCAGGCACCATGACTCACAAGAGTATGATGCCTACTCTACCGGGATCGGCGCCAGCCTTACAACATCTCCCTATCGGATGTCGGCTAGGTCCTAGGTGTCCTGAAGCACAAAAAAAATGTGTGAATAAGCCCAATTTATGTCACAAAAAGAACCGCTATTTCGCATGCCATTTTCCGTATCATGAAGAGCAATGTAATGACGACTCCACTCCTTCAAGTTAACGAGTTAAGTAAGCGTTTTGATACTGGCTACAGAAGATTCAAGCGAACCTATAATCAAGCCTTGCACCCAGTATCATTTGTCTTAAACAAAGGCGAGACCTTAGCTGTTGTGGGCGAAGCTGGCTCAGGAAAAAGCACACTGGCGCGTATTCTTGTGGGCGCAGAGGATAGAACAACTGGCGATATCTTATTTGAAGGAGAAGCCTTAGAGTTAAGAAACCTCAAGCAGAGATGTAAGTTAATCAGGATGATTTTCCAAGATCCTAACACCTCACTAAACCCCAGATTAACCATAGGTGAACTGCTTGATGAGCCACTTAAATTCAATACCAGTCTTGACGTCAAAGAGCGAAAAGCTCAGGTAATAGACAGACTAAGAAAGGTGGGGTTACTACCTGAACATGCGGAGTTTTATCCTCATATGATCTCTGAGGGGATGAAACAGCGTGTCGCTGTTGCCCGGGCTCTTATGCTCAACCCTAAAATAATCATTGCCGATGAGGCCTTAACTGCACTCGATCTTTCGGTCCGTTCACAAATACTTAATTTACTACTGAAACTCCAAAAAGAGATGGGACTTTCCTATATTTTTGTTTCCCATAACCTCAATATTATTAAACATTTCAGTGATAAAATAATGGTATTACACAAGGGTGAGATGGTTGAAAAAGCCACCACAGAGGATCTGTTTAATTCACCACAACATGAATACACACAACGGCTTATTCAAGAGCAAGATCTACTTAACCATAAGCGGGGCTAATAGTATAACTGCTCCAACCACTCGCTATTTCAGGATTTTTAATCAAAAAAAAGTGCCTTTTACCCTTTGATTAATTATCCTATCGTCACTTTTTTAAGAGAAGCAGAAAAATGATAATCAAACCTAAAACACGTGGCTTTATCTGTACCACCACTCACCCTGTTGGTTGTGAAGCTAATGTACTCGAACAGATCAATACAACTAAAGCAAAAGGTCCGATTACCAATGGCCCTAAAAAAGTATTAGTTATCGGTTCTTCTAGTGGCTATGGTCTATCTTCACGTATTGCTGCCGCCTTTGGCAGTGGCGCTGCAACTCTTGGTGTCTTTTTTGAAAAGCCAGGCACTGAGAAAAAGCCTGGCACAGCAGGCTGGTATAACTCAGCCGCATTCGACAAGTTTGCAAAAGCAGATGGCCTTTACTCTAAAAGCATCAATGGTGATGCATTTAGCCATGAAGCTAAACAGAAAGCGATCGATCTGATAAAAGCTGACCTTGGTCAAATCGACATGGTTGTCTACTCACTTGCCTCTCCTGTACGTAAGCTACCAGACTCTGGTGAGCTTATTCGCTCATCACTTAAGCCTATTGGTGAAACCTACACAGCAACAGCCGTAGATACCAATAAAGACCTAATTATTGAAACCAGTGTTGAGCCTGCAAGCGAGCAAGAGATCCAAGACACTGTCACCGTAATGGGTGGAGAGGATTGGGAATTATGGTTAGCGGCGCTATCTGATGCTGGTGTACTGGCCGACGGCTGTAAAACTGTCGCTTACAGCTATATCGGTACCGAACTCACTTGGCCTATCTACTGGCATGGCGCGCTTGGTAAAGCCAAAATGGATCTAGATCGCGCAGCTAAAGCACTGGATGAGAAGCTATCTACAACAGGTGGTAGCGCTAATGTTGCAGTACTCAAGAGCGTCGTCACCCAAGCAAGCTCTGCTATCCCAGTGATGCCTCTGTATATCGCAATGGTGTTTAAGAAGATGCGTGAAGAGGGTCTACACGAAGGCTGTATGGAGCAGATAAACCGCATGTTTGCAGAGCGCTTATACCGTGAAGACGGTCAAGCACCTCAAGTGGACGATGCGAACCGTCTTCGCCTTGACGATTGGGAGCTTCGAGAGGAGATCCAGCAGCACTGCCGTGACTTGTGGCCATCAGTAACAACAGAAAACTTAAGCGAGCTCACCGACTATCGTGAGTATAAGGAAGAGTTTCTGAAGCTATTTGGTTTTGGTGTCGCAGGTGTTGATTATGATGCCGATGTTAACCCAGAAGTTAACTTTGACGTTGAACAGTTTTAAAAACACCCAAATAAGCTGTACAAAATAAAAACTAAGGTGCGTTACTTCAAAAAGTAGCGCATTTTTTTTATTTTAAATTCCTAATTTGAAAGTAATAATCTAAAATCCGCGCTTCTTAATTATGCCAATAAAGGTTATAAAAAATGAAAATTAGTGCACGCAATTCATTGAACGGAAAAATCAAATCAATCGCTGAAGGTTCTGTGAACAATGAAGTGGTTATTGAACTTGCACCAGGTGTAGAGATCACTTCAGTAGTGACTAAAGCATCATGTGAAAGTTTAGGTCTTGTTGTTGGTGGCAGCGCTTACGCTATCATCAAGGCAAGCAACGTAATGGTTGCTGTAGATTAACAATAACAAGCGTTATTGCTTTTAAATGCAATATACTAAAAGGTATATTGCATTATCTCCCCCCACTAACCGGCCCCTAACCCAGTCTTCATAATAGTCCTCAGCTCAAACAAGATAAGCCACACAGCTCCGCTTACCCTTTCCTTACTTCATTAGTCATTAAGCTAGAAATAGCAAAGAGATCCCTAAAGCGTTATTGGAACCGTGGAGGAGATGCCGAAAAATGTCTGGAACCTTATTTATCAACAAATAGGGCCATGTGCAAAAAAGGTCAGCAGATGCTGACCTTTTTTAATGGATTAGTGCTACTCAATCTATTGTACTGACGAGTAAACCACTTCACCGTTAGCTTTTAGCGTTGCGATAAGGGCACGGTAACTGCCTTCGCTGTATTGGGCATTGAGTCGCTGTTTAAGCGCACCTAGCATGTTCTCATCGATGCCTTGAGCCGCATTGACTTTATCAAGCACAATCACTGCATAACCAGAAGCAAGGGCTACAGTATCAACAACAGCACTGTCTGCTGGCTGAGCCATCTGGAACGCCTTGTTGATGATAGCGCCATCAATATCTTGCTCAAAACGTCCTGCATTCATCTTAGTGATAAACTCAACATCAGTACTAGGGAAAGCTGTCATCAGCTCCTGAGCCTGCTCTCTAGCAACCTCATTAGCTTGTTCCTGTTGTAGTCGCTGAACAATACCTGATTTCACTTTATCAAAAGCAACCGTTCCAGCTGCCGTGTGAGACTTAATACGGATCACCATAGCGTGATTTGCATCAACCTCAATCACATCACTGTTCATACCATCGAGTAGAACACTGTTTGAAAAAGCTGCTTTTAATACATCAGGCTTATCGAAAGGAGCTGGCGCGCTGTTTCTTGCAAATACAGGTGTCGTTTTGACCTCAACCCCTAACTCTTTCGCCGCTTCACTTAACGTATCAGGTACTTCGTAACTGACATCTGCCAACGTTTGCTGTAGACCGAAATACGTATCGATAGCATGCTTCTCTTTAAGCTGGGCAAGTATTTTAGCTTTTACATCTTCAAATGGCGCTTCAGCACCAGGCTGTAGATCGAGTAACTTGATGATGTGATAACCAAAGCTTGTCTTAACTACGGCTGAGTATTCGCCATTTGAAAGAGAGAAAAGTACCTCATCGAACTCTGGCTCCATAACCCCTTTCTCAAACCAATCCAGCTGTCCACCTTGCTCACCGCTAAAGGTATCTTCAGATTCGGTTTTGGCCAGTTCAGCGAAGTCTTCACCTGCCTGCAACTTAGCATAGATAGCGTCAGCTTTTGCTTTCGCCGCCGACTCATCATCACCTAAGTTAATAAGAATATGTGCAGCTAAACGCTTTTCAGGCTTTAGATATTGCTGCTTATTCTCATCATAATAAGTTTGTGCCTCTTCATCGGTCACGACAACGTCGTTTGCCATATCTTTTGCATTAAGCTCAATATATTCAAGGCTAAGAGTTTCTGGACTCATGAACTGAGCAAGATTGGCATCATAAAAAGCTTTAGCATCTTCATCAGATACTACAGCCTGATCGATATAAGGAGTGGCATCAATAACATGATAACGAATATCGCGTGTTTGCCCTTGAATTCCAGCGAGGTAATCGGCTTCACCAGGCAACACAAACTCAGAACCAACCAAAGAAGCAACCAACTGACGACGGGTCATATCGGTACGCATCATGTCTTTGAATGAGTTGGCTTGGTAGCCTAACTGACGAAGGATCGCTTGATATCTATCATTATCAAACTTTCCATCAGTTTGAAATGCAGGCTCAGTCATAATTGCCGTTCTAATCTGTTCATCAGACACACGCAAACCAAGTTCAGTCGCGCTCTGATCCAGAAGTTTTTCAGCAACAAGGCGCTCTAAAACACTCTGTTTTACGCTGGCTAAATAACTGTCATCAGCGGCCAGTGCTTCATACATCTCGCCTAATTGCTGCTCTAAACGAGCACGTTCACTTTGATAGGCCTGTTCCAAAGCTGATTCACTGATCTCTTCACCGTTAACAGTAGCTACAGCAGCCTCTGTCGATGAACCTAAATAGCTACTCACGCCAGTAAATGCAAAGGAAAGTATCACTAGAACCAGAATGCTTTTTGCAATCACGCCCTGTGAGCCTTCGCGAATCTTCTCTAACATTGGATATCTCGCTCGTTGCGATAAAAAAATAAAAAGGCGCATCACGGTGTTCGAGATGCGCCTTTTCGTAAACATTAAGGTTTAGCAGAGTGTTTTACTCAACAGAACCCTATCATACTTAACTATTTATAAAAGCACTGCTATAAGCAGTGCTTTTATCTCTATAAGAAGCTTTAAATAAAGTATGAAGCCTCTTACAAAAAGGCTAAAAACTATCTTAGTTTACAGCGTCTTTCAGAGCTTTACCTGCTTTGAATGCAGGAATGTTAGCTGCAGCGATCTTGATCTCAGCACCCGTTTGTGGGTTGCGACCAGTACGCTCTGCGCGTTGACGCACTTCGAAAGTACCAAAACCAACAAGAGAAATCTTATCGCCATCTTTTAAGCCGTCAGTAACTGCTTCAATGAAAGAATCTAATGCACGGCCAGCAGCGGCTTTAGAAATGTCAGCACCAGAAGCGATTTTCTCGATTAGTTCAGATTTGTTCATGTCATCCCCTTGAATGTAATTTTTGTGTCGCAACCATCTCCTTCTCTGGAATGGTCTGCGGAGGCTTTTATAACAAGCTTGAAACTAAAGTTCAAGCTCTACTGGAAAAGCATATAAATATAATTGGAAATAGCTCAAAACCAGCAGCCCCAAGGGCTTGAGAGCAGTGAGCTAACCACAGACCTAGGCTACCACAGCTAGCGACTTTAAAAAGCCCTTTTTGCACTTTTTTTGCAGCATTTCGCTATTTTCATGCGTTAACCCAAGTTTTTTACGATTTCAAAGCCTTCAATTGGTCGTTCTAACGCCAATTTAAGCACTTCGTCAACCCAACGCACCGGATGAATTTCAAGATCGGCAACCACATTTGCCGGAATTTCCTCCAGATCACGCTCGTTTTCTTGCGGAATTAAGACAACTTTTGTGCCTCCACGATGAGCTGCAAGCAATTTTTCCTTCAAGCCACCAATAGGAAGTACCTCTCCACGCAGGGTAATTTCACCCGTCATGGCAACATCGGCGCGTACAGGATTCCCCGTTAAGCTCGACACTAAGGCAGTACACATTGCCGCGCCTGCTGAAGGACCATCTTTGGGTGTTGCTCCTTCAGGAACGTGCACATGGATATCACGTTTTTCATAAAAGTCTGGATTAATACCTAGCTGTTCTGCGCGAGCTCTAACAACAGTCATTGCCGCTTGAATCGACTCCTGCATCACATCACCCAGTGAGCCTGTGTAGCTTAGCTTTCCTTTTCCAGGTACTGAGGTCGCTTCTATGGTTAACAGATCGCCACCCACTTCGGTCCAGGCAAGGCCAGTTACTTGACCGATTTGGTTGTTAGATTCCGCTTTACCATAATCGCAGCGTTGAACCCCTAAGAATGACTTCAAGTTATCTTGTGTCACTTCAATATGCTTCACGCTCTTATCCAGTAAGATCTGCTTAACCACCTTACGACAGATCTTAGAGAGTTCACGCTCAAGTGCTCGCACACCCGCTTCACGAGTGTAGTAGCGGATAATGCCGATAATGGCACTATCGTGAACTGTCACCTCTTTTGGCTTAAGTCCATTACGCTCAATCTGTTTCTGCAGTAGATGTTGCTTAGCGATGTTAAGCTTTTCATCTTCTGTGTAACCAGAAAGGCGAATAACCTCCATACGGTCCAGCAGTGGGCCTGGAATATTCATCGAATTAGAGGTTGCAACGAACATCACATCAGAGAGGTCGTAATCGACTTCTAAATAGTGATCGCTGAAACTCGCATTTTGCTCCGGATCTAACACTTCAAGCAATGCAGACGCTGGGTCTCCACGCATGTCGCTGCTCATCTTATCGATCTCATCAAGCAGGAACAGTGGGTTTTTAACCCCGACTTTCGACATCTTCTGGATAACTTTACCTGGCATTGAGCCAATATAGGTACGTCGATGACCACGGATCTCCGCTTCATCACGCACACCACCTAAAGCGACACGGACATACTTACGTCCCGTTGCTTTCGCAATAGATTGACCAAGTGAAGTTTTACCTACGCCCGGTGGTCCAACTAAGCACAAGATAGGGCCTTTGAGCTGCTTAACACGACTCTGAACCGCTAGGTACTCTAAGATGCGCTCTTTAACTTTCTCCAGTCCGAAATGATCGGTATCGAGAACATCTTGCGCCTTAGCTAAGTCACGTTTAATTTTAGAGCGCTGATACCAAGGCACAGAGACCATCCAATCGACGTAGCTACGAACAACCGTGGCTTCTGCCGACATTGGCGACATCATCTTTAATTTATTTAGCTCAGCAGTGGCTTTCTCTTTAGCCTCTTCCGGCATTTTAGCTTCGTCTATCTTCTTCGCTAGGCTCTCAAATTCATCATGGGACTCATCGATATCGCCGAGCTCCTTCTGAATCGCCTTCATCTGCTCATTAAGGTAGTACTCGCGCTGACTCTTCTCCATCTGCTTTTTAACACGTGAACGGATCCGTTTCTCAACCTGCAATAGGTCAATCTCAGACTCCATCATCGCCATTAAATATTCCAGACGTTCAGCAACATCAACCATCTCAAGCACAGACTGCTTGTCTTCAAGCTTCAGCGGCATGTGAGCGGCCATGGTGTCGGCTAGACGAGGCGCTTCATCGATACCTGATAAAGAGGTCAACACCTCAGGTGGGATCTTCTTATTGAGCTTGATATAGCCTTCAAATTGCCCCACAGCAGAGCGTACCAGTACCTCCTCCTCTTTCTCAGCCATAGGGTCTGATTCAAGGTAATGAGCCTGAGCGACAAAGAAGGACTCTTCGTCGGTGTATTTCTCTATGCGAGCACGTTTACCACCTTCGACCAACACCTTTACTGTGCCGTCAGGTAGTTTGAGTAACTGCAAAATTGAGGCGACTGTACCGACCTCAAAGATGTCATCTGTAGTTGGGTCGTCAAGCTCAGCATCACGCTGAGCGACTAAAATGATCTGTTTGTCTTGCTCCATCGCCGTCTCTAGGCAACGGATTGACTTTTCCCGTCCAACGAACAACGGAATTACCATATGGGGATACACCACCACATCTCTTAGTGGCAATACGGGTAGTTCGATTCGCGCTTCACTCTCTTGTGTCATAGCTCGATTCCGTTTGATGATAATACTAATCAGTATATTGGGATGAATTCATTAGTTTCAATAGCTAATAGGTATTTAATAAGCTGAGAGCATAAAAAAGGAGCCATATAGGCTCCTGTTTTTCTGCTTGCTATTGATTCGCTGAATTATTGTTCAGCGCCAGCAGCTTGAGACTCACTATTTTCATAGATGAGTATAGGAGTTGACTCCCCTTTTACCACTGATTCATCGATGACAACTTTTGCCACATTATCAGTAGAAGGCAGGTCATACATTATATCGAGTAAGATACCCTCAACAATTGAACGTAGACCACGAGCACCTGTTTTACGTGTTTTAGCTTTCAAAGCGATCGCTTTAAGTGCATCTTCACGGAACTCAAGTTCAACATCTTCCATCTCAAACAGTGCTGCGAACTGCTTAGTCAAAGCATTCTTTGGCTCAGATAAGATCTGAATCAAAGCTGCATCATCAAGCTCAGCCAATGTTGCTAGAACAGGAAGACGGCCGATGAACTCAGGGATCAAACCATACTTAACCAGATCTTCAGGTTCAACCTGCATCAAGGTATCAGAGATGGTTGCCTTATCGTCCTCACCCTTCACTTGAGCGGCAAAGCCAATACCCGTTCCGGTGTGAGAGCGCTGCTCAATCACTTTTTCTAAACCTGAGAAGGCGCCACCACAAACGAAGAGGATCTTAGAGGTATCAACCTGTAAAAACTCCTGTTGTGGATGCTTACGTCCACCTTGAGGCGGAACAGCAGCAATGGTTCCCTCAATCAGTTTAAGTAGGGCTTGCTGTACACCTTCACCCGATACATCACGTGTAATTGATGGGTTGTCAGACTTACGGCTGATTTTATCGATCTCATCGATATAAACGATACCGCGTTGTGCCTTCTCAACATCATAGTCGCACTTTTGTAGTAATTTCTGAATGATGTTCTCAACATCTTCACCCACATAACCCGCTTCGGTCAGTGTTGTGGCATCAGCCATGGTGAAAGGAACATTCAGAAAACGGGCAAGGGTTTCTGCCAATAAGGTTTTACCGCTACCGGTTGGACCTATCAGCAAGATATTACTTTTACCTAACTCTACGCCATCTTTAGGACCGGCATTTTTCAAACGCTTATAGTGATTATAAACAGCAACAGAAAGCACTTTCTTCGCTTTCTCTTGTCCTATCACATAATCGTCCAGATGCGCTCTTAACTCGTGTGGAGTTGGTAACTTGTCTTGATCTTGTTTAGGTGAGATCTCTTTAATCTCTTCCCTGATGATGTCGTTGCAGAGCTCTACACACTCATCGCAAACGTACACTGAAGGGCCAGCAATGAGTTTTCTAACCTCATGTTGGCTCTTTCCACAAAAAGAGCAGTAGAGTAGTTTCCCACTATCACCTGTACTTTTGTTATCGCTCATTACTCTACCTCTTGAACAGTCTGCACTACTGTCTAAATCGCCTACAGCCTAATCTCATCATAGCTCAGGCGAAGATAAAAATCAGCCCCGTTGTTCAAACACCGAGTCAACTAAACCATATTCAGCAGCTTGTGCTGCACTCATAAAGTTATCACGATCGGTATCACGCTCGATAATTTCCAACGGCTGACCAGTATGCTCTGCCAAAATGCTATTTAGCTTGTTCTTGATCCCTAAGATCTCTTGCGCATGAATAGCAATATCTGATGCCTGACCTTGGAAGCCACCTAATGGCTGATGGATCATCACACGTGAGTTAGGTAAACAGTGACGTTTTCCCTTCGCACCACCGGCAAGCAGGAATGCGCCCATGCTTGCAGCTTGGCCGATACATACAGTACTGACATTTGGTTTAATAAACTGCATCGTATCGTAAATAGCCATACCCGCAGTGACAGAGCCGCCAGGAGAGTTGATATAGAGCGAGATCTCTTGATCTGGATTCTCAGATTCCAAAAACAGTAACTGAGCTACGATAAGGTTAGCCATATGTTCTTCAACTTGGCCAACAAGGAAGATGACGCGCTCTTTAAGCAGACGAGAATAGATATCGTATGAACGTTCACCTTTAGCGGTTTGTTCAACCACCATAGGAACGAGTGCATTTAGTACTGATTCTGGTGCATTTTGCATTATTTATAATCCCTAAATAAAAACGGCTCGCATGAGGAACCTCATACGAGCCATTATAAATGGTGAACAACCATTTAAGTCAAGCGAAGCTTAACCTTGTTGAGTAGCCTTGTTCATAAATTCTTCAAAGTTGACTGCTTTCTCAGTCACTTTTGCAGTTTTTAACAATGCTTCAACGGCTTGTTCTTCAAGAGCGACATTACGCATGTTCTGCATCATCTCTTGGTTGCCATTGTAATATTCAACAACTTCACTTGGATCTTCGTATGCAGAAGCCATAGAAGCGATAAGTCCTTGAACTCGCTCTTCTTCAGCTTTCAGCTCGTTAGTCTTGATGACTTCACCCAATAATAGACCAACTTTTACGCGACGTTCAGCTTGCTCAGTAAATAAATCAGCTGGAAGTTCAGGCATGTTGGCAGCTTGGTCACCGAAGCGTTGCATAGCTTGCTTACGTAGCACTTCAACTTCACCTGCAATTAGAGAAGCAGGAAGTTCAATCTCGTTCTGCTCTAGCAAACCATTAAGTACTTGCTCTTTCACATTTGCTTTAAGCGCTTGCTCAAGTTCACGACCCATGTTCTTGCTGATCTCAGCTTTAAGTGCTTCTAAGCCACCTTCAGCGACACCGAAAAGTGTAGCGAACTCATCGTTCACTTCAGGTAGGTTAGCCGCTTGTACTTCATTCAAAGTAATTGCGAACTTAGCAACTTTACCCTTTAGGTTTTCAGCATGGTAATCTTCAGGGAAAGTAACTTCGATATCGAACTCTTCACCTGCTTTATGACCTTCAACGCCTGATTCAAAACCAGGGATCATGCGGCCAGAACCTAGTTGAAGTTCGAAATCTTCAGCTTTTCCGCCTTCAAACTCTTCACCATCGATAGAACCAACGAAGTTGATTTTAGCTTTGTCGCCATCGGCAGCAGCACGTTCAACAGCTTCATAAGTAGCGTGTTGCTTACGTAGTGTTTCGATCATAGTGTCGACATCAGCATCGGTAACATCTGAAGTTGGTTGCTCAACAGCGATATCTTCTAGACCTTTCAACTCTACTTCTGGGTAGATTTCGAAAGTTGCTACAAACTGGAAGTTTTCAGCATCAGACTCGCCAGGAACGAAAGTAGGAGCACCAGCTGGGTTCAATTTCTCAGCGATGATAGCTTCAACGAAATTACGTTGCATCACTTCGCCAGTGATATCTTGACGAATAGCTTTTCCATAACGCTTGTTGATGACACTTACAGGTACTTTTCCAGGGCGGAAACCAGGAATACGAGCACGCTTAGCTTCGTTTTTTAAACTATCGTTTACAGCTTTCTCAATCTGCTCTGCAGGAACAGAGATGGTCAGACGGCGCTCTAGGCCTTGTGTTGTTTCAACAGAAACTTGCATTTTCTTACCTCAAAATAAGTCTAACGTCCTTTGTAATAGTCGAATTTTCAACTATTAAAGTATTCGTTTCTTGATCTTAAAAGTTGACTAAACACCCCGTGAATACTCAGATCCAGCGTTAGTCATTCATAATTGATATTTATCAAGACGCGACATTATAGCCACGCTTTACAGCAGAGTCGACCACAAAACGTGAATTTCAGGCGTAAAAAAAGCGACCTTAGGTCGCTTTTTTTACTTTCTTACAAAGAAATGGGGTGACTGATGGGGTTCGAACCCACGACAACCGGAATCACAATCCGGGACTCTACCAACTGAGCTACAATCACCACTGATATGGTACGCCCGGCAGGATTCGAACCTGCGGCCACCCGCTTAGAAGGCGGGTGCTCTATCCAACTGAGCTACGGGCGCTTCGAAAATGAGTTAAATACGACTCATATCCTGAATTAGCATTGAAAGACTAATCTTTCATTTTACTCGCAATAAAGCAAATAAATATCAAGTGGTCGGTGATAGAGGATTCGAACCTCTGACCCTCTGGTCCCAAACCAGATGCGCTACCGGGCTGCGCTAATCACCGAGAATCTAACTTTTTCTATTTCTTCAATCAGCACCAGAGTGTCTCTACTCCACTATCGATTCCAATACTGGATGCGATATCGAACCGTGCTAACCATCGAAATTTTACAACACTCTCAAATCAAAGACTGATTGCCTTCTCGTTGAGAACGGAGCGCATATTAGCCCCTACTCTTAGATGCGTCAACGCTTTTTTTATAAAGAAAGTGAGCTTGGCTATTTAACCAACTAAACGCGCTAAAAGCACACAAGTATTCATCATAAATAGCGCTAGGGTTCAAAATATGGAGCAAGCCGCCACTATAACAGGTAGTCAAGATTACATAGCTTCCCCCCTTTCATGGGACTTAAACCTAATTAATAGGTTAGCCTTGTCACTTCAAGCTAAATAGGCTTTCATTAACATGCTCAGATGAAGTAAATTATCCGTATATCAGAACTGATTGTTGCGCAGGTTAATAAATGACACCAAGTCTATGGCCTGTTAAAATGCTGCCGATTTTCATTATCGCGCCTTTATAAAGGATATCTCCCCCACATGACAGCTCAAACAATCGATGGAAAAGCCATTGCACAGTCCATTCGAACACAACTCAAAGAAAAAGTGACTGCCCGTAAAGAGGCTGGTAAAAGAGTCCCAGGTTTAGCCGTTATCTTAGTCGGTGCCGATCCAGCCTCACAGGTCTATGTAGGTAGTAAGCGCCGCGCCTGTGAAGAGGTAGGTTTTTTATCTCGCTCCTATGATCTCGAATCAAGTACCACTGAAGAGCAACTGCTCTCACTCATCGATGAGTGTAACCAAGATCCAGCGATTGATGGGATCTTAGTGCAATTGCCGCTTCCAGAGCATATTGAAGAGTCGAAAGTGATTGAGCGTATCCGTCCCGATAAAGATGTTGACGGTTTCCACCCCTATAATGTGGGCCGACTCGCACAGCGTATTCCAGTTTTACGCTCATGCACGCCAATGGGGATCATGACCCTGATAAAATCGACTGGCATCGACACTTATGGCTTGGATGCACTTGTGGTAGGCGCATCAAATATTGTTGGCCGCCCGATGAGCCTTGAGCTACTGCTTGCGGGTTGTACAACCACTACCTGTCACCGTTTTACCCGTAACCTTGAACAAAAAGTAAGACAAGCCGATCTGGTCGTTGTCGCTGTCGGTAAGCCAGGCTTTATTCCTGGCGAGTGGATTAAACCCGGCGCTTTAGTGATTGATGTTGGTATCAACCGCCTCGAAGATGGCAGTCTAGTTGGTGATGTTCAATATGATGTTGCCGCTCAAAATGCCAGCTTTATTACTCCAGTTCCTGGTGGCGTCGGCCCGATGACCATAGCTAGCCTGTTAGAGAATACGCTCTACGCAGCTGAGCAGTATCACGATGAAGCTTAAGTTCTAGGTTCTAATGTTCCAGACATAAAAAAACCTGCATTAAGCAGGTTTTTTTATGTGGTTAGTTCTAAATTACTTCTTACGCCATGTAGTCCCTTCAGGGCCATCTTCCAAAATCACACCTAAGGCGTTAAGTCCATCACGGGCGATATCCGCAGCAGGCCAATCTTTCTCAGCTCGTGCTCGATTACGCTCAGCAATTAGTGCTTCAACCTCAGCCACTTCATCATCGTTACTCTCGCCTTTAAAGAAACTATCGACATCTTGCTCAAGTATACCAAGTACACCTGCCAACTCTTTTAGACGCACAGCAAGAGCCGAAGCCTGGGCTAGATCAGTGACTTTAAGGCGGTTAACCTCACGCACCATATCAAACAATACTGAATATGCTTCAGGGGTATTGAAGTCATCATCCATTGCCTGCTTAAACTTAGACACAAAGCTTTCAGCCGCCGCAGGTTCAACAGTTAAATCCAGATCTTTCAGTGCCGTATACAGACGTGCTAATGCAGATTTCGCTTGCTTAAGGTTATCTTCTGAGTAGTTCAGCTGGCTACGGTAGTGACCAGACAACAGGAAGTAACGAATTGTCGCCGCATCATAATGAGCTAATACGTCTCGGATAGTGAAGAAGTTATTAAGAGACTTAGACATCTTCTCTTTATCGACCATCACCATGCCAGTGTGCATCCAGTAGTTCACATAAGGCGTATTATGGGCACAGCAAGATTGTGCGATCTCATTTTCATGGTGAGGGAACTGAAGATCGCTGCCGCCGCCATGAATATCAAAATGTTGGCCAAGATGTTTACTGTTCATGGCAGAACACTCAATGTGCCAACCTGGACGACCAGGTCCCCATGGAGACTCCCAGGTCGGCTCACCTGGCTTTGACATCTTCCACAGTACGAAATCCATAGGATCGCGCTTAGTATCTTCAACTTCGACACGAGCACCGGCCTGTAGTTGCTCTAAATTTTGTCCAGACAAACGCCCATATTCAGGGAATGAAGAGACACTAAACAACACATCGCCATTGGATGACACATAGGCGTGTTCCTTCTCGATAAGCTTTTCAACCATCTCGATAATCTCAGCCATATGCAAAGTTGCTCTAGGCTCAAAATCGGGACGCTTCATATTTAACGAGTCGAAATCTTTGTGCATTTCACCGATCAAACGCTCTGTCAGTGAATCACAACTCTCTTTGTTTTCTGCCGCACGCTTAATGATCTTGTCATCAACATCGGTAATGTTACGCAGAAAATTCACATCGTAACCTGAATAGCGTAGGTATCTTACTATCATATCGAAAGCTACAAAGGTACGCCCGTGACCAATATGACATAGATCATAGATGGTGATCCCACACACATACATGCCAACTTTACCTGGCTGTAATGGTTTAAATTCCTCTTTTTGGCGGGTCAGGCTGTTGTATAGCTTCAACATCGATATTCTCTTCTACAAAAAACAAATAAAATAGTGGGTTTAGTCTATCATTGGCAAACTAGCGCTTCCATTAGTTTTAAAGCTTAATAGCGCGATGATAAACACACTTATCAAACTCGGCAGCAAGAGTCACTGAATAAAAGTTGAAAAAGCCAGCAGTTCACAGCATTACTCTTTATGCGCTAACGCATTTACGTTAGAATCCTGCCACTATTTTTTATTGTTAACTTAATGAGAATCAAATCATGATCACTCTTCATACTAATCACGGTGAGATCGTTTTAGAACTTGACGCAGAAAAAGCGCCAATTACCGCAGAGAACTTCACCAAGTACGTTAAAGATGGCTTCTTTGATGGCACTATTTTCCACCGTGTTATTGACGGTTTCATGATCCAAGGTGGCGGTTTCACTGAAGATATGGTTCAAAAGAGCAGTGGCGAAACTATCAAGAACGAAGCAAATAACGGTTTATCAAACCTAGTTGGCACTATCGCGATGGCAAGAACCTCTGATCCTCATTCAGCAACGGCTCAGTTTTTCATCAACATCAACGACAACACTTTCCTTGATTTTAAGTCTGAAACTTCTCAAGGTTGGGGTTACTGCGTATTTGGTAAAGTGACAGCTGGTATGGATGTCGTCAATAAGATTAAAGCGGTTAGCACTGGTAACCGTGGCATGCATCAAGATGTGCCTCTTGAAGCTGTTATCATTGAAAAAGTAACCATTGCTGACGCTGAATAAGTCAGCTTAATGCGTACACTTTTTATTGGCGATCTGCATCTATCTGCAGATCGTCCTGATATCACCTCAGCCTTTAACCATTTCCTCGATAATGAACTTCATGATGTGGAAGCTCTTTATATCTTAGGTGATCTGTTTGAAGTATGGATTGGGGATGATATTGCAGAGCCTTTTGCTCTCGAACTCGCCACAAAATTAAAAGCTATCTCAAAGCGATTACCCATCTACTATATCCACGGTAATCGAGACTTCCTCATTGGCAATGAATATGCTCAGCAATCTGGCATGACCTTACTCCCCGAAGTCCATAGATTCAATCTATACGGCGTGCCAACAGTCATCCTTCATGGCGATAGTCTGTGCACATTAGATAAGGCATATCAAAGATTCAGATGCTTTAGAAACCTAAAGCTCGTCAAGTGGCTCTATGGCAAACTCCCAAAGAGCACCCGACTCAAGATAGCCAGAGATATTCGCTCTAAAAGCACTCAGAGTAATCAGCGTAAAAGCATGACCATCATGGATGTGGAAAATGAAGCTGTGGAGCAGTTGCTTGAGCAAACAGATGCAATACAGATGATCCATGGTCATACCCACAGACCCAAGATGCACACTATTCAGATTCAAACACATACTCAAAAAGAGTGTGAAAAAACACGAATCGTGGTGGGTGACTGGTATGAACAAACCAGTGTGCTATGCATCAGCCCTGATAAAATCTCACTTTCAGCTAGCCCATTAGCTTAAGGCCTCAAGAATAGACAAGTCACAAGAGGCCCTTTTCGATCTCCCCTGAACTACTGCACCTGAGCACCACTGTGAAAGTTAAATTCAGGATCGGCAGAGCTAATAAGCTCAGCTTCTCGCTCAGCAATAATGGCCACTCGCTCACTAATATCACCTCCTGCGATATCTTCAGCTAAGAGTAAATAATCTTGATAATGTCTGGCTTCTGAGCGCAGCAGCGACACATAAAACTTGTTGAGAACATCATCAAGATAAGGCGCTAATTTCGCAAAACGTTCACAAGATCTCGCTTCAATAAATGCCCCGATAATCAATTTATCTATCATGGCAGCAGGTTCGTGGGTTCGAACCATCTTCATCATCCCTTTAGCATAACGACCTGCTCTGCGGTTTTCATAGGGGATCCCCCTCTCTAGCATGATCTCTAATACCTGCTCGAAATGGTGAAACTCCTCTTTAATCAACCGAACCATCTTGCTTATCAAGGCATCACCCTGCTCGAAACCCGCTTTAGCAGTCAATTCAATTGAGACATCATTCTTTTTACTGCTTCTCGCTAAAAAGACAGCAATGTCTCTGTCTTTGCGATACACAAACTCCTCATAGGGTTTAGCCCATTCAAGTAGTTGCTTGCCACTTTGCTGCTCAACCCCATATTTTCTCACCAGAAACATGGCTGTTTGCGCCGCTTTTAGCTCGCAATTACAGTGATCAATTAACAGTGTGGGTAGGTTCTCAGGCTTAATTGCCGCTTGGATCCAACTATCTGGGGTTTCACATTTAAGAAAAGCATGTATCGGGGCTAACAACTGCTGCATCTGCTCTCAACTAAGGATAAGTCTAATTGGTGATATTGTATCAGTTACTCACCCTAAATGAGTTAGCTAATTTAAGGCCGTTTCTCGACAAATCTTCATTGTATTGATTAGTGACAGAATAAAAAAAAGAGCAAAAAGAGATTAAATTCAACAAATCAATAACAAAGTAAACTTGACTCCTCCTCATTTTTGTTCAATAAATAAACTTATGCAGAGCAAGTTTTAGCTAAGCATTATTAGAAACATATCGTGAGCCGCATGGTCTTTGGGAAATAGACCAAAAGGCATATAGGTTCGTCTGAGGTTTGGCGAGCAAAAAGTAAAGCTAAACAAGGATAATTATAATGATATTGAATCACTTAATGGGGCTATACACTCATCCAAAAGAGGAGTGGCACACAATTGAACAGAATCATGAAGCATTAAAGAGCAGTCTGAGTCATGTGCTTTTAATAGCACTCATCCCAGTGATCTGCACCTTTTTCGCTTCAACTGAGATAGGTTGGAACTTAGGCGTTGGCGACCCACTCTTCCTCACACAGCAAAGTGCAATGTTAATGTCTGTAGGCATGTATTTCGGATTAATCGCAGGCGTATTTGGCCTTGCATACTTAGCATTTTGGATGGCAAAAACTTTCGATGCCGATCCGAGTTTTACTCAAGCACTAGAGCTCGCCTCTTACACTGCGACGCCACTGTTTATGGTAGGTTTAGCAGCACTCTATCCAAGTATTTGGTTTGTGATGGTTATCGGCCTGCTCGGTTTAACCTACTCCGTTTACCTTCTCTATACCGGCGTACCTATCATCATGAATATTCCCGAAGAGAAAGGCTTTATCTACGCAAGTTCAGTGGTCACTGCAGGCTTAGTACTGTTAGTCGCCTTAATGGCGTCAAGTGTGATTTTATGGAGCATGGGCTTAGGTCCAATCCAGCAATAATACCAATCAGTCTAAACAGTTTTTAGCACTGCTTAGCAAACAAAAAGGCTTTAGGGTTTCCCCTAAAGCCTTTTTAGATCTTAGTTTGACACTAATTACTGAGAAGAGTCTCTTAATGCAACGGTTAGATTGAATACCAAGTTTTCTGGTGTTGAATCTTTATTGTCTGCACAGAAGTAGCCTTCACGCTCAAACTGATAAGCTTTTTCAGCTTCTGCCGTCACAAGACCCGCTTCAACGAAACCATGAGCCACAACGAGAGAATCTGGGTTAAGTACCTCATCCACAGTCTCTGCAGCCGCAGGATTAGCGTCGGTAAACAGACGATCGTAAAGACGGAACTCAGCAGGTTTAGCAGACGTTGCTTCAACCCAATGGATCACCCCTTTCACTTTACGCCCATCTGATGGGTTCTTACCTAACGTCTCATCATCATAGCTACAGTAGATCGTTGTGACATTGCCATCGGCATCTTTATCACAACGCTCAGCTTTAATGACATAAGCGTTACGTAGGCGCACCTCTTTGCCTTGAACCAGACGCTTGTACTTCTTATTCGCCTCTTCACGGAAGTCATCGGCATCGATATAAAGTTCACGACCAAAAGCCAACTCACGCTTACCCATCTCTTCATTAGTTGGGTGTATTGAAGCGCTCAAGGTTTCAATTTGACCTTCTGGGTAGTTCTCGATTATCACCTTAACAGGATTGATCACAGCCATAGCACGAGGTGCTTTGTCATTAAGCTCCTCACGAATACACGCATCTAGCATTCCAACTTCTACCATGTTGTCTTGCTTAGTTACGCCAATGCGTAAGCAGAACTCTCGGATAGCCGACGGCGTGTAACCACGGCGACGAAGAGCTGCAATGGTGGGCATACGTGGGTCATCCCAACCATTAACCAAGTTACGAGTCACAAGATCGTTAAGCTTACGCTTAGACATCAAGGTGTACTCTAGGTTTAGTCGAGAAAACTCATACTGACGGGTACGGTTTGGCGCTTGGAAATCATCTAAGTGATCCAATACCCAATCATACAAGCGACGGTTATCCTGAAACTCTAATGTACAAAGTGAGTGACTGATGTTCTCAATCGCATCTGAGATACAGTGAGTAAAATCGTACATTGGATAGATACACCACTTATCACCAGTTTGATGGTGATGAGCAAAACGGACACGATAGATGATCGGATCACGCATGCACATAAATGATGATGCCATGTCGATTTTAGCTCTAAGAGAACACTCTCCCTCTTTGAACTCACCTTTACGCATCTTTTCGAATAGCTCAAGGTTCTCTGCTACCGATGTGTCACGATAAGGACTGTTCTTTCCAGGCGCTTTAAGGGTGCCGCGATACTCGCGAGTCTCTTCCCCATTAAGGAAACAGACATAAGCTAAGCCTTTCTCGATCAACTCAACCGCATACTTATGTAACTGGTCAAAATAGTTTGATGAGTAGCGAATATCGCCATCCCAGTCAAAACCAAGCCACTTCACATCATCCTGAATAGAATGAACATAATCGATATCTTCTTTCTCAGGATTCGTGTCATCGAAACGTAAGTTACATTGGCCCTTGTAATCCTTTGCTATACCGAAGTTTAAGCAGATAGATTTTGCATGGCCGATATGAAGAAAGCCATTAGGCTCAGGTGGAAAACGGGTATGCACACTTGTGTGCTTACCGCTTTCAAGGTCTTCATCTATGATATTACGAATGAAGTTACTAGGACGAACTTCGCTGTCCAGATGACTCATGATATTCCTCTTAAAGAACGCGGACCAGCCATCCGCTCGATGATTGTCATCAAGGTAATGGCATAGGCAGGTTTTGATGTAATTAAAAAGATGATCCTATATCTCTGACGGAGATACAACGCTTGATACAGAAATATTTAAAACTAAACTTGATAAAACAAAAAAGCAGCGATAAACGCTGCTTTTTAAGACGAAATGAAGTTTATTCGGTAATGATTTTAATACCAGGAATAATTGTTTGACTACGTTTCGCTTTGCGTTTTAACCAGAAGTAGAAGAATACCAGAGCCACAGCAAAGAATCCAATCCATAAACTAGAGGTCAATGGGTGGGCACTAAAAGTCGCCGCTTGATAAAATACTGTCGCGGTTCCGTAGGCTAAAGCAAATGTCCAAACCCCAGCAAAAGCCGCCCAGCGTCCACCAAACTCACCGACTAAAGCTCCCATCGCAGCAACACATGGTGTGTAAAGTAAAATGAAAAGCAGATAAGCAAATGCCGCCGTTATACCAGTAAATCCAGCTTGAAGCGCAGTAAAGGTCGATGTATCTACCTCAAGCTCCTCAGATGCGGCTTCTACAGAAGAGACATCACCTACTGAAAGAGAGAGAGGATCATCAAGCTTGATACCAAACAGATTCTCAGGAATGGTGGCTATCGCCTCATTCAGTGATTCAATAAAAGGAGTCAGCTCTTCATCACCATCGGTTGGCGTACTGTATAGACTGTTTAAGGTACCGACCACAGCTTCTTTAGCAAAAATACCAGTGATGATACCCACGGTTGCTGGCCAGTTATCCTGCTCTACTCCCATAGGTGCAAACAGAGGTGTCACCTTTTGACTTGCAACACTCAACACTGACTCTGAGCTATCTTCATGACCAAAGGTGCCATCAATACCAATGGCATTGACAAAGTTCAGCAGCGTCACGACGATAACTATGGTTTTACCCGCACCTAAAATAAAGCTCTTAGTGCGTTTCCCCGTGCGATTTAATACGGTTTTTAACTTAGGCTTCTCATAGCTTGGTAGCTCCATCACAACCGCACTGCTTGTGCCTGGCAATAGGGTTGAGCGTAATAGTAATCCTGTACCGACTGCCGCTAATACACCAATAATATAGAGAAGAAACACTAAGTTCTGTCCAGACTCAGGGAAAAATGCCGCAGCAAATAGCGCATAAACAGGAAGACGAGCACCGCAAGACATAAACGGCGCCATCATTCCCGTGACAATACGCTCACGCTCACTGCCAAGAGTACGTGTTGCCATAATGGCAGGTACGGAGCAGCCAAAACCAACAATCATAGGCACAAAGGCCTTACCCGGTAGCCCTATTCGACGCATTAAGCCATCGACAACGAAGGCTGCACGGGCCATGTACCCAGAACCTTCAAGCACAGAGAGCGCCAAAAACAGAGCTGCAATAACAGGAATAAAGGTCGCGACCGTTTGCACACCTTGTCCGACACCACCTGCAACAATAGTCACCAACCAAGCAGGAGAGCCGACACTTGACATCAATGCACCTAGATGGTCAACAAACAGCGCCCCTGCGGTAATATCGAAGAAATCGATAAATGAACTACCGACATTGATACTAAACATAAACATCAAATACATAACAAACAGAAAGACAGGAACACCTGCAATTGGATGCAGAATAATCTTATCTAGCTTGTCACTGATCGTTTCAGCACCATTGGCTGCCACAGAGGAGTCGTAGACACTTTGTACAAAATCAAAGCGGGTTGTCGCCACCATGATCTCAATATCTTTACCTTGACTCGAGAGTGACTCAGAACATTGATTCACCTCATCAAGCATTTGACCGTTTTTACACTGACCACAGCCAAGTCCATTGGCTAACATCGCCAGCGCACGTCCACGGCTTAAGGTATCATCACTTGAAAGCAGTGAAGTAACGCCTGTTTCAATTTGTGCATCATAATTTAAGACTAAAGGTGCTTCAGAGACTTTCCCATCAAGCAGATCAACGACCTGTTCCTTAACCTTTTCGATGTCCCCTTCATCACGAGAGCAAACACTGACCACAGGGCAGCCTAAAGTCTCACTCATCTTAGCGGTGTTAATCTCGATGCCATGCTTCTTTGCAGCATCGATTTTGTTCAGCACAACCACCATAGGAATGCCAAGTTCACGCAGCTGAACCGTCAAATATAGGTGACGCTCAATATTGGTTGCATCGACTAAATTGATAATGCCGTCGACTTGCTGTTCAGCCAGATATTGCTGCGCAATCTGCTCATCCAAAGAGCAATCACAACTGCTTCCAGCTGGAAGCAGATCATAAATACCAGGAAGATCGGTGAGATACACATCTGCACCGTTAAGGGTAAAAAGGCCTGTTTTCTTCTCTACTGTCACACCTGACCAGTTACCAACTTGCTGGTTGGCTCCTGTTAATGCGTTAAAAAGTGTCGACTTACCTGCATTTGGATTACCGACTGTGACACAATGAAACTGCTTAGCCATTCGCTTTTTCCACCTCAAGTTCTACTACTTCAACTCTCTCGACTTCAATAATGTCGGCCAGATCACGACGCATACATAAACGACTTCCACGAATATCAAGCTCCAAGCCTGAGCCTAATGGCGCTTTACGAAGCAATCGAAAACGAGTATTTGGCGTGATCCCCATTGAAAGTAACTTGCGCTTAACGACTGCAGGTAGGTCCAATTGACCGACTACAGCGATGGTGGCGTGCTCACCTGGATTTAAATCGCTTAATTTCATTATGCTTTATACCTTGTGACAGGCCTCAATAATTCTAAAACTCGAACTGATTTTAACGGAGGTAAAGGAGAAATAATCCTACCTAGATCAATATTTGGTATTGGAAACGATAATAGTTTTCAATTGTATTCTGTATTATGTGACAAAAGTCCCAACTAATAAACGCTCCAATGGAATTAATTCCTTTACCAGCCCTATTTTTGAGAACGATTATCACTACGCAGGAGAGTATGGCGAAGCAAGCCTGAACATTAAGTGATATAAATCACGCTTTTACTTTTCCTTTTCTCAATCATCGCCTTTTACCTATTAATCACACAAGCTTGTTAAAACAGGGTCACAAGAGTATTAAAAAGTGGAATAACTCGGTAACCATCTCCACTTTATTCGTCTACCTAAATATAAAACATCACAGAAACGCCCCTCAAACATCTACCCCTAAAGAAATAGTCAGACCTAACTCACATAAAGCGGTTAAAACACCTGCTAAATGCTTCGCGCTTAGATAGCCTATAGGTGGAAATTAATTCCACACACTAATCTATTGATTAATAAGGATTTGAGAATAAGAATCACTCTTATCTCAGGCCGAGCTAAATTAGCTATGATTAGTGATGATTAAAACTATTGCAGGGAATAATCATGATGAAACAGTTCAATTTTAATGCAGCAACAAAAGCTGTGTTAGGTGCAGGACTTCTCTCTTTTGCTCTTATCGGTTGCGGCAGCGACGGTGACGATGGCACAAACGGAGAAGATGGTATTATCGGTGTTAACATCGATTCAGCAAAAAGTGTCAATGCCGTTTTTACAAGCGCTAAAGTAGAAAATGGTGCCGTATTCGTAGACTTTAAACTGGAAGATGGCAATGGCGTCGCGGTATTAGGCTTGACCAAAGATCATGATCTACGCTTTGGTATCGCTCAACTCACCCATGAAGTGCGCACTTTTGGTGAAGGCGATGAAGCTGTTGAGTTCGATCGTGGCTTCCAGTGGCAAGCGTATATCAACGCAGAAAAGACACCAAATGAAGACTGGATCCCAGATGGCGAAACTAACATCAATCCATCAAATCAATTCCAAGCTAACGTAGAGAAAGCGTCTAGCTGTGAAACCTGTTTTGTTGATAATAAAGACGGCACATACAGCTATACTTTCCAACAAAACGTCTCAAGCGTCACTTCTCCTGTAGAGGTTGTTTACAGCGCTGAGAATACACAACGTGCCACACTGGAACTTGAGCTACCCTCTTTTGCAGTCAATGCCCACTTTGACTGGCAACCATCTACCGGCTTAACTGAAGATATTCAAAGCCGTGATGTGGTTTCTATCGATGCATGTTACACCTGTCACCAGCCTGATAGCATAGCATTCCACGGCGGACGTCGTATCGATCTTGAAAACTGTGCCTCTTGCCATACTGGCACCTCTGGCGATCCTGAAACAGGTAACAGTGTAGATTTCACCTATATGATCCATGCGATCCATAAGGGTGATGCTCGTACTACTTATGCACCAGACTCACCAGACGCTGATGAGAAAGGTAATATTCCTGCACCATACAAGGTGATTGGATATGGTGGTGGCGTACACGATTATGGCAAGGTGATGTATCCACAAAAGCCAGCTGCTGATTGTGCCGCTTGTCACGTTACAGGTGAGAACGCCCCAGCTGATGCTGAGTTGTTCCTTGCTAACCAAAGCAATACAGCTTGCATCGCCTGTCACACCACTATGCCGAAAGCCTATCATGACCCAAGCGATGAAAACTGCATCTCTTGTCATATCGAAGAGGGTTACGCACGTAGTGGCGCAGAAGCTCATGGCGATGCGACTAAGCGTTACAAGGCAAGCCAAGACTATTCAGCTAAATTTAGCAATATCAAAGTTACAGGCGATGTGTTGACTTTCGATGTACAAATTCTAAATGAGAAAGGCGAAGCGGTTGCTAAAGAGTTCATTGCTAACCCAAGCAAACACACTAAATCAAGCATCTACTTCTCTTGGGATACCGATAAGGATTACCCAGCGTACACTGATGGCACTAAATACAGTGCACGTAGTTTCGCGCTATTAAACCCTGACGTATCGACCTACAACTCAGCCACAAAAACATTCACCATTGATAGCACCAATAGCGCACTTGAGCTTCCAGCTGAGCTAAATGGTAAGAGTGTTGAGCTATTTGCTGGTGTTGCAACTTGCTTCAAAGCCGGTGGTTATGGTCGTCCAACAGTTGAGCCTACTGCTTGTCAATATGATGAAACCGATCCAACTAAACTTCTAACTGACGCAGCTTATATCCAAGATGCTCCGTTAGGCTTTACTTGGAATGATACTGACACCAGTGAGCCTGCAAAAGCTCGTCGTGATATTATCGACAGCAGCAAGTGTATGGGATGTCACAATCAAGAGATCGTTCACTATGACAACGGCGTGAACTGTCAAACATGTCACACTCCAGATAAAGGCCTCAATAAATGGGGCGGCAATGCACCAACTAGCTTCGCTTATAAAGCTCACCATGCAGAAGGCCACTACCTGAAGTATGCTGGTGTTGGTTCAAGTACTGTTGTGAAGACAGACTGTAAAACATGTCACACAGACAGCGGTATCGAGCTAGGTCGTTCTCCTGAGCGTGCATGGCGTTACGGTGATGCTGACGGTAATGATATCTGGGTATCATCCGATGCTGGTGCATGTTTAAGCTGTCACCAGAAGTACTTAAGTGACTCAGGCAAGGCACACATCACCACTAATGGTGGTATCTTAGATGGTGTTAATGCTGAAGATGTACAAAACCGTGCTAAAGAAGCTTGCTCTACTTGTCACTCTCCAGAGAAAGTGATGCAGTTACACGGACACTAATTGACTAAGGTGGATGGGACAACTCCCATCCATCAATATTCAATTCACCGAAAGGGAGGCTTAGCCTCCCTTTGTTATATTAAGCTCCTCCATATTCAAATAATTAATTTCAATTATTTCCCGTTCTCAACTTGCCTTTAGTCGCTCCACCTACTACCCCTTTATAAATAGACGGATCTTGGTCACACATTAGCATGCGTCTTGCAGATTTTATGCGCTCATTACGTTAGCCTTTGATTGGGGATTTTTGTTTCCAGCATTGGCTTAAGTAGCACATTTATAATGAAAAACATGCAAATGATAATCAGTATCGTTTTTCGCCCAGAGCACATAAGTCGATGTCAAACCTATGCAGGGAAAAAATGATGAACGTACAAAATAATAAATTTGCGCTGCTTCTCGCAGCAAGCGCCGTGTCTATGGCCTTAACCGGTTGTGGCGGCAGTGATGGCAATGATGGCGACAACGGCAAGCCAGGTGGCCCAGCAGCTGAAGTGGTTAATGTCTTAAACCTTGATGTCACAAAAGTGACCTACCAAGATGGCAACCCATCAATCACGGTTTTCGCAACCAATGAAGAAGATTTACCTGTCGTTGGGCTAACAGCCCTAGAAGTTAAAGCGGTTGCTCAGCTTCTCCCTCAAGGCGCTACAGGCGCCGGTGATAGTGCTCAATGGCAAAAAACAGGGTCAGAGAAGGTCTTTGTCGATCACAAGAACGGGAACTACACCTTCGATATAGCCTTAGAGGGTTACAACCCGGAGCTAACACAAAGATACAATGTCATAGCCAGTGCATCGACACTGCAAGATGGCGTCACCACTGTGCCACGCACAGAGCTCTCTGAAGATTTCTCTGGTGACGGTTACCAAGCGCTATATACCAAAGATATTGTCTCCACCCAAACCTGTAATACCTGTCACGCTGAGGGAGAGAAGATCTACCACGGCTACACATCGGCAGAGACTTGTGCCTCTTGCCACACCCAAGAGTGGGCAGAAGGTCGCGGTAAGCCAGAAGTCGCTTTCACACATATGGTTCATAACGTCCATAACTCAGCGAAAGGCTACAAGGCTGACAGAACGACAGGCGAATTTACCAAAGACGCTAAAAAAGCCCACGCCCTGTTACAAGACAACTGTAAAACGTGTCACGTAGCACCTGAAGATGACAGCGATGAGTTAAGTGAATGGGGTAACTGGTCACGCGTTCCAACCATGGAAACTTGTACTAGCTGTCACGTCAATATCGACTTTGAAGCTGGTAAAGGTCACTCTCAACAAGATGACAACTCAAACTGTATCGCTTGTCACAACGCAACTTGGACTGAAGAGCTGCACACTGACGGTTTTGCACAGAAAAAAGCCTTTGTTGGCCAGTATGGTATGGACGCATCACTAAGTGCTGTAGCGACCGATACCGGCAGTGACACCACCTTAAGTGTCACCATCACCAATGCTGAAGGCATCGCTCTCGATGCAAGCGCACTAGTTGCCAACATCCAGCAGCTTGAAACCATCACTAACGTTGGCCCTAACTTCCCAATTATGGGTTATAACCCTAATCCAGCAGGGTTAAAGAAAGTGGCTATCGATTTCGTTAAGGCTGGTATTTTAGACGCCAATGTTGAGATTGTAGATGGCAAATTTGTCACCGTTATCAAAGATCTTCCATATGGTGCAGGAGATACAGACACCGCCTTTAGCTTTGTCGGCTTAGCACTGTGTAACGACGGTTCTGACCTAGTTGCTTGTGGTGAAGGCGTTGAAAGTACAGGCATGAAGGCTGAACTTGCTCACGGCACCCTATCAGGTGAAGCGCCAAGCGTTCGTCATACAGACACGGTTGAGTTTACTGCATGTGAAAGCTGTCATGGTACAGAGTGGGAGATACATAAAGGCTACCACCCTGGTTTTGTGATGACAGAGCAACTTGGTCGCGTCAATGAAGCTGGTGAGATGGTTGTTGGTATCGACGGCTGTGCAAGCTGTCACACTCCTGACGGTACTTACGCTTCAGGCAAAAACCTAGGTGCAATCGAGATGAAACTGCACAAGGTACACAGCCAAGGCGACTACGGTGCTATTCCTGGCATGAACTGTAGCCAGTGTCACTCAGACTTTAAGCAAGAAGCCTTTGCTAAAAAAGGTGCACTTGCAACCGATGGTGGCTACACAACACCAATCGCGGCTACGTGTTACTCATGTCACAGCTACAGCGGTGACAAGTTTAAGAATCACGTTGAGAGCCAAGGTGCTAAAGTCAATGCTGACTACACTGTCGCTAATGAAGCTGCTCAGTTAGAAACCTGCTTTATGTGCCACAACCCAAGCATCAATGATCACACTTCGGTGAAGATGTAATTTGCCATTTTGAGTTAGAACCTGGGGGAGCCTCTCCCCCACTTTCTCCAAAGTATGCAAATTCAGGAAATCTATTATGAAGATCATAAAAACAATGAAAAAATTATCTACAGGCGTGCTGCCGGCACTGATGGTTTCAGCCATCTTGTCACTGGGTTTCGCCACATCTGCAACCGCTTCTAAGTGGGATGCGAAGATGACACCAGATGAAGTCGAAGCCACACTTGATAAGAAGTTTGCCGAAGGTAAATACTCACCTAAGGGTGCAGACTCCTGTTTGATGTGTCACCGCCGCTCTGAAAAAGTGATGGATATTTTCAAGGGTGTCCATGGCGCTATCGATTCAAGCAAGAGCCCGATGGCTGGCCTGCAGTGTGAGTCATGCCATGGCCCTCAGGGTAAGCATAACAAGGGCGGCAACGAGCCGATGATCGCCTTCGGTCCACAGTCAACTCTTTCTGCTGAAAAGCAAAACAGCGTCTGCATGAGCTGTCACCAGGATGATAAGCGCATGGCATGGAATGGTGGTCACCATGACAATGCTGATGTTGCCTGCGCCTCTTGTCACTCAGTCCATACAGAAAAAGATCCAGTTCTGTCTAAAAACACTGAGATGGAAGTGTGTACTAGCTGCCACACTAAACAGAAAGCGGACATGAACAAGCGCTCTAGCCACCCAATGAAATGGAACCAGATGGTGTGTAGCGATTGCCACAACCCACACGGCACCATGAGCGACGCAGATCTCGTCAAGCCTAGCGTGAATGAAACCTGCTACTCATGTCATGCAGAGAAGCGTGGCCCAAAGCTGTGGGAACATGCACCCGTCACTGAAGATTGTGTCACCTGTCACAACCCTCACGGCAGTGTAAACGATGCCATGTTAAAGACACGCGCACCACAACTATGTCAGCAATGCCATGCAAGCGATGGTCACGCAAGTAACGCTTACCTAGGTAATACAAGCCAAGGTGCTAGTGTCGGCGGAAATGCTTTCACAGGCGGCCGTAGTTGTTTGAATTGTCATAACCAGATCCATGGTTCAAACCACCCATCTGGCAAGCTATTTCAGCGCTAAAAAGGAGTCGAGAAGATGAAATTCAAATTAAATTTAGTCACGCTCGCCCTACTTGCTAATGCTGGCATTGCCAGCACTGCAATGGCTGCTGGAGGCTATGGCCTGCAAAATGCCAATACAGATAAGGTGAAGTTTGATAAGTGGGACTGTAAGCGCTGTGTGGTTGAAACCGGCGTTAACGGCACCGTTGGTGTGGGCGTGGGTTATAACGATAGTGATGATATTCGTTCTGCCAATGCTTTTGCTGCTGAAAATGAGTTTACAGGTAAGGTCGATGCTGATCTCACTTATGTAGGCAAAAGCGGCTACCGTGCCACTGTCGAAGCTGACAACCTAGGCATGGAAAACGGTCGGTTAGATATCAATGCGGGTAAAGTAGGTCAATACAATTTGAACTTGAACTATCGTCAAATTGCGACCTATAAAACCGACAGTGCCATGAGCCCATACTTGGGCATCGGCGGCGATGACCTAACCTTGCCAGATAATTGGCAAACGGCGGGCTCTAGTCAGGATATGAGCGAGCTATATAACAGCTTAAACCCACTTGAGCTGTCGCTAAAGCGTAAGCATGCGGGCCTAGGCTTTGCCTACCAAGGTGAGGAGTTATGGAGCACCTACGTTAACTATCAGCGTGAAGATAAAACCGGACTCAAGCAAGCTTCTGGCAGCTTCTTCAATCAGTCAATGATGTTAGCAGAGCCTGTTGACTACACCACTGACACTATTGAAGCTGGCGTCAAACTAAAAGGCGATAACTGGTTTACCGCTATCAACTATAACGGCTCCGTCTTTAAGAACGCTTATAGTCAATTGGGTTTCGACAATGCATTTAACCCAACTTTTGGTGCGGCAACACACGGCTATATGTCTCTTGATCCAGATAATGAAGCCCACACAGTGTCATTGATGGGTCAGATGAATCTTAGTCAAACCATCATGAGCGCACGTGTTCATTATGGTCAGATGACACAAGATCAAGCCTTTGTCACCTCAGGTTACGGCTACCAAGTGCCAACTGAATCTCTTGATGGCAAAGTTGATATAACTGGGGTTAATCTAAAGTTAGTCTCACGCATCAGTCGAAGCGTACGCGTTAACGCCAGCTACGATTACTCAGATCGTGATAACAAGACCAACATCGAAGAGTGGACTCAGATCAGCATCAATGACGTTAACGGCCAAGTTGCCTATAACACGCCATACGATATCACTACTCAACGCGCTAAGTTAGGTGTTGATTATCGTATCAACCGTGGTATGAAACTTGAGGCCGGTTACGATTACCGTACCGATGAGCGTTCATATCAAGACCGTGAAACCACAGATGAAAACACGCTTTGGACTAAGTTCCGCCTAAGCAGTTTCGAAAACTGGGATATGTGGGTTAAGGGAAGTTACGGTCAACGAGATGGCTCGCAATATCAGGCATCTGAGTGGACATCGAGTGAGTCAAATGATCTGCTACGTAAATATAACTTAGCCGATCGCAAACGCACCATGATTGAAGCTCGTGTCACTCACAACCCTACCGATAGCCTAACGTTAGACTTAGGTACTCGTTATGCAATTGATGACTATGATGAGACTCAGATTGGTTTAACGGAATCAACTGACCTAAGTTATGACGCTAGCGTCACTTATATGCTAAGCGATGACATGACACTGACGGCTTTCTACAACCGTCAAAACATCGAGTCAGAACAGGCTGGCAGTAGCAGTTTCTCTGCGCCAACTTGGACTGGTGTCGTTGAAGATCAAGTCGACGTGATAGGTGCAGGCTGGAGCTACAATAATCTGATGGAGAAGAAACTGCGTCTTGGCGTAGATTACACTTACTCAAATTCAGACAGTAATACTCAAGTCACTCAAGGTATCACAGGTGACTACGGCGATTACTACGCTAAGGTCCACAACGTCAATATCTATGGTCAATACCAAGCCACTGAAAAGATGGCGCTGCGTGTAGACTATAAGATGGAGAAGTATGAAGATAACGATGCTGGCAATGATATCGCGCCAGACGGGATCTGGAATGTAGTCGGTTTTGGCTCTAACAGTCACGATTATAACGCTCACTTAATCATGTTAAGTATGAGCTACCGCTTGTAAGCTTCGAGCTTCGAGCTTCGAGCTTCGAAAAAAGGCTAGATCCCATATCCACGGGTTCTAGCCTTTTCTTTTGGTAAAGATATACTGGTGTTATCACTCCATTAAGCATTTAGCTGCAGATATAATGAGTACAGATAACCTTACCAATTTAATCAGTCAAGTTTCCGCCTGTCAGCTTTGTCAGAAAGAACTTCCCCTGCCGACTAAACCCATTATTCAACTCTCAAGTAAATCTAAAATCTTAATTGTAGGCCAAGCGCCAGGGATAAGGGCTCATGATAATGGCCGCGCATTTAGTGACCCCAGTGGAGAGAGGTTGAGATTGTGGTTGGGGGTCAGTGATGAGCAGTTCTACGACCCTAGTCTGTTTGCTATCTTACCTATGGGGTTCTGCTTCCCGGGAACTATCGTACATAACGGCAAAAAAAGTGGTGATAAACCGCCCCTAAAAAGGTGTGCAGTCACTTGGCGTGAAGCACTACTTAGTCAATTACCTCAAGTAGAACTGACCATTATTCTCGGTCAATATGCCATCGACTATCATCTGGGAAAGTCGGCAGAGGGTAAGAAACTCAACGTAACCCAAGCCATCTCCCAATGGCAAAAGTACTGGCCAGAATATATGGTGTTGCCCCACCCCAGCCCCAGAAATAACCTATTTTTGAAGAAACATCCTGAGTGCGAATCTACTCTTTTACCGGCACTTAAAGCTCGAATTGCAACGCTCATGACCACCAATAAAAGCGACGAAGCATAGACAAAAAAAAAGCCCACACTTATGTGTAGGCTTTAGATTTCAATTTATAGAACTAATAGCTCACACAAGATGTACTGACATAAGCAAACGCTTCAGTCACATCCGCCACTGAATAGCCAAGATCCCTTGCCGCGCTCTCAGCACCGCATGCAGCATCTTTAAAATCACTTGTCGCAGTCCAATAGAGTTGGTTGGCTAATACAAATACATCAAAAGATTTGCGCGTATCCCATCCAGTCTTATTAGATAGAAGGTAAAATGCTCGGTTAAATACACCTGAAGAGTAGTGAACATCCATCCCGTCTGTATAATAAGATGCATCTCCAATAGAGTTACCGTCTTGGGTAGGATCATCCATATAACGCAATGCACCACTGCCTTTAACTATGTCATACCCCACCTTCCAGTCGTTACTGCCGCGCATATAAAACTCAGCAGCCTCACCGGCCATATCAGAAAAAGCTTCATTAATTCCGCCAGATTGACCACTGTACTCCAGACCCGAGTTTTGCTCTGTAAATCCATGGCTTACCTCATGAGCCGACACATCTAGGCTCACCAAAGGGTAAAAATAACTGTCGCCATCACCGAAAGACATCGCTCTTCCATCCCAGAAGGCATTTTCATATCTACGGCCGTAGTGCACACGCATCTCTAACTGAAAGGTTAGAGGAGCAGTTTGATACCAATCTTGATACATATTAAAGATAACATTACCAAAGTAGTGAGCATCGTTTAACGGGGAATAAGCATCATTGGTTGTCTTATAGCTGTTTTCAGGACAAGTAAAGGTGAATGTATTTCCCCCTCGTGTCTTGCTCTTCATGTTGATGGTCTTAACATTGTCGTTCACCATGGAACAGGTGCCACCTGACTCCTGTACGGCTAAGGAGCCAAAATCACTGCCATAATAGTATCGGCCAACTTTAGCGTTTCCTCCTGGCCCACTGGCATCATAGGGAACTGGTGTGCCGCCATTGCCTCCACCCGGTTTACCTTTACCATTTTTAGCCGTCATTAGCTCATTCCAGTGACGAATAACTGCACCACTGTTGGCATCAACTAAACCTGCTGGACGTGATATCGTGTCGCCTTTGTCACTCAGATATGACACCCGATAAGCTAAACGGGGAGTCTCGTCCTGCATCAAGACCACCAGCTCAACCTCTTTTTGACCCGAAGCTGCAGAACCTTGATATAGCTTATTGAGTGATGCAATCGCCTGACCTCGAGTGATCCCAGCTTGAACAGAAAAATCATCATCAATTTGAGCTAAGCGACCGGAAGCTATATTTGACTCACCATCGGCTTCAACCACCAAATGATGGCCATAGACAGGCACGCCGTTGAATATCTGCTTTTGCTTACTTTTTTGAGTCCCTTTTGCAGTTTTAACAGAGAGGGTCTTTTCAAATTGGTTAAGTTGACTCACACCAGCAGCATGATGAATCGATTGACTCTTATTAAATTTAAACTCAGCTGCTTGTAGATGAAACGAACTTGCCACACACACAGTGATTAAAGTTGGAACTAACCTAGGTATTTTCATTATTATGTCCTGTTTGGATGTCGGATACTAAATAAACGGCATTCAGTGGACACATATTGTCACATTTTTAACAAGATCGAAACTTTCATCTTTAAATACAGGATTGTTTAGATAAAAACACTACCAAAGGCGCTCCGCGGCTTGATAAAACAGAGAAGAAGAAACAAGACCTCCTCCAATTAGCTAAGCTTAAACCACCCACTAAAGATCATAGGTTAGCTTGTGAGCCGTCAAGTAACGACACCTATTACCCACTATCGAAATAGATCTTTACTCGATCTGGAGATAGATGAGGTAAATTGGCAAAGGTGGCAGAGACTAGTCAATGTTATCGCAGAGATATTTAATGCACCTGCGTCCTATATCAATCAAGCCAATCAAAAAGGGATCCAGATCCTTGTCGCTTCACAAAAAACAGAAACCATATACAAACCAGGCAGTAGCACATCAGGAGGAGATATCTACTGTGATTATGTCGCGACTCACGCCAAAGAGCTTTATGTCAAAGATGCGAGACTCGATCCACAGTGGTTAGCGAATCCAGAATTTACTCGAGACAAATACCTCTCATATCTGGGGTTACCTATCCTTTGGTCCGACGGCAGTGTATTTGGCACCCTCTGTCTGTTTGATACACAAGTCACCGATTACCCAGCAAGCTTTATCAATGCACTTAGAGTAATAAAAGAGGTAATAGAAACCGATCTTTGCTACCTAGAAACCCATAAGCAGCTGCTGACACTAAGCTACACCGACCCTTTGACTCAGATTTATAATCGGCTAGGTTTCACTGAAATTTTACATAACACCCAAGATCTAGCCAAAAGACTAAATCGTCAACTCATACTATTATTTTTCGATCTCGATGAGTTCAAAGCAGCCAATGACAACTTAGGTCATGATGTCGGAGATCTTATGCTCACTACATTTGCCAGCCAGCTAAAAGCGAGTAGTCGTGGCAGTGATCTCGTCGCCCGCTGGGGAGGAGATGAGTTCGTCGTGGTTCTTCATGCTGAGAGCGAAAACAGTATTGAGATATTTATCAGCAGATTAGATCAAACGCTAAACCAAGATAGCCACCAACCCCAAATAAACATACCAAAAATAAAATACTCCTTCGGCTATGTAATTATCACCCCAGATGATAAACGCGACTTAACAAGCTTACTCGCTATCGCAGACAAAAAGATGTATCAAAATAAACAGGGGAAAAAACATCTGTAATATATAAATAGCCCCATAAAACCAAGTTACATCTTGATAGAAACAGTTCTCTGAATAGCGACTCTTTGCTCCAAACAGGCTTTACTAAACTTTGTTATACCTCATAGTCCATATGCCTAAAATCCTTTAAGCTAAATGAAACTTTTAGGGGAATGCCAGTGTACTTTCTTGACCCAAGCTTGGCTCAGCAGATTGTTGAACGCACGATGAAGATCATCGTTCACAATATCAATGTGATGAACGCTCAAGGTGTGATCTTAGGCTCTGGCGAAGGCCATAGAATAGGCTCAACCCATGAGGGGGCACTACTCGCCATTAGCCAAAACAGAACTGTCGAGATAAATGCGGCAAGTGCTGATACTCTCCACGGCGTCAAGGCGGGCATTAACTTACCCTTGCACCATCAAGGGGAGATCATTGGCGTTATTGGTATTACCGGCGACCCCAAGCGCTTAAACAGTTATGGAGAGCTGCTTAAGATGACGGCAGAGTTGATTGTTGAGCAAGCAAACTCTCTTGAGCTAGCCCAGTGGCAATATCGCCAAAAAGAGGAGTTTATTCTTCAACTCATTAAATCCACAGAGGAGCTAACACCACACCTGATTGATTGGGCCTCACAGCTTGGCATCGATATCTATGCGCCCCGCGTCGCCGCCATCATTCAGGTTCAGGGAGATAAAGAGCAGATCTCTGCCAACTCAATCTTAAAGAAGGTGCTTAATCTACTCGAAAGCCCCTCTCGCGGTAATCTGGTTGCCATGACATCAATGACAGAGTTGGTGATCTTAAAACCCGCTTTCCTCAATGGAAAACAGTGGGATCCACAGCTAGAAAGCCAACGTATTGATCAACTTCTCTCTCGTTTACCTCTAGAGATGAACGCCAGATTAAAAATCTCTCTTGGACACTTTTTCGTCAAACCAGCCGATATCTCGCGCTCTTACCAAACCGCAAAAGAGACCTTAGCCTTAGGCATGCAGTTATCACCAGATCAAAACAAATATCTCTATGATGATTACTCCCTACGAGTGCTGCTCTCAACCCTCAAAGATGATTGGCGCGGTGAGGAGTTAGTCACCCCTTTTCAGACATTGATAGATGCTGATAAAAAGGGCCAACTCAATAAAACCTTAACAGCCTACCTTACTCATTTCGGTGATCAGCAAAAATGTGCCAATGCACTGTTTATTCATAGAAACACATTAAGGTACCGCTTGGATAAGATCCAACAGATCACAGGGGTTGATATTCAACAGCTCGATGGACTACTGCAGCTCTATCTCGGACAAGTATTGACGAGCCAATAGATAATACTAATTAGTATAAAAAGCTTCTCACCGACCATAAACTTTAGCAAAGGGTGATTAACAAAACTATTTTTATACTTCCCATGGTGTAATCCTAAGAAGATATTACTCCCAAAAATCATCTCTTAACTAAACTTAATTAAATGTAAGCTGCAGTTAAAGGCTGAGCGGTGAAGAAAAAAGCAGTAAATGTTACCCAACCAGATAACCTCAATTTATCCACATTGAATATTGAAATTGAAGAGGTGGATTGGCATAAGTGGCAAAGGCTCATCAATATTTGTGCCGAGATGTTTGATGCTCCAACCATGATCATTAACCGAGTCACTCCCGAAGGCATTGAGAAGTTTCTCACATCGCAAACATGCAATACACAATTAAACTCAAACCAGTTTAATATGGATCACAATAAGTTTTGTAAAGATGTCATAACCCAAGGTCAAAGGTTGTACGTCAAAGACATTAGAGAAGATTGCAGATATCAAAAGGAGGAGATGCCTTACCTCTCCTACCTTGGACTCCCCATCACTTGGCCGGACGGCAGTATTTTTGGTTCATTAAGCGTGCTCGACACACAAACAACCGATTATCCAGAGGAGTATATTGACGCTCTTAGCGTGATAAAAGAGGTGATTGACAGTGATCTTCGCCACCTCTACAAAGAGGATCAGCTGTTAAAAATGAGTTATACCGATCCCCTGACTCAAATCTATAACCGCCGCGGCTTAATTGACCTACTTCAAAGTACTCAAGACTTAGCACGTAGGCTAAAGCGTCAACTCATCTTAATCTATTTCGACCTCGACAAGTTTAAAACTGCCAATGACAAATATGGCCATGATATGGGAGATAAACTGCTTAACCTTTTTGCCATGAACCTTAAGAAAAATAGCCGCAGCTGCGATCTCGTTGCGCGCTGGGGAGGCGATGAGTTTATTGTCATCATACATGCCGAGGACACCCAATCTATCAACATCTATATTGACCGAATGAATCAACACCTTGCCGATCAAACTTACCTGCCGGAGATCCACTTCTCCTATGGTTACGCTGTGATAAAACCAGATAGCAGCTCAACACTGGCACAACTGCTCTCAACCGCAGATGAGAATATGTATCGCAATAAACAGTTAAAGAGAACAGATCATAAAAAATGACCTTGTTTCACACTATCTCCCTAGCGTATTATCGCCATAATATGAGCGATAAATCACTGTTATAAAACGATGAAGCCGACCCTTCTTGTATGCTTTCCCCTTCTTCTCTCTCCTCTTACCTGCCATGCAGTCCAACTTAGCGACTATGATGCCGATGTTGCAGCCCTGCTACTTGAGTATCAAGGAGATGGTGATGTTGCTGCGTTACTTAGGGAGTATCAGGGAACGACTGCAGGCTCAGCCACGGCAAGGCCATCAGTGCTCACCATCAAGGAGGAGGGGGACGCCAGCACCTATGTGGATTTTGAGCGTGGCATCATCTTAATAGAAACCCCAGACAAAGCTCAGCTGAAAGAAGCTATCGTGCAGGTTCTACTTACTCAAGTAGACCCTAAGCTTATCGACGCAAAAACCGCTCAAGACTTTGGTTTAATCAATAAGGGAAAGAAGCCTTTTTTCTGGGGACAAATACGCGATCATCAAGGAGAAGCAATTGAGTACTCCTGGCGTGCAGAGCGCTTCGCGGATTATCTAATCAAGCATAAGATCAGCCAAGACAGCCGTGTCAGAGTTGCCATACATATGGTAGCCGAACATACCGAAATAGCAGGAGGGAAGTATATTCACTACGCTCAAGCCGCAAGCCAGCGTTATGGAGTGCCAACCGAACTCATCATGGCGATTATGGAAACGGAAAGCTCGTTCAACCCTATGGCCAGATCCCGATCCAACGCCTTAGGCTTAATGCAGGTCAAAGCCAATACCGCGGGGCGTGACTACTTCTCTTTAATTAAGGGCTACAAACACACCCCCTCCTCTGCATACCTCTATGATCCACAAAAAAATATCGATCTCGGCACTGGTTATCTACAGATATTATCAAAACGCTATTTAGCCGGTATTAATCATCCTAAGAAGCTGGAGTATGCCATGATTTCAAGCTACAACGGTGGCAGCGGCAACCTATGGAAAAGTTTAGATCCTCGGGCAAATCGCACTAAAGCGATAGCCCGTATCAATAAAATGAGTGTTAGCGAGTTTTATTGGTTTCTCACTAACAGGCATATCAGGGGAGAGACGCGCAACTACCTAAAAAAGGTCAGCAGTAAACAAAAGAGATATGCTCACCTGTAATAACAATTAGTATAAATATCTACTGCTCAATGCAGATCTCAACTCGTCGGTTCTGTTTTCTCCCTGCTAAGGTGTTATTTGATGCGATAGGATCCGCTTCCCCTCGCCAATTAAGTGCTATGCTCTCAGCCGCCAGCCCTAAAGAGATAAGGTATCTCTTGACTGACTCAGCTCGCCTCTTAGATAACATCAGGTTATAGGATTTTGTACCGACATTATCGGTGTAAGCGGTAACCGTGACCGGCCCATGCTTGTTAACTTCATTGAGCTGCAGCACAAACTCATACAGACTTTGAGTATGATTGAGTCTATCACTGTCGAAACCAAATAGGGTTTCAGCCTCAATTGATATCCGCTTTTTCTCGGCTAGGTGCAGAGGCTTTATCACCTCTCCTCCCTCAACTTGAGCAGTCTTAATAGGCGCTGGTTTGTATGGCTCAGCTCTGCTGACACCAAACCTATAGGTCATCCCTAGAGTAAACTCATAAAGATCGTCATTGGCAGCTGGCGTATCTTGGATCCAACGATAGCCTGTATCTAATTCCCAGTTTGGCGACAGCCGATACCTTACCCCAAGGCCGCTACTAAGCCGTAACTCATCATCGACCCAAGCAGTACCTAGCTTAAAATACAGTGATGCTTCATCAGACAGGTGATAGCCTGTCGAAAGATATGTGGCCATTGAGAACAGCTCATCAGAGTTATCAGACAGCTCTGACTGGTAGCGGCCTAAATAACTCATATCGGCTTCAAGTGCGAGGTGATCATTAAGGTTATAACCAAAAACGATACCCGTAGTGGTATTGACCGGATTATCCTCTTGTTTACTGGCCTGATTGCCTTCTCCATTTAGGTCAAGTAACGCACCACCAAACTTTGCCCCTAAATAAAAGTCACCATCATCATAATAGCCTTTGGCAGATAATGGAGACGAAAAAATGCACAGCATCATAGCGCAGCTTGTTGTTAAGCCTGTTAATTTTTTCATTTGTTGCTTCACAGCAGTACCTCAAACATCACAGTAAAATGGTCGTTATAACGCTTATCTTCAACATCGTTGACCGACACATCTTTAAAGCCCACCTTGAGCATGAATGGGATCATGGTGCTGTTAGGTGCCTCTATCTGCCCCTTTCCCTCATTCACTACGCTGCCATCGATAACCAACTCAGGTGCAGAGCTGCATCCTTGACAGCTGATGTTATAAGGAATGTAGGTTGAGCCCCCCCTATCGGGTTTCAATGTATAGTCGTTGGCATCTTTGTTAATCAGTTTAAATTTAAGACCATTTTGAAAAGAGCCCAGTGCCGAGATCTTAAAGCCTGTTGTGCCGCTGACTGTGTGTTTATAGGTATCATATTCAGGTGTGATATGGCCGTTACCCAACACATTGATACGCTTGATAGTACTTGGGCTATAGTTGATCTGTATCGAAAAGGTCATCGGAATATTACGGTAGGTTTTTACCGTTTCCGATGTTTCTGCAAAGAAGCCATAACTAAATACTGCTGTTACAGTCCCAGAATAGATCCCCTTGGGTTTACCATTAAGCGCCGCTATCAGCCGTGTTTTATCCAGTTCAAATGAAGGCTGATATTTATTAAATGGTGGGCTTGCCTCCTGATAATGAATACTGCTATTTGCGATACAAAAATCGCCCTGCCCCCCACTTCGAACTAAGATAAACTGGCCTAAGTCGGTTCGACTACAGGTTGGATAAGTATCTGAGTAGGGAGATTTCTCGTAACCTTTGAGCGGGTGATAACGTACCCCAGTCAGCTTTAGCGGTACTGAGACCGTATCACTGCCGCTGCTTAACTGAATTTGAAACTGGCTAGGCGTAGTGTAAGTACCGGGCACCCACCTCTTGGTTTCAGGCAAACGCATAGGCTTAAACCAGTAGTTTGGCACAACAGCGTCACCGGCAACATCACGCGCGTTATACCAAGTTAACTCTTCACCCACCAGCTTGCCGCTCATGGTAAAAGCATGGGCATTGAGGCTCAATAAGCAGAGTAATAATAGATAACGCATCTTATTTTCCTCGTCTTAAGGTGATCGCTTCCTTGAAAGATTCATCATGATTTAACACCACTACCTCAAGCTCGCTACGCTGTAGGTCATTAGGCACATGAATATCACGAGTGCGCCCAGCAAGAATGGTAAAGTTGGCTTTGCATAGCGCCTTATCTTGCGCTTGTGTCGACTCTCGGCACTGATCAATTACGATATCAATCATGGTGTTGCCGCTATTCTTGGCCGTAATTGTCTCGCCTTGATACTCAAGTAAGTACTCAACCTGACTCTGTTTAGCTGGCACGATGTAATAGGGAGAGAAGCCAAATAGCATATTAATTTTTGACTGCTCTTTACCTTCAGTGCTGTAGGAAACAGGTTGGATATTGATCTGATAGACCTGATCTCGATCGGTTACGCACTTATCACCACAGATACTTTCTACCTGGATCTCCTTCACCATATTTGGCTCAATAACCAACTTTGATGGCTTAGTTGCTATCCCCCAAGCGTCTAAGTTTGCTCTGGTGTAGGGGGTTTTAATGATCTCATTATCGACAATCTCAACTTTAGAGACTGATGTTTTCAAGAAGTAGGTGATCTCGTCAGTATTATCTAAGGTAAACACCCCAGCTTTACTGTCAGCATTGGTTAACATTAAGCTGCTTATCGCCATAGATTGCGCATCAAATACCGATAACGACAGACAAATAAACAAGATACTTTTTAATGTATTCATAATTTAATTCCAGTTATTGGCGAAGTTGTCTTGCTTCATCAGACGCTTCGCATAAAGACTTAATTCGTTGAGTAGCCTTGCTTGCTGAGCCGTTAAAACTGACTCATTGGTGGCATAGACATAACGACGTTGGCCCACCGTTCTGGTGATAACAGACAAGCCCACGCCTTTGAGTTGACGTCCGGTTTTCATCGACTCTGCATCATTGGTAAACACACCGACAAAGTAATACTCATTGCCATCAATCACGACAGGAGCTAGCTGGTTGTCACTGGCGAAGGTAAAGGCATCCTCGCTATCTAACCCAGGTAAACAGTAGTTATTACCTGTGTTAACTATGTAGGTTGAGTCTCTGTCTAACGTCGGTGTCACGCAGGTTTGGTTTTGCGAAACCAGTTGATAGTCAGAGCCTGCAATCACAGAGATTTTAAACACGCCCTCTTCAACCTTCTCCACATCGACACAGCCTTCGCCACTACACTCCACCTGCGAGATGGCCTTGTTATTCACATCATCAAATGAGGAGATAAAGGTTTTTATCTTGACCAGATCAATATCCAGTGCAATCACAGTGCCTGGTAAGCTATAGCCAGCCGCTTCATGGGATTGCTCACTGATATAGTTAGAGGAGTCCGTATCGAGGCGAACGTTAAACGCCTTAAACTTATCTACTGGGATAACTGTGTCTTCTCTATCTATATTTTCGTTATAGCTTAAGGTGTTCTCGTTATAAACAGACAGCAGGCCTCTGTGGCTATCTTCACCACCTTGATTGTCTGCATCCACAATGATGTACGCATCACTCTTTTGCGATGTAAAATAGAGCTCACCCTTTGCCGATAACACTTGGGTACTGTTCAGGCTGGTGCTCACGGAGCTTGTGCCATCTGAGCTGATATAGGCATAGGTATCAGCCATAATATGCTCGCCGTTATAGCTGATATTGCTTGAGAGATCTGAGCTCATATTCCTGTCTATATCCGTACCGTTATAGGTGATCCCAAGTTCATTATTCATCGATAATGTATCGCCAAATTGCACATCATGGGCGACACTGTTTCTGAACTCATCAACCCCTTGCTCACTCACCGAAACAGATGAACTTGCACTCCAAGAGCCTGATAAAGGGACGCTCCATAGGATCCCCGCATACCAATCATCGTTAAGACCAAAGCTCTCGCCACCTTGGAAGGTTGCCGAGAAATTAATCGTAGAGTCTGCAATAAAGCTGTGCGAGTAACCGGCACTGACTGACCAGTAGTTACTCTGATCAACAAATTGTGCAGGCGCATTGTCTACATCGACCTTGTTGTTCACATACAGCAGATAACCTTGACCTCCCAAGATATTGGAGGAAAGATTGACATTGAGGCGCTCATAACCGCTATTAGATAACATGTAGTTATCAAGACCATAGTCGCTATCAGCAGAGTCAAATCTTTCATAGCCAACGCCAATATTGTAAAAGTTAGCATCGGCGGAAAAAAACTGGCTGCCATTAGAGAACGAGGCGTACTTTAGCTGAGCGGTAGACGCATCATTAATCGACTGCTTATAACCCACTTCAGCTAAAGTCGTGTCTGAATTAGACAGCACGCGGCCACCGAGCATAATGCTGTCAGTAATCTGATAACTGGCCTTACCTTCAACAAAGTTATTACTGTCTAATTGCAAATTTCTGGCTTCACGGTACCGCTCAAAAACATGTTCATAAGGCAGAGCATCTTTGCCACTATTGATGAAACCATCACCAAGAGCCTCCATATCAACACGGTAACCTAACTTCTCTTGAAGTAACTTCAAACTGGCATTCTGATCATCAAGCGCATCGCCCATATCTTCATAGCGATCATTTAGCACGCCAGCTGAAAAGCTGTAGTCATACTCACCTTTATTGAGTGAAAATGCGCTGTTGTTAACGATCTGCTGGCGCTCTCTTAAGATCTCTCGTCCAGCTGACACCACCACTATGGTTGCGGCGTAGGAGCCATAGGGAAGTTCGCGAAACGCAATACTCTGCTGGCCAGCATCCACGTTCTGGCTATAGATAAGGTGACCATCACGGTAGACCTCAATGCGCCCTTTATTAGGCAGTATGTAAAAAAGGCGCCTGTTATTTTGCTTGCCACCGTCGATCAAATTTTTCGATGACGAGTAGTTGATCACATCCTGAGAGTAACCACCAGAGAGATCCATAAATGCGGTGCTGTTCTGCTCATAGCCATATTTAAAGTGGCCAATTTGAAAGCGATGATAACCACTCTCTATATCGTAAGAGAGCTGCTCAACTTCAAATTTATCACTTGCGGTATCGGCATAGATGCTCGATTTGATCGCGCCATATTTTAGCCCTACTAAGGTTTCATCTCTGGCGATCATTGATGAGCCGCCATCACTAAAATAGTGATAGTTAAGGTTAATACTGTTGATTGCCCCATATTGAGTATTGGTTGCATCATGAAACGTTTTTAGTCGTTTATGGCTATCAATCAGCCCCACATTGACAAACAAGGTCAGATGTTTCTGCTCAAAATCATAGGTAAATGCATAACGCTCCGGCATCAAGCTGCACTCAGACACCTTGCCCTGACATAAAGAAGAGGTCGAAATACGCTTCATGGCTGTCAGGATCTCAACGATAGAGGCTTTATTGATCTCATAGCGCGTAAGGTATTGCTCTACACGGCCAATACTGGCTGCGTTAAGTGAAGCCGAGGTTGGGGTCGAATTCAGCTCAACTGACACTTGCTCATTTGCGCTAGCAAGCTCAAAAGTGAACCGCTCTGTGGTGCCTGCATACATGTCAGCAAACTCGGCTGGGATCTCAATCCCTTCACTTTTTACCGATGCATTTGCAGGCAGTGAAAGTTGAGGATTAAGGGTTGAAGCGAGACAAAATAGAATGGATAAGGTAAGTCTGTTATATCTCATATCTCTATCTCTATACTCATCTTAATGATCCCCTTGCAGTAGTCATCACTTAAGCTCACTGGCTCAAACTTCAGCTCTACATCGAAGTTGCTGTACTTTCCAACTCGGTCTACACCATCAAACTCCAGGTTAGTTAACCCTTCACCGACCGTTATCTCTTTGCCATCAACATAGACTGTGACTAAATCTTGGCTCTGCGTCGGTGCCCCTTTGAGGTCATAACAAACCGATTCATTCTCAACAAGATTAAGGGAATAGGCGTTAAGTGGGTCACTCTTACCTATGGTGGTTTCCAGTTGCAGCACATCAGAGATATCATTAAATTTGTAATTGCGAGTATCGAACTCTAGCTCCCAGTTCTTTTTTACAAACTCAAATTTAATAATTTCTCTGTCATAAAATTTATCCAGTTCGATTTGCGTATCCACACTGAACTCATGCTGTGTATCAGATGAAGAGATATCAAGAGCTGACGCACTATTGGCAGCAAGCATCAGCGCTGAACAAAAAATAGTTTTTATGTATGTCATGGGATGCTCTTGATATATCTGACTGATAAAAACCTAGCCCAAAGGCTAGGTCATACGCGGGTGGATCTTAGATAGCTTTTGCAGAGTTGATCACTGTGTGAACTTCGATGTTTTGACCCGCAACAAGCTCGCTCATGCCAGAAGTCACCACACTCTCTTCATTCTCGGTGGTGAAAGTCACAGTACCTGTGGTTGCTGTAACAGGCACAGATTTGTCCATCTTAGTGCCTTCCATCTTAACCACAGTCGCCATACCTGTTGTATCGAGCGTACCGATCACTGTCTCTAATGAGCTCATGGTCCAGTCAGCATCAGGGATGATATCCCCGACAGCTTCAGCAACATCGCCCTGCATAAAGCCAGCAGAACAAACACCTTCAACAGCGGCGCTGCCATCGGCACAGTTACGGTAGTGCAGCTCCAATGAGATCTGATCTGATGTGAATACACCTGTGCTGTCCTTTACATCTAAGCCTGCAGAGTCAACATAAGGTAGGCGACCAGAAGGACCGGTAATGATCACCCCTTCACCCGGTGCAACCGTTGGCACAATACCTTTCCAGTGCAAGGTTGTAGTGGCATCATCAGCAAGAGCAGAGCCAGACAGTGCGATCAGGGCGAGTGGTAATAAGATTTTTGCATTCATAAAATAGATCCTGTTATAAGTTCGATTTACATACCGTGCATTGCGAGGCAACTTTTCATGTCACACGCCTTGCTAGTTGCATGTATGTTTGATAGGTCAGTTTTCAGGAAACATATTAGCGCTAGGAGATATTACCAACAGGTCAAAACTGAAATTTTAAAATCAAAAATGCCTAGTTAGTATGATTTACATACTAAAAAGATGGTTTTTATGATCTAAAAACTACAATTAGAGCAATAAAAGAGCAGAGTGGACGAAGGGCTCATACCTTCAGGTATAGGAATATTTGCGATAAAAAAGGCAGTGTTTCATTACAAAACACTGCCTTTTTCGGTTTAACATTAAAAAATACTAATCTGAAGCATAACTAGTTATCGTATTTATCTCGCTGTCCATTAGTATCGATATCTTTATTGCCATCATAAGGGCCAAATTGATTTTGCTTATAATCCCCGACAATATGGCTAAATCGGCTGTGATAGTTGCCCTTACCACTGTCCTGATGCAGGTATTCGAAACTGTCTAGCACATCATCTCCATCACTGTCTGATAAGATAGGCTGCGAGCAGTATTCGATATCACCACGATGATAGTCGCTGCGCTCAGCTAAACAGGCCTCCACCTCTTGCTGTGTCGATAAGCCATCATTATCTAAATCCACTAAGTCTGGATAAACTTGACCCGCAGCATCTTCGTTAGCAAAACGCACCTCAGGGTACACAGATACCCCAGAGTCTGTCAGTGGTATAACGGCGCCATTCATTTTAAAGTCGATATAGCTACACCCAGTCAAAATATAGGGGTAGGAGACTTCACCATGTTTGGGCTTCTCACAGCTTAAGCTTTGATCTAACTCTTCCAGTGGGCTGTAAAACTCCCAATGATCGATATGATCATTTTTATTACCCCGCGCAAAAAAGGTACTTCGCCCTTGACCTGCGGTATCTGTGCGAACCCCGTAAGAGTTGGCAGAGTCACCAACAATATTGTTATGGTGGTCACGCCCACCGTACTCTTTTAACCCTTTATTGGTTAATATTTTTAACTTGTCATCAATGATCAAGCCTACTGCGTTAGCGGTATTCTCATAAAACTTTACTTTTCTGCGGTCACTATGGCTTAACTTGCTAAATTTAATGGTCATATCCAGCTTATTACCGTTAGGTAATGTTTCCTGGTGATATTGTGCATAACCATTAAACTCAAGTTGGTAGCTATCTCGTGGCGTGTTGCTGCTTGCCTCATCGGCCTCTGTGCGGTAATCATCTTCAACCATATGCATATAGGTGACATAGTTGGCAGTTTGCTGATAGTCATTCACTCTTGTTGCCACTTTCTTGACCTTGTATGACTCTCCCTCTTTATTCTTACCATCAAAGAGAACATACAGATCGCCACTATCAGTTAATGCCGCGATACCTTTAGTGACTTGGGTGCTTTTGACTATCTTTTTACCTGTGTTTTTAAAGAAGTTTGCAAATTTGAGATAGATATTACCTTTCTCATCAAGCTCCTCATCACTGACCACACGCAAAAATGCCTGCTCTGATTGATCTTTGTTCAAACAGTAAAAAGAGCCGTGCTGTTTACCATTATCAGATGCCTCCCAACACTGGGAGACTTTGTCTATGTGCTTGGTCCAATTTGAGCTGATAAGTTTGCCACTGCTACCACAGTCAATACTGTAGTAAGTCGCGCTACCATCATTGAAATACACTACCGCAGAGAAAGCACCGAAGCTCTCAATCTTTTCGACATCACTTAAGTTTAACGCATTGAACTTGTCAGTAAAATTACCGTAGCAAGCATTGGCAGTACCGTATATTTGATTGTGTGCAATCGCATTCCCTGATTGGGAAACCTCAAAAACAATGCCGCCATAACCCATAATTCGGTCGGCATAAGTCAGGCCATAATAAACCTTACTTGTGGCGGGTAGCTCGATAAGTGTTTCGATCGGTTGCAGTGCATTCAGTGCAGTAAATAGCACTATCTTGTCTTCACCGCCATTTTCACTGCTCATGTCGACTCGGTAATTACCAAAACCGATATTTTTAAGCCCTGTGGTGTACAGACCGTTATTTTCCATGTAGGGGATCAGTGTCTCTTTAAATGGTTTAATAAGGGTATTACGCCCGACCGCCCCAAGGGCACCGTCGCCAAAAAGTTTAATAAAGCCATTAAAAGAGAACTCTAAGATCCCCTCTCGCACATAGCCGGTTTCTATGGTGATAACTCCTGTACTGACACCATCAACTTCATGGTCATACACAGTGTACTTCACCTCATATATCCCCTTATCAGAAGCTGAAAATCGAAACTGTGTATTATTGACATCATCTGGATTGACAAGGTTGACATTAGCGTCATACACCTGCACACCAACGAGCTGGACCTTGTCCCCCTCTTTGTCGTTTACTAATGAGCCAACACCAGGAAAGTGTAGAATATCCAGCGTTATCTCCCCTTCAACAGGAACCAGGCGACCATAGGCTTCATCTTTGGTTTCGGGCGCAGTATTTAGATCGCCAGAGACATCAATATTAACGACACCAGAAAACACTAAGTTATTGTCATCAATCACATAGTAGGTCACGCTAGTCAAACCTATCTCTATGCCTTGGTAACTAAAATCCCCCACCTCTGACAGCGTAGGTGTTCCACTGCCAACAACTATGGTTGACGCTTCAAACTTAGGGTTTGTCATGGCTAAAAACTCAGTCGCTAACTCATCTTGAATATTAACGTTAAGCGTTTGGCCCACTGTCAGTGACTGCCTGATCTCAGGGAGAACATCATCAACAGGTAGCGTGAGTCCTTGCTCTGCTGCAAATTGTTTAGCCCCTTGGCTACTAAACACAATTGAGGTTAAACCAGAACGCTTTTCAGCTCCATCTGTGACGGTATAACGGTAATCACAGCTCACTGGCCTGCTAGGTGTTACCGTAAAAGCAAGGGCCTGTTTATCTGTGTTTGTGACGTGGCAATCAGCGCGATGACCTAAGGCCTCTATCTTATCTAAGGTCAATCTATTGCCCGTTTTAGCAGCCACATAATTAGAGAGATTAAAGGTCAATGGCTGAGCAATACCGTCAGCTATCGTAACCGATTGACGAAAATCCATCGCTGTGACGTTTTTTGTCACCACTGGAGGGGGTGGAGGTGGCGGTGTGACATCGCCGCCTTCACTCTCAGAGCCCCCGCCACATGCGCTTAATACTGTAAGCACACCAATGAACAAAAATTGATTAAAAAATTTCATTGTAAACCCCATTAAAAGTCCATTTTACAACGCGCATCACCCATAACTTTCAACAGCTTTTGAGCTCACAATAGGGGCACACGCAGTCAACAAATCGATGTTATCGACGAGCCTGCGCGTCATAAAACCAGGTAAGCCAGTAACCCCTATGGGTATCAACCTTGAATGAACACTGTTTGAAAAAGAGGGTGATGCAGTAATTTCGAGCAGATGTTAACAATGAAACAGAGGCTTCTACAGGTCACTTTAGGAAAATGAAATTTAACTATGCCTATAGAAACAAGAACTGGAAGGTACGGCTAGCGGCACCGCTTAGTGTTTAATCAGATCTGCATGGGACTTGAGCCAGGCGATAACCCCGTGATGCGAGAGAAAATCATCCCTTTCAATACTAATAAGCTTTGGAATACTGGCAAAAGGACTCTCACTCTCCATGTCAGCCTCCACTTCAACCTTAAAACCAAAGCTAGAATATAACTGCTCAGCATTTTTATCTCGAACAATCAAAAATAGCTCTTTAATCTCAGGATCATTAAAGAGCACTTTCAATAATTGAAAACAGTTATACTCCCACCACTGAAAATTAAAACGCATCACAGAATGCACGAAAACAACCTTCTCACCACAAATTTTGGCATCACGTGGAATATCGTAAAAGTCTTTAAATTGACTTCTCAGCCGATCTCTTTCACTAAGGTTGTGCACAGATATAAGCGCATGGGCATACATGCGTTCATCCTGCCCTTCACACGTCACAATATGTAATGCACCACTTTTTTGCAGTTCGATAGAGCGACGACACCTCTCCTCAAGCTCAATCTGTTCTAATTTAAAAAAGCGTCCACTGCTCTCACATATCTTTTCCAAACGATCTAAATCAGTCAAAGGGTTAGAGCCCGAATAAGTGTTAAACACACCACCAACATCGGTGTAGTAAGCCGTTTGAATAAGAGCTTGTTGATCATAAGCATGGGCTTCTAATCGAGTCATTAAATTCGATTTCGTCTTAGACAATTTCAGATCTAACTTGATTAAGTAGCGCATTACATCGTATTGCGCAAAGGAGAGTAGATGTATGATCCGCAAACTTGAAGGCATAGAGACGCCGCGCTCCCAGCGGCTATAGGTGATCAGATCTAAATTTGCAAACACCTTATGGTAGAGCGACAGCTTCTCAACCATCTCGGCCTGCGTGAAATTAAGCTCGTTTCTGATCTTTAATAGTAAGGAGAATAGTTCCATTTATCTCTCATTGTGCATCTAGAAAAATAGGGCGTGGGATCGTTGAATCTTATGGTTAATATTATCAAATAACATCGGCACATTGAAAATATCAACCACGAATTGTCTGTTAAAGTTTGAACTTCATCATTAAGCGCTTATTTTTCACTCCTCAACAAACTCCCCAAATAACTTCTGCCAATACCCTGCCCAGTCTAGCTAAGTCCCAACACCAGCTTTACTTCACTTTTTGTGCATGCGCACAATAAAGTAACCTATATAAACGTAAAATTAGTGATCACAGACGATGATTGATTGTATTGAGCACAGGATAATAGCCAAAAAACTTAGCCATCACGGCTAATCCATAAAAATAGCGATAAAAACCCAAACAGGGACCCCTATGAGCCAAGTATTGATCTTGTTGGCAGTGATACTTTTCATTGTTATTGCCACCTCAAAATTTAAATTACATCCATTTTTAACACTGATTCTAGCCTCCTTCATCACCGCCTTTGCCTATGGTCTCCCCAGTGCAGACATCGCCAAAACCATCACCAGTGGATTTGGTGGGATCTTAGGATATATTGGGTTAGTGATCGTACTAGGTACCATCATAGGGACCATACTGGAAAAAAGCGGCGCCGCTATCACCATGGCCGATGTGGTCATAAAAGTGCTAGGTAAACGCTTCCCTACTCTCACCATGTCAATTATCGGCTACTTGGTTTCTATCCCAGTATTTTGTGACTCTGGCTTTGTGATCTTAAACTCACTAAAACAGTCGATGGCTAATCGTATGAAGGTCTCGAGCGTCTCTATGAGTGTCGCCCTTGCCACAGGCCTGTACGCCACCCATACCTTTGTGCCGCCCACACCAGGCCCGATTGCTGCTGCGGGTAACTTAGGCCTTGAATCAAACTTAGGTTTAGTGATCTTCGTGGGTGTATTTGTTGCCGCAATTGCAGCACTTGCCGGTACCCTATGGGCAAACCGCTTCGCTAATGTCGAACCTGACGGTGAAGGCGCTGAGGAGCTAAAAACTCAGGTTGAGGAGCTTGATAACCTAAAAGCGGCTTATGGCACATTGCCAAGTCCAACTCGTGCGTTTGCACCGATATTCGTGCCTATCTTGCTTATCTGTTTCGGCTCTATCGCTAACTTCCCGTCATCCCCTCTTGGTAACGGTTTGATGTTCGACGTGCTGGCTTTTCTGGGTCAGCCAGTCAATGCACTTATGGTCGGTTTACTACTTTCTGTTTCACTGCTAAAAAGCAGCGATAAAATCAGAGAGTTCAGTGAGCGCATCAGCCAAGGCTTAGTCGTTTCAGCGCCAATTCTATTAATCACAGGTGCAGGTGGTGCATTCGGTGCCGTCCTTAAAGCCACTGAGATAGGTAACTTCCTAGGCACATCACTCTCGGCACTCGGAATAGGGATCTTTATGCCATTTATCGTGGCTGCTGCGTTAAAGTCAGCCCAAGGCTCATCTACCGTAGCTTTAGTTGCAACATCGGCACTCGTTGCCCCTATGCTCGGCGATATTGGTCTGGCAAGTGATATGGGGCGCGTGCTAACAGTTATGGCCATTGGCGCTGGCGCGATGACAGTCTCTCATGCCAATGACAGCTTCTTCTGGGTTGTCACTCAATTTAGCCGCATGAGCGTTAAACAAGCCTATAAAGCACAAACCATGGCAACACTTATCCAAGGCCTTACAGCGATGACGTTAGTGTTTATCCTAAGCTTAGTGCTACTTTAAATTGATATACGCCACCAAATTTAGTGCCTGCGATCGAGATAGCGTCAGGCACTAATTCAAAAATTAAGCGACCTCCTCTATAGGAAAAACGATGAAAATAGTTATCGCCCCCGATTCATTTAAAGAAAGCTTAAGCGCGATGGAAGTGGCCGATGAGATCGAACGCGGCTTTAAGATGGTGTTACCCGATGCAGAGTTCATCAAGCTCCCTGTTGCCGATGGTGGTGAAGGTACGGTTCAGTCGATGGTCGATGCAACTCAAGGCAGCATAGTCAATCTTGAGGTAACGGGCCCTTTAGGCAACCGTGTACAGGCACACTATGGCATTTTGGGTGACAATGACGACAACAGAGTCAAAACCGCAGTGATAGAGATGGCATCTGCCTCTGGGCTGCACCATGTGCCGATAAATTTGCGAAATCCACTTATCACCACAAGTTATGGCACAGGAGAGCTCATCTGTGATGCGCTTAATCGCGGTATTAAGCGTATCTTAATCGGACTTGGTGGCAGTGCCACAAACGATGGCGGAGCAGGAATGGCTCAAGCAATCGGGGTTCATCTGCTAGATAAAGAGGGCAAAGCACTGCCAGTAGGTGGCGCATCTCTTCAGCAACTTGAGCGCATTGACCTTAAGGATATTCACCCGCTTATCGCGGAGTGTGAATTTGAGGTCGCCTGTGACGTAGATAACCCACTTTGTGGCGAAAAAGGGGCCTCTGCTATTTTTGGGCCTCAAAAAGGGGCTAGCCCTGAAATGATCGTCACACTCGATGCAGCCCTAACTCGTTATGCCGATATCATTGCTCAACACCCACTCCCTGACAGGCGCAATATTTCAGGCTCTGGCGCCGCTGGTGGCATGGGCTTAGGGGTTATGGCTTTTCTAGGGGCTTCACTCAGACCCGGCATAGATATCGTGATGGAAACCGTAAAGCTAGATGAAAAAATAAAGGGGGCCCAGCTTGTTATCACAGGAGAAGGTAGGTTAGACAGTCAAACCTTACACGGGAAAACACCTATGGGAGTGACACGGATCGCGAACGCACAGCAGATCCCTGTGGTAGCTATTGCAGGATGTGTCAGTGATGATGCCAATATCTTACTCGAGCACGGTATCAAGGCTATCTTCTCTATCACACCAAGAGCTCTGCCCATTGAGGAGGTACTCGCTAGCGCAAAGCATAACCTGTTTACCACTTCACGCAATGTTGCAGCACTCTACGCCATGAAGTAAAAGTCACTTTAATCCTTGCAGCTCTGAAGACGAAAGCACCCAAGCTTTGCCCTTTAGCGTCTTCAGAGCCATTAATGACAGCGCAATTGCCCCTTTGTCACCGCTTTACATTCAGCCCGAATCGATTTAACTTTTCCACTTGATGCGCTAAAGCGCATAAAGTAAAGTGAGCCCCCTTTTGGAAAACTGCAACTAATAGCAGCTCCTATTGAAAATAGTGTGATAGCAAAGAGAAAACCATGTCGATGACACAAAGACGAGCCACAGCTTCTGAAGAGGCACTACTGCGCATCTTCACCGTCCCTGAAGCCCCTGATTCCACCTTGAGTGTCATCGAACAGAACATCTCCCAGAACCTAATGGGCTTTCTGCAGGAGAGTGTTGTGGCTGTCGAAAAGCCTCTATCTGAAATTGAACTGGATTTCCAACAACATCAGATCCCCTCGGCGCCGCAGTTTGTCTCAGATTACGCCGATGATATGATGAAAACCTTGGTCGCCCACTCAGTGCATACCTCGGCCCCTAGCTTTATTGGGCATATGACCTCGGCCCTTCCCTATTTTGTCCTACCACTGTCTAAGATGATGGTGGGCTTAAACCAGAACTTGGTAAAAATAGAAACATCCAAAGCCTTTACGCCACTGGAACGTCAGGTCTTAGGCATGATGCATCACCTTATCTACAGTGAGAGTGATGAGTTTTATCAAAGCTGGATGCACAGTGCTAACTATTCACTAGGAGCTTTTTGCTCTGGCGGTACTGTGGCCAATATCACTGCGCTCTGGACAGCTCGTAACCAACTATTAAAGGCTGATGGCGACTTTAAAGGGGTATCGGCTCAAGGTTTAGTGAAAGGTCTACGCCATTATGGTTATGATGATCTCGCGATTCTGGTCTCCGAGCGTGGCCACTACTCATTGGCCAAAACCGCCGATCTGCTCGGCATAGGTCGTGAAAATATCATTCAGATCCCAACATCCTCTGATAACAAGGTCGATGTAAATCAGATGCGCGCGGTGGCTGCCAAGCTCAATGATGACAACATCAAGGTGATGGCGATTGTCGGTGTTGCTGGCACAACTGAAACTGGCAATATCGATCCCTTAGATGAGTTAGCCACATTAGCATCTGAGCTCGATTGTCATTTCCATGTCGATGCAGCATGGGGCGGCGCGTCGCTGTTATCAAATAAGTACCGTCACCTGCTTAAAGGGATAGAGCGAGCGGACTCCGTGACCATAGATGCACACAAACAGATGTATGTGCCTATGGGCGCGGGTATGGTTATCTTTAAAGATCCCGCTTTTGCCAACGCCATTAAACATCATGCAGAGTATATTCTTAGAAAAGGCTCTAAAGATTTAGGCAGTCAGACTTTGGAGGGGTCTCGCCCAGGTATGGCGATGCTGGTTCATGCTTGTCTTCAGGTGATCGGTCGCGACGGTTACGAGATATTAATTAACAATAGCTTAGAGAAGGCGCGATATTTTTCCGAACTGATAAAACAGCATCAAGACTTTGAGCTGGTATCAGAGCCTGAACTCTGTCTACTCACCTATCGCTATGTACCAAAGTCAGTTCAAATGGCCATGGCGCAAGCCAGAGAAAACAAAGATGTTCAATCCCTTATCGAATTTAACCGTTTGCTAGATGGTCTCACTAAATTTGTGCAGAAACGCCAACGAGAACAGGGAACCTCTTTTGTCTCCCGTACCCGAATCAACCCAGAAGCAGGCATAGTGGATATAAAGTCTGTGGTATTTAGGGTGGTACTCGCCAATCCATTAACGACCCATGACATATTAGCTCAAGTCCTAAGCGAGCAAAGTGAGATAGCCAATCAAGATAATAAGTTTCTGCCGCAGCTATTACAGTTATGCTAGCCAGGCCTAAAAAAGGCGAAGAGAGTGAATCTCTTCGCCTTTTTTATACACCTAATTGATTAACACATTAGTTAAACTTACTCCTACTTATGCTGGGCTTATCGAGCTCCAGTTGCATAAATAGGGTGTTGTTTCTGCCCTCTGACTGGTGAAAAGTAAAACCATTCTTCTCCATCACCATAATAGAGGCGGTATTATCGATATCGACCCCGCCCACAAAAGATTTTATCTCTCCTGAGGCTTTCGCCCACTCGACTAAACCTGCGATCAGTTCGCTGGCATAGCCCTTTCCCCAATAGTTTTCAGCTAACAGATAACCTAGGTGAAGCTCACTTTTAATAGAAGCGTTATCAGCTCCTTGAGCAATAGCTGCTTGCTCTTGTGCCAACTCATGCAGGAATACAAAGCCGATAACCTGATCATCTGAGCTCTCCTTCACCACTAAAAAGCAGCTCTCACAGGCTCTGTCATTCATCCAGATAAGGGCATCTTCAATATGATTAATATCTTGCCATCCTTCTGGCAAAGTCGCTGTAACTCTGGGAGTTAATATCTCTAATACGGTTTGGGCTAATTTGACCTCAGAAACACCACAATTAACGTGTTCCCACCAGCTAGAGACGGTTAATCTAGGGGTCCTAAAATGGCATAAATCTTCGAATTCATTCATATTCGACCTCTTTATTCTATAGATAACATCTTGTTAAATAAGGTCACTCGATAAAACGGCTCAGTACGGCATCGGTTGGTAAGATACAGGTATCACGGCGACCAAAAAGTGTATAACGATTTCGTGCTAGCAAACGGTAAAAATAATCTCTTATCCCCCTTGGCAGAACCTTAACAATTGCAAATACTGGCCATAAACCAGATAGAGATTGAACTATCTCTAAAGCTGCATCAGTGCGCATATAGCAGCGATTATCTTTGATAAGTAAAAAGGTTTCCCCTACCTCCCCATCCACGCTATAAGAAGCGATTAACTCCTTGGCGGTGTCACTCTGGATCGGTGTAAAAACAAAGCGACAGTTGGGATCTCTGTTAATAATAAAATTCACTGCACCATGGCAAAGATTACATACGCCATCAAAGATAATGATCTCTTTTTGCTCCATCTCTCTTCTCACCGCACCTCCAAAATAACTCAATACCAAACGCTCCTAGATGCGAGTATATATTTTTCACCGTTAGCCACGGCTCACTTTAACGCATGAACGGATGCTCGCCCCCTTAAATATAGCGTTAAAACATAAAGATAGCTCAGAAAATACAGATAAATATTATTTACAAATAATCACTTTGGTTACAGATTGAGATTAAGCACAATTTTGCACAAAAACCTTGCTGACTTTTACTCCATGATAATTTGATAAAAACTGCAGAGCCTATACACAAAAAGAAGTTACCGAGTTCAGCCAGGTAAAATAGTCACTATTAAGCATCATAGTTATACCATTTATTAGTGTTTGCCCATATAGTCGGGTTCTGATTTTTAATTTGGCTCAGGTCCACTTGCGAATGACTCACCTTTCACGCTTCAAATTCACTCAGCCTTTGGCTTCAATCATCTTGCTATGCACCTTGTGTCTGGCTCTACTGCCAGTCGCTGCGCAAAGCGCAGACAGTAAAGATGACGCCAGTAACCATCAACACCTCTACGAGCTCATAAATACCCGTCTTGGCTATATGGAAGCTGTTGCCCATTATAAATGGCAGCATCAGATACCGGTTGAAGTACTCAAAAGAGATAGAGTCGTTTTAGATAAGAGTATGACGATGGCTCAGGAGTATGGACTAAAGCCTCAAGAAGTTGAGCAGTTTTTTAAGGTGCAGATTGCACTTGCCAAGAAGATCCAACGTTATTACCACCATCAATGGCAACAATCAGAACAAGTTGAGCCAAACAATACTAAGCAGACCCAGACTCTGGCTGAAATACGCCCAGATCTAATCCGTTTAGGCAGGGAGATTATCGCTAGCATGGCCAGTCACCAAGGCGAGCATGATTTTCATGAGCTTGTTGCCAACGTATCTTCACCTGCGTTGGATATCAACGACAAAGCATCGCTATTCGCCGCATTGACCGCAATCAACCCAAAGCGCTATAGCAGTAGACTGGATCGAATTAGCGCACAGAAAATACTCTATGTTGGCACGACTGGTGATTATGAGCCTTTCTCGTTTTACCCCTCGTCATCTGTTAACTCTCCAACACAGACAGAAAGTAATATACAGGGGATAGATATTGACCTTGCCAAGCATTTAGCCCGTTCTTTAGGTGCACAAGCCATCTTTTTACCCACCAGCTGGCACACAATGCTCGATGATTTAGCCACACATAGATACGATATCATGATGAGTGGGATCTCAAAAAAATTGTTCAGGCAGCAACTGGGATTATTATCAAACATCTATTTAGAGGGCGGAAAAACACCGATTGCCCGTTGTGAACAGGTGGGTCAATTTAACGCTTTAAGCAAAATAGATAAGGCTGAGACTAAGGTCATAGTGAACAAAGGTGGCACTAATCAGCAGTTTGTCGACAATCACCTTAAACACGCTACAGTCACAGTACATGACAGTAACGTCACCATCTTCGATGAGATCATTGCCAAGCGCGCCGATGTGATGATAACCGATATGATTGAAGTTAAGTTACAAGCCCAAAAACACCCAGAACTTTGTGCCGCCATGCCTGATAGAACCTTAAGTTATTCAAGCAAAGCCTATTTAATGGAGCGGGATCTAATCTGGAAAGAGTATGTCGATAGCTGGCTCGAACTAGCAATCAAAGATGGCACTGTCGACAAGGCCTTTAGCAGATTCTTAAAATAATAAAGATCAGGACAATTTTGTACAAAGCCCAAGCTGATTATTGCGCTATGCTGTGCTCTTAACTATCAAAATGGAGCCCAGCATCGACAAGGCTAAAGCGGAAGCAGTAAAAGAGAAGGCAAAATTTACCTTAGTTCAGGAGCTAGGGGGGATAGAGCTGCTCGATGCCAGCTATCAAAAACAGAACTTCTCCCGACACAGCCATGAAGGCTATACCGTAGGGGTTATTGAAACAGGTGCACAGAAATTTTTTCGTACAGGTAGCAATCACTTAGCACCACAAAATAGTATTATCTTGGTCAATGCCGATGAGGTACACAATGGTTCTTCAGCCACTGATAACGGCTGGTCTTATCGCGCCATGTACCCTCTGCCCCAACAGTTTTCCTCAATTAACCAAGAACTTGGGCTCCCCTCCTCTGGAGCTCCTTATTTTCCTGAAGCCGTCGTCTATGACAAATCTATGGCCGACATGCTGCGCACGACATTCAATACACTCAAGGAGTCTGATAATAGGCTGTTACGAGAATCCATGGTCTACGCCACTATGGTAAAGCTCATGGCAAGACACAGTAAGCATAAAGGTGAAACTCAAACACAAGCCTTAGCTCAACCTCAACTGACACTGGTTAAACAGTTTTTGGATGATCATCCAGCTGCCGATATATCTCTTGAAGAGCTAGCACGATTAGCAGGGCTAAGTCCTTTCTATCTGATCAAGCAATTTCAACGGGCTTTTGGTTTGCCCCCCCACGCTTATCAGATCCAATCTAGAGTCAGGCTGGCCAAGAAACTCATTTTAAGTGGTCATAAACTACTCGATGTTGCACTAGAGTGCGGCTTTCATGATCAAAGTCACCTCAACCGTCACTTTAAGCGCACCATGGGCGTAACACCAGGTCTCTATGCGAAAGAGTACAATTTTGTACAAGCTTGAAAACTTAAGGTAGGTTAACTTAATTTTCTACCTTCAACCATTTTCGGATCTCTGACCCCATGGATTCATCGTCAAAAGAAACCATAACTACCACAGCCCTCGATGCCGTTATTAAAGGCGCTCTCGTTATTCTCCCTCTCACTATCGCTGTGATCCCTTGGGGAATTCTTGCAGGTTCATTTGCCCTTGATGCAGGCTTAACGCCAATGGAAAGCCAGGCGATGTCAGCCGTTATCTTTGCCGGCGCCGCCCAGCTCGTTGCCTTAGGCATGATAAAAACAGGGGTCGGTTTAACAGGTATATTGATCACCACTCTACTTATCACATCACGGCACTTTCTCTATGGTATGGCCATGAGGGAGCAGATAAGCCCTATGCCGCTAAAATGGCGCTTAACCTTAGGTTTTCTGTTGACCGATGAGCTTTTCGCGATCGCCAATCAAGGCAAGCAACATAAGTTAGATCCTTGGTTCGCTTTTGGCGGCGGCTTTAGTTTCTATCTCGGTTGGAATATCGCCACGGCTATCGGGATTATTGCTGGCCAAACCCTGCCAAATTTAGACTCATGGGGACTAGATTTTGCCATCGCAGCCACTTTTATCGCCATCGTAGTTCCTGCAGTCAAAAAGCCATCGATTCTTATCTGTGTGCTTGTCTCTTTAGTGATGAGCCTTATCTGTGAATTGATGAATATTCAGGCAGGTTTATTGATTGCTGCTCTGTCAGGGATGACCAGCGGCACCTTGTACGCTAAAGTAACGGGAGAGAAAGCATGATCTGGTTAACTATTATCACCATGGCCATACTCGTTTTTGCCAGTCGCTATCTTTTTCTTGAACCTAAGTTACCTGTCAGGTTAAGTAAAAATACCCTAACTTTTTTAAGTTACTCAGCACCCGCAGTACTCACCGCCATATTTGCGCCAATTGTCTTTATACAGGAGGGAGAGCTAGCCTTAAGTTTGGATAATAGCTATTTGATTGCTGCTGTACTGGCTGCTGTACTGGCATTTACCACTCGAAATATCCTTTTAACCACAGTAGTGAGCATGGGTCTATTTTTTATCATTCATTAATAATGGAGTTTATATGACATCAAAAAACAACCTTGAACAGATGCCAATGAAGGTGACCTGTCATGTAAAATATATCATCGACCCAGATATGCTCAGTGAATTTGAACACTATGCCAAGCTCTGGATCCCTTTGGTTGAAAAATTTGGTGGACAACATCACGGATACTTTCTACCCGGTGAGGGCGCCAATGATGTTGCTATAGCTCTCTTCTCCTTCCCAAGTCTAGCTGATTATGAGGTCTATCGACATGAATCGGCCCAAGATGTTGATTGCCTTTCCGCATTTTATTACGCTAAAAAACATAAATTCATTCTTAGATATGAACGTAGCTTTATGCGTCCGGTTCTTGAATAAGTGCTATTTTTTAACCTCTACTTTTGCTTACTTTCATCTCCGTACTTCGCATCCATTAATGCAATGTAGTCATGCATCTCCTCTCCTGGCGACACCGCAAAGTGTCGCTCTAACTTTGTCAGGTGAATGATTCTATCGACCCTGAAATTACGAAAGTCAGCTCTTAATTCACACCAGGCCAACAAGGTCCAGATCCCTTTCCAAAAATAGATGGCAAGAGGCCTTATCTCTCTTTGAGTGTCCTCCTCCTTAGCATCTCGGTAATCCATTAAAAGGTACTCACGTAAACGTGAAGACTTTCGTAGCACATCCAGAAACTTAAACTCGTCATTATCGATATAGAAATCAGGCGCAAACATGAGTGATTGATACTCTTGCAACCTTGAGGGCAATACAGCTTCAACCTTTATCATCGCTTGCTTGGCAGCACTCGACAACTCCTCCCCTCCCCAAGCTTGGACCATACGCATGCCCACTTGAATCGCTTCAAGTTCAGCTTCATTGAACATCAAAGGTGGAACATTGACCTCCTGGCGTAGTAGGTAGCCCACCCCAGCTTCTCCCTCAATAGGGATCCCACTTAGGCTAAGGTCTTGAATATCACGATAAACAGTACGAGTAGATACCTCCAGTCGCTCCGCCAGCTGCTGCGCAGTGGTTAATCGCTTGCTTCTGAGGATCTGTACTATCTGGAATAACCGATCGGCACGGCGCATAACACTCCTTGGGATAAATACTCTACGTTCACTCGTTTGTATAACAGGAGATGTAAAGTAGAAACAGTAAGGTTTCCTTAATAAGAACTAAGAGCTGCACACTCAAACAACAAGTTTACGGTTAACACCAATATAGATATCTACCCCATCCGTTGCCGTATAACACTCATAGTCAGTGAGGTATCGACGCGAGTATGGGCAGTTGTCAGCATTAAAGTATTGCCATACCTCACCCCATAGCTTGATCACAACTTCAGGCATCTCTCCCTTTGCCCTGAATCTCAAATACTCACCCGCTGCTAAATTGAGCTTAGTTAACTCTGATTTTGTCGGCTCAACCTGCTCTTCCATCAGCCCAAGGAGAACATTAAACTCACCGTTTACATCAGACTCATAATCAAAATAACAGCCATAAATAGGCGAGCGGGTATTACTCTGTACCTCACTACGCTGCATAAAGCCCTGCCAAAGTGGCGCAATTTTTTGGGTATTAACATCTCGCTCTGCACAGTTTGAGGTTCTAACAAACATCCCCTCGACCCCTATCGCCTCTTGGGTGACTAAAACTGGCATGCTGGGCTCCTCCTTCGACTCATTCATTATCACTCCTTTATCTAATACATTGAATTAATTTAACTAATAAAGCCAGTTCAATACTGGCTTCAGATCCTAACTAGCTCTTTATTTACTCTCCATTGACCAGAGGCCAACAGTATTGCCTTCACTGTCTTCAAACAGGGCGATAAAACCACACTCCCCCTCTTTAATTGGCATCACAGGCAGCAATATATTTACACCAGCTTGAGCAATCTTATCCACTAAAGGTGTGAGTTTGTCACTTAAATGCAGATAAAGCACACTGCCATGGGCCGAAGGCTTCATCATCTCATGCTTAACTAGTCCTATACTGGCCGCTTCTTTATCCTCGGTTTCCAGAATAGCCATCTCCATATCATTCATGGTTTCTCGTCTGAAACTGACACCGAAATGCTTACCATAAAACTCAACGGCTCTATCCATATTCTCAACGGCGATTTCACCCCAGACCAACGGTGCTTGATGTAACATACTTAACTCCTTGTTATTACTAAGCTAACATTCGACATGAATATCTATCTCTTAGCGATGAAACAAGCATAAAACAGGGCTACTGACACCATAGTGTCAGTAGAGTATCAATCGGGGAATATTTACATTCTCTGTATCAATAAACTTCATACTCTCATAAGAAGTCTTCATTATAAGGGCACAAAAAAAGCACCCTAAAGGTGCTCTTGAGTCGTGACGTTTAACAGCTCAAACTAATATGTCACTTTTTGAATATGCGTGATCACTGCATCACCATCTAATGGTTTGTAGATATTGACCATAGCTGGGTATACAGAGCTCCCTAAACCTGGGATCTGTGCATTACAGAAGTAGGCATAATTCAGTCCAGCAACAACTTGTGTAGCCACGGCAACAGGTGAGTAATCCACACCGACAAAATGCTCCATCGCTTCAGAGAAAGCTTCCTTTGCTTGAGTATCAATTTCTGAAGTGAATGGGCCATAGGCGCCAAGATTTTGATTTGACATGATATATTCCTTTATAAGTGGTATTCCTATTCATAGTTATCAAGTCACCACACATTCAGGGCAAGGTGGCTCGTTGACAGTCCTAATCAAGTTAGGGCTTTAACTATAGTAACCAATATAATTATTTGCCAAAAATCTTATGTAAATTTTTAAACTATATAAAACTCAAATAATATCAATACATTATATGATTAAATGTTTTGAAACATCACCTCTAATCTAAAAGTGAGGATGATCTGATCTAACCTTTCACTCTCTAGCTCTTTACGCCAGTTGTATTCAGGAGTGATCTCGAAAAACAGCCATTCACGCAGAAAACTCTGACGATATGTCACTGCCACTCTGGCATTCTCAACATAGTGATATGGAGTGTCGATGCCGTAGATACTGGCGATATAGTTGATGGCTTGTTGACTACTGATGTAATGGTAAAGATTCAGGCTACTGCCAAACTCCCAGCCATTTCCCCGATTTTCATACTGAGCCACGGCACTCCAGCGTAGGAGAAACTCCTCATCAAATGAGTGTTCAATATCAAACTCGGTAGACTCGCCCGTCACTTTTTTCTCTTGATAAACTTTCTGAGTCAGACGGGTAACGGTATTATTTGAAATGGGATAGGTATAACGCCAACGAGCCTCTAATTTGGGCTTTAAATTTGCCTTAATATTAAAGCTCACTCTCTCTTTCCCATACCAATCATAGCGCAAACCAATATCTCGCTCTCCTTCGTCATCAGGACCTTTCAGAAACGCAAAAGGGTCATCTTCACCTTGAGTGTCGATGATCACTTTTAGTTTTTGGTTAACGCCAGGTAGGTTAAAACGAGCATTCAGCTCAGTTCGGTACTTTGCTCCCTCCTGTTGGTAGTGGGAAAAGTCATTAGCCCAACGAACCAGAGTCCCAGCTCGAGCATCCTCTTGGCTGCGTTCATCAACAAAGAAACTGTCAAACCAGATAGCAGGCTGGCAAAACTTAGTATTGAGATAATCAAATGCCCCATCAATCACGCCATCTAGCTCTGATTGGCTAAAACAGGGATCTGAGACCTCTGCATCACTGCTGTGTTCTTGAGACTTCTCTTTATCCTCATCGGCAAAACTGAGTGTTGATATAAAAATAGAGCAACATAATATAAAGCGTAAAAAGATCAACCAAGCTCCAAAAAACTATTAATATCAATGAGGTTTTAATGCAATTGGACTATTCAAATAAGCCGGTGTCAAATAACCCAGACTAGTAACCAAGCAGGGGATAGAGCTTCCCCTCCCGAATCACCTTATCTGCATTCGCTAATGTGCCATCTCTGGTCCACCTTTTCAGCACAGGAGTCAAAATAGCTTTCACTCTCGTCTCATCCATGCCTGGTATCACCTCCTTGTGATAGAGCATTTTCAATAAAATACCATCTAAACCAGAGAGCAGATCTTGCGGTGTTTTATCATTAAAAATAGAGGGGTAGACCTTATCTGAATCATTTGGCAGGCCCATTATCTGTGTCAACTCCTCAACCACACATGCCAATAACTTGCCATGCATCTGCGCCTGATCGACAGGTATCACAATCCATGCCTTAACTATCTCATCCTTAATATTAGTCGCAACATTTGCCATGCACACAGCACCATGAAGGTTCTTTGCCGCACCTGAACCTAGCAAAGATTGAACCTCCTGGAGCCATCTGCTCTGCCTAGTAAAAACCAGATGAACATTAGCCTTATCCAGTTCATTAACAAGCTGAAGTTCATGTCCAGTGATTGCAGCCAGATGCTCCATATGCATGCGAGCGAGCGCTTCATGCTTCTTCTCATCCCCCACGCGATGATCCAACCAGATCCCGATCGGCTGAGTCCATTTACGTACTAAGTGTTTTCCTGTGTCATACTCATTTCTCAACGCAACCTCAACAAATGCCTGTTGCAGGTACTCTGGTTTTTTCCAATCAGACGCCAAGGAGGAGATTGAGACAAATAAGCTGCAAAATGCTAATAAATGTTTAAATTTGTTCTTCAAACTAGGCTCCATGATCCACTAAGTAGACAGAGTAACAGAAGCATTAAACAATTGCTTTTGCGTGAACACATCACAAAAACAGACTAATGCTTAAAATTTCTGCGCTTCGACACTTTAATTCATAAAACCTAAATAAGTTTGTCGGAAATCACATTTATGCTCAATTATCTCCCCTATACTGCACGCCCTTCTCGGGGTTCTGTTAGTTTTTCCATTCATATTTTGGTTCTAAACTCCCTATCTTATATTGCTTATGTCATTTCGCCCGATATTTTCGTACATGTCGCTTAATAGCGTAATTTAAGAGTATGAGCAGAACCCTTATAAGGTTAGATAAGAATCGATTAAGGAGATGTCCATAATGGACACTGTAATTAGCAAAACTGAAACCACCTCGACACAAATCGAAGTCAAATCAAACTGGAGTAAAAGTGATACCCTATGGGTATTAGGGCTTTATGGAACAGCCGTAGGTGCTGGCACTCTTTTTCTTCCTATTAACGCAGCCCAAGGTGGTTTAATACCACTGATAATGATGGCGCTTCTTGCACTCCCTATGACCTTCTTCGCCCACCGGGGTATGACACGATTTGTGTTATCAGGGGCCAAATCAGGAGCTGGGATCACTGAGGTGGTTGAGGAGCACTTTGGTATTGGCATGGGTAAGGTTATCACCCTGCTTTACTTCTTTGCTATCTACCCCATTCTATTAGTCTACAGTGTCGCACTAACCAACACTGTAGAAAGTTTTATGCTGCACCAGCTAAACATCAGTCCACCTAACCGCGCGACTTTAGCTTTAGTCTTGATCATAGGCTTAATTGCAGTGGTGCGTTTAGGGGAGCAGTTAATTATCAAAGCGATGAGTGTGCTGGTATTTCCCTTCGTCGCTGTACTTCTGATGCTCTCTTTCTATTTAATCCCTTACTGGAACACGGCAATCTTTAATAACGTCATGCCTGAAGATGGGGGAGTAAGCACTATCGTCATGGCTCTGTGGCTTATTCTGCCTGTGATGGTCTTTTCATTTAATCACTCGCCAGTTATCTCCTCCTTTGCCGTCGATCGTAAAAAAGCCCATGGTGATAATGCTGAAAAGCAGTGTTCACGAATTCTAGCCATGAGTCATATTCTCATGGTCGCTACAGTAATGTTTTTTGTCTTTAGCTGTGTGCTAAGCCTCTCCCCTGAGAACTTAGCAGAAGCAAAGGCACAAAACGTGTCGATATTGACCTATTTAGCGAATCACTTTAACACACCAATTATCGCCTATACTGCGCCTATAGTGGCAATAATCGCTATCACAAAGTCGTTCTTCGGTCACTATATCGGTGCCAGTGAAGGCTTTAATGGCTTAATCATTAAAGCTGCACGTAGCAGGAAAAAGGAGCTCAGTTCAGTCACCTTAAATCGTTTTACCACTGCTTTTATGCTGCTAACAACCTGGGCTGTAGCGACAATTAATCCCAATATTCTAGGTATGATTGAAAGCTTAGGCGGCCCGATTATCGCACTGCTACTCTTTATAATGCCGATGTATGCCATCAAAAGAGTGCCAGCAATGAAGCAGTATTCAGGTCAATTAAGTAATCTGTTCGTCGTTATTATCGGGCTAATTTCGATATCGGCAATCTTCTATTCTCTTGTCCAGTAAATCAAAAGGAGACAAAGCTTAACGGCTTTTGTCTCCTTAACTGGCATTTACAATCTTGATCCTCTATATGACCATAAACGCAGTATAGAGGAGTACAACAGGAGAAGAAGCAGCAAACTCATCACTCCTCCAGAGTCATTTTTAATCTCTATTTTCTCCCCCTCTTTAACCGTGATATGAACTTGCGCCGCTGCCATTGCACCTGAAGGGTCGATAATAAAATAGGTAACCTGAAATTCACCTAGAAACTCTCTATCTGGAGTGATCAGCAGCTTATCCCCACTCACCTCCACTCTGCCAATATCAGACGATACCCTGTGCAGTGATAGTCGATCGCCATCAGGATCGCTATCATTACTCAGTACATCTATGCTTGCTTGTGAATTCACCAACATGGTCAGCTCATCATTAACAGCCAGCGGTAATGAATTTCCCGTTACCACATCAAGCAAGACATTCGCTTTAGCGACTCCGCCCATCTCATCTGAAATCACATAGCTGATAGTATCATTTCCCAAAAAGCTTTCAGAAATTGGTCGATACCAGATAACCCCATCAATAATTTCAGTCGAGCCAAGTTCAGCAACAGCTTCAATAACCACAAGATTATCACCATCACTATCGCTGTCATTGTCTAGTACGTCCAGTGACACCTCTCCCCCTCTCACCAACTCAATAACATCATCCACTGCAACGGGATCATGATTATCAATCGATTTAAAACTTTCAAGATCTGTTAATCCGCCGGGATCCATCAAAATACCATTTTCCATGCCATCGGAATCATTCAACCCTCCCTCTCTAATGGTTAACCTCAGACACCAATCTCCTGCCGTAAGCCCAGAGATCCAACTAGGATCATTCGGCTCAGGACATAAACCTTGATTTGAATGAGCGCTTGCCAATTGATCCCCCTCACTGGTATCAAAATCAACCCATTCACTGCCCTGTTGAGAGAATTTTAAATATACGGCCTCTTTCGGAATAGGTTTTCGCTGTGGAAATACCACTTGATAATCACTCCCTTTGGGCTTACCAAAAATGACAAAATCGAATACGCCGCCCTCTAAAATTTGGCTATTATCCAACAGTGATGTCAACTCATCATCTAAAATTTGAATTCCTCCAGAGCGGCTCTGTAGAGCAAAGTCACCTCGCATAATGCAGGTTTCAGCCTCACTCTCAACCAAAAAGAGACGACCATCACTCTCTTGCTCATTGATGACTGAACAGTTTTCAGGAGTCGCAAGCACAACTGCTTGCGACTGGATTAACATATTAACTCTTGCTGTCACCTCAAGCCCTTGAGCAGAAGTTAACACTAAGCTTATCTGCACATTGCCAGGTGAGATCTCTTGAGGGTCAAACACAAATTGGGATGCTTGGGTAGAGTGGTTCACAATCTCTTCACTCGAAAACCACCGATAGGAAGCCTCTGCAACATCACCCGAATCCACAAGAGTATAAACAGTGACTAGCCCCTCAGTATCTTTGACCGTATAGGTTTCGACACCAGCTTGAAGTGGCTTCAATCTGATATCGGGCGCGTGAGCCTCTTCCGTGATCGTGAGTAAATGCACAGACTTTCCTGCAAGGTTGGCCTCGTCAGATAACTTAATCTCTAAAGTTTCATCTCCCTCAATCAGAGAATCACTAAAGGTTTTAAAATGGATATGCCCCAGACGTCCTTGAGTTAAACTTATGCTACCAGAGTGGAGATCATGATCATTTTCATCTGCAGTACCGCCGAGTGAATAGTCCAATACAACGGGGTAATTAGGGGCATCACCATTAAGATAGAACCCCAGACTCACCGCGCCCCCCTCCTGTACATGAGTATCACTACGAAGAGAGATTAAAGGGTGAACTTTAACACTTTGGCTGCGGCTAGTTTTGCGCCCCCTGGCATCCTCTGCCGTCCATAAAACCTGATGATTACCTGGCTCAAAGTAACTTCCCGACGATTGGCTAACGCTAATAGGGTTACCCAGATGATCCTTTGCAGTGGCAAACCCTAATGAAACTTTTGTGAGTAGGCCTGTAGCATTAACCTCAATATCTTGTGGTAACACTAAAGTAGGTGGTGCCCCTAACTCAGGATCACTGGTAATTGATACCTCAACGTTCGCTGTCGCTGTCAATCCACCACTATCGGCAATGGTGTAGCTGAGAATATCTGTTCCCACAAAATCAAGAGGGCTTTGGTATTCCAGTTTATCACCGACAAGCGTCACCTCTCCCAACACAGCACTTGCCTCCTGCAGTGTGATAAGATCCTCTTCATCAGGGTCTGAGTCATTAACTAAAACCTCTATCAGCCCCTTCTGCCCCTCTACAAGCGTAAAGCTATCATCTTCGGCTATAGGGGCATCATTGATATCTATCACCCTAAGTTCAAACGTAACACTTTTCGCCTCTCTCTCTTGTGAATCGCTAATATGGAAAGTTATGCCTGAATAGGTCGCAATATCTTTGACTCCAGGTGCACCTTTGACCTCCCCTGTTGCACTATCGAGTTGCAGCCATTCGGGTAAATTATCAGCCCGAAATACAAAAGGAGCTTCTCCTCCAATCACTTTTTGTGTCACGAGCAGATGCTCATCTTGCAACAAGGTATCTGGTAACTGTGTTTCTAAACTAAGCAGTAATTTATCAACAACGAATGCAGTTACACTTAATAGATTAGAGGCATTTCCAGCAATATCAGTAACGCGCAGCTGACAATCACTATAGTAGCCATCTTCAAGCTCATTAAAGGTGATCGTATTTTCACCTTCTGCTGCGATAACAGTGCTTGAGCTACAACTGCCTAAGTAGCTGATACTGCCCGCTTCTGTGCTGCTGAAACTGTAACTTGGCTTATTGTCTGATGTGGGCGTAGCGACAGGGGTGACCTCACTCAAACTAGCCCCTGCGCTGTCCACCACAAAACTGCTGACACTGAGTAAGTTCGAAAGATTACCTGCAGGATCGGTCACCCGCAGCTGACAATCACTGTAGTTGCCATCAGCTAATACATTAAAGGTGATGGTATTACTGCCACTGACTGCCACCGAGGTCGCTGAACTACAGCTGCCTAAGTAACTGATACTCCCCGCTTCTGTGCTGCTAAAACTGTAACTTGGCGTGCTGTCTGATGTGGGCGTAGCGACAGGGGTGACCTCACTCAAACTAGCCCCTGCACTGTCCACCACAAAACTACTGACACTGAGTAAGTTCGAAAGATTACCTGCAGGATCGGTCACCCGCAGCTGACAATCGCTGTAGTTACCATCAGCTAATGCATTAAAGGTGATGATATTACTGCCACTGACTGCCACCGAGGTCGCTGAACTACAGCTGCCTAAGTAACTGATACTGCCCGCTTCTGTACTGCTAAAACTGTAACTTGGCGTGCTGTCTGATGTGGGCGTAGCGACAGGGGTGACCTCACTCAAACTAGCCCCTGCGCTGTCCACCACAAAACTGCTGACACTGAGTAAGCTCGAAAGATTGCCTGCTGAATCTGTCACCCGCAGCTGACAATCGCTGTAGTTGCCATCAGCTAATGCATTAAAGGTGATGGTATTACTGCCACTGACTGCCACCGAGGTTGCTGAACTACAGCTGCCTAAGTAACTGATACTGCCCGCTTCTGTGCTGCTGAAGCTGTAACTCGGCGTACTGTCTGATGTGGGCGTAGCGACAGGGGTGACCTCACTCAAACTAGCCCCTGCGCTATCCACTACAAAACTGCTGACACTTAAGAGGTTCGAAAGATTACCTGCTGAATCTGTCACCCGCAGCTGACAATCGCTGTAGTTGCCATCAGCTAATGCATTAAAGGTAATGGTATTACTGCCACTGACTGCCACCGAGGTCGCTGAACTACAGCTACCTAAGTAACTGATACTGCCAGCTTCTGTGCTGCTGAAACTGTAACTTGGCGTACTGTCTGATGTAGGCGTAGAAATAACAAGGCTCTCAGTTATAGCAGGGGCACTATTATCGATCACCAGCCCAGTTGTCTCACCCGTTTGACTGTTACCTGCCAGATCGGTGACTGAAACGGTATCATTACTGGTCGATATCTCTCCTCCACCAGAGCCGATAGTGCCGCTACATAAAACTGTATTACTTGTTGTAGCAGGCGTTGGTGAACAACTCATATTTACAATGGTCAAGCTTGACCCCGTCTCTACTCCTGTACAAGTAGTGGAGATATTGGTGGAATCATTAGCCGTACTAGGGCTACTGCTACAACTTGGTACAGCTGGTTCTGCAGTATCAATCTTCACTAATAACGTTGGAGAATGGGCTGATTCATCCCCTGATAAAGTATCGGTATAACTGATATTATGATCACCATCAGACAATACACTTGCTGTAATAGATTCTGTTCCCACGCTAGTGCAGATCTGGGTAGCAAGATTAGTATTTGTAGTAGGGTTGTCGGAGTAAAGCGTAATTGTATTACCAATATTGCTACAATTAATATCAAGGCTTGGCGTGTTGTCTAATGTAATATTGTCACTGCTCACCACTCCAGAGTCCGATGTAACAAGCAGATCGGGTGTCTGCGATGGCGTTACTGGTGTACACTCTTTTCCACCGTCTGTAATGACCCAACTATCACTAGCAATCATATTTGCCCGCGCACCTTCTCCGGCGCAATACACTGAGTTGCCCCCATCAAATGAAACGCCACTTTGTAGAACCTGAGCGTTAAAACCAATCAAAAGTGCATCATAGTTTGATTTTGATAAGGTCACCCCAGAAAACATCAGGTTCATATTGTTAACATTGGGGATATCCCAGTTAGCTAGGTTTTGGTCAAAGTTGGTGGCATCTTGAAACATAGAGACCATAACGGTCACTTTGGATGTATCCCAGCTACTGATGTCCTGATTAAAGGCGGTCGCACCATCAAACAGAAAAGACATATTGGTGACTTTAGATGTATTCCACGTACCAATAGGTTGATTGAAATCATTGGCATCCTGAAACATGGTTAACATGGTGATCAATGCTGAAGTGTCCCAGGTCGAAATGTTCTGGTTAAAAGCACTGGCTCCTTCGAACATGGCCTGCATAGTGAACACCTTGGAAGTATCCCAGCTACTGATGTTTTGATTGAACGCTGAAGCACCTCTAAACGTATCCAACATGTTAGTGATATTTGAGGTGTCCCAGTGATTAATATCATCATCCATGGTTGTCGCATCACGAAACATCGCCCTTAAGCTCGTAACACTGGTCAAAACTGGTGCATCTGTTGCTGGCACGGTGAGATTACTTGCACCATAAAATGCATCTTGCATACTGGTCCAGACACCTGCTCCCCACTGGTCTACCGAGAGTATTTTCTCCTTATCTCCAGCATTGCTGAAGTAGATCCTAGGAAATTCCCCCCGTATTCGTACCGTTCGATTACCAGCAGCGCCAAAATCATGAGTCACCGAGCCTGTTAATCCAAACTCATCAAAAGTACCATCATTATCCCAATCTACATCATATGAGTATCCCGTTCCGGTAGTAGGAATGGTTATTGATGTACTGTTTGAACTGCCACTATTATCTGTTTTCCATGTGGTCACAAAATGCATATCAGGGCAACTTTTTCCTCCATCAGTAATCACCCAGCTATCGCTGGCGATCAAATTGTCTCTAGCAGACTCACCACTACAATACTTGGAGTTCCCTCCGTCAAAGCTAACCCCATTTTGTAGGGTTTGCCCATTCCAAGCAGTAAGCAGCGCATCATAGTTAGCTGTGGTAAGTGTGACCTCTGAAAACATTGAACTCATTTGGGTGACGTTCGAGACATCCCAATTACTGACGTCGGGGTTAGCAGATAAAGCCCGCTGAAACATATTGTTCATTGTGATGACTGAGCTGGTATTCCAAGCGCTGACATCAGGATTGGCACTGCTTGCGTCGAGAAATACGAAGTTCATATTGGTAACATTAGCTGTATTCCATGAACTTACATCTGGATTGGCATTAGTCGCATCCCAAAACATCCCTTCTAAAGTGACAACATTACTTGTGTTCCAAGCGGTAGTATTGGGAGTAGCACTTGTCGCATCGAGGAACAAGTAACTCATATTCGTCACACTGTTAGTATTCCATCCACTGACATCAGGTATCGCACTGGTAGCCGCTCTAAACATTCCCTCCATATTAGTCACACTGCCCGTATTCCAAGCACTCACATTCGGATTGGCATTGATAGCGTCGAGGAACATATAACTCATATTGGTAACAGCTGCCGTATCCCACAATGATGTGTCAGGCTCCGCCACAGTCGCACCATTAAACATGTTGCTCATTTGGGTTACACTAGCCGTATTCCACGAGCTCACATCTGGATTGGCATTAGTCGCATCCCAAAACATTCCCTCCATCGTTGTGACATTACTTGTATCCCAAGAGCTGACATTTGGATTGGCATTTGTAGCTCCCGAAAATGCTGATGACATATCAATTACGGCTGATGTATTCCAACTACTTGTATTAGGGGTTGCAACTTCTGCGTTAAAAAACATAAGTTTAATTGAAGTCACCGCAGACATATTCCATCCACTAGTGTCCGGGTTTGCAGCCGTTGCACCACTAAACATAGATCGCATTGTGGTCACCGAAGAGGTATCCCAACTACTGGTATCAGGCGTAGCCGATGTCGCGCCAAAAAACATAGCATACATGCTAGTTGCAGATGAGGTATCCCAACTACTCACATCTGGATTAGCAGATGTTGCACCATTAAAAATGGATCTCATATTGGTAACAGAGGAGGTATCCCAGCTGCTGGTGTCTGGGGTAGCTGAAGTTGCATTTAAAAACATCGACCTCATGCTAGTCACCGCAGAGGTATTCCAACTACTGGTATTTGGATTAGCTAGAGTAGCCCCATCAAACATAGATCTCGTAGAGGTTACCAAAGCTAAATCTGGTACGTCGGTGGCCGGCACTGTGAGATTGACAGCTCCCTGAAAAGCACTTTGCATGCTAGTCCACTTTCCCGTTCCCCACTGTTGAACGGTAAGTATCTTCTCCTTGTCTCCTCCATTATTAAAATATATTCGGGGAAACCCTGTACTGGCACCAGAGTTATCTTCAACTCTGACTGTATAAGTCCCTGCACCGCCCAAGGAGGTGTAATCACAAGTGTAATCAGCAGTTTGAGCGGTAGCTTCATCGGTACCGTCATCATCACAATCGATATTGTAATTATATCCGCTACCTGTGGTTGGGAGGGTGAACTGAACATCAGAAGAGGTGCCGGCATTATCAGATTTTATGGTTATCACAAAATCATCCGTTGTCGCAGCGAGACAAACTAAAGGAAGCAGATATAAAATGAGTGCCAGTACACTAGACACTGAATTGGAGACAATCACGCTTAAAGAGACGAACCAAACTCTCATGAGCCAATCCTCACTAAAAATTAGATGAGTTCTTCTAGTTTAGCCCTAAATTGGTACGTCTAATTTATTTCCTCAGCGTGATCCTATAAATGTAAAATGAACTTGCAAACATCGATTAAAAAATATCACAAGTTCACTGACCCTCCCTTGTCAAAACTACTTAGGTAATGAAGCTTGGTGAGCTTCAATAAATTTATCCATTTGAGCGCGTGCTCTTAATTGAGCTTTTTCTAAACTATCATCTAATCTCATAATTTCAACAACTTCGTAATAACATTTTATTTTAGGCTCAGTTCCTGAGGGCCTTACAATCACTCTAGCCCCCCCCTCTAAGCTGTAAATAAGCACGTCACTCGCTGGTAGCGCTATGGTTTCGAGTCGGCCGTCTGCAAATCTGCGCTCGCCACAACTGATATCATCAATAGATATCACACTACGTCCAGCCACAGTCACTGGTGGGTGTTCACGAAGGTAAGCACCTATATTTGGCGTATCGGGTTTTAATGCAATACTCACCTGAGCGTTAAGATGGAAGCCATGTTCTTGGTAGATATCCGCTAATCTATCCCAAATCGTCTCGCCTTTGCTTGCAAGTTCAGCGGTTAATTGTGAGAAAGCCACGAGCGCAGATAGCCCATCTTTGTCCCACACCATATCCCCAACGGTATAACCTAACGCCTCTTCATAGGCAAACAAAAAACGGTTATCAGAAGTTTGTTCTGCTATCGCCACGTTCATAAGCCATTTAAAGCCCGTCAGTGTCGTGATACACCTTGCCCCCATGCTCGCCGCAACTTTCGATAATAAGCTTGATGACACAATCGTCGTACAGGTCAGGCCTTGCTCCTTAGGCGCGTGTTCCAGTAAGTAATGACCAAAAAGTACTCCTACTTGATCACCTGTCAACATCTGATAATCACCTGGTGATTTTCGAACCGCAACAGCAAAGCGATCAGCATCAGGATCGTTGGCACAAGCTAACATGGCGTCATGTTTTGCAGCCTCTGCAATCACTAAATCCATTGCTCCCTTCTCCTCTGGATTAGGGAAATTCACCGTTGGGAAATCCCCATCAGGCTCTCGTTGAGCAGCCACTGAGTACACCTGAGTAACACCTACATCCTTAAGCAATGTTTCGGCCATCTCAGCGCCGACACCATGCATCGCCGTATAAGCTAAGCTCACTAACTCTGGCCGAGTATGATTTTGTAACACCTCGGCACCTTTAACCCCTTGTCGATAGGTCTGATAGAAATCATCTTCCAACATCATTAAGGTGCCTGAAAGCCGAGCTTTTTCTAGGCTAAGTAACTCAATAGTTTTGCTGATAGATTGATCGGCAGCTTGATGCACACAGGCTGCAATACCTGAGTCGTGAGGTGGGATAATTTGCGCGCCATTACTCCAGTAAACTTTATAACCGTTATATTGTGGGGGATTATGACTGGCCGTCACCACTATGCCTGCCGCGGCCCCAAAATGCAGTACACCAAAAGCAACGAGTGGCGTTGCGGCAACTTTACTGGTCAAATACACCTTGATGCCCATCGCCGTCAACACACCCGCTGCATCATGGGCAAACTGCTTGGAATCATGCCGACCGTCATAACCTATCACTACACCACGTGAGTCAAGGTCACTCACCTGAGTTTTCAGATAGCTCCCCAACCCAGATGTGGTTTGCTGCACGACAAATCGATTCATGCCCATGGGACCAGCCCCAACCACGCCCCTTAACCCAGCAGTACCAAAAGCCAATCTGCCAGCAAAACGTTTCCCAAGCTCAGTGTCATCATTGTTATCGACTAACTGCTGAAGCTCTCTCTTCGAACGCGGATCTGGATCAGCTTCTATCCAATTTTTTACTCTCAATGCTAATTGTGTATTCATGCTCTACTCCAATGCGGCCTAATAAACTTGTAAGAATGTTAGGCGAGTTGAAAATCATTAGCATTGACATTAATCCTCGTCTCATCTGAGAACAAGTTAATTTGCATTAAATCTCTGTCATGGCTCACTTATGATGAATCTACTAAAAAGAGAAAGCTAAACTCAAAAATTAAACCAAAGTTCCTTTTCACTCAGTAGGTTTTTACTCTCTTGAGACAGTAGCGGATTATCTAGAGTAAATATACGCCTTTGCGGTAAATTCGCACGCTCAATCACTTGGGAAGTAATAGCATGATTATTAAATAGTGCTTCGAAACTTCCATCTAATAACGCGTTCCTCAAACCATACTCCACCCGCTCAGCAAGCAGTTTGTCGTCTGGATTAACGAAAAAATAGATAGGAGAGGGATAGATGATCACAAAGGAGGAATCAATCATCAAACTGGGATGCCCTAGCACTTCATCCCATGGCTCATGAAGAGCACGTAAAAAGTAATCAAATCGATTCATATCCAACATAGAGAGTAAACTGTGAGCCGCCCCCCTTACTAAGGTAAAACCTTGGTTTTGCAAAATATCGCTATCAGGCCAGTCACTTCCTTGACCAACAGGAATAACCTGAAGCTCCTCAACACTTTTAATGTCGACGAACCTCTGCTTATCTTGACGCCGAATTATCGCAATTCTATAGCCCATTAAGCCCTTAAGTAATGGGAAATAAACTGGAGTAAGCCTGCGCTCTCTATCGATACTGGTCATGGTCCACACTAGGTCTAACTCCCCCTTTTGCACCAGTTGAACGGTACGGGCCTGAGCCATCTCACTAACCACAGCTTGAAGTTGGTAATCACCATAACGTTCACGACTCTTGTCCAGCGATAAGCGCAGCAAGTCGATATAGTAGCTCTGTTTCGGATCCACAAATTGATCAGAAATATTGTAACGAATAACCTGAGGATCGGCGTTAACTGGTAATGCACAAAGCAGTAAAACATATAGGCTACAAAAAGTTAAAATCCGCACTCACTCCCCTCTTTAGACTACCCACAAGGTTTAAATATTTGAATATGGAACCAAACTGAATAAAGCAGCAATTTCACTTAAAACGCAATAATAATGGCTAGTGAAGCAATAGCACATCTCACTTGTAATAGTGTAAACTTGCCAGCTTACTATCGCCTAAATACGCTACTTAGTCTATGAGTCCAACTCTTTCAAAAATTGAATGCCACATTAATGTCGACTCATGTGAGGCCAATGCCGCTTCCTTACTTGCAGATAAGAGTGGGTTATCTAAGCAGCAGATAAAGCAAGCCATGACAAAAGGGGCGGTGTGGCACTCCCGCAAGCACAATACATCCCGCCTTAGACGTGGCAAGAGATCACTTAAAGTGGGTGATGAGCTCCACCTCTACTATAACCAAGAGGTGCTTGAGCATCAGGTTGCTGATGCCGAACTTATTGCAGATATGGGCCAATACAGCCTCTGGTACAAACCTTACGGCATGCTATGCCAAGGTTCAAAATGGGGCGACCACACTACCATCAACCGCTATGCAGAGACTCACTTAACTCCAGATAGACCCGCTTTCATTGTGCATCGTTTAGATAGAGCCGCAACAGGGCTTGTTCTGATCGGGCATAGTAAAAGCATAACGGCAGCATTAGCTAAGCTTTTCGAACTCAGAGAGTTAGATAAGTATTATCAGGTAATTGTTGAAGGTCAGTTCAATTCAGGTAGAGAGGAGGTGGTCACTGTAGATAGTGATGTAGACAATAAAACCGCCTGTTCACACGCCAAATTACTTGAATATGACGCTAAACAGAACCGCTCTCTGGTGCAGGTCAAGATCGACTCAGGACGAAAACACCAAATTCGTATCCATATGGCTTCTCTTGGTCATCCTGTCGTTGGTGACAGGTTACACGGCATAGCCAGCGACTCTGATATCAATCTGCAGCTGACATCTTGCTATCTCAAATTTCCCTGTCCTGCCACAGGCGAAATCAACGAATTTGAGCTGCCAGAGCGATTACGTCCTAAGTTATAATCAAAACACGAGAGCGGTTTTGTTGCTAGTGGCGATGCTTCATAAATGAGCTTTTCACTTTTATCTTACCCTTGTCAAAAGTGAAAATATCGCACCCTTCTAACTCTATTTTTGTGCCGTCAGGTTTAGTGGCGGTAAATATCCATTCTGAACAGCCTCTATCAGCCTGTACAAAATGTTTAGCCTGATTAAAGCTAACATCAGGCATGGTTTCAAGCACAGAGATAAACCTTGCCTTTACAGCTTCAAAGCCTGAGTGGCGAGTGCCATACACTTCTGCCCCACCACCGGTTTCAAATACACAATCCTTTGACATAAAAGACATGATTTTTTCGATGTCATGCTCATTCCATGCATCAACATAAGCTTGCAGGTCATCAGTAGTCATAATACTTTCCACTCACATAAGTGATTAAACAACTTATCTGATTTTAGTATAGCAACACAAAAGAGAGCCTGTTTGCCGCTCTCATAAAGAGGATTAATCGAGCTTTCTCCACACTTCAACCTCTTTAAGCTTGCCCGCCTCGACGCGTTTGGTATGTAGCTTATCCCCCTTCATTTCATATTCAAAGGCAAATGATGCTCCCTCTTTTGCCCCAAAAGAGTTAAGTGTCGGGTACTCGATATATTGAGAGTCGCTGTATTCGTAACGCCCTGTGCCAGCGGCCCAGAACTCCAATTTATTAACGCCTTGCTCACTCGTCTCTTTGACAGTGGTGAAGCTGAAATGTGAATCTGAGATCACTTTAATCGCTTTAAGGTGTAGCCCTTGATAGTCAACCCAAATACCAGCCTCATCTAGGTATCGACCTGAGATCAACTGCCAACTACCAGTAAAGGGATTTGAACTCAGAGCCGAGGGGCTTGTCTCTTTCCGGGAGAGAGCTTGTGAAGAGCCGGTGTCCAAGACCTCAACATCTGCAAGCAGCGCTAATGTCATGGACTCAACACTCGATGCCATTAACTTTGGTGAGACAGTGGCTGCACAGCAGGCCAAAATTGCGACTGATAAAAACTGCGTTTTCAAAAGGGGCATAGGTGATACTTTCATCCTTGAAATAATTATCATTTTTAAATACTGACTTAGCTTTACTAAGCGATTTACTCAATTTCAGTGAGATACTCTCTCAATTTCACCATGCCTTGGTCAATGCTCACAATAGCTGAATAGCCGAAATCTGTTTTCGCAGCAGAGATATTAAAATAGTGACTGGTTGATAACTGCCTTGCCACAAACCGAGTCATCACAGGCTCCTCCTGCTTATTCATCAAGCTATAAAAGGCTTCAAGTATCACTCCAACACCATAAGCTAAGCTGGCAGGAACTCGTTGAGTCACTTTAGGCATATCGACACAAGCTAAAATATTATTCAGCATATCAGCCATGGTAATAGGCTCATCATTACTTAAATAGTAAGCTCTTCCCGCGACTTTAGGATCGGGCTCAGACAGATTGATAGCCGCGAGAATATGGGCATAAGCTGCATTATCAACATAGATGGTATCAACCAGTTTATCCTCTCTCCCCACTAGCTTGAGTCTGCCAGCTCTTGCTCGAGATATCACCCGAGGGACGAGGTGAGGGTCTTCCGGTCCCCAAATAAGATGCGGTCTCAGCGACACTGTTTTCAGCTCCTCTGAATTAGCATCGATCATCATCTTCTCTGCGACCGCTTTTGACTCGCCATAATAGTTCAAAAACGTGTCAGCATAGGGTGCTGTCTCATCAATCCCCACTTCATCCTCTCCGGCAAATGTTACGCTTGGCGTACTGGTATAAACAAGGTTTGCAATGCCTAACTGCTTACAGCCTTGGATGATATTGGCAGCACCAGCCACATTAGGTGAAAAATAGCTTAACTTACTCCCCCACACCCCAGCTTTAGAAGCCACGTGAAAAACCAGATCGCAGCCTCTCATGGCCTCGATAACACTTGTTTGATCGGCAATATCTCCCTTAACCATCTTAACGCCCATGGTACTAAGCTCAGGGTAATCCCCTCTTGCAAAACCAGTCACTTGGATACCTGCAGCGAGTAAACGTTTGCAGATAGCCTTACCTAGAAAGCCTCCAGCTCCGGTCACAAAAGCGTGTTCTACCTTAGCCTTAAGCTTAGTTAACGCAACTTGCTCCTCAAAGGCAAAGTCATGCAACTCCAGTCTATTCATATCTGCCGTTTCAGACATACTCAAGCTACTCCTTATGTTTACTTTGTGCCCACACAGCTAATTTTTCACGAAAAATCTTGGCGTTATGACGAATATCAACAGGAAAACTAGGATGAACTAAAAAACGCGAGATCCCCTTAGTTTGCTCGTGACTCTGTGCTATTTGATTCAGCTCAGCATAGAGACTTGCACCAGTAGAGCAAGCCAAAGAGGTATCAAGTTCGATACATAAAAGTGGCACTGTATCCTTGTTAACATTAACGCCAACCAATGCCGAACGCTTCACTTGAGGATGAGTATTAAAAATACGCTCACAAGGGATAGAGAAATAACGTTGTGGTTGATGAGGTAACTGAGTGCTTACATCGACCCTGTGGGCTTTTCGGCCACACATCCATAGCTTACCTTCACTGTCGAGGTAGCCTAAATCTCCCATACGGTGACGCACCTCATCACCATCGATAATTTTTGCCTGTTCAGTGGCACTGTCACGGCAATAGTAGCTGCGGCTCACCATAGGCCCCTTGACCACGATCTCACCTATCTCATTCGCCCCTAAGCGCAATGTTTCATCCCACGTTTTAATGGGCTCCTCATTAATCTCGATAATCGCAATATCCACACCATCAATCGCCTCACCCACGCAGATCCCACCACCGTTATCTGTGATATCTGTGGTTGCAAACAGAGCCTGACTGGCCATCTTACTCAGGGGAAGAGATTCGGTCGCGCCGTAGGAGTTAAGTACTTCAACCCCCTCACCCAGCATCTGACTAAAACGCTTAATTGAAGAGATGGTGGCAGGGGCGCCCGCTGAGATCACGCGCTTAATACTCGGTAACTGATGACACTGACTATCTGTTACCCCAGCCTGACCTAAGCGTTCAATCAAAGCCGGATTCACAAACATATTGCTGCACTGGTACTTTTCAATGGCAGCAAACAGGTAGTCTGGGTTAGCTGTAATAGGTTTACTGGCATCCATCTCTGGCACAATTGAGGCCATCCCCAGCGCTGGACCAAAGAGTGAAAACAGTGGAAAAGTCGCTAAGTCTCGCTCACCGGGCTCAATTGCGTAATCATGTTTAAGGGCGGTGATTTGAGCTTCAAACATCTTATGAGAGTAGACAACTCCTTTAGGGGTTCCCGTACTGCCACTGGTAAACAGAATGGCAGCCATCTCATCTTCATCAAGAACGGCCATCTGATAAGGTGTATCTGGTGCATCTTGCTGCAGTGTATCTATACTCACCCCGCCCCATAAACACCTGCCACCAGCGGTAAGGAGAAACCTTACGCTCTCCTTTCCCCAACCAAAGATTTTTCTGGCCAAGTGAGCCTTAGGGATCCCAATAAATGCATCGGGCGCTGATTCAATAAAGCACTGCTTTAGGTTTTTCACCCCCATGCCAGGATCCACTAAAACAGGGATAACTCCCGCCTTAAACAGCGCAAATGTAAGGGTGAAAAAATCCAGACTCGGGGTCACCATCAGCACAGCTTTCATGCCGCGTTTAATACCATAAGCATTTAATCCATGTGCTAATTTATCACTTTGACGGTTTAACTCACCAAAGTTGAGCTCTTGGTAGCTTAATGTTTTAGGTGAGAAAAATGAGCCTGACGCTGTTTGTACAGCAACGGCCAACTGTTCTGGAAAAGATTGAGATGCCGAGGTTAAATGGCGACAGAGATTTGCACTTCTCGCAACTGAAAAGTCATCCGAAGGGTTTTGTGAAGAGAGAGTCATATTCGTGACCTTACTCGTTTCTTTCAATAAAAAAGCGGATCGAGTGATCCGCTAATACCTGTTCAAACTGTCATACTAGCTATTCGCGACAAGTGAGTCATTTGAGATAAAGTCGCTAATATGTCCAACGACCTCTTCACTTGCATCTTCTAGAATATAGTGACCACAATCAGCAAACTCATGTACGGTGGCGTGAGGCATCTCCACTTTCCACTGAGCTAAGAAGTGTTTATCGAAAACAAAATCTTTAATTCCCCAGCAGATCAGTGTCGGCACGTTAGCAAACTTAGGTAAACTCGCTGCAATCTCAGATACCAGCTCATAGTTTCTGTCACCTGGCTTAAGCGGAATATCTTGCACAAACCTTAATGTCGAAATACGGTTAGCCCAAGAGTTAAATGGTGCAACATAGGCCTTACGGATCTCTGCTGGCATAGGTTTACGTTTAACCCCAACATAGGAGGCGATAGATGAAAAAGCGTTAAAACCACGAACCAGAGCCGTTCCTAACAAGGTATTACGACAGATCCACAGGGGCCAAGGAAATGGCTTTGACTCTGGCAGATGAAAGGCGCCAGTATTTAACACCACAAGACGTTTAATGCGCTCAGGGTAACGGGCTGCATAACCCATCCCTATCATCCCGCCCCAATCATGAACCACTAAGGTGATATTCTCTTTGACATTAAGATGATCGAGCAGAGCTTCGAGATCGTCGATACGGTTTTTTAAGGTGTAATCATAGCCGCTATCATCGGGCTTATCCGACAAACCGCAACCGATATGATCAGGAACAATACATTGATGCTTACCGCTTAGTGCAGTGACTAGATTGCGATAGTAAAATGACCAACTTGGGTTTCCATGAACCATAACGACCGGCTCACCTTCTCCCTCATTAACATATTGCAGTTTATGCCCATCTCTATCGAGATAGTTACGTTTGAAGGGGAACAGAGTGTCTAACATGACGCTTCCTAATATTTTTATCAACAAAGCCCGATTAATCAGGCTCTGTTTTTATAGGCTTAATAGGCTGTCACTCAAGTCAATTGAGTACAGCCTTTATGCAGAGTGTTACTTACCACTTAATCCCTAACATCATGCAGTTCAAGCCACTGCCTATGCCAAGAAAGCTCACCTGATCTCCCTTTTGAAGGAAACCTTGATCGTGCGCCAAAGCAGCGGTCACAGGTAAAGACACTGTGCCCATGTTGCCAAGCAACTGGTAAGTTGGAAACTCTTTCTCTTGAGGAATATTCAAGGCGTTGAGAACCTGACGTCGGTTGGATGCACCAACTTGATGACAGATAACCTTATCAACCTGCTCAACCACCCAATCCCTCTGCTCAAGGAAGTGGCTCCAAGTATGACGCGCGAGCTCAACGCCCTCTTTAAGTAAAGCAACACCATCGGTACGCATAAATTCACGATAAAGATGCACACCTGCTTCCTGCAACCCCCACTGACAAAGATTATGATGCTCTGGGGCTGAAAGGTGACTCGCACCAAGCAGTTGATGTTGACGATCGCTTTTTAAAGGCAAACTGCCATCGGTAAGCAGTACTGCCACCGCACCTGAGCCACCAGTTAACGTCGCTAAAGACTTTGCATAGTTCTGCATCGTTGGTTCAGCAAGCATATTATCGATTGTAATATCAACAATATGGCGTGCAGATTCACATGAAACCACTAAGCCTGCTTTTATCTGACCTAACTCAATACGGTTAGCGATATCCAAAATGCCAGAAAGCACACCTAAACAGGCGTTACTGATATCGTAGATAGCGGTATCTTTAGAAACACCAAGCTCAGCAGCAATACGACATGCGGTTGCAGGTTCATGTTGATCTCGGCAAACACCGGTATACACAACAGCACCCAGATCGCTCACCTGAATGCCTGTTTCATCGATCGCTTTATGCGCAGCCGATAAGGCACCATCAGATAATCTGTGACCCTTAGGCCACCAGCGACGCTCTTGAATACCTGTCAATGCGGCAAGTTGCCCCATTGGAATGCGAAATTTCTTGTATAGCGGTGCCAATCGAGATTCTAAATCGGAAGTGGACACGACTTCAGGTGCCAGTTCATATGCCAGGCTATTAATAAATACTTGGGAATATTTCATGCAACAGTAATATTTCGCTCACTATATTGGTGAAAAAACAACCAATATTTATTGTTTTTAGTGTTAACCCGACATTTGAGCAAGAAAAAGCTAATGATTCAATAGAAAACCGCCTAAGGCCCATTATATTTAATCATTAAACCTTAATCATCACAGAGATCCCGGAGATTTTTAAAGATTATAAAACGCAATAAAATATAAATATCATTTATAAATAGCTACTTACAGAGCAATTAATACAACAAAGCCAACCTTGCTTACTTTTTAGCCTTGATCAGTAAATTTCTAGGGGTTATCTCATTATTACAAAACTGTTCAAGCGTAACCTGATAACCCTGCTCCTCTAAATAGCAGACTCTATCGAGCAGTAACCAATGCTCAAATGCACCGCGAAACATATGCGCAACCAGATCGATTCTTCGAGTCAAACGTTGTCGCTCCACACCCAATTCAAGAAAGCGCTGGAAGTTAAGATTCTCTGGTAAATCGACGTTCTTCTGCTCAGCAGCCCAGTAACAGAAAGTGGAAAACTCACCATTTAACTGACTCTGCTTCAGCGAAGGGATAGGCAGATAGCAAGAAACGCCTCTAACTTCTCGCTGCAAAGAGTCAAAACCTAAACGCCACGCGATCTCTCTATGCCTTAACTCTTGCAGCTTCCCTTTAGCAATTGTACTTTGCTGCAGAGGAAGCTGAAGATCATGGCGACTCAATCTCAGCTCACTTTGCAAACCAACCTTAGACATGGCTTGATACTCCTTCGCCTGAATAAGGTGATAACAGCAGGGAGAGATAGCAATATGACGAGTTCCAGCCTTGGCGGCCAAATAGAGTAAACGAACATGGAGATCGCCACAGGCGTGCAAAGCAACCGCTTGCTGCTCAACTTTAAGCTCACTTTGCTGATTATCAAACGCATCAGCGCAGATAAATTTTTGTGGAAGTTGCCACTGCTGAGCAAACTTTTCTCCTGCATCACACAGGGATTGCTGCCACTCAAGACTGACCACCTCTCTTCCCTGTGACTTGGAAATTAATCTTCCTAAGTGACCTTTTCCAGCACACCATTCAAGTACTTCGCACTTATCTATGGGTAGCTCTTGAGTAAAGGCGGTAATTTGAGCCCACTTTCGCCCCTTGATCCCTGCACTAAAGTGGGCAATATCTTGAAACTCCATCTGCGTGACTTGAGAACCTGCGCAGAGTGGCGCCTTAATATTCAGTAGCTCCAGAGACCAACTGTCAGACAAGAGGGCTAGATCTTTGTTAAGTGCAGGCAATAAACAGTTCAATAGCTCAGCCTGCACTCTATCTAGCTCATCGAAAGTATCATCCTCAAGCGACCAAACAAGTGCAGCCAGATTTGGGAAGTTTTCCTCCCAAGGCAGTTTGTCACAGTCAAATGCCTTTACTTGCCACAGCTGCCGACTTTGTAACAGCAGAGAATCTAATTGAGATAATAACGCACTGTGGGACATGAAAAGCTACTCTACACCAATGAAATTCCAGCCCAAGGCCGAGGGAGCGAATTATACAGCATAATTGTGCCAATATGCTGAGTGAGATAATAAAGGGAAGAAATAATAGCGATGAGAGCAGCTAATGCCTGTCCATTAGCTGCTAAGTTGAAATAACTAAGATGTTTTGGCCTGTTTTACGGAGCGTTTACTCTCCATGCGCTTGCCTAACCAAACCCCTAAACCAAGTGGCGCAAAGAAAACCACAATGAGGAAAAGTACAAAGTAGAGAATTAAGCTCTTAAGCGTCTTGGTCAACTCCTGAAACACCACTTCAACAGTATGTTTAGAGATCTCATCCAGATTCGCTGCAGCTGCAACACGCTCTCTGCTTACCATCTCCTCTAATGCAAGACGCTCATTTTTTATCATCAACTCTAACGCCTGACGCTCAACCGATAGTTGCGCTAACTTGTCATCGGTTGATTCACTCAACTGCTGTAACAGCGGACTCAATTCGCGTCGCATATCCACAGCTAACGCCTGCATCATCTCAGGGCTTTGAGCCATTAACTCGCGAAACTTAGCTGAAGTATCACTGATATTAGCCAGTGTATCTTGGATCTCAGCAGCATTAATATTGGAGTGAAGTGCATATAGCTCCGCCTTCCAACCTAAGATTTTTGGCATCTGCTCGGCAATCATCGCCATACGATCAGAGATATCACTCATCACTTCAGGCACTGAGCCGAAGGTGGTCACCGCTTCAAACTCATTAATTCCTCTAAATGTTAACCAGTCATTGAAAGCTGAATGACGGCTAAATGTCATCTCAGTTAGCGGATTTTTTTCTACATATTGCTCGATGAATGCCTTGTTTTTATCAAACTCACCCGGCTTCACAAACCCCTTAATGGTATCTTCAAACTGCACCTGTAGGGCCCTGCTTACCTCAACGGCTAACGCTTGCTCTGAGCCAAAGAGTGCTTTACCTGCGCCTGTTTCATAAAACTCTGTCATCTGAGCCGTTAGCGCCCAGGTATCGACCATGGCAGCTACGGGTGAAGCTTGAAAAATCGTGCGTTGCAGAGCCTGCTCAGAATAGATTTTCCACATCAAACTATTTGAGTGGATAAAGATAGCGTCAGCTTCATCCTTATGAAGAAGGGCTATTTTGTCCGCAGTTTGCTCCACCTTGCTGTAAAAAGAGCTGCTAAAGTCACGGCTAAACACCCGCATATTCAGCTGCTCTTGAGGAAGAGGTTCAATACCACTCTCTAGCTTAACCTCTAGCAAAGAACATGCTGTTGTTAACATACCAAGCAATGCCATAACACTTAAGCGCAGTAACGCTTTCATAACGCCTCCAATGACTCTTCATAATCCATTGAAAAGTGGGTGTAAAAAAATACAAAAAATTCTGGCGAAGTCTACCAAGTTTGCAGGGATTAACCTATAGCCTGAAAAGCTAATCACTATTCGCCAATAAAATATATTGATCTACGCCCCTTAATACCTAACACTCACAGCTATTGAATACTGTGATAAAGAGCATTAAAATCGCACCCCATAAAAATTTATTCTAAAAATCAAAAGTGGACGTAAAATGATTCAATCTCCTTGTGTAGCGAAGTGTGGCGTAAATGAAGATGATATCTGCATGGGGTGCTATCGAAACATCGATGAGATCGTCGGCTGGAGTAAAGCTGATAACGCTTTTAAGGCTGAGGTCTGGAAACAGATCCCTGCACGAAAAGCCGCCTTAGGTAAAGGCGAGAATAGTCAAAAGATCAGCAGGGATAAGTGGCAAGAGGTCGCTGCACGTCTTGAGGGCGACACCGTAGAAGCTTAACCCTATATACCCAAACAACTTCAAGATGCAGGATTCAGCATGTCGAAAAGTAACAGAGTTCAAGGCATGAAATAGTAGGACTAGTTATTCTAATTCAATCATTTCATAACACAGAAAAATGTTGCTTCTCGCCATGCCCTTCGGGAGTTCCCGTAGGATACCTGCACTGTGTTAGTGATATCGACAAGGGAATAACCATTATCTTCAATCACTGCCTTGTTCAGCTATCCTACGGGAGCTCTGAAACGAGCATCGTGAGGTAGCTTGGGTATATGTGATAGGCAAAGTGCCTATCTCTTCCATTTAAAACTGTCGTAGATAAAACCTATCGCAAAGTGCCTTGAAAATTATTTTTTCATCATACCTTTAAGGTTTGCAAAAGGGTTGTAAGTTGCAGACTCTACTACCGCTTCTTTAGTCGCACCATATTGGATTAACTCTTCAAATTTGGAGTGCTCATTATCATGACAGTAGAGGCACAACAGCTCCCAGTTAGAACCATCTGATGGATTGTTATCGTGATTGTGATCTCTATGGTGTACGGTAAGTTCGCGTAAATTCGCATTATTGAACTCACGGGTACAGCGTCCACACACCCAAGGATAGAGTTTTAACGCTTGCTCACGATAGCCAGTTTCACGTTTAGCCTTATACTCTCTAGCTTCGGCCAACACTCTATCTAATTTACTTTGCCCTTGATTTGCTGACATAAAGATCATCTCTACTTAAAATAACGAAAACTACTGGAAACTATCAAATTGAGATTTTACCCCAAAATTAGCTCAATAGATAAAAACAATCCCAAATAGTAGATAAAAAAACAGCCCTAGTTAGGGCTGTTTAACATTAACTGAGTCTACCGAGAAATAACTAAGCGTTAATCTCGTCACCCACATACTCAGAATTAGTTAGATGCAGATAATGCAGATACTTCTCATACTGAGTGACGACATCGGCTAAGATCTGATCTTGATTAAAGCCCATCACATCGTAATGTTGACCGCCATGCTCGAGGAACACCTCAACACGGTAGTATTCAGTCTCACCACCATCAAGCTCACTCTCGATAGGATTGATAATAGTAAATGCACGAATACGTAGACCATAGGCAAAATCATCATACTCTTCATTGGCGATAACGAAGCGAATTCGATTCTCAAAATTCAACACTTCTGCTGGGATCTCTTTGCTAATAAAGCTCTCACACACCTTAGTTAGTGCTGGAGTTGCCACATTATCAAGAAAATCTTGTGCATCTTTTTGGCTCGGATGAGAGACCAGGACATCAATATGATCTTCCCAGTTCACATCGGTTTTAGTGAACTGAACACTGGTATTGTGAGACTGCACACTATTGATCTTAAGCCAATCATCTTTTAGGGCTTTATACAGACCAAAACACATTAAGAGCATCACAAGCAGGAAAGGTAATGCACTGGCGATCGCAACAGTTTGCAATGCTTGTAACCCACCCGCAAGCAGCAGCACAGATGCAACAACACCTTGCAGTAATGCCCAAAATACACGTTGCCAAACTGGGGCGTTATGATCGCCACCCGATGTCAGGTTATCTATCACAAGTGAGCCAGAGTCTGACGATGTCACAAAGAAGGTCACCACCAAACACAGCGCAATGGTTGATAACACGCTAGACAATGGCATATGTTCAAAGAAGACAAACAGCGCTACAGACACATCCGAAGATACCGCATCAGAAAGATAGGTCGCGCCATGATTCATAATCGCATCGATAGCCGTGTTACCAAATACCGTCATCCAAAGGAAGGTAAATGCAGTCGGCACAAATAGCACCCCAACAAGAAACTCCCTGATTGTACGTCCACGTGATACGCGAGCAATAAACGTCCCTACAAATGGGGACCATGAGATCCACCAGCCCCAATAGAGTAGCGTCCACCCGCCAATCCAATCATTTTTCTGCTCGTAAGCATATAAGTTAAACGTCTTGCCGACGATATCGCTTAAATAGCTACCAGTATTTTGAACAAAGGCTTGCAGTAACTCGACCGTAGGGCCAAATATCAGCACAAAAATAAGCAGTAAAACCGCTAAACCAAGGTTCAACTCGCTGAGCCTCTTCACCCCTTTATCTAAACCGGAGAAAACCGAAACCGTCGCGATCAAAGAGATGGCAATAATCAGTCCAACCTGAATATAGGTATTCACTGGCACATCCAGTAAATAGTTAAGTCCAGAGTTAACCTGCAATACGCCAAAACCTAAAGAGGTCGCAACACCAAACATGGTGCCTAATACCGCAAAAGTATCGACAGCATGGCCTATTGGGCCGTAGATACGCTCACCAATTAATGGGTAAAGTGCACTACGTGGAAGCAATGGAAGCTTATGACGGTAGGAAAAATAAGCCAAACTGAGCGCCACAACAGCATAGATGGCCCAAGCATGGACTCCCCAATGGAAGAAGGTGATCTTCATGGCATCTTTTGCCGCTTGAATCGACGCGGGTGTCGCATCAGGTGGCGCCAGATAATGCATTACAGGCTCTGCCACACCGAAGAACATCAAACCAATTCCCATTCCTGCTGAAAACAGCATGGCAATCCAGCTTTTATAGCTGTAATCGGGCTCAGCGTGATCTGGACCTAACTTAATATCTCCAAATCGGCTCATCATGACAAAGATAATAAAAATTAGAAATACAGCAACGCCTAGAATGTACAACCAACCGGCTTTCAATTCGAACCAAGATTGAGCTGACTTAAATATGGTTTGTGCCTGTGTAGGCCATACAGCCCCAACAAACACCATTAACGCGATTAAAAAAACTGAGGAGAAAAAAACAGGAGGATTTATACTGGATTTGATCGACATACCACTCTCGCAAATTAATCAATAGTTGATATACCAAAATAGAGAGATAGATGAACTAAACATCTACAACCCATTCAGTATGGCTCACGCAACTACAAATATCCCGGTCAACATTGGACGGTGAGGCATCATACAAGTGGCATTAACTCTCAATGCTTGTATCTGCGCCGGGAAGTACAATTTGTGAACGCCAGTTATGGCTATATACTCAGTATTTCACTGAGGCTTTACACTAGAAGCTAAACTATATTTTTATTTTAAATGAATAAGTTAACTTTTAGAAACAGCAAATCCCATTCAATAACGACCAAAAATATGCCTAAAACACTAGGCTGGCGCTATTGAATACAATCTGCCTATACACAAAGATTTACACACTATACAGGAAAATTATCGTTAATTCTGAACAAACGACTACTTTATATCCCATATTAGAAAAAAAGCAGCGTAATGCTGCTTTTTTAGGTGAAAAATTAGTGATATAGATCACTTAAACAGTGAGTATCAATTTACAAGTTGAGATCTTTCTCCATCTCTTCGTAGGAGACATGACGAACATCTTTCCCTTTGACATAATAGATGATGTACTCACAGATATTTTGACAACGATCTCCAACACGCTCAACTGCTCGAGCCGCCCAAAGCACATCAAGAACTTCAGGAATAGAGCGAGGGTCGGCCATCATGTAGGTCATCAATTGACGAATGATCCCTTCATACTCTTTATCTATCTTAAAATCTTCCTTATGGAGCTCTAACGCAACCTCTGCATCCATACGTGCTAACGCATCTAACGTTGCATGTAACAAGCGCGTCGCATGACGACCCATATTTTCGATACTAACTAGTAAAGGCTGCTGATTTTTCGAACGCTTATCCATCGCCGCCTTAGCTATTTTTACACACGCATCACCAATGCGCTCCAGATCGGTAATGGTTTTTGAGATAGCTAATACAAGACGTAGATCGCTCGCCGCTGGTTGACGCTTCGCAATGATCCGCGTGCACTCCTCATCGATAGCCACTTCCATGCCATTGACCTTATGATCCCCCTCTATCACCTTTTGGGCAAGATCGGCATCCAAGGCACTCAGTGCATCAAGTGATTGCTCAAGTTGACGCTCAACCAATCCCCCCATCGCCAAGACTCGGTTACGGATATCATCAAGTTCAGCATTAAACTGGCCCGAAATATGTTTACTTAAGTTCATATTTTCCATTGCGATTTAAACCTTTTAATTCTTTACCAAAGGGAGTTTTAGGCCACACTCGTTAACCGTAACGTCCAGTAATATAATCTTCTGTTTTACGGGTTTTAGGAGTGGTGAATATGGTATTAGTATCCGCATATTCAACTAACTCACCCATATACATAAAGGCGGTTTGATCCGACACCCTTGCAGCCTGCTGCATATTGTGAGTAACAATTACTACAGTGTATTTAGATTTTAGATCAGTGATCAACTCCTCAATGGTCAAGGTGGAGATAGGATCCAATGCAGAGGTTGGCTCATCAAGCAGTAACACTTCAGGCTCAATGGCAATCGCACGAGCGATAACTAAACGCTGCTGCTGTCCGCCTGAAAGACCGAAAGCGTTATCATGCAGTCTGTCTTTTACCTCGTCCCAGATAGCCGCGCCGCGCAGTGAACGCTCGGCCGCCTCATCAAGAGCTCGACGGTTGTTTACCCCTTGCAGACGTAGGCCATAGACCACATTCTCATAGATAGATTTAGGGAACGGGTTTGGACGCTGAAATACCATACCCACATTACGCCTCAACGCGGCTACATCCACTTTTTTGTCATAGATATTTTGACCATTAAGTAAGATCTCGCCGCCGATGTGGCAGTTATCCACCAGATCATTCATACGATTAATACAACGTAGTAAAGTCGATTTACCACAACCACTTGGTCCAATAAAGGCAGTAACCTGCTTCTCAGGAATCTTCATTGACACATCAAATAGAGCCTGCTTGTCTCCATACTTAAGGTCTAAGTTACGGATCTCCAAGGCAGTTTCTTCTTGACTCAAATTGTTGAGGTCTATTTCATTTGTGCTCATGGCAGACTTATCTATCGAAATCATGTTATGTCCTATCACTTAATAGAGCTGCTTCGCACCTCTATTTATGCCACTTTTTGTGGCGGTATTCAGTTAATTAATGTTCTAGTGAGCGATACTTTTCACGTAAGTGGTTTCGTACGCCAATAGCCGTCAGGTTGAGTGACACAATGACGGAGACCAGCAAGAAAGAGGTCGCATATACTAAAGGTCTTGCAGCTTCAACATTGGGGCTTTGAAAACCAACATCATAAATATGGAAGCCTAAGTGCATAAATTTACGTTCCAGATGCACAAAGGGAAAGTTCATATCTATTGGCAGAGTCGGCGCGAGTTTTACAACCCCCACTAGCATTAAAGGGGCAACTTCACCCGCCGCTCTAGCTACCGCGAGAATAAGTCCAGTCATAATCGCTGGGCTTGCCATAGGAATGACAATACGCCATAAGGTTTCAGCCTTAGTTGCCCCCAAGGCTAAGCTGCCTTGACGAACAGCACTGGGTATACGGCTAAGTCCCTCTTCGGTTGATACAATAACCACAGGCAGAGTTAATATTGCCAAGGTCAATGCTGACCAGATAACCCCTGGTGAGCCAAAGGTTGGCGCAGGCAAAGCTTCAGGATAGAAGAGCTGATCCAGTGTGCCACCAAACATATAAACAAAGAAACCTAATCCAAATACACCATAAACAATGGAGGGAACACCCGCTAAGTTGATTACCGCAATGCGTATCATCTTAGTCACAGGCCCTTTTTTAGCGTATTCATGAAGGTAGATAGCCGCAATCACACCAAATGGTGTCACAATAACGGCCATCAACATCACCATAAACACAGTACCGAAAATAGCAGGGAAGACACCGCCTTCAGTATTGGCTTCGCGTGGGTCGTCACTGATAAAGCGACCCATACCAACAAACCAGTGTCCAACTTTGCTAAGCAGCCCCATTCGGTTGGCGTAGGTCACATCAAGAATTGAGTCTAGTTTTAAAGTAACTTCTAGCCCTCGCATATCTTTAATGATGACAGAATCGCGTCCAGCTTCCTCTCTAAGTGCAAAAAACTGTTTCTCTAATACTAAGTAATCGGCCTGAAGCGTGCTGCGTGCTGTCTCCAGCTCAAGTTTACGCGCATCGGTTAACTTGTTATCCAGCTCATAACCACGCTCCTTTAACCTCAACTTCTCTAGAGCATAGTTGATTGAGCCTATCTCACTCTTCTGAAGCTTAACCGCTTCATCATTGAGTTCAACCGCACGCTCAATGTGAGACATCAACGAGGACTCAACATCCTTAAGCTCAAGACGTTGCCCATTTTCTATCACAGCAACCGGATAACCATAAAAGTCACCGTTCTTACTCCGCTCAATCACAGCAATATCATCGGGTTTACTGCGTGAGATAATATCTGTTGCTAATATCCAGCGAAAATCCAGACCGACAAACTCACGGTTACCCGTTTTAATAAGGTAACGCTTAACGGTATCACCTGGCGCTTGATCAAATTGATGTCCGGCAGCCACTAAACGCTCTGTCGGCACCTCTTCGCTGTCATAGATCTCACCAATCAAGGTGTATTGTTGCCCATCTTGATCATTAAGCTCCCACTGATAGATCTCAGCAGGCCAAAAGTAGCTCAGGCCACGCCATGCAATCATCAAGAGTAGACCGAGAACAGCAATTAAGCTGATGCTAACAGCACCACCAGTCATCCAGATCCAAGGAGAGCCGGATTTAAACCACTTACCCATGAGAAATACTCCCTAGGTTCAACGCCAAAACACACATATTCGACTTCATATACTTAATCATCATGTTCTTATATTTAAAGTGAGCTGTAACGTTCACGAAGACGTTGTCTAACGACTTCTGCGATAGTGTTAAAGAAGAATGTAAAGATAAACAGTACAAAAGCGGCCAAGAAGAGCACTCGATAGTGCGAACTCCCTATCGCCGACTCTGGCATCTCCACGGCGATATTGGCTGCTAGGGTTCTCATACCTTCAAATACGCTCCACTCCATGATGGCCGTATTACCCGTAGCCATCAGTACGATCATGGTCTCACCAACAGCGCGGCCAAGGCCCATCATTACCGCAGAGAATATCCCAGGACTTGCAGTTAACAACACCACACGAGTCAAGGTTTGCCAGTTGGTAGCCCCCAGAGCCAAGCTACCATTTGAGAGGTGGCGAGGAACCGAGAAAACCGCGTCTTCAGCGATAGAGAAGATGGTCGGAATAACCGCAAAGCCCATAGCAATACCGACCACAAGAGCATTTCGTTGATCGAACGTGATCCCTAACTCATTGGTGATAAACATGCGTGAATCACCATCAAACAGGAGGATCTCAATCGCGGGGCTGATGGCAAATGAGAACCAACCGATAAACAGGATGACAGGAATTAACATCAGCTCTTGATAAGTGTCAGGTAACCTCTGTTTCCACTTGCCCGGCAGGTGATACCAGGCAAATGCACTGGAGAGGATCGACAGCGGAAGTAAGATGAGCAAAACCAAGATCCCAGGCAGATTATCCTCAATCAAGGGAGCAAGCCAAAGACCAGCTAAGAAGCCTAAAATAACCGTTGGCAGAGCTTCCATAATCTCAATGGTTGGTTTAACAATAGAGCGGACTTTAGGAGACATGAAGTAAGCCGTGTATACCGCACCTGCAATCGCTAAAGGCGTTGCAAACAACATGGCATATAGTGCCGCTTTCATAGTACCAAACGCCAAAGGCATTAAGCTTAATTTTGCCTCAAAGTCATCAGAGCCAGAGGTCGACTGCCACACATATTTAGGCTCAGGATAACCCTCATACCAGACCTTGCTCCACATGGCGCTCCACGAGACCTCAGGATGCTCATTCTCAACATTGAAAAGATGTAGCTTATTTCCAGCTTCAACAACCAGCGCATTCGATCTTGGGCTAAACCCTATTTTAACCGGATTCTCCAGATCAAAATTCTCAGAAAACAGCTTACGTTGACTAGTGGTATAGAGTAGAGAGAGCTCGCCTTTATCACTGACCGTCACAAAGCTCTTACGGTAAAATTCGCTGGCAATACTGGCAACATCACCGAGTTTGTCGAAGCCTCGAATCTCCTGATATTGACGACCCCTTTCGCCATTTACCTGAAAGTATTGCAACACAACACCGGAGTCATAACTCACCAAAAGCGAGCTGGCACCAGCGAGTAAACTGACACTTTTAACTTGTGTATTTGCCAAATCAAGCGCTAATACCTGCATCAACTGAATATCTTCGACATCACGAATATCGTAGATAAACAGCTTATCACTGCTTCTTAATATCAACTGGCGTTGGTCGGGTGTCATTAGCGCTTGCTGTACATTGGAAGGAGCTTCTTGAATAACCCCCGTTGAAGAGATCCATTCAACCTCTTCGGTCATCATGTTCTCTTCACCTTCTTGACGGGCTAAACGCCACACCTTAGCATCATCTTGGTAGGCAAAACTCATCACTTCACTGCTATAACCAAAAGTCAGGTGATGAAGTGCCGAGCCGTTTTCATCAACAGTTAATGCCTGTTTACCAGCAGGGAATCTGATATCGGGTGTAATAAGACGTTCATTATCTGGGTAAGTCACCCCAAAGTTAATGCCAGCGAGTAAAAGCTGACCATTATCGAGTCCGAGAGCAAATCTTTGCTCGCTCGGCGCTGAAACAGCGCTGCTGCTAACTTGAGTGCCGTTAGGTAAAATCAGCTGCTCCCTTTCAAGAAGCTGACCTGTTTTCGCTTTATAGAAATCTACCTGGCCTGTATTTGAAACTCGGTAGATAAGCTCATTTTGCTCGTCGCTACCCACCATCAAAGCTGGGCTTGCATCATCCGACAGTTCAACACTCACGACAGGCGTAACGTCAGCCCCATCAAAAATAGGTTTAACAACATATAAGAGATAAAAGAAGATCAATAAAAGCGCCACAAAAACCATGGTGCCGCCTATGGTCACACCAACCTGAGTCATCTTGTCCGTGATCGACCTGCGACTCGAACCTTTGCCCATCAGTAGAGCGTTAGCCTTAGGATCAGGTTTTATCGCCTGAGTTTCCATTAAAACCTCGTTTATTAAATAATCGGTAGACTTTTCACTGGGATTGTTACATTGGCTATGCTAACAATAGTGTTTTATTTTTCGTAGCATTATATGACGCAAAGATGACACTAGTGTTACAGTGCAACAAGCGAGAGAGAATTATTAATCATAGGAGCTATATCAATATGTTACGATACTTAGTGACCCTTCAAGTCCCAGATAAAAATGGCTTAGTTGAGCAGATAGCACATGCAGTGAGTCGTCATGGAGGAAACTGGTTAGATTCAGAGCTTCGCCACATAGATGGCATATTTGCAGCCATACTCCTGTTAGAAGTTCCCGCTTCAAATTGGGATACTTTAGTAGAAAATTTAGAGTGCATCGAAGGCTTAAGCTTAACCTATGCAAAAACGAGTAAAGAACAGTCCCTACCTACCCACAAAAGCTACTCTTTAGTTGCCTATGATAGGCCTGGCTTAGTCCACGATATTTCAAATAAAATCAGTTCAATGGGGATGAATATCGAACATCTCAGCACTCGTTATGAGAGCGCTGGCCACACTGGTGTAGCCCTCTTTAGAGCAAACTTTGACGTTGCAATGAAAAATGATGAACAAGAGGATCAGCTCTGCGATGCGCTCTACACCATAGGGGATGATGTTGTGCTGGATAAGGTGTAATACCAGAATATAAAAAACATGATCACTTAACCAAGTGTGATACAGCATTTAGTGGGTTCATGCATATTTAAAATAGTACAGCTCTGATATAAGGGAGGTTACGCTCCCTTTTTATCCAATCCCTCTCTCCTTTTAGACATCTATTTACCTTCTCTATTGCAATCGAAAAAATCAATCAAATATCGCAACAACAATCTGATAGACTAGCAAAAATACAGATTGGCTATCAGTATCGAAACATTAGATTTTGAACTTAAGTCAAACCAATGTCTGCTACACATGTACCTAAGTACATTTATGCTAGGAACCCTTAATGCTAGGATTAATAAAAAAAATGCGTGCCACGCTGGATGATAACCAGCAGGTACAGTATCAATTGCCAATCGGTGATCAATTAGTAGAGATGAACCCGCTGATTGGCACAAGTGTGACTTTAACTCACACAGGCAAAATAAGCTGCAGTAACTGCGGTAAGAAAACCAAGAAAAGCTACTCTCAAGGGCACTGCTTCGTTTGTATGAAGAAGTTAGCTAGCTGTGACATGTGCATAATGAAACCTGAGACGTGCCACTTTGCCGAGGGAACCTGCCGTGAGCCTGAGTGGGGGGAAGTTAACTGCTTTGTGCCGCATTATGTCTATCTTTCAAACACATCAGGTCTTAAAGTGGGGATCACTCGCCATACCCAACTTCCTACGCGCTGGATAGATCAAGGCGCGACTCAAGGCTTGCCTATTTTGAAAGTATCAACGAGACAGATCTCAGGTCTTGTGGAAGTTGAATTGGCTAAGATGATAGCCGACAAGACTAATTGGCGTGCTATGCTCAAAGGCAATTCCGAAGATATAGATCTCAAGGCTAAGGCCGCAGAGCTTCTGCCTGAAGTTGAAAACAAGATACATGAAATCTGCATGGCAAACGGTGAATATGCCATTGAAAAGCTCGATGAAGATATTCAGAAGATTCACTTTCCAGTCACTGAGTTTCCAACCAAGATCAGTTCACACAACTTCGATAAAAACCCAGTCGTCAGTGGCATATTGCTTGGCATTAAAGGGCAATACTTAATCTTCGATACTGGCGTCATTAACCTTAGAAAATTCACCTCCTATGAGATAAGCCTAAGTTAACGTCAAAAATCAGTTCAATAAGGGCTTGCCATAGGCCCTTTTCCCTCTGTATCAATATTCTTTCTACATCCAATCTAACCAAATTCCCCTATTTTAACCATGGACAAACCATCAGCATTAAATTAACATTTAAGCAACAAGGATGTTCAAGTATATGTTAGCGTGGATCAAAATATTGATTTATCAGCGCTGGCATAGGAAATACAAGGAAGTGTAGCGTGATTGATCAAGCCAATAATTCATCTATCCCCTCTTATCAAACCTTCAAGCAGCTTATTGGTAAAACGGTCAATGTTGAAGATCACCAAGGTAATCGTCTTGAACTCATCATAGATGAAATCGTTACTGGCTCTGCCCACTGCCAAGACTATGAAAGCTTTACCACACGCCTGAAAGACTCCTTACCAAATCGTGTGCCCCAAGGATCTTACACCTTCAGTCACCCAATCATTGGTAAACAGTGGCTATTTTGCTCAGCAATCTCAGCGACTCAATATGAGATCGTGATCAACAGAGAAGTGGAGCTTAAGGCATGAGTTGCTCAACGACTCTATTTTCCGCTCGCCACTCCATGAGTAGATACACTTCGTCCGTCTGCGTTTTTAACTTAAAACCTAAACGCTCATATAGCGCTCTGGCAGGATTATTTCGCTCTACATGTATGCTCACGGTTAAGCCTAAATTTTCAGCTTCAATAAACAAATTCTCAAGCAAACAACTGGCAACTCCAACACCTCGATGCTCAGGCATCAAAGAGATATCGACAATACGGATCTCTTGACGTTCATCGAGCCAGTAGTCGACAAACAGTCGTCCAATAGCTTGGTTCTGGTAATAGATAATATCAAATTTGTCAGTGTTGTAATGCTGACAATAGTAACGATATTGAGCGGCAAACTGCTCAGATAAAAAAGAGTTTAATTGCGGCTCAGGCCAGCTTGCCGGGGCAAACTCATCGCGGCGAACAGAGGTATAGAGCTGCAATAAAAAGGGCAAGTCAGCCTCACTATGAGCTTTGAGTTCCAGTGAAGCGAGTTGTAAACAATCCATGTTAGGTCACCTAAATGTTGTCGGTGGATTGTACCCAACATACTAAAAAATCTGAAAATAACAAGATTAGGAGAGTAACAATGTCAGAACCTTTTATCGGCGAGATCAAGATGGTGGGATTTAACTTTGCGCCTCGTGGCTATGCAAAATGCGACGGTGCATTAATCGCTATCTCACAAAACCAAGCCATGTTTTCTCTGCTTGGCACCCAATTTGGTGGCGATGGCCGTACTACGTTTGGTTTACCCGAGCTCCGCGGTCGCACTCCAATGCACCAAGGTCATGGTCCAGGGCTAAACCCTAAGTCTATGGGGCAAAAGCAAGGCTCTGAGAACAATACACTGCAAATGAACCAAATGCCCAGTCACTATCATCCAATGACAAATGTAGAAGCAAAAATTACAGATACATTAAGTATTAAAGTCCCTGCTTCTAACGAAAATGCCACGGAAACCTCCCCTGTGGACAACGTACCAGCAGTGGCCATCTCAGGAACAAGAGCTACCGCTTTATATTCAGCAGAAGCAAATGGAGTAATGAAGGCATTTGATACGCCATTAAATACAACTGCAATGCTAAATGCCAATACGCAAAATGCTGGAGGTAATACCCCAATCAACAATTTACCACCTTATCAAGTAGTGAACTTTATCATCGCGCTCCAAGGCCTATTTCCTTCACGAAGCTAGGCCAATATTAAATACAAAACTCATGGGCAGTTGGCCTGCCCATCTATGTCTCAATAGGAACTCACCATGGAAAGGTTCATCTGGATAAAAGTAGCTATTACAAGCTTGGCATTATTATCGAGCGCTAGTCACTCAGCGACAGATCTCAACTTTGATGCAATTGCAGCCCTTCAGGTACTGGGGGAACCATATGATAGTGGTGAAATTACTTTTACGGCTGGAGGAACTGAAGCTTTCCATGGCGATCTAGGCGGAGGGAAAATAATCAATGACCAAGTTGGGAGTGTTGACTCAACTATGGTCACTTTTAAAACTGATGATGGTAGTGAATTTCGTCTAGTCTCTTTTAAAATGAGAGCTGCTGCATGGGCAAGTATATATACCGTAAAAGCCTATAAAGATAGTGTTCTCATGGGTAGTGAGGTCTTTGATTTAACAGCTATTTCAGTAAACACGTACCACCCAATAACTCTTACCGATGCTGCGTTTAACAATACTGATGAAATTCGTATTACCCCAAATGATGATCCAAACATGCTTATTGGTCTCGATGATATTGATTTTGAGCCTGCAATAACCCCCAATAGCGCCCCTACAACGGCTAACCTCAACGGTGACAGCTTTACCTATAGTGAAGGTGACGGAAGTCAAACTCTCGATCAAGGCACAGTAGCCACTGTTACCGATAGTGATAGCACAGATCTCGATGGTGGTAACCTAACCCTCACCATTACCTCAGGTGAAGATGCAGCCGAAGATATTCTCTTAATCGATACGAGCGGGACTATGTCTCTTTCAGGAACAACCGCTGGCAGTAATGTATCCATTACAGGACCAGGAGTCATTGGAACACTTGGTAATAATATTGCTGCGGGTAACGACTTTGTCATTAACTTCAATGGTTCAGCAACCCCAGCTCATGCCCAAACCTTAGTTCAAGCATTAACTTACCAAAACAGTGATAACGATAACCCAACAACTGGGGCGAGAAATGTGAGACTGACCATCAGTGATGGTGATGGCGGCACATCAGCTAATGCAGATATCACAGTGACAGTAGCAGCTGTTAATGATAGTCCAAGCCTGAGCAATCTCGCTGGTGATAACCTTAATTACAGTGAAGGTGATGGTAAGCAAAATATCGACATATCCGCCAATGCGACGTTTACCGATGTAGATTCAGTGAACCTCAACAGTGGAACACTTACGGTTACAATCCCCACCAATAAAGATGCTAGCGAAGATATTCTTGGTTTTGACAACACTGTCACCACAACAGGGTTAGCGAGTGCCAGTATCACCATTAGCGCGACCAATATAGGGGCACTGACCAACGCTATATCAGAGGGTAATGACCTTATCGTTACCTTCAATAGCAATGCCACGCCAGCGCTTGTGCAGTCGCTCGTTCGTGCTATCACCTATGAAAACAGTGACAATTTATTCCCCACAGAAAATACTCGTACAGTCAGAACAGTACTCACTGATGGCGACGGTGGTAGCAGTGGTAATATTGATACTAGCCTTGTAGTGAGTCAAGTGAATGATCTCCCCGTTAGCAGCAATAACACACTCACACCAAATGAAGGCGGTGTGTCAACAATTGCCACCAGTGACTTTGCTTTTAGCGACCCTGAAGGCGACACTCTTAACCATATCACCATCATTACCGCCCCAGTGAATGGCTCACTCTGGTTAGATATTGATGCCAGCGGTAGCATCAACAATGCAGAATCCGCACTAACAAACAGTGCCACCGTGACTAAAGCTAACCTAGATGCCAATCAGCTCAAGTACATCCCTAATGATGACGCTAGCTCTAGCTTCACCTTTAGTGTCAATGATGGTGCCTCAGATTCCATTTCGAGTTATACCATCAGCCTTACGGTCAATGCCCAGCCCACAGTGACCATTAACCAAGGCAGTGGTCAAAACGATCCAACCAACAATGCCACTGTGGTATTCGATGTGCTCTTTAATGAGTCTATTTCTGGCTTTGATGTAACAGATATCAACCTGAGCGGTGATGTCACTGCCAGTGTCACCTCTGTTTCAGCAAGCTCAGGCACTAGCTTTACGGTTACAACCAATATCAGTGCCAACGAAGGTGACATTATTGCTCAGGTGTTAGCAGGAGGCGTAACAGATGCTTTTGGCGCATCCAACCAAGCCAGCACCAGTACAGATAACACCATAGAGTACGATATCAGTGCACCAGCAACCTCCACAGCCTTAGATATGAGCACCAGCTCAGATACAGGTAGCAGTGACAGTGATGATATTACATCAGATCAAACCCCTGAGATTTCAGGTAATGGTGAAACAGGTGCAACCCTTACCCTCTTTAGTGACACTGATAACGATGGAATTTTAGATGGTGGAGAAGTATCAACAACCACAAGTGTCAGCAGTGGAAGCTGGTCTACATCTATGCCCACTCTGTCCAGTATAAGTCATTCGATTAAAGCCTTTCAAACCGATGCCGCAGGTAATAACTCTACGGTAAGCACAGCTTTGAGTATTGAAGTGGATACCAGCGCGCCTTCAGGTCATAGCGTGGCAATCACCCAAAATCCGGTCAACAGCAGCAATGAAGATGCTGTCAGCTTCACTTTCACAGCTGGTGAGGTTGCTAGCCTGTATGCTTATAACCTCAGTAGCTCAGGTGGCGGCACACCAATTACCGGCAATGGCAGTTTAGCCACGGCTACAGACACCATAGACAATATTGATGTAAGCAGCCTTGAAGATGGCACACTCAGCCTTAGCTTGGTACTAACCGATATTGCCGGTAACAGTGCGAGTGCGGTTAATGACAGCAGCATCAAGGACAGTACTGCGCCAACTGGCCACAGTGTCAGTATTGATCAAGGCATCATCTTAGAATCAAATGATAATGCACTAAGCTTCACGTTTGCAGGGGCTGAAGTCGGTGCTAATTTCAGCTACACGATCTCATCAGGTGGGGGCAGTATTAATGGTTCAGGCACGATTGCATCTGTCAGCGACACAATCTCAAATATCGATGTCACCTCACTCAGTGATGGCACATTAACCCTTTCTGTTGTTGTCTCAGATACAAACGGCAACGCAGCAGCTGCCGTCACAGACACTGTCAATAAAGACGCCATAGGTCCAGTCGTTCAATCTGTAACCTTAAACACAGGCCACTTTAAAGCGGGTGAAACCATTACAGTCTCAGTGCAACTTGATGATAGCGTTATCTTGTCTGGTACGAACTCCACCGCCACACTCTTAATTGGTGGAACAAGTCGAACGGCGGTTTATACCAGTGGAGATAACTCACCCAACTTAACCTTTAGTTATAATGTGATCAGTGGCGATAACGATGACGATGGCGTCACGCTGACATCAGTCCAAAGTAATGCTGATACAGCTCAAGATGCAAACGGCAACTTAGCAGACTTTAGCTTTACAGCATTAACAGAAGCAAATTTGTTAATCGATACCCAAGCTCCTGCATCGGCAACACCACTTCAATCATCCCAAACACTTAATGCCGATCACATCAGCTTATCTCAAACCGATTACCCTGAAGATGGGATCACCATTGTTGCACTATCCGATAGTGATGCTAATGGCATTGCCGACAGTAATACACCTTTAGCCAGCAGTAGCACCAATTCAGGATCATGGTCACTGACACTCAACCTTAACCAAGATTCCGATAATCACTTTGTGTTACGTAGCCAAGATACTGCAGGCAATATTTCAGATGTGGCCATTGACAGTTTTCTTGAGGATTCTATCGCGCCAGATAATGCTGTCATCTTAAGTCCAACATCCCCACTCCATCAGTCCACAACAGCCATCACCATTGAAGGGAGTCAGAGTGAAAATGGCGTATTGGTCGGTCTCTATCTAGATGCAGATAACAATGGTATCGCCGACAATAATACAGCAGTTACATCGAGTATTGTTACGGCAAATAGCTGGAATATCAGCCTCTCGTTAGCCGATAACACGGAGACTAACTATGTAGTTATCGCTAAAGATAGAGCAGGTAACAGCGCTCAAGCTGTCAATCTTGTCACATTAACCCATGACAATATTGCACCAAGTGCAGATATCACATCGATCACAAGTGTCGATACCACGCCATCGCTTACAGGTACAGTGACCGATGCCGGAGGAATAGCTAGCTTATCTTTCACTTTGGAGGCTGAAGACAACACCATACTTGGGCCTTTCGATGCCGACAGTTTCAGTGATATCAACAGCGGTAACTGGCTAGACAATGAGCTGGCAGACACCTTAACAGAAGGTGATTATGACGCCCACCTCTCACCAGTCGATCTTGCGGGTAACACCCAAGTTATCACCATTTCCAACGCAGTGACCATAGATACGTCAGCCCCCGTTGGCTACGAGATAGAGATAAAACAAGAGTATATTGATGCTAAAAATGAGTCTGCACTTAGCTTTATCATCACGGGAGGCGTTAGTGGAGAAAACTATGTCTATCAGATAAGTGATGGTAGCAACTCAATCACTGGCAGCGGTATCATTAGCAGCGATCCTCAAACCGTGAGCGATATTAATGTCAGTAGCTTAAATGAAGGCACGCTCACTCTGACTCTCTCGTTAACGGATGAAGCAGGAAACCAAGGTGCTGAAGCCACAGATAGTGTGCATAAAGCATATAACTTCACTCCGGTCATCACAGGTATTCCAGCCAGCTCTGTCGATGAAGATAGTCTTTACAGTTTCACTCCTACTCTGCTTGATACCGACAATGGTGACACACACAACTTTACGATCAGTAATAAACCAAGCTGGGCAAGTTTTAACAGCGCCAATGGCAGTTTGTCTGGTACACCTACCAATAACGATGTGGGCATAAACAGTAATATCATTATCAGTGTCATCGACAGCACAGCCGCATCGGCAAGCTTGCCAGCATTTAGTATCGAAGTCCTCAATATCAACGATGCCCCTACTCTCAGCAGTACTCAGTTTGAAGCACTAGAGGACACTGAACTGGTGTTTAATCTGGACGCCAAAGATGATGAAGGCGACGAGTTAACCATTAGCTTAGTTAATCAGCCTCAACAAGGCTCCCTTGACACGAGTGGCACAAGATGGACTTACCAAGCCGATGAAAACTTTCACGGCGATGACAGCTTCACTGTCACCGTGAGCGATCAACAATCCAGTTCAAATCCCATTGAAGTGAGCATCAAAATACTTCCCGTAAACGATGCCCCCAAAGCACAAGATGACACCTTTGAGCTGGACTATACACCAAGCGGAGAGTACCGCTTATCTGTATTAGCTAATGATAAAGATATCGATGAAGATATACTCTCCCTCGTCAGTGCAGAATCGAGCTTAGGCAAGGTAGAGATAGAAGATGAACAGTTACTACTGACCTTAAGTTCAGGTATGACTGGTGATATTAACTTAAGCTACTTAATTGTTGATCCCGAGGGTGAAAGCAGCCAAGCAGAAGTGAGCCTGCAAGTCACCCCTAACAATGAGGCTCTGCCCACACTAACGGTTCCTGAAGCTGTAAGTGTCCAAGCTCAAGGGTTATTCACACGCGTCGATCTAGGTGTTGCAACGGCATTTGACAGTGAGGGAGAGCCTCTACCTGTCAGCCTTAAATATGGTCAGCCTCTATTCCAACCAGGCCGTCACCTTGTCTACTGGGAAACCACCGACAGCAATGGAAACACGAAGGTCGCAAGCCAACAGGTGGACGTATATCCCTTGGTTAACTTCCATAAAGATCAATTTGTCGTAGAGGGAGGAGCGGCATCCGTTACCCTTTCCCTTAATGGCGACGCACCACAATATCCTGTTGTGATCGATTTTAGCGTCACTGGTGATGCTAAGCTCAATGAAGATTACTCCTTGAACAGTCAGCAAGCTGTCATCACATCAGGACGAGATGTAACACTGGAGCTTGAGATCCTTGAAGATGAAATAGGTGAGCAAGATGAGAAGTTGATACTCGTGCTTGATGACTCGGTGAATAGCGGCTATAAACCCAGCCACACTCTGCATATCGTCAACCGTAATATCGCCCCAGAGATATCCCTTAATATAACCCAAGATGCAGAGCCAAGATTGCTACTCTCGCAAGATGGCGGAGAGGTTACTATCACAGCCAACTACTCAGATAGCAACCCCAATGACCAGCTCACCATCAACTGGGAATTATCTCACCTTGAGCTAGAGGACTTAGACACATCAGCGGAGATCATACGTTTCGACCCAAGTAATGTTGAGCCAGGCGACTACAAGGTAAAAGCTCAAGTCTCTGATGGTCAAAAAAGGACACAGGTTACCCGTAGATTGACACTCGTTGCCAGCTTACCTTTACTCGACAATACCGATAGTGACGGAGATATGATCCCTGATAATGTTGAAGGGTTTGGCGATGATGACTTAGATGGTATAGCCAACTTCCAAGACGCCCTGCCCAGCTGTAATGTTCAACCAGAAAATGAGGATGAGCAAGTTCAATACCTTATCGAGGGAGAAGCTGGTGTTTGTATCAAGCTAGGTAGCCTGGCTGTTGGAGGAGAGCGAAACACTCTGCTGCTTGATAAAGAGGATCCTCTGCCGCAAGACAGTGAATTTAGTTTCACCAGCGGTGTGTTTGACTTTATCGCCAGCGGACTCCCAATACAGGGCAATCAATACCGCATAGTTCTGCCTTTAACTAAGGCTATCCCCTCAGACGCTGTCTATAGAAAATATAATGAGTCTCAAGGTTGGTACGAGTTTGTTGAAGATGACTCCAACCATATCCACAGTACCAGTGGTGAACCAGGATTCTGCCCCTCTCCCGGCGCAAACAGTTGGCAAGCAGGTCTGATAGAGGGTGCATGGTGTATCCAGCTCACCATAGTGGATGGTGGACCAAATGATGACGATGGCGAAGCCAACTTCCACATTAGCGATCCAGGAGGAGTGGCGACACTTTTAACAAATAATTTATCGCCAAATGCAGAAGATGATGCCATAGAGCTTATAGAAACCAGTTTGCTTCTACTCGATCCGACCCTGAATGACAGCGATCCCGAAGGCGATCCCATCGAGTTGCAGAGCGTACAGGGAAGATTAGGAGCAGCAAGTATTAATCATACTGGCCTTTTGCAATATCAAGCACCTCTCGGTTACTTAGGCGATGACGAAGTACTCTATACTGTAGTTGACTCTCAAGGTAGTAGTGCAACGGCTAGGGTGCTTATTACAGTAAAGGCCAATGAGGCACCGGTAACCAATGACGATCACGCATCCACCGACGACAAAACCAGTATAATCGTGGATGTACTTGCTAACGACATCGATGACCAAGAGATAACTCTTAGCTCTGTCACTGCAAAAGTTGGCCAAGTCAGTATCACTTCTGACAATAAAATCCAATATATACCGCAGCTTGGATTTGAAGGAGAGGACCGAGTGCTCTATGGTATAGAAGATCAGTTAGGCGCTGAAATGGAAGGAGTTCTCACAGTGACTGTAGATGCATACCAAGAAATAAAAATAAACAACGAAAGTAGTGGTGGTTCAATCAGTGTATTAAGCGCAGCTCTCTTGCTTCTGCTTGGGTTAATCAGAAGAGGTAAACAAACTGCGCAGATACTGCTCGCCAGCTTATTAATGTGCGGCACAGCACAAGCATCATGGACCGCAGATATTCAAACAGGTTACAGCCGAACATCTGCCGAAGTCGATATCAACAAACTTGAAGCAGCTGGAATGCAGGTATCGCAATTTTCCAGTGACAATAGTGATTGGAGTTGGGGCTTAGGATTTGGTTACCAATTCAACCCTAATTGGCACATTAACTTGGGTTATCAACACTTAGGCGATTATCAGTTCACAGCAAAAGGTATCGCATTAGATCCTGCTCCCTCAATCAAGTTAGCTGAGAGCCTAGGCCCACGCTCAGCGACAGGTATCGATTTAGGGATAAGCTATCTGTGGCAATTTAGTGAACCCGTTGGATTAAAATTGGGTGGAGGGGTGTGGTTTTGGCAAAGTGACTTTACTAGCCTAATCAATCAAGAACTGGTAGAGAGTAATGAAAACGGTACCGATTTATTCAGTGACATATCACTTTATTGGCATATCAACCCGCAATGGCAACTCGCGCTTGGCTGGCAACACTTTGTCATTGAGGACGATAAAATAGACAATGGTTTTGTGCGGTTAAGCTACCAGTTTTAGCCTAAAAAATCTTAACTAAATAGGGGCATTCGCCCCTTTTCTGTTCAATAAGGATTATTCAGCCTCTTTATCCAGTACTGTGACTGGCGCATCTTTTTCTGCAAGATAAAACACCACTATTTTAGCTGGCTCACTGCTGATATTTTTACCATAGTGAGAGGTGTTGAACAGCTCAATAAGCGGTTCGCCAGCTTTCAGGTTTTTCTCTCTACCATCGCGCGTATACACAATTAACTCACCACTAAGCAATATGCCTGCGTTTATCGCCGGGTGCTGATGCCAAGGCAGCTGCTCACCTGGCGCAATCACTATCTCTTTAATCGTCACCTCAGGTTGAGTTAGTGAATATTGCGGTAGTGTTTGTCCATCCCAAGTCTCTGTAGACTTGATAAGATCTTTAGAGGTAGCTGCATTAGCAGAAAATGCCCCTATCAAGAACAGTAAACATAGCGGTTTGAGCATTAAAAAGTGTCCTTACTATTAAAATTAAGGAGACAGTGTACAGCAAACAGGGAGTGCGTCATCGCCAACAAGGACACTAACCTTAATCACAAATAGTTACTTCATCCCCACAGATTGATATGGACGATATAAAGTTCCAGTCTACTAACAAGGTTTCAGGGTTATAGCTAAAAATAGCTAGTTAAACAGGTAAATCCCCATTAAATCGCATAAAAATAAAATTATTTTAGCTGCATTTCTCAATCCACTGATCCTACCTCTGCTGTCTTAAACATTGAGCAAAGTGGTAGATATCATTTACCTTTTCTATAAACGCTTGTTTGAAAAAAGTCTGAAAGACGCATTGTGACTGGCTTTGTAAAGAAAATAACTATTGCGGCCTACAGTTTAATCAGTTAACAATAATGTTACACGGTTATTTTTTATACAAGATTGATACAAGTCAACAGATGAGATAACCACCAACAAGACAAATAAAACAACTCTGGGGAACCCTATGAAAACATGGCTAACTGTTACAGCACTCCTTTTCCTTTGCTTACTTTACCCGGCACAATCTCACGCAGCATCAACGAAATATCCCGTCGTACTTGTCCATGGGTTTATGGGCTTCGATGACGCACTTGGGATAGACTATTTTTACGGTATTCCCAGAGCCCTAAGAAACCAAGGTTCGCAGGTCTTTGTTGCCAGAGTATCGCCAATTAACTCATCTGAAGTCAGAGGAGAACAGCTTAGGCTCTACGTACAATCTGTACTGGCCTACACTGGCGCGCAGAAAGTGAACTTAATTGGTCATAGCCATGGTGGCCCCACTGCACGTTATGTTGCCAGTGTGAGCCCTGAGATGGTCGCATCAGTAACCTCTGTAGGTGGAGTAAACTGGGGCAGCAGCTTTGCAGATTTCCTTCGAGGCGCGATTCCAGTTAACTCTTGGGTAGAGTGGTCAGTCAATGTCGCATTTAATACACTCTCTCAAATCGTCACAGGCGTATCCGGTGGCGGCAGCTTTCCGGCTGACACCTTAGCGTCTACAGAATCCCTCACTACACAAGGTTCAATCAGGTTTAACCAGAGATATCCTGAAGGTGTCCCTAGCAGCTACTGTGGTTATGGTTCCGCCAGAGCCAGCAACGGTGTTAACTACTACTCTTGGTCAGGCACGAGCCAGAGCACCAACTTTTGGGATGCCAGTGATGCCGCTTTAAGTGTCACCAGCTGGGTATTTAATGAAGCTAACGACGGTTTAGTCTCAAGATGTAGCTCACATTTAGGTCAAGTGATCCGTGATAACTATAATATGAACCACCTAGATGAAGTTAACCAGATGTTTGGCTTAGTGAGCTGGTTCGAAACAAACCCTAAAACCCTATATAAAGCACATATTAACCGTCTTGCTAGCAGTGGATTTTAATCTATGCCTCAGCAAGTAAAGCAAAGCGCTGACAGCCCCCTCTCGGCAAAAAGTATTATGCTTTTAAGCTTAATTCTTATCTTTGTCGTGGGGGGGCTAATCTATTTTAATGTGCAACATTACTCCTCAACAATCACCAATAACGACATCAAAATAGAGGAACTCAAGACACAACCAGTACTCATTAAAGAGGATAAAATCACCTCCCAAAATACAGGGCAATCAGAGCTTGAGTTAAACGAAGAGCTCAGATGGAAATTTGATGAGTTAATTCTCACCCATCAAGAAACAAGTCAAACCATAACGCACCTATTAAACCAGCTCTCCACCCAACTGGATTTAACCCCTGAGGCTCATATATATCTGCTGGATCTTTTTAGTCGCTACCGCGATTATAAAATCGCCTTAGTAGAGATAAAGCAAACGGGACCTAACATGCTCAGTGAACTCAACATTGATGACACAATGAGCTTTATAGAGCGCGCCCATCAAAGCCAATTTGATTATTTTACCCCAGTTGAAATAGAAGCCTTTTTCTCTCATGAAAATCGCTACGACAACCAAGCAATAGAGAGAATGGCTATCTTACAAGACAGCTCACTTTCCAATGAGCAGAAGCAGATGTTAATCACCCATCAAATAAGCCAGATGGAGGAGAAGGAGAGAGAGGTGTATGAGCCTACGCTGCAGGTTTTCAACATCGTCGATAATTTAGATGGCAATAGTGATCAACTCAATGAATTTACACCACAAGTGATGGAGAGAATTGAGCAATTGAAAGCGGATGAGCAGGCTTGGAAATTAAAAGTTAAAGAGTTCCAATCCTTTGAAATAAAAAGTAGAGGTGAATTAACCAACCAACAAGAGATTGAAGAGGCGCTAAATCACTACCAAGGTAAACATTTCACTCCAAATGAGATAAAGCGACTTAAGGTATATATCGATAACCCTGAACTGTTAAATGCAGGCTAACCTAACCAAGTTAGGCTAGCCATAAACTAACTCTACTACTCTTTGCTTGTCGGTGTCTTCCCCATAATATCTAACTTAGCTTTTTTAGAGACACCTGCAATCGCCAAAGTTTGACTACCAACGCTGTCGTAGGTCAAATCGATAGACTTTATTTTCAGTTCGCCTTTGGGAATTGAGATACTGCGGCTCGATAACCCTTTGGTTAATACCCCAAGGTTATCTAGCGTTTTACTCGTACCGTCACTCATGTTAATGACAATTTTATGCAGATTCACAGTTCCTTGAGTGCATTTAAGCTTAATGTGAGTCACATTTTTCTCACTGCCACTCGGCGTCACTGTATCGGTTTCAGTTTTGTAATTAACTGTCTTGTCAGCAATCTTTATCCACTCTGCCGATGCCACTCCTTGGAACGAGAGTGCCATCAATAAAACTGCGCATAGACCTAATATCGTGTTTTTCAAACTCTCTCTCCTTTTTACTAAATCACTGGTACTGCCATCAGCATCACAGAAATAAATTCATTAAACCCCTGCTGACGCTTAGCACCATCTCTCTCAAAGTCGGTAAAACCTTGCCCTAACGCTCTCCAAACAGGCTCTTGAGATTGAGGTTCAAACAAAGCCACTAATACTGACCCCTTCTCATATTTATTCATATCGACACCAAAAGTAGATAATCCAGGTACTAGCCCCGTTTTCTGTAATATCTCGCTATCACTCATGTCTGAGCTCAATGTCAGGCCAAATCCCACCAGCAAATCAGGGGATTGCTGGCTTGAAACAAGCTGGTACCCCTTAGCTTCCAACACTTTCTTTAACGCATGCTGCATATTGCTGATGACTTGATCGCTTTGCACTCTTTCATCAGCCACCACTTTGGCCAATGTTGGGTGCCAGGCAAAATATCGAGTTTGAGCAGATAAGAAGTCAAGATCGCCAGTGGCCACCGTCGTTGTACGTAGGGGGCTGGGTTCGGCGACCTCAGAGGCAGTACAGGCAGTTAACGTGGAAAGCAGCAGTAAGCAGCAAATTAGTCTTATCATAATAAAAGTTCCATTTCGTAGTCGACTCCATACTAATTCAAATCAGATTAACCTAAGCTGACTCAATAGTCATTCACACTCTTAACCGATAAAGCAGGCTTGCTTGTTCCTCTTATCCCCCCTATGATCGCCCCGAGGTTGAAAATCAGCCCTATTGATATGGCTATATAAAACAGGCGAAGCAGCATGACACAGCAAACGCAAGACACAGAACTTCAATTGATCGCAACACACACACAAAATTGGGTCGAGCGTATGATAATGAAGTACAACATCTGCCCCTTTGCACGACGTGAAGTTGAACGTCGCAGTATTCGCTACGCCGTTATCGATGAATCCAAAATGCACAATGTCCTCGAAGCCTTAATTAAAGAGTGCCAGTATTTGGATGAACATCCTGAGACCGAGACCACACTCTTTATCATTCCCCGCGGATTTGAAGGGTTTTATCCCTATCTAGATCTGGTCGATATCGCCAACGATCTATTAATAGATCAAGATTATGAAGGTGTATATCAGCTAGCTAGCTTCCACCCAGACTACTGCTTCGAGGGTGAGCCTATGGATGAACCATCTAACTATACCAACCGCTCTCCCTACCCGACTTTGCACATTATTCGCGAAGTCAGCATGGAGCTAGCGTTAGCAAACTACAATGATCCAGAGTCGATCCCTGAGCGGAACATTGCATTTGCGCAGAAAAAAGGCAGTGATTTTTTTGAGAAAATATTAGCAGGCTGTATGGGAAAAACATCTCACTAAGAGACTAAATCAATTTAAATACATTAAGTTAAATACACGGCCCGCCCCAATAACCTTTACGGGCAGTGTTCTTTACTGGCTGTGTTAATGATGATAAACAAAACCTCCATAGAGATACTTGGTCGCCTCTGCACCCAGTATTAATACCTTATCTCCTCTCCTGAGTTTTCCACTGTTGACCAGTTTGGCAAAGCTAACCCAGATGGCAGCAGAGCCTAAATTACCTAAACCCTTAGCGTCATTGATAATACGTTCAGGCTCAATTCCCAACGCCTCGGCCAACATGACATCAATATAACCATTGGCTTGATGAGGTAAAATATAACGAAAGTCATCTAGCTGATAGCCCCGTGACAAAACGGCTTGCAGACCCAGTTCAAATAACTGACTGCCATTAGCGCGTACAGCTTCTATATTGTGATGAAAACGAGTCATCTCACCTTTGCCAACATCCATTGAACCTGAATCAAGGTAAAAACCAGGCGCTTTCCCCTCTCCAATCTGACCAAAGTAGATATCGGTTAACTGCCCCTCTCCCTCCTTTGCAGGACCTAATATCACCGCACCAGCACCATCTCCCATCTGGACATAGTTGACTAACTGCTCAGTGGTCAAAAATGCCTTAGCAATCTCAAAGTAAACCGAGCCTGTTTCAGTGCCCACAATCGCAACAGGCGCATCATCAGTAGTACAAAATGTCGAGGCTATCTGCAATGCATTGGCAAATCCAGTACAGGCTTGTCTTAACTCCAGGTAAGGCCCCTGAAAACGCAGTTCATCAGCAAGCCAGGCCGCATTAGGAGGCACTTGCGTATGGGGAGTACACGTATGGCTAAGCAGATACTCTAACTCATTAATATCAAGGCCTGCTTGCAGTAGCGCTTGATTTAACACATCCACTCCAAGGGCAATGCTATTTGGCGAGGGCTGACTTTTAGCGCTTGTTAGATCCCGAACCAGATGACGACTCTCAACTCCTAACCGCTTGGCAATGCTTTTAGCTTTACGCTTAGCCAATGGACCACAAAGTTGACCTAAGGCCTCAAGTAGCTCCTGATTTGAGACAACTTCATTGGGCAAAACATAGGCTGATGACAATAGAGTTAATCCATTTTTGGCAAACTTTACGCCCATCTGTCCTCCAAACGCTCAAATAATTTATCCAGATGAACACCTAACTGAGTAAAGTGAACCTCTTGACCGATAAGAAGATCATAAAGCCGATTTACAACCATTTTATGTTCGTCAATAAACATCACTTTCGTCGCCCCAAGCCTTTCGGCATGATGCTTTGCCACGTACACATGCTTAGCTTCATCTTTTTTTATCAAGCCACAAAGTCTAGCAAAGGGGTGACCAGAACCGAGTTTACAATGTTCAAATTCATGCATAATTTGCGTCACACAGGTATCAAGAATAGCGATACGAATAAAATGCTCGCAGTAGGTATCTACTCTTCCCAACTTAAGGTAAAAACGCTTAGCCTGTCGCTGAATATCGCTAATACCGGCTACAAGAGGCAGCTCAGATTGCACTAATTGCAGGGCGTTATCATGGATAAACTCTTCAGCTTCAACCTCTCTTAAAATCTTAATCGTAGTCTGAATATCCTCCACTTCTGAGTAATACAACCTGTTTATCTCATTATTAAACACAAGCTGAGCTGACTGCTCACCACAAAGTAATAACGGCAGTAGATGGGCTAATGCGCCTCGCTCCACCTCTGTGTAGTAATTGGCGCTATTGTATCGATTACCCATCCACTGTTTTATGCGTTTACTGTTAGCTAAATCGCACTCATCTAGCTCCTTTACACTTGGATTAGCTGGCGATGGAAAGCATCGATGATGCATAAGTTCAATCATGCTCCCCTCCAGCGATAAGGATCATCAACATTGGCAGCATGATCAGATCAAACAAGAAAGCAAAGGCCACAATAAGCATGGAGAGAAAACTCAGCTCAACGATAGGGAAAAAGTCTGAACTCAGTCCCAATGCAAAACCAAGCAACAGTAATAGGCTAGTAAACGCCACCGCAGGCATGACTGAAGTAAATGTTTTAGAGAGACCTTTGCCACACTCTCTCTCATCCACCTTTAACAGTAGGTGAAGTGAATCATCAATAATAATGCCCAGCATCATCCCCATCACGACAGCACTGCCCAAACTCAAGCCGCCTCCCAACCACTGCCATAGTCCGAAAACCCAAATAAGCGGCAGTAAGTTCATTGCAAGTGCTAACCCGCCTAATTTAAAGGAGCCTTTAAGCAAAGTGACAATCAAAAGTAGAAAAAGCAGAGCACAGCCAAAGGAGTAGAGCATGGTTTTAGCATTTGAAAGACTAAGGTGGGCAAAAATAATACTCTGACTTAATCCCTGTCCGATCGATATTTCACTGTCATTTTGAAGCTCCCATTCAGCTACCTTTTCCTCAAATGAGATAAGCTCAGCGGCAGTCATGGGGATCAAATCCACTGTCACCACAGAGGCACTGGCATCAGCATTAATCAACCGACTCGCTTGAGCATTGATCTGCACAGGTGCGCTGAGCACCTGATTTAAACGATTAGACCCAAGACCATAAAACCGGATCCAATCAACAATGGAGTGAACCTGCAACACCTCCTCCTGCTTTCTTAGAAATCGGCTAAATTGGTTAATCCGGCTCACATAATCCTGCTGGGCAATCCCAACGCCATCAAAGGGTTTATGTGTTTCTTTCTCTTGACTCGCAACCACATAATAGAGCTGGTTCACGCCATTAAAGTGTTGCTCCATCTTTAATTTTGACTGACTAAATAGGTTAGAATCGGGAAAATAGTTCATAGCATCATCGTCAAACTTAAGGGATGAGACACTATAAATAGCCAGTAAAGAGAGCAGTAATCCAGAGCCTAAAAAAAGAGTTCTATAATGCCAACTAACGACCTGAATACGCGCGAAAAAACCTCTGTTCACTTTTTGTGAACAGGCCATGGGTATAGCTCTTTTTGCTATGGGAATGAGTATAGTTAGATTCACTAAAAAATTGACCATCACAGCAAAAGCAACCAACTTGCCAAAATCTTGGATCGGCGGGGATGGACTAAATACCAGCAGAGTAAACCCCATCGCAGTGGTTAATGCTCCCCAAAATAGTGGCTTAATATTGATACTTAATGATTGCTGTAACGCCTTCTGCTCATCGACTCCTTCATCTAGTGCATTACGCCAACCAAAAAAGAGGTGAACAGCATATGCCACGCATAAACTCACTATGACCACAGGTATAAATCCACTAATTGCCGCTAAGATGAATCCTCCCCACCCAGCTAAACCTAACGTCAGAAACATCGTTATCAAAGATGAAGTGGCAATCCCTAAGAGCCACATCTTTTCCCTCACGACAAGTAGCAACATCAAACTAAACATGATTGCTAAGCCGGGAATAAACCAGAATAAATCGTGTTTTAACACAGAGATATATTGCCAATTTAGGGCTAATGCTCCGGAGTAATACACTTGAAATGGGGGAGCGAAATCAATATCAAACTGTTCGATATATCGATTAACAGATGAAACACTCTCTAAGAGTGCTTTGGTACCTTTTACCGCTTCGACGTTAAACGACACAGAGAGAATAACTGCATTGGCATCAGGTGAAATGAAACCGATATTAACCGATTTCGCTTTATGGGAGAGAGCCAATGACGTCGCCGATTCAAACTCGTTAGGATTGTACCCATCTACCCTATTAACGGCTGGTAGCTCACTCAATCCGGCCTTAAATCGAGAAATCGAGTCATCTTTTAAAGGAAACGTATTTTCAGGCCCTGTCTCTAACAACAAAATAAGTTCATCTTGCCTTGAGAACTTATGCTGAAAATCTTTAAATTCGGTGTAAAGGGGATCGTCTTTTGCAAAATAAGCGCTATAGTCAGCATCTAAGGCTAACCTGCTGACCCCTATTGAGGCGAGTAAACATAAGGCGATCCAAAATGCCACACTCACATACTCAGTTTTTCGCGCCATTAATATCGAAGCCAGCAAGCGAACTCCTCTCCCTAAATTAAAAATTAGATGGATATAAAGAGTATTAGACCTCCCTAATCTCAATTAATATTCAAATTGGTATCAATTCAACGTCAAACGGCCATAACATCAACAACAAATAGCTTAAGCATAACGAAGAGATGACAACCATCAGGTTAAAGCGACTAGAATTTAAGCCTCCCTCTTATTTTACTCCCTCTATCCATATTCAAGCCTACTTTGAAGCGCAATGAGAATTAAAATCCATTTAAAATCAGACCAATAACTTTTCGCCTTCATAAAAAAGCCAGTGAAGTGTTTATCTGGCCTAGCTTGAATAAACCCGCTTTTAACACTAATTTTAATGGAGAGTATTTACTTAATGGGCTAACCATGAAAACTTTTCAAACTCAATGGCATGATAATCACTGGGCTCAAAGCGATAAGATAGAAGATCTCGACAGCAAGCAGACACTGATTCTTATTTTTGGAGAGATACACCTCCAGCCTGATGCCATCGCAAAGATGAAAAGTTTATCTCCCAATGCCTCTATCACAGGTTGCTCCACAGCGGGAGAGATCCAAGGAAAACAGGTTAATGATGACAGCCTAATCGCCACAATCATTGCTTTTGAAAAAACCAATATCGCCATGATTCGGGGAATAGATAAGCCTGACATCAACTCAAAAGAGCTCGGGATAACTCTAGCAAATCAACTGAATGAGACTGATGACCTCTGCCATGTATTAGTTTTAAGTGACGGTCTCGGATTCAATGCCAGTCACCTCATTGAGGGAATGACAGATATACTCGGGTTAGATATACAGGTATCTGGTGGCTTAGCAGGTGATAGCCATAACTTTATCAAAACTCACCTGCTTTTTAATGACGAAGTCACCTCATCAGCGGTTATCGCGATCGGGTTCTATGGTGATCAGCTTGAGGTCAGCTGTGGCACTCGAGGGGGCTGGTGCTCATTTGGTATTGAAAGACGAGTCACACAAGCTGAAAACAACATGCTAGTAGAGCTCGACGATGAAAATGCACTCTCTATCTATAAAAGCTATCTGGGAGAACTCGCAGAGCAGCTACCGGCAAGTGGCTTGAGGTTCCCACTGGAGATCAGTGAGCCCAATAAGATAACCAAAGTGGTTAGAACTCTACTCGCCGTCGATGAAGAAACCGGCACACTCACTTTTGCAGGTAATATCCCCATCGGAGCCACAGCGCAACTGATGCGCTCTAATGTCGAATCTTTAATCCAAGGCTCATTAGAAGCTGGAAAGATATGTCGCCATAACATCTCAAACAGTCCACAAGTGGCCATATTGATCAGTTGTGTAGGTAGAAAGTTGGTGTTGAAACAACTTGTAGAGGATGAGATAGAGGTCATTAGTGAAGAGTTAGGTGAACAAGCATTACTTTGCGGTTTCTATTCCTACGGAGAGATAGCCCCTTATGATAGAGGTTGTCTAGCTGAGCTCCACAATCAAACGATGACCATTACTGCCTTTGCGGAAATCTAATCTATGCATAGGATGCTTAAACGGCAACTTAAAAAAGCCTATCCAGAGGGAGCCCCTGATAACATTGAGTTCAAGCGATTTATAAAACTTATCGATCAAGCTTACTTTTCCATGAGTGAGGAGCTTAGCATCATAGAGCGCTCCTTAGATTTAAGCTGTGAAGAGCTAAAGCAGCGTAATGACACTTTAAGCGGCATACTCGACGCCCTACCAGACATGAGTATGTGGCTAGATCAAGAGGGGGTTATCCGCGATATACGCGTCGGTGAATTTAACCCGCCTCTGGTAAGTAAAGAGGATGAGCATTCCTCAATCTCCAGCCTAAATTTTTTCAACAACTCAATCCCTCTACAGCACTTCCTCATCGACTATAAACAGGTCGGTAGCAAGAGTGGAGAACTTGAGCTTAGTTGTGACAGTTTTACCTATCATGTAGAAGCAAGGCTCACCTCTGTCGGTAAGCAACGCTGGCTATTGGTCATTAGAGATATCTCGTTAAGACGTAAACTGATTGAGATGCAAACTGAAAGAATGGGCCAGATTAAGCGAACCCAAAAACAGCTTCAAGGTCTTATAAACGCTGCACCAACGGGGATTTTAATCACAGATGAAAGTAAAAAGTTGGTCATGGTAAATGAGTATATTTGCCAAAAACTCTCCCTCACTACCGATGAGTTATTAGGAAGAAATCCATTAACTTTTATCGCAAAAAAATACCGGCTGGAATACCTCAATGAGATACAGAAACATATCAGCTACGACGACACAATATTAGACTCACGCATGGATCTCACCATGACCCTGCCCAGTAATGAAACAATAAAAGTTGAAATGGCTTTTAGTACTCTGATTTTTGAAGAGAAAAAACTGGTCATTACGGCCATTACCGATATAACTGAGCGCAAACGCCTAGAGACTCAACTTAGGGTTCTCGCATCAACTGATCCCTTAACGGGCGCATACAACCGACGTAGCTTCAATGAGATGTCTCAAAAATCCATGTCATCTTCCGAGCGTCAAGAGCAAGAGTTCACAATACTCTTGATTGATTTAGATTTTTTTAAAAGTATCAATGATAAATTTGGTCACGCCGCTGGTGACGATGTTTTAATAGAGACAGTAAAAGCGATCAACACCTGCATACGCGAATCAGATATCTTGGGACGATATGGTGGGGAGGAGTTTGTGGTTGCGCTGCCAAATACAGATAATAGTAAAGCCCGAGAGGTCGCCAACAGAATACGCCTATACATTGAGAATATGGTGGTCAAAACCCAAGGATACAACATCAAACTCACCGCAAGTATTGGCCTAGCAACAACAAGTGGGAGTCACCAGCTTGAGAAACAGATCAACCAAGCAGATACCTATCTCTATTACGCCAAAGATAATGGCCGCAACCAAGTTGTCGATCACAAGGCTTATCACTCGAAAAAGTAAGCTCTGCCATTAAGTCAATTAAGCAATCCAGCCCACTGATTAACCAGTTAATTAACTTTACTCACAAACTGTTTGTCTAATCGATATCATTAGGTAACTATGGAGAATCTATGTAAGTGCAGCGGGTAAGAGATAAAATGGCAAGTAAATATTATGTGGTTTGGGCAGGAAGAGCCCCTGGTATCTATACCAGTTGGGATGAAGCTAAGAAACAGGTCGATAAATACCCTAAAGCCAAATACAAATCATATAAGAGTAAAGCTGAAGCTGAAAGTGCTTATGCCAAAGGCTCGACTCAGGTGTCTTACAGCAAAAAGACCACTAGTTCGGCTCAGGCTCCCGCCTCCCCCTCTAATCCTGTAGAAGATACTCTGTATAACGTCGAAATCTTCACCGACGGTGGCTGTGAGCCTAACCCAGGAGAAGCAGGCTCCGGTGTTGCCGTATATCGTGAAGGAGTATTAGCAGAGTTATGGTATGGACTCTATAACAGCTTTGGTACCAATAACTCCGCCGAGTTAAATGCACTGCATCAAGCGCTACTTATTGCAAAACAGGCACTCACTGAGAATAAAACCGTACATATTCGCAGCGACTCCCAATACTCAATAAACTGCATCACCAACTGGGCTTACGGCTGGAAACAGAAAGGTTGGAAGCGAAAAGTCGCTGGTGACATTAAAAACTTAGATATCATTCAGGCCGCGCACGCTCTGTATGATGAGGTAAAAGATCAACTTAAAATCTCTCATGTGGCCGCACACGTAGGCATTGAGGGCAATGAACTGGCTGACAGAATGTCAATCTACGCTATAGATCAACAAGATACTAAGTTTTGCCGCTACCCAGAACCTATCGAACTATCTGCAATATTAAGCTTAAGAGCAGGTTAATACCAACCAGTATAAGAAACATTCCCTTAAGCACTAAACAACTTTTAGTGCTTTATTTCCTCCATTTCATCGCATTCTCTTCTAAATTTAATTGAACAACGGCTTAATAAAGATAGTAATAGCCTGATCCAGGCTATACCTATGAAACTGCCTATGAGACAATCCGCGCTATGAAAGTATATGCACACGTCCATAAAGCGCCCATTCGTGTTTTTCGCATCAGTAAGCGACGTTTTTGGCTGCGTTTAAAACGTGATCTGCTTATTCTTAAAGAAGCTCTATCTCAGGAAAAACAGGAGACCAAAGAGATGTTGGTCACCTATAAACGCTACACCAAAAAACAGGCAAGCAGTGAAGAGCTACGTGAAGCAAATAAGCAGTTTGGCGACCTCCTAAAAGGATTAGGGTTAGGTATGTTTGCCGTGTTGCCTTTTGCGCCAATCACAATCCCCCTCGTTGTAAAATTGGGCAAAGTCGTTGGTGTAGATGTGCTCCCCAGCTCCTTTAATAATATGGGGGAAAAGATGAGGCAACGAAAAGCGGCCAATGATGACGAAAACCAGTAACCCAGAGTAAGCAAACAAGCCCCCACACTTTACATCCCCGCTTTCACCTAGATTCAATCCTTGTTACCCTAAAGGGGACCTTAATTAAGGTGACCCTCTCTAATAATGACAACTAGCAGCGAGAACCAGCCTCACATGACCGATTTATTGATTTCAGGTGCTTCAGGCACTCCACTCTCTATTTTCCACACAGATTCTTTCGATGCCTGGTTAACAGAGCAAACTCAGCAGACTAAAAACTGGTTATCTACAACACAATTTAACGGTAAAGGGATGAGCCTTATTCCCGATGCGAATGGTGAACTGACGCAGGTGATTTTTGTCAGCAGCGAACCTGAGTCCTACTGGGTATGTGGCGATCTAGTCAACCAACTTCCCGCGGGCCAATACCAGCTAAAAGCAAGTGAAGAGCAGCTAAAAGTAGCTGCATTCAGTTGGGGCCTCGGTGCTTATAAGTTTGACCGTTACAAGAAAAATGAAAAAACTTACCCAACACTTGTGATTGATAACCAAGAGATAGTAGAGCAAGCGCAAAAATTAGTTCGCTCAGTGTCTATCGTTAGAGATCTCGTCAATACACCGGCAGCCGATATGATGCCACAACACTTAGGTGACACCATGGAAGCCTTGGCCACTGAGTTTGGGGCCAAAGTAAGCCAGATAGTCGGTGATGATCTTCTTAAAGAGAACTACCCCACTATCCATATGGTTGGTCGAGCAAGTGAAAACCTACCGCGCCTTATCGATCTAACTTGGGGTGATGAGTCCGCGCCGCAAGTGACTCTAGTAGGTAAAGGAGTCTGTTTCGACTCTGGTGGACTCGATCTAAAACCTGGCGCTGGTATGCGCTTGATGAAGAAAGATATGGGGGGAGCAGCCCATGTGATAGGTCTAGCGCATCAGATCATGGCCAGCAACTTGCCAATCCGTTTGCGTGTACTTGTACCAGCCGTTGAGAACGCAGTGTCTGCTAATGCCTTCCGTCCAGGCGATGTGATCACGACTCGTAAAGGGATCACCGTTGAGATTGATAACACTGATGCCGAAGGTCGTTTAGTCCTGTGTGACGCCCTTGCAGAAGCGAACAATGACAATCCTGAGCTGATTATCGATTTTGCCACCTTAACTGGTGCTATGCGTATCGCATTAGGCACTGAACTACCCGGCTTTTTCAGTAACGATGATACCTTAGCTGCCCAGATGACAGTCTCAGGGCTCAAGGTTGAAGACCCAATCTGGCGCATGCCACTGCACAAGCCATACATGGAGCTCACAGGCAGCGATATCGCGGATCTAGCAAACTGTGGCAAAACCCCATTTGGAGGAGCTATTACAGCGGCGCTTTATCTTGAAGCCTTTGTCGAGAAGGAGATAAGCTGGGCACATTTCGACGTCATGGCTTGGAATAACCGTAAGCTACCAGGTCGACCTGTCGGCGGTGAAGCATTCGGTATTCGCGCAGTTTTCGATTATCTAGAAACTCGCTTCGAAAAGTAATCCCTCAATGATTACTGGAGTAAGGCATATTTAGCCTTACTCCACATTAAAAATGTAGTAAATAAACACCAAAACACAGTCAAATCGCCGTTTATTTTGTATTTAACTACACTTTCAGTTCGATAAATGTGCAAACCGTAGTTAAATTAGATTAATCCCTTTTAATCTGAGCTATTTTTCGTATAATCCTTTTCCGGCTCGAACCTCAGGTTCCATGCTGGCTGTTACAAGGAGAAGTGATCGACCCACGGAGCTGGACCGGCAACACTAAGTTTTAGGGGTTCCACTCCTGTATTCATGGCCGGGCAACTCAAATCGCTCGACTAAGTTCACAAACTTAGCCGTCGTCAAATGTCGCTTTATTCAAAGCATCTTCCCAATCCCATAATGCAGTTTAAGAACACCTACAACTTGCACTCTTGTAACTCTATTTGGGAAATATAATGCAGTTGTTGATTAGCTTGGCTGGGATCTCATTCCTTATTCTTTGTGGTTGGATATTCTCTGAAAACCGTCACGCCATCAAATGGCGCACCATCATAGGTGCCTTGATCTTACAAGCAGGTTTAGCTGCACTTGTTCTCTACGTCCCTATGGGGCAACAGATACTAGGCTCTGTAAGCCAAGGTGTCGCTTCTGTACTGGGCTTTGCCGATGAGGGGATTAAGTTTCTCTTTGGCGACCTTGCCAGCAACAGCTTTGTATTTGCTATCCGAGTACTGCCTCTGGTTATCTTTATTAGCGCCATAATCTCAATGCTCTACTATTTTGGCATTATGCAGTGGGTCATTAAGATCATCGGTGGTGCACTTCAAAAACTGCTAGGCATTAGTCGAGCCGAGTCTCTAGTCACCACAGGTAACATCTTCCTAAGCCAAGGTGAATCACCACTGCTGGTTAAACCCTTTCTACCTAAGATGACTCGCTCAGAACTTTTCGCTGTGATGACAGGAGGAATGGCGTCCGTAGCTGGCAGCGTATTAGGTGGATATGCGGGTTTAGGTGTTGAACTTAAATATCTGATTGCAGCTAGCTTTATGGCCGCTCCTGGCAGCCTGATGATGGCCAAGCTTTTAGTACCAGAAACCAGCCAACAAGCGTGTCAACAAGAGATAGATATGAGCAAGAGTGAGCACGGTAACGCCATCGATGCTCTGGCATCGGGCGCCATGAATGGTATGCGCGTTGCCGTTGCTATCGGCACTATGCTACTTGCCTTTATCAGTGTCATCGCCATGTTTAATGCGGGACTTGAACAGGTTGGCACTTGGTTTAATTTTGAAGGTGTCACCATGCAAAGCCTGCTAGGTTATATCTTTGCGCCAGTGGCTTTCCTGATCGGCATACCAGCAAACGAGATGATGCAAGCAGGTGGCTTTATCGGCCAGAAGCTTATTCTCAATGAGTTTGTGGCATTTATGGACTTCACTTCGGTCAAGGAGCAACTATCGGTTCATTCACAAGTGATCATCACTTTTGCCCTGTGTGGTTTTGCCAATATTGGTTCTATCGCGATTCAGCTAGGCAGCATAGGAGTCATGGCTCCTGAGCGTCGCAGTGATGTGGCGAGCCTTGGTTTTAAAGCGGTATTGGCTGCGACCTTAGCAAACCTCATGAGCGCTGTACTTGCTGGGATATTCGTCTCACTCTAATCACAACAAAAAGGCGAGCATTAAGCTCGCCTTTTTATACTGATTGGTATTAGTTACTAATCAAAACACTGATTAAGCTTCAACACCTTTACTGGCAAGAAACTCATCATATGTGCCTTTGAAATCATTAATACCATCTTTAGTGATCTCAATAATGCGGTTGGCCAATGATGATACGAATGCACGGTCATGACTAACAAACATCAAGGTACCTTCATACATCTCAAGCGCGTTGTTCAAAGACTCAATCGACTCCATATCCATGTGGTTGGTTGGCTCATCGAGTAGTAAGATGTTTGGCTTTTGCATAATCAGCTTACCAAACAGCATACGACCTTTCTCACCACCAGACAGGACTTTTACAGACTTCTTGATATCGTCTGAGCCAAATAACATACGACCTAAGTAACCACGTACCGATTGGTCATCGTCTTCTGGTTTACGCCACTGGCTCATCCACTCAAACAGTGTCATGTCGTTAGCAAAATCAGACTCATGATCCTGTGCGTAGTAACCAATAGATGAGTTTTCAGACCACTGAATCGTGCCACTGTCTTGAGGAATGTCATGAACTAACGTGCGCAGTAGAGTTGTCTTACCCACACCGTTCTCACCTAAAACCGCAATACGCTCACCCACTTCAGCAATGATGTTCATATCTTTGAATAGTGGGCCTTCATCGAAGCCTTTAGTCAAATCTTCAACCACTAACGCGTTACGGAACAACTTCTTCTCTTGCTCGAAACGGATGAAAGGGTTCACACGGCTAGATGCCTTAACTTCATCAAGCTTAATCTTATCGATAAGTTTTGCACGTGATGTTGCTTGTTTAGCTTTCGATGCGTTAGCAGAGAAACGGGCAACGAAGCCTTGAAGTTCAGCGATCTGCGCCTTCTTCTTAGCATTATCAGACATCAAACGCTCACGCGCTTGCTGCGCCGCCATCATGTACTCATCGTAGTTACCAGGGAATAGGCGAAGTTCACCATAATCCAAGTCAGCCATATGCGTACATACTGAGTTCAAGAAATATCTATCGTGAGAGATGATGATCATGGTGCTGTTACGCTGGTTCAGCATCTCCTGTAGCCAACGAATAGTATCGATGTCCAAGTTGTTGGTAGGCTCATCGAGAAGTAGCACGTCAGGATCTGAGAACAATGCCTGAGCAAGAAGAACACGTAGCTTAAAGCCTGGTGCGATTTCACTCATTAGACCGAAATGCTCTTCAACACCGATACCTACACCCATCAGAAGTTCACCTGCACGAGACTCGGCGGTATAACCGTCCATCTCTGCAAATTCCATCTCAAGCTCAGCAACTTTAATCCCATCTTCCTCTGTCATCTCTGGCAGAGAGTAGATACGGTCACGCTCCTTTTTAACTTCCCAAAGCTCCGCATGACCCATGATCACAGTGTCTACAACGTTGAACTCTTCATAGCCAAACTGGTTCTGACTCAGTTTACCCAGACGCTCATTCACATCCAGAGAAACGTTACCCGCTGTAGGCTCAAGATCGCCAGAGAGGATCTTCATAAAGGTTGACTTACCACAGCCGTTTGCACCGATAAGACCGTAACGGTTACCGCCGCCAAATTTGACTGAGATGTTTTCAAACAGTGGCTTAGAGCCAAACTGCATGGTGATATTAGCTGTAGTAATCAAGTATAAAATTCCGAATTTAGTTATGCGATACGTGGCAGTACGTTAGTACTCATTTTCAGTTAAGTGCCATCATAGATAATATCTATGACAATTATACCCAAGCTACCTCAAGGTGCTCGTTTCAGAGCCCCCGTAGGATAGCTGAACAAGGCAGTGATTGAGGATAATGGTAACTCCCTTGTTGATATCACTAACGCAGTGCAGCTGTTCTACGGGGACTCCCGAAGGGCATGGCGAGAAGCAACATTTTTCTGTGTTATGAAATATTGAATTAGAATAACTAGTCCTACTATTTCATGCCTTGAACTCTGTCACTTCTCGACATGCTGAATCCTGCACCTTGAAGTAGTTTGGGTATATATGAGCCGCCTACGTGAAAGTGGGCAAAATTAAGCGCGAAATTATAGAGGAAGAGGCCTAAATTATCAACTAACCTAGGCCTCTTAAACCCCAAAGCAAAAATGAAAATTACCTTGATCAATTAAACTTTAGCAGTAGTTGAGTTTAACCTTACATACCTTAAACGATTAGCATTGGTCACTACAGTTAACGAAGAGAGCGCCATCGCTCCTCCCGCTATCACAGGACTGAGTAACAGTCCTGTAAAAGGAAAGAGTACGCCAGCAGCGATTGGGATCCCTAAACTATTGTAGATAAACGCGCCAAATAGATTTTGTTTAATATTACGCATACTCACTCGTGCAAGAGAAAAAGTGTCTGCGAGTACAGATAAACGGCCCGATAAGAAGGTAAGGTCGGCGCTTTCAATGGCCACTTGAGTCCCATCACCCATGGCAATGCCCACATCAGCACTCACCAAAGCGGGGGCATCATTAATCCCATCTCCCACCATGGCCACCACCTCCCCTTCAGCCTGCAGCGCAATAATATGCGCTTGTTTCTGCTCAGGTAACACATCGGCAATCACCTCTTTAATCCCAACCTGAGTCGCGACCGCTTTGGCTGTATGAATATTATCGCCACTTAATAGCACGACTCGCTTCCCCGATTTAAGTAATGCTGTCATCGCCGCCTTCGCATCGGCTTTAATGGGATCTGTGGTTGCAACTATCATGCTTAACTGACCATTTTCGGCAATATAGACTGGAGTCTTGGCTTGCGCTGAAAACTGACTAATCTCAGCATCAAACTTATCTAAGTCCGAGACTCCTTCTCTCTCCATCAAGCTGCGGTTTCCCACCGCCAATGAACGCCTGTCTACCACACCCAAGATCCCTTTTCCCTGAACATTGGTAAAGGAATCTGGCTCAAACAGTACCAAATCTCTTACCTTAGCCTCTTCAAGTACCGCGCTGGCTAATGGGTGCTCAGAGTAACGCTCTAAACTGGCCACTCGGGTAAAGAGTTGCAGCAAGGCTAGTCCCTTATCATCAACCTCAGAAGCGGCTTCACTCTTTGGAGCAATCATCATATCTGTCACACTTGGTTTACCCTGTGTGATGGTGCCAGTTTTATCCAAAACAACACAGGTCACTTTACTGGCTAGTTGCAGCGCCTCACCATTTTTAATCAAGACTCCCATCTGAGCTGCCCGGCCAACAGACACCATAATCGACATAGGTGTGGCGAGTCCTAATGCGCAAGGGCAAGCGATAATAAGCACACTGGTGAGCACAATTAAGGCGTGAGAGAGCTGAGGCGCAGGACCAGACAGATACCAGATACTTGATGCAATCATCGCGATAAGCACCACGGCAGGTACAAAGTAGGCTGAAATTTTATCGGTTAAACGCCCGATTGGCAGTTTAGATGTTTGAGCTTGCTGAACAAGCTCAATGATTTTGGCAAGTCGTGTATCACGTAGACCTGCTGTCACTTGATAAATAATCGTACCATTGCCATTAACTGTGCCAGCGCTAAGTAGATCGCCAGTCACCTTATTCACAGGCAGCGGCTCTCCGGTCAACATGGACTCATTGATCGTTGAACTTCCCTCAATCACTTCACCATCTAGGGCTACACGTCCTCCAGGTTTTAGCCTTAACCTATCACCCAGTTTAATATCTGCAATCTCAACTTCGATATCACCTGTGTCAGTTATTTTTGTTGCTGTGGTCGACTGTAAACCAACCAGCCTCTGCACCGCTTCACTGGTCTTTCCCTTTGCTCTTAGCTCTAAGGCATGACCCAAATTAATTAAGCCCAAAATCATCGCACTCGCCTCAAAGTAAACATGGCGAGCCGAGGGAGGAAATGCATCGGGTAGGAGCACAACCACCATGGAATAAAGCCAAGCTGAGCTGGTTCCCAGCACAATCAAGGTATCCATATTGGCACTACCGACCTTAAGTGAACGCCACATCCCTTTATAGAAATGTCCACCAGTCGTGACTAAGAGCAGTAAAGTGATAGCTCCCATCACACCCCAACCAAGCTGCTGAGCAGGGCTATTGACCATCATCTCCCCGCCTAACAATCCCCAAATCATCATAGGGATCCCCAGACCTAAGCCCAGTAAAGATTGGATAATGCGAGTACGATACTCACACGCCTCCTCTTTCGCTTTCACCTGCGCAGCTCGCTTTACATCATGGATCTGCTCACTGGCATAACCGACACTAGCAATCGTCTCTATCGCCAATTCAACATCGATCTCTCCCTCTACGATCACCTGTTTATCGGCTAAATTTACTCTGGCATTGATAGCACTTTTTCTTTGCTCTAATGCGCTAAAAGCTCGCTCTATTTTGGCCACACAACTAGCACAATTCATCGTGGGAACATATAAGGTTATGCTGTTCATATCGTTGACTCCAAATTTTTAAAATTTGTTGAGTTGGTATACTTTGTAAAGCAAGCTTAATGTCTCCCCCTATGGGAGGGTCAATACACTTTTAAGCTAAATATTGATGGAGAGATGGCAATGAAAATTGGTGAAGTAGCAAAACTAACAGGTTTATCGGTTAAGAGTATCCGCTATTACCATAATATCGAGCTTGTAACCGCGCTGCGTGGTGAAAATGGTTACCGAGAGTATGCACAGCCTCAGCTTGATTCATTAAAATTTATCAACCATTGCCGGGAATTGGGATTCTCACTTGAAGATTGCCGCTCCCTATTACAGTTAAAGCAAAACAACTTAAGAGATGCTGAAGATGTTAAATCTTTAGCTAAGGCGCATTTGAAACAGGTAAGCGACAGAATCATCAAGCTTCAAACATTAGAGACGCAACTCGCTCATTTAGTCAAAAGCTGCCATGGAGGCCAACAACCTGACTGCGCCATTTTAAAAGGATTAAGTTAACTAACAACGCTAGTTAATTCTTTTTCAGGTACTCTGCATTCATCAATGTTAGCTCAGGGATATCGCCTGCAGGAGTAAACCCAAACACACTGCCATAAAAAGAGAGTTCAGCTTCCATCGCAGCCGCTCTATTTTTAGGATCTCTGAGGGTATAATCCTCTCCATCGAAAAATAGGTAAGCGGTAGGAACGCCACTGTTTTTAAGTGCGGTATAAATAAGTTTCGACTGCTTATCCGATACAATTGGGTTTTTCCCCCCTTGAATTAACAAAAGAGGCTCAGTTAAACCGGACAAGTTATTCATTGGCGAGCGACTTTTTGAGTCACTATCTTTGCCAATCAGTTGCGTAACATAATGAGATTCAAATTTATGCAAATCTTGCTTTAGTACCTCTATATCACTGATGCCAGAGTAGCTCACCCCAGCTTTAAAGGTATTATAAAATGCCAAAGCGGATAACACAGTTAGTCCTCCGGCGCTGTTGCCCCTTATGGCAAGCTTAGTACCATCCACCCAGCCTTTATTCACTAAATAACCTGCCGCCCTAACCGCATCTTCCACATCAGCTTGTCCCCAACGGCCATAGATGCTGCGGCGATACTCGCGGCCAAAACCCGAGCTGCCACGATAGTTAAGATCCATCACCGCAAAACCGCGGCTGGTCCAATACTGAATATCACGACGAAATGCCAAGCTTGCCTTGGAAGTTGGGCCACTATGGAGCATGACTAATAGCGGAGGACGAGTATCGTTCGGGGCAGTAAAAGCAGGATTTTTAGGCCCATAAAAGTAACCATAAACAAGCTCGCCATTGCCAGAGTCAAAACTGATACTCTCGGCTCTTGAGATAAAATTAGGGTTAAATGCGGGTAAGTTGGGGGCATAGATAAGCTCAATCCCACGGCCAGTTACCTTATATATCCCTTTCTCCGGCGTTATCTTATCACCGACAAAATAGATCCCATCCTCCCCCGATACCAACTGAGATATCTCACCAAAGTCTACCGCAATTGACTCCTTAACCCCGGTATCTAAGTAGATCCGGATCAGAGACACTTCACCGTTGCGCTGATAACTGGCGATAATCGTATTGGCCGACTCAAAGGCATAATTATGATTACCAAGCTTCCAATCTGGCACGGCAAACTCGGCATCGAGATCCAGTACATGCTCAACTTTACCGTTTTTCCCAACTCGATATAGGTTCCACCAATTATTAAAATCAGCTACAAAATAGAGTTGCCCATCAGGACTATACAGAGGCTGAGTGATCGCCCCCTCCATCTCTGTCACCAAGCGTTTAGGTTGATGGATGCCTCCCTTAGGATCTAAATTGCCCACCCAAAGCTCAGTGTTATCCCATGGCATATTAGGATGTTGCCAGGCAATCCACGCAAGCTGAGTATGATCAGGAGAGACTCGAGGTGATGAGTAAAAGTCAGCGCCTGATATCATCTCCTCGCCTTCACCGGCAAAGTTTAGATTGAGTGCAACCAGACTTGTTTTTGGCTCGCCACTGCCACGATGATCCTCTCTGACACAGATAATGCGGGACCCTTTAGGGTAAGCGACACAATCCGCGTGACGTGTACCGGGAGCCGTAAGCGGAACCGGGGCTTGATTAGGGGCAATTCTGTATAGCAGTTGATCATCAGCCTTAGAGACAAACAGAGTCTGACCAATACCGAGAAAAGGTGAGCCACCATACTCATTCACCTTAGATCTAACATCAAAATCAGCACTGACCACATCGAAAACGGCATGCTCACCATCTAAGCGTTTGATCCCGACTTTACCACCGAGATGAGCTTGGGACTGAATAAAGTAGATCCCACCGTTAACACTCTGCAGTTCACCAAATTCATCGGAGGGTGTTGAGACATCTTCAGCAGTGATGGGTGAGCGCCAACTGGCATAGACCGCCACCTCACGGCCACTTTTCTTATCAATCTCATGTTTAGGAGCGGGTTGTTCACAACCTACAATCAGCAAAGAGGAAAGCCCGCAGAGAAGGACAAACATTAACTTAGGGAACTTCATAACTCTCTCCTACTCACTTTCTCTTGCTTTCAACTCTCCCACTGGCAACCCATGCAAATAGGATATTATTTCTTTCTAAAAAACTGACGTTTAAACCAATAGATCACAGACACCTGTCTATGCAGAGGCAATCCAAAAAAGATGCATATCCAAGGAGACAGTAAGCCGTACCAAGGGATAACCGATGTGTTGTGGCCATTAAACAGAAGGAAAAAAAAGCCGCCATAGATAACCACAACCCCAGAAACACCAACCGATAGTAGTAAAAACTTAGTGATTTTTTCTAGCCAAGCCATCTTTCCCATCACAACAGAGACAAATTCCATTCAAGGTTAATATTAGCCACTTTTGCCACCTAAGAGAGGAGATAAATGAAAGGCAAAAGCAGAAAACGGGCTATCACAACATCAACTCAATTTAACTGATAAATTTAAGACATCTAGCTACTTCAAGGCACACCACATTTTATGTGATCATTATCACCTAAGTGAAGATAAATACCAATCAGTAATAGATAAGTGATCGACTCAGCAGTTTTTAACAAACCAATTCAAGGCAAAGAGCTAGATAATAAAAAACGGGCCTCTGCCCGTTTTTCTTATCCTCTAAGAGATAGTTCCCTAGATACGGATCCCGCCATCGATCTCAAATATACGACCATTAACATAGTCATTTTCGATGATGAACTTGACCGTCGATGAGATCTCACTCGGCTGACCTAGTCGACCAACCGGAACCATCTTCTCCATGCGCTCGAGTGCTTCTGGCTTCATCGCCGCTGTCATCTCAGTCTCGATAACACCCGGTGCTACAGCTGCGCTGCGGATATTGTACCGTGCTAACTCTTTGGCCCAACCTACAGACATAGCAGCCACACCCGCTTTTGAAGCTGAGTAGTTTGTCTGCCCAACATTACCCGCTTTAGCAAGACTGGAAATATTGATGATCACTCCTTCCTGCTCAGATTCAATCATGGCAGCTGCCGCTTCACGACCACAAAGGAAGGAGCCAGTTAAGTTGACGTTAATCACAGCCTGGAACTGTTCAAATGACATGCGACTTGTCACTTTCCCCTCTTTGGCTTTCACTAACATACCATCATACAAGATACCTGCGTTGTTAATCAGCACATTAACTTTGCCGAAATCTTCCATAATGAAACCAAAGCCTGCCATGACATCCTCTTCATCGGTAATGTCAAAAGCGTAACCTTGAACCTCTGTTCTATCACCGATATCGGCGCAAGCACGTTCAAGCTTCTCTTGATCCACATCGATAAGCGCCAACTTAGCACCCGCTTCAGCCAAATCCAGCGCCATCGCTAAACCCAGTCCGCCTGCACCACCTGTGATGACAACAACCTTATCTTTTAAATCCATCGAGTTACCCTTTATCTTTAATCTGTTGAGAATTAGTAAACTGCTCAAAAATACTGGAAAAATCTCGTGTACCATTACCTTGTCTGGCATGATTCACGTATAAACTGCGTGCTAGCGCTCCCATAGGCGTGCTTGAATTTGACTGCAGTGCAGCCTCTTGGGAAAGGCCTAAATCCTTCACCATCAAATCCACCATAAAGCCGCCTTGGTAGTCATTAGATGAGGGCACATTTGGCATCACATCTGGACAGGGGTTGTATTTATCCAATGTCCAGTTGCCGCCGCTGCTGACCTTCATGATCTCAGACAAGACCTTAGGATCGAGTCCATGATCGATACCCATCTGCAGTGACTCGCTTGTCCCGACCATCAAGACTGACAGCAGCATATTATTGCATATTTTAGCAACTTGACCTGCACCAGCGCCACCAGCATGTAAAATATTAGCGCCCATATTACCAAGCACCGTTTTCGCCTGCTCAAACGCTTTATCGGTACCACCACAGATAAAGGTCAACGTACCCGCTGCGGCTCCCGCCGTGCCACCAGATACTGGCGCGTCGACAAAATCTAGCCCCTTCTCAGCTGCCGACTTGGCCACTAACTGTGCACTCATCGCATCTATGGTTGAGCAGTCTATCAGTAAGCAGCCCTTAGCAACCACATCAATCAAACCTTTACTGGTATCGTCACCAAGATATAACGAGCGAACATGCTTGCCTGCAGGTAGCATAGTGATCACCACATCGGCTCCCGCTGCTGCGCCGCAAGCACTGTTTGATGAGATAGCCCCTAAGCCTGTTAGCGATTTCATCGCTTGAGGGACGAGATCAAATACACGTACCGTTAATCCAGCTTTTACCAAATTGGCAGCCATGGGGGCTCCCATATGCCCTAACCCAATAAATGCGACACTAGTCATCTCATGTTCCTTATTCTGTATGCTTAACTGCATTTGGCTCAATATAGGGATGTAAAAATTAACATCGATAACTGAGCTGGCTGATAATTAATTCGTTTACATCTCTTTTAAAGGATGGTTATCCGTCTGCCATGGCGAACAGGTCATCTTCTCTATCAAATCTTGCGGGACATCAGCGACGCTTTGATAGCGCCAATTTGGCATTCTATCTTTATCGATAAGTAGCGCCCTCACCCCTTCAGAGAAATCTCCAATGGCGCAGCAATTAACGCTCAATCCCAGCTCAAACTTAAATACATCGCTCAAACTCAAGTCAGTTCCCAGCAGCGCTTGTCGATAGATTAAGTGCCAGCTAATAGGACTACCTGATAGTAAAGTTTTGATGGGGCGAGCCAACCAGGTATCGCTAAAGTCAGAGTGACTCACGCGCTCAATAATTTCGCTCAAACTACCTGACATCAACTCAGCTATCTCAGATTGTTTTGCGGCGAGTTGCGAACCGGGCATGGATATAGCCACGCGCTGCTCGAGCAGATTAAGCTCCTGACTCAAGAGTTGATGGTTCGCATCATTATCACCACTCCATGAAAGCGTCGCCAAATGATCTAACATAGGCTCTTTATCATCACTGTTGAGATAGTGATTACCTATATTCACAAATTTAGCATCACCGGCATTCATGTTGTAGGCGGTCAAACCAAGAAACAGGCCTGTGCTACCTGGCATACGATTTAAGAAATAGCTGCCACCAACATCAGGATATAAGCCGATTGTCACCTCGGGCATTGCAATACGTGAGCGCTCAGTTAAGACTCGGTGACTGGCTCCCGCCATCAAACCTAAACCACCGCCCATGACAATGCCATCTCCCCACACCATCACCGGCTTAGGGAAGCTATGCAGTAAGTAGTCTAGCTGATACTCATTTTCAAAAAACTCCACGGCATCTTGAGTTAACTCACCAGGGGACATCATAGAAGCGTGATAGATAGCCCTAACATCACCACCAGCACAAAAACCTTTATCACCTGCACCATCGAGCATCACAAGGGCAATATCATCATCTTCTCGCCACGCTTTAAGCTGCGCAGTCATGGCATAAACCATCTCAAGATTTAGTGAGTTAATTGCCTTTTCTACATTGAGGGTTACCACGCCGATCTGCTTACCTGAGACGGTACCTAGCGTCTGAAAAACAACGCTATTATTGTTCGCTACTGGCTTATCAGTTTGAGTCGTCATTGAGCATCCATCCTGTTAACAATCTGCTATTTATCCGTTTTTCCAGTTCGCACTACGCTTATCTAAAAAAGCGTTCACCCCTTCGGCTTGATCTTCAGTGTCAAACAGCCCCACGAACAGCTCACGCTCTAAAGGCAAGGCTAAGGTTCTTGGCATGGTGCGGCCAGCTTGAATGAGCTGCTTACAAACGGTGACACTGCTTGGGCTTTGATTGGCTACTTTTTCAGCCAGTGCAATGGCGGCATCCAGAGACTTGCCAGTTTCCACCACCTCTTCCACTAAGCCCAGAGACTCAGCTTTGTCAGCTTTAACGCGCTCACCACATAAGATCATCCGCTTAGCCCAGCCCTCTCCCACCAATGCAGTGAGGTTCTGTGTGCCTCCAGCACATGGAAGCAGGCCGACAGATGCTTCAGGCAACGCCATCACAGCTTGGGCTTCGGCGATACGAATATCACAAGCCAGCGCCACTTCAAGACCTCCCCCCATGGCATAACCATTAATGGCCGCTATCGATACACCGCGAAATTGACTTAATGCCTCGAACGCTTCACCAAAATATTTGGCCATTGAAGCTGCAACGCCTTTGTCGCCATCGGCAAACAGCTTAAGATCTGCGCCAGCAGAGAAAAACTTCTCCCCTTCACCTGTGATCACCAGCGCATAGATATCTTTATTACTGTTAAGTTCAAGCACTTTATGTTTCAAGGCTTGCAAACTCTCATCTGTCCAGGTATTTGCTGGTGGATTACTCATGGTCAGTATTGCAGTGTGACCCTCAATACGCTCAACTATTCCAGTCATCAATTCATTCCTTGTAAAACTTAATATTTTTTAGTGCACTCGCTTCATCTACTTTCTCAAGGTTATTTTTAATAATCAAAATCTTGAAAAATCCACGTAGTGGTATAAATAGAGATGCGTAGCAGATCTATTATAGGATTGCACCAGCCTCTTCATTCAATAAACGGCGGGCGATAATAAGACGCATGATCTCATTGGTTCCCTCTAAAATCTGGTGTACGCGCACGTCACGTACATGACGCTCAAGAGGATACTCACGAATGTAACCGTACCCTCCATGAAGCTGTAGCGCCGCATCACAGACCTGAAAACCGATATCGGTCGCGAATCGTTTCGCCATCGCGCAGTATGCTGTGGCCTCAGGATCTTGCTGATCGAGTTTAAATGCAGCTAAACGTACCAACTGTCTTGCTGCCACAAGCTCTGTCGCCATATCCGCTAGCTTAAACTGCAGCGCCTGAAATGCCGCAATAGGCTTACCAAACTGTTTACGCTCAGTCATATATTGAGTCGCACGCTCGAGAGCCGCTTGAGCCGTACCGATTGAACAAGTAGCAATATTGATGCGACCGCCATCGAGTCCCTTCATGGCAAATGTAAAACCTTGCCCCTCTTCGCCCAGCAGATTAGCGACAGGAACGCGTACCTCAGTAAAGGTGATTTCCCGTGTTGGCTGTGCATTCCAGCCCATCTTATCTTCCGCTTTACCATAGGTGATCCCATCGGCATCGGCTGGCACAGCAATGGCTGAGATCCCTTTCGGTCCTGCTTCACCTGTGCGGCACATCACCACGAGTAGCTCAGTAGCGCCCGCTCCAGAGATAAACATCTTGGCACCAGAGATGACATACTCATCCCCCTCTCTTACGGCTTTAGTTTTTAGCGAAGCGGCATCACTACCAGCGCCCGCTTCTGTTAAACAGTAAGAAGCGAGCTTTTCGCCAGTCGTCAAAGATTCAGACCATTGACCTCTTAAAGTTTCAGAGCCAAAACTGGTGACCATCCAGGTCGCCATATTGTGGATAGTTAACATGGCTGTGGTTGCTGTACAGCCCATGGAGAGCTGCTCAAAAATAATGGATGAATCGAGACGACTCAGGCCCATTCCACCTTCACTTTCTGGTGAGTAAAGTGAGCAGAAACCTAGCTCACCAGCACGCTGGATCACATCTTTAGGAAAGTGATGCTCTTCATCCCATTTAGCCGCAAACGGGGCTAGCTCTTCACTTGAAAACTGCTGAGCTAAATCAGCAAACTGACGTTGGTCGTCATTCAGATTAAAATCCATCTGAGATCTCCTTTGACACTTTATTGGGCACCTTAAGTAACGATAGGTGCCCTTCATTTTTATTGTGTCGTTTGTTTAATAGGGTATGTAGTGTCTGCTTATTTACCGCTGTTACCTCACAGCTGTTTACTTCAGACCTGTTTACTTCGCTACTTTTACTTCAAATCTCTTTACTTAAGATCAATGGTCATATTTGGCGCAGCGTGCTCAGCTGTAGATATCTGAGACTCAAACCAACGAGAGGTGATGGTTTTAGTTTCCGTATAGAAGCGCACCGCTTGCTTGCCGTAGGCATGTTGATCGCCATAGAAGCTGCCTTTCCAACCGGTAAAGGAGAAAAATGGCAATGGCACAGGAATAGGCACATTGATCCCCACTTGACCGACTTCGATCTCATGTTGGTATTTACGTGCTGCAGCGCCACTGGCGGTGAAGATTGAGGTACCGTTACCATAAGGGCTGTTATTAACCACCTCTATCGCCTCTTCAAGAGTTTCTGACTCCATGCTGCACAGCACAGGCCCGAAGATCTCCTCTTTGTAGATGCTCATCTCAGTGGTGACCTTAGTAAACATAGTTGGCCCAACCCAGTTACCCGCTTCATAGCCTTCAACAGTAAAGTCAGAGCCGTCGAGTAAGCACTCAGCCCCTTCCGCCTTACCTTGCTCAATCAATGACAAGACTCGCGCCTTAGCCGCAGGGCTGATAACAGGGCCATAGGCCGCCTCTTTATCATCCCAAAGCCCAGGCTTAACCTTAGCAATAGCCTCTTTTAGCTCAGGGATCCACTCTTTAGCCGCACCAACAAAAATGGCCACTGAGAGCGCCATACAGCGTTGACCAGCCGCACCAACTGAAGCGCCGACTAAATTGTTAATCACTTGCTGTTTGTTCGCATCAGGCATAATAACGCAGTGGTTCTTTGCACCAGCAAATGCCTGCACCCGTTTTAAATTATCAGTACCTGTTTTATAGATATATTGGCCGACACCCACAGAGCCAACAAAAGAGATAGCCTTGATATCTTGATGATTTAGCAGCACATCTACCGCAACCTTGTCACCATGAATAAGCTGCAACACACCTTTAGGTGCTCCCGCCTCTTCAAACAGCTCCACAAGACGCTGTGGCGTCATAGGGTCTTGCTCAGAAGGCTTAAGCACAAAGGTGTTACCACAGGCGATAGCCAACGGGAACATCCACAGTGGGATCATCGCGGGGAAATTAAAGGGGGTGATACCCGCGCACACACCAAGGGGTTGAGTATAACTGTAGGTGTCGATGCTGCGAGCCACGTTTTCAACTGTCTCACCCATCATTAGAGTCGCAATATTACAAGCATGCTCAGCCACTTCAATGCCGCGCCACACATCACCTTTAGCATCGTCAAATGTCTTGCCCGTCTCTTGGGCCAGAATCGTAGCCAACTCATCGTGATGAGCTTTCAGTAGATGTTGGTAGTTAAACATCACACGGGCACGCTCCGATACTGGTACCTCTTTCCAGCTTTTAAACGCCTGCTTTGCACTGGCAATGGCGGTTTCAACTTCAGAAACTGTCGCCGCATTAACCACTGCAATGCTCTGATTATTTGCCGGATTCGTTACAGATATCTTCTGCTGTCCCTGACCTTCAATAAACTGGCCATCGATATAGTGTTTCACCTGAGTTGTCATATTGCTTCCCATTTGAGCTAGTTGGTACTGAGTAAGGTACGATTTTTGTTATATTATGCTTAGCTCAGTTATCTTGTTGATCTCTTTAAATCTCTATCGCCATCGCTGTCGCTTCGCCGCCACCAATACACAGTGATGCAACGCCGCGTTTTAAACCACGAGCATGGAGTGCATGGATAAGCGTGACTAATACACGAGCACCAGAGCAACCAATCGGATGACCCAGCGCACAAGCACCACCATTGACATTCACTTTATCGGCATCGATTGAAAGCTCTGAGATGGCAAGCATGGTCACCATGGCAAAGGCTTCATTGATCTCAAACAGATCCACATCATCAACACTCCAGTTCACCTTCTCAAACAGCTTATTCATCGCGCCCACTGGCGCGGTGGTGAACATGGATGGCTCCTGTGCGTGGGTAGTGTGGCCCTTGATAGTCGCAAGAACTGGTAAACCAAGCACATTTGCTTGCTGAGCCGTCATCAGCATCAGAGCGGCTGCGCCGTCAGAGATTGAGCTTGAGTTGGCCGCAGTAATGGTGCCATCTTTAGTGAAAGCTGGACGTAGGGTTGGAATTTTATCTGGACGGGCATTGCCTGGCTGCTCATCAATCTCAACGATAGTGTCACCACGGCGACTTTCTACTGTCACAGGGGTTATCTCATCGTTAAAGGCGCCAGTTTCAATCGCTTTATTGGCTTTCTCAAGTGAGCTTAGTGAAAAGGCATCCATCTGCTCACGGGTAAGTTTAAAATCATCCGCCGTCTTTTGAGCAAATGTGCCCATTGCGCCGCCGGTATAGGCATCTTCTAGGCCATCGAGGAACATATGATCCATCACCTTGCCATGACCCATACGCATACCGCCACGGGCTTTATCTAGCAAGTAAGGTGCTTGACTCATGCTCTCCATACCACCAGCAACAACGATACCAGCGCTGCCCGCTTTAATAAGGTCGTGTGCTAGCATCACAGTCTTCATGCCTGAACCACACACCTTATTGACAGTCGTGGCACCAACTGACAGCGGCAGTCCCGCTCCCAATGTCGCTTGACGAGCTGGCGCTTGACCAAGGCCCGCTGGTAGCACACAGCCCATCAACACTTCATCGACAGCATCAACAGAAACACCTGTTTGTGTTATCAAACCTTTAATGGCTGTGGCCGCCAGTTTTGGAGATGGAACCGTCGACAATGCGCCTTGAAAGCCTCCCATAGGGGTTCGCTTGGCGGCTACAATCACGATCTCTTGACTCAATTGCTCAGTACTCATTTTCCACTCCATCTTGGTTGTCTTACCCCAAGCCAGTAACCTTAGTCTTGACTAGATTATTTAGCTTGAAATATTAATCTCTATTCAAATAATAGCACTGTGACGTTTACGCGAACGTAAAGCAAGTATGTATCTTAAAGATCTACCAAAGTATTAGTGTGCAGATGTCACTCAAGATTTACAGCCTTAGCGTTAAGAGGATAATAGGCGAGATGAAAAAGCACCTGAATCGGTGCTAGAAATTTAGTATAAGTTAAGTTAAGTAAAGTAAAGTAAAGTAAAGTGACGCTAAACCGAGTTAAGCTAGCAGTGGATTAACTCTCATCACTGCACTCGACCTTGGGCAAGGAGCAGAGCTTAAACAATTAAAAGTGGATAAGCTCGATTGTTTTTTGATATTAAACTAAATGAAAGGAACTACTCGAGCTTCTTCAACGTTGGCCATATAGTTAAAGCAGGATGCGACTACGCGCAGCCTATACTTAATGAGTTAATGGTTATTATCGGCCAATAACTATTGGTGCTATGAATACAAAAACGGCTATCAAATGCCCACTAATTAACAGATACCTTAGCAAGTTACCTTTTCTTGATAGTTTATCATCCTTAAGTAACCTGTAATCAGCCTTCCAAAGAAGGCTGATAAAAAACACAAATAAACTCACTGAATCACTTACAAAGTGAAAAAAGATGATTTAAATTGAACACTCAACTTAACGTTTATTCTCCCAGGGAGTGATGCCACTCATGTCATCCAGGTTATAGGGGGTTAACTGGTAAACGTAATAGTTGAGCCAGTTACTGACCAATAAGCTGCCGTGGCCATGCCAGCGTGCTACAGGCTCCTTCTCAGGGTTATCATCTCTAAAGTAGTTTTGTGGCACATCAGGGTTGAGTCCCTGCTCCAGATCTCTGTGATACTCATCTTTTAGTGTTGATTTTTGATATTCAGGGTGGCCCATCACAAACAGATTACGGTTATTACGGCTCAGCACCATGTATGCCCCTGCGGTATCGGACTCTGTGAGCACTTGGAGTTCAGGATGCGCTTTAAGCTGCTCAAGACTCATCTCGGCAAAGCGAGAGTGTGGCGCTAAAAACTCATCATCAAACCCCCTAAGCAGAGGAAAATGCTGAGTGGTGCGGCGATGAACAAAAACCCCCGAGCGTTTCTGCTCAAGTAAGTTACGGTTTAAACCGTAAAGGTGAAACAGCGCAGCATGAGCGGCCCAACACAGAAACAAGACAGAGGTGACATGTTGCTGTGACCAATCGATGATCTCTCGAATATGATCCCAGTAGCTCACCTCTTCAAACTCAATCTGACCTAAAGGTGCGCCAGTAATGATCAAGCCATCATAATTTTTCTGCCTCACCGCTTCAAAATCACGATAGAAGTTATTCATATGATCAATGGAGGTGTGCTTCGACTCCTTGTCATGGATCCTAAGCAGATCAACATCCACCTGAAGCGGCGTGTTTCCCAATAATCTCAATAACTGAGTTTCTGTCTCAATCTTATTCGGCATCAAGTTCAAGATAAGCACCTTCATAGGACGAATATCTTGATTGGCTGCCCGAGTTTCAGACATCACAAAAATATTTTCAGACTCTAAGATCTCTGCCGCCGGCAGATCGTCGGGAATTTTAACTGGCATACTGCGCCTCTTAAATTCGTTAAACTCTGTCGAATCAGCCCCTCAACCCAATTACAAGTTCAGCGCCTATGAGTATCCACTAATGGCCGACTTTCTGAACTAGTACTGACATGGGCTCACTCGACCCTAAATCTATCTGATAAGCTTGCGTGTTGATGAACATCAATTTGCCATTTAGGCTGATATTAGCACCGACAGCATAGGTATGACCTTGTTCAAACTGGTCGCGATTGATCACAAACTGAAATGGCGCGGGTGTCGTGACATTGTCTCGCTCTATTTCAGCAATCACAACGGCAGGAGCATCCATCAGAGATACATCTTTAATCTGCACCGTTAGCACAGCTTCTTGGGGGAGCGCTATTCGCTCTTTAAACCAAATCTCTCCCTGGATCTCAACACCGGCATTAGGTGTTGCACACCCAGATAGCACTCCAGCAGAGATAATCCCTAACATCATCAATCGCACTCCTGGCGCAATAGATGAAACCGACTTAAGCCACTTTTTCATACGCTACACTCCCCATCATACATCAAGACTTCTGGATGTCTATATGTCCATAGTTAAAATTCAACAAAAATGTTACTTCAGTTTTTCGTTCAAGACGAAAGCCTAAGCTTACTCCACACTTCCAGCCCTTGCAGCTTGTCCTTATTAAGATATCTCCCTATCATAAGCTACCCTTTACAAGTCGAATAGCCTAATGACACAAGCCACAGCCATTATCGTGGGCGCAAGCTCACTTCTGAGTCGTGAAATCATAAAACAACTCTCAGAACAAGGTGTTGAACTAGCCCTGCTTGCGCAAGATCCTGACTCACTTAAGGACTTTACCGAAAACCTACCTAGTCCAGTGCAGGTTTTTCCACTCAACATCTCTGAGCCAGCCTCTATAATCTCCACCATAGAGAATGCGTGGCAGGCTGTCGGTGGCGCTCATCTGGTTTTAGTCAATACTGGACTTAACAGCTACAGCTCCGAGCTTCCCTGGTTGCCGGAACAAGATATCATCACAGTGAATGTTCAGGGTTTTGCCGCTATCTGCAACACTAGCTTTCGTTTATTTAAAACCCAAGGTTATGGCCAACTTGCCGCCATTAACTCCATAGCTGGCTTACGTGGTGGACCGAGTGTCGCTTACCATGCTTCTAAAGCATTCGCGACTAACTACCTCGAAGGTTTGAGCATGCATGCCCAAAGATTGAAGCTACCCATCACAATCACAGATCTTCAGCTAGGCTTGCTCGATAAAGCTGCCATGCAACAAAACAGGTTATGGTTATCGCCACCAAATGAGGTCGCAAGCCAGATAATTAAGGCGATGAAAGCGGGAAAGCGTAAGGTTTACGTGACTAAGCGTTGGCGTTTGGTCGCTTGGCTCACCAAGTTACTACCTGAGTTTGTCTATAACACTCGCCACTGGCGGACTAAAGCTGAGCGTAAGGCTGCCAAAGCACAAGGGAAAAAATAGTTTCGAGTTTCGAGTTTCGAAAAAAGCAAAGTAAAAAAGGAGCGATAAGCTCCTTTTTTAGTAAAATCTATACCAGTAATATCAGTGACACTTGATTTAGAAAGTGTAACCAACACTCACCATGTAAACCCATGGGTCGATATCAGTTTGAATCGTTACCGGTGCATCACCTAAGTTAAATTTCACGTCAGTATCAATCTGTGCATACCAAACCGATGCGTTGACAAGCCAGTTCTTATTGACTTGGTAATCGATACCCACTTGAGCAGCAAGGCCCCATGAGTTAGACAGGCTTAAATCCGTTAACGCACCGTCAAGGTCATTGGTAAACTCGTTGTCGAAGAAGTTGGTGAAGTTAACACCAGCACCAATATAGGGACGTAGCTTAGAGTCAGCAGAACCGAAATAGTATTGTACAACTAAGGTTGGTGGCAGTTGCTTAGTTTCAGCTATCTTAGTTGACACGCCACCAATATTTAGAGAAACATCGTGACTAAACGGTGTCGCAGCCAACAGTTCGATACCTATGTTATCAGTTAGCATATAACCAAAATTCAGACCTAGCTGAGTGTTGTTACTCACCTCAAATTCGCCAAATCCAGCAACATCATCGCTCGACTCATTAGGTGCAACCACAACCGCACCAGCACGAACGATAATGTCACCCGCTTGATGAGCGGCAACAGAAGAGGCAAAACCAGCAGAAAGTAGGGCGGCAGCAACTAAACCAGAAACGATATTTTTTTTCATCATACTACTCCATCAATACAACACGAAATGTCGTTATTATTATCAAATTCCTTACAATTGCGTGCATCCTGCCAGATAGCTGGCGGTAATTTATTGATCCAAATCAACAAATGCACTCACTACCTATTTATAGATACCCATACTTGATCGAGCTCACATTTTCAAAAGATGCATGTTAGATATCACTTTGTTTTTAGTGAGCGACATCATAATTTTCAATATTTTGCCAAATCGTCATCATCAATAGCCAAAAAAGCTGAGTTAACTTTTTAGTAACATGAAGTACAGGGAGCTTATTGAAAGAGGCTTGCTGATAAAGGTTTATTAAAAGAAGGTTATGAAGAAGAGTTTAGTCAGTGGCTCATTAGGAGAGTTCATTAAGGAAAGCCTTTTGTGGTCAACAGATCTCCAATTTAGGGTAGTAAGTTAACCATGCCTTCTGTGCTACTCGAGCCTCAAACAACTCAAAATCACGCTTGGGGTTAGGGGTCAACTTAAGTAAGAATAGGGAGTCGAAACCAAAGGCTGAAACCAGTATTAACTCATCTTGCAGATAGACGCCGACTGCCGTCTCCTGCTCAGGCCAGTAACTCATGGCATCCAGAGAGGAGCGATAAGAGGGATCACCATTACGGATGTGCATTCTCGCTTGATTCTTAACTGACCAAGGCAGCTCAGGAGCAAGTGCCTTAAGCTTCATCTCATAGGCTTTATCTGTCTCTTCAGAGATATCATCAGGCTCGAAGTAGATAACATCAATATCGGTTAGCGCTCGCCCCTGCTCATAACCGTGCAGCCTATCCCACACCAAGTTTCTAACAAATCCAGCAGCGATCATCCCTTGGGGCAGGTTTAAGTCTCTAACTAAAGTGAGTGCGCGCATTCTAATGGGATCTTTCACTATCCAATCAAGGAGCGTTAACTCATGGCTAAATAAGTCTTGTTCATTTTCTCTAGCTTGACTCACACCAACTCCTTAAAACAAAAAAGGAGCTAACGCTCCCTTTTATTACTTTATCTTGCGGGTACCGCTTTCATCAAGACCTCGGTGGTGAACTTATCGTTATTGATCACGGGGAAGCGGTCATAGGTTTGAAAAATCACCTGCCCCTGATATTGGATCATCGCCACCACACCATAGTTCACATCACCTTTGACCGTGTCAGCTGGAAGAATAAACTTAAAGGGAACGGGCGCTCTAGCAATATCAAAGCTCTTTTGCGCCATGATGGCACCGGGCGTGTCAAGGTCGATAATCGCAATGGTAATAGAGCTACCTTGAGGCAGATTAATTCTCTCAAGATAACCGGCGGCGCCGTTAACGATCACAGGCTGCTCCTCCTGCACCGTGACACACGCAGTTAAAAATAGGCAACAGATCAGTACCGCGCTTTTCATCAATTTAATCATTTCACAATCCTTTTCACTTACTTCAATGCTTCACTTCTAACCTAGTTATCACTCTTCATTCTGATCAAGCCTTCTTGAGTCGCCGAGGCAACTAACTGGCCTTGTCGGTTAAAGAACTGCCCCTTAACAAACCCTCTGCCGCCACCAGCATTAGGACTCTCATTGCTATAGAGTAACCAATCATTAAGATCCAATGGGCGATGAAACCACATCGCATGATCTATGGTCGCCATTCGCATTCCTGGAGTTAAAAATGAAACCCCATGGGGCTGAGCAGCCGTCACTAGGAAGTTAAAATCTGATGCATAGGCCAGCAGGTACTCATTTACCGAATGCTCACTAGGTACACAGCCATTAGCGCGGATCCAGATATGTCGTTTCGCTTCCCTAGCTTTAGGGTTAAATGGATTTTGTGGATCGACTAAGCGCATCTCTATCGGCGAGTCCGCCATAAACTTGTCCAACATCTTAGTCGGCACTTTATCCCTTAAGGTCATCGCCAACTCTTGCTGGTTCAGCAACCCATCAGGACCGGGCACATCTGGCATCAATGCTTGATGCTCAAACCCCTCTTCATGCTCCTGAAATGAACAGGTCATATAGAAGATAGGGCGGCCTTTTTGAATGGCCTTGACTCGTCTTGCGCTGAAACTGCCACCGTCTCGCATGATCTCAACATCATAGACGATAGGCTGCTTCTCATCGCCAGCACGTAAAAAGTAGGAGTGAAAGGAGTGGACCTGACGTGTGGGCGCCACCGTCTGTTTCGCTGCACTTAAGGCTTGGCCCATCACTTGCCCGCCAAAAACATGACCAAAGCCCAAGTCTTGGCTTTGACCACGAAATAAACCAACCTCTATCTGCTCCAATGAGAGTAACGCGAGCAGATCATCCAATACTTGACTCATTCGACCTCTAAATCCCCAATTCATCGACCCACTAGCTTAACTCAGATAACCTGGTTTAAGCTAGGATTTTACGGGTGAGGTTTTGGTTCAAATCCTATGAGTAAAAGGTATAACTATTCAATACTAATATGGTGTTCAGACGCCCCTCGCCTTGCCCAAGCTAATACCTGAGCTTCACCGCTATTATGCAGATTAACAGGCTGAGCGTGATGAAGCTGCTCCCAACCAGAGATCAACACCTCAGGCTTACAGGAGTCAGAATCAAGATACATAGGCTTAAACTCAGTAAACTGCCCATGACTAACACTGCCCGCAGCAGTTAATAGATGTTGGCCAGAGGGAGCCCCTGGGCTACAGAGAAACAGCATTGCAGCAGTTATCGATGAGGTGGAAAACAGGGGCTTAACCGATGATGCTAACCTATCCTTTGTCATTGAGGTCAACGCATGGGGCGTTAGGCTATTGACCTTAATATCATGTTCCGCGCCCTCCATATGCAGGCTATTAACTAGGCCTATCAAAGCCATCTTACTTGCACTGTATGAGGTTTCATACATGTCACCGTAGAGTGCGCTGGCACCACAGCTCATCATTACTCTGCCGTAACCTTGGTGTTTCATTTGGCTCCACACCGCTTTGGTCATGTAGAAACTACCGTTGAGATCGACATCTAACTGCTCCTGCCACATCTCAACGGTTAGGCTATCAAAGGTGCAGGAGCGATGTACGCCAGCATTATTGACCAAAATATCGATATGGCCCCACAGCTCGACAATTTCATCAATAACACGTTTCACCCCTTGATTGTCCCTCACATCAAGCTGGAACATGCAAGCCGTTGCCCCTAACTCTTCAATAGCCTTATGGCAGAAGATAAGGTTGGGAGAATCGATTCTGCCTCGTTTTTCACTTATCGAAACAGAGGTATCAATGAGCGCAACTTTAGCGCCTCTCTCGGCTAAGGCAAGTGCATAAGCTCTCCCTAAACCTGTTCCAGCCCCTGTAATAACGGCAACCTGATCATCAAAACGCATCGATACCTTTCCTCATTGAATAGTTCAATACCTAACCCAGAGCTCTGTTGAGAACAGACTCAGCCCAGCAAATCGACTAACCATCATATACCCAAGCGACCTCAAAATACTGAATCCTGCACCTTGAAGTTGTTTGGGTATAAGACCATAGGCCAATAAAATTTTCTTTGAGCGAGATAACAAAACCGCGCACAATTTCAACAATATAGCCAACATGACTTAGGTCTATTGAAAAGGTATAATGTGTGGCTTATACCAATCAGTATAAAGATTTGATCGCTCAGCGAGAATTTAGTGGTCCTGAGGCAAGGCAACGAGTGAAAAGCATAGTTATTCTACGGTTAAGCTCGTTAACACAGCATCAGCACCGCTAAAACTCGCCTGTAAGGAGTGTTTTTGGCTGCCTACTTCTGCGTTGAATGAGCTCATAAGGGAACAACCATTATGTCATCCATTCGCCTTGAATTAGGTTGCCAAAAAACACTCTGAGTAGATCAACTTCTTATACTGATTGGTATTATATTGCCTAGTAACTAATTACAGCTAGGCTCATCTCAACCTATTAAATCGATTAATTAAATGAACCCTTGGATACTGGCCATAAGGCCTCGCACCTTGCCAGCGGCAATTGGTCCGCTCTTAGTGGGCAACATATTAGCGCTGCAGTTAACCCAATTTAGCCCCCTCATCGCCTGTGTCTCTATGCTATGTGCTGTATTGCTGCAGATAGCCGTTAACTTGGCCAACGACTACTTTGACTTTAAGAGTGGCGTCGATACTGAGGAGCGATTAGGCCCAGTTCGTGTGACCCAAAGCGGACTCCTCTCCCCCACAAAAGTGCGTAATGCTATGTCTCTATGCCTACTACTTGCACTTTTGGTTGGCTCCTACCTTATTTGGCATGGTGGCTGGCCTATTGCCGTACTGGCTGCTGCCGCTATCTTAGGCGCTCTATGTTATAGCGGTGGTCCCTATCCATTAGCCTCTCACGGACTGGGTGAGCTTGCTGCGTTTGTTTTCTTTGGCTTAGTGGCAGTGGTAGGAAGTTATTATCTACAAGCGGGAGAGACCAGCGTTCAAGCTTGGATTTTAGGAGCGGCGATCGGCTCTCTTAATGCTGCCATCATGTTGGTCAATAATACCCGGGACATGGTCACAGACACTAAAGCAGGCAAACAGACATTGGCTGTTCGTCTCGGTTTAGGCCAAGCAAGAGTGCTTTATCAAGCTTTTGTCTACCTGCCTTTTGCACTTATCATCGCGGGGTTCTTTCTTGGGTTCCTTCCAGGGTTGCCGGTTTTACTAGCGGGACTGTCGCTTATCATCGCCCGTAAACTTAACACAGACTTTAGTCAGACCTCTGGAGCTGAACTCAACCCGCTACTGGGAAGAACAGCTAAGCTGACCATGATATTCAGCGCACTTTTTAGTATTGGCTTAGTATTTGTTTAACGCTGGCTTGGTATTGGTTTAAGCTAAAAAGATAAGCTTGAGATTGGAGCACCATAGACTTGATGCTCCATTTAGATCTACAGAGAGATTATGACCTGTAAAAACTGTAATAGCTCACTGTTTCAACAAAAGATAGGCAGATGTAAAAGCTGCATGTGGCAGTTAACCTTACTATCACTTATCAGCTGGCCACTGTGGTGGTACTTTTACTCCGATGCTCCCAAACAGATAAACTCAATCGCCCTACTGTTTTTTTGCACTGCTTTTACCGGTTTGCTCTCCCTGCACCTACTGGTGCTGGGTTATCGCACCCTCATTGACTGGTTTAATTCAAAGCGCTAAACAGAAAATACTAGTTAGCGAGTTTAGCTGGTAAGTGGAACTCAATCACATTGTCATCTGGATCTCTGATAAAGAGAAACATGGCGCCACTTGGAACAGTGATAGGCCCTTCGGTAACTGGGAACTCCAGTTCAGCTAGTTTTTCCTGCACGGCTTTAATATCATTTATCTCAAGTGCAATATGGGTGAAGCCAGTATGCTTGTTTGGCACATCCATCAACACATTAAGCACCTCATCTTCAGAGCCATTAAGAATAAAGTTAATATTGATCCCACAAGGGTGTTCCATCACTGCAACGGGTTCAGGTCCAATCGGCCCCTCAATAAACTCAAAACCTAGTTTTTCATAAAATGCTCGTGAAATGGCTAAGCTCTTTACTCTCAACCCCACATGATTAATTCTGACAATCTCTTTCATCTCACCCTCTTATTATTCTTAATTTATTCGCTACAACACACAATTTCCTCTTTAATCTGTGCTTTTATAAGCCATTAATTCAACAGGAGCAATATATCCGCCACGAATATTCTTGAGCATATTGTCTACCTTCACTGCTGTATGAGCCCCCATTAAAGTGTGTAACCCCAGTGGAGGTGGGCCTCCTTGGGCCTGATTACGCTCCTTCATCTTGCTGAAAAATTCGAGTCCAAATTCACGCCTTTCATTAATATCTCCCACAATAAATCCAGCCTGAATCAATGCAGCTTGATATTCATCTAAAGTACTTAAATGGCTGTAACTGGCCTCTGTCGCCCAAGGGACAGGATAAGCTAAAGCGCCGCTCTCCATTCTCATGATGTCATACAGAGCAAACGTACTTCCAGGCTTAAGCACTCGATAGATTTCACGAAATAGGGTCTGTTTATCCTTAATATTCATGCCAACATGAAATTGGGTGGCACCATGAAATTGACTATCTTCAAAGGGCATAGAGAGAGCGCTGCCTTGATATAAGCTGACACGTTCATCGAGCCCAACCCATTGAGACAGTACATTTCCGGTTTCAATATACTCGGCGGTCAGATCGATCCCGCAGACTCGGTTGTTAAAGTGATTAGCGATAAAACGAGCCGCGCCACCTAAACCACAGCCCACATCAAGAATATCTTGCTCTGCAGAGAAGTTAACTTGAGACAGAAGATGTTCGGTGGCCAATCGACCACCAATGTGGAACTCATCGACGGGAGCAATATCCGCTAAAGTGAGCTTATCAATGCTATTACCCTGCTTACTCAACGCAGCTTGAATTGCGCTGAGGAGCTCACCATGGGTGTAATGTTGTGAAACTAAGTTATCCGTAGCCATATGAGATCCTCAAACAAACCTAATTCATCTATTTAGACTAGATTTGCAACCCCATGAGGTCAAGTGCCACTAGAGGTTACTGAACTGTACCATCGGCATTATAGAAAGCAGGCTTAACCACCACCTCACCTGTTGTGAAGGTATAGTCCATCACTTGAGTCGTCTCACCGCGCTGAATAAAATAGAGATCGCGATAGATGCACCTGTCTGTACCATAGGTGTAAGCAATATCCACATCTGCGGTCATCAACTCATCATCGGTAACATGGGCAATGGTAAAATCTGTGTTAGTAATACCATGCCACAACTCTTCACAAGCTTCGAATGTTTTGCCATTTGTGCCATCATTTATCCCCGATGTTGAGTAAGGGTAACCTGCTGGGCTAGATGCAACATTGCCCTCACCAAAGCTTGCCAACTTGTCTATTGCGCCAGTATTTCCCTCGGCTAACCAACCACTGTGATATAGCTTTACCGCGTTTTCAAATGCTGCAAACTGTCCATCCATTGCCGCTCTTCTAGCATCCCCCTGTAGGTCGATAAACTTTGGCAGCGCCACAACTGCCAAGAGCCCTAAGATGATAATCACGACCACTAACTCAATTAAGGTAAACCCACTGATACGACGTTTCATCTCTTTCCTCGATTAAGGTTCAATACAAATACAATCGGTATAGAGCGCCTAAGCGCAAAAATTCGACGCGCAAGTGTACTCTTAGACTTTGGGCTTTTATTTGACCTATGCCTAATAAATGGCAATGAATCATAGATGCAGGTAAGATCCCCCCTCAAAAAATGTTACCGAACGAAAGAGTGAGTTAGTCTGAGATGAGTAGAAAAATTGAGTTGTTAGCGCCCGGCGGCGATGTTGAAGCAATTAAGGCCGCCATTGTTGCCGGTGCAAACGCAGTCTATTGTGGGTTAGATACCTTTAATGCCCGTAACCGCGCTGCAAACCTCTCATTTGATGATCTCTGCGGCATCCTCAGACTTGCCCATCAGTTTGACTGTGAAGTGTTTCTTACGATTAATGTGGTGATATTAGAGCAGGAGCTGCCGGCACTCTTTAAGCTGCTCAATCAGTTAGTTAATACCAGCTTAGATGGCATAATCGTTCAAGACTTAGGCCTATTTAACCTCGTCAAAAAACATTTCCCGACACTGGATATCCACGCATCGACTCAACTAACCACCCATAATGAAGGTCAAATCCTATTTCTAAATAAGATAGGTGCCTCTCGAGTTAATCTATCACGTGAACTCAATTTACCCGAGATAGCATCATTAACAGCACTTGCCCACCAGCACGATATGCTCACCGAAGTATTTGTCCATGGCTCGCTCTGTATCGCTTTCTCCGGCCAGTGTTACTCCAGTTCAGTCAGTGTTGGAAATTCAGGTAACCGTGGCCGCTGCAGTCAGGCTTGTCGCGATGAGTACGAAGAGACAGCTGCAGGCAATAAATACCCGCTGAATTTAAAAGACAACTCAGCCTATTTCGACCTGCCAGAGTTAGTTGAAGCTCAAGTTGATTCTCTTAAGATTGAGGGACGCATTAAAGGCGCTCATTATGTCTATACCGTTGTTGATAGCTGGCGTAAACAGATAAATCAGTTTGTCGAAACAGGTAAGCTTCTCGATGATGACTCAAACCTTTATAAGGTATTCAATCGCGACTTTACCAACTCCTTCCTCAAAGGAAACCTGACCAAAGGGATGTTTATAGACAACCCTCGCGATAACAGTGTTAACCACGCCATCGAGCAGAAAAATGCGATATCAGTGGTACAGATCCAAGAGGTTAGACGGGGGCTAAGAGCCGACAAGAATGAGTTAGGCGCCTCCCTTGAGCAGAAGATACAACATCTCAATATCGACAAGATCTCATTAACCCTGAACTTTTCTGGGACAGAAGGCACGCCGTTAACCATCAAGGCCGGTGTGACAGCGAAATCAAATCAGCTGACAGAGGACACAGAGTTTAATGAATTTACCCTAAACTCTGACACTAAGCTGCGAAAGTCAGACAAGCCACTTTATGCCGATGTGCTAGAGAAGCGCTTTAGAAGCTTTAACGATTCAAACTATATTATCCAAGCCTATGATTTTGATCAGCTAGCAGAGAATTTAAGTATTCCCTTTAAGGAGCTAACCGCCCTTAAAAATAGATTGGCATTTTTACTCAATGACTCAGTTGAAGTCATTGCCCCTGTCGAGCCACCTAAACTTATTCAAGCAGAGAAAATAGAAGCTTCACCTAAGCTGTCTCTGCTTATCTGTGATGAAAAAGATGCTCACCTGTGTGATGTTACTAAGGCTGATATCTACTTTAAACTGCCTGAGAGCTTTAAAAAGGGCTGTAATAAATATATCGAACTGCTACAACGCAACCCAAGATTCATCCCATGGTTTCCAGCTGTACTTATCGGCAAGGATTACATCGAAGCGGTGCGGATCCTTGAGCAGGTCAAGCCTAAACGTATCGTCAGCAACAACACAGGTGTCGCCTACAAAGCCTTTGAGATGGGCATTGACTGGATAGCAGGGCCTTTTCTCAATACCACTAACTCCTATGCTCTACTAACGATGCAGGAGGAGTTAAACTGTTCCGGTGCGTTTATCTCCAACGAGATAAACCGGATGCAGATCCGCAATATCAAACGTCCAGCCGGATTTAAACTGCTCTACAGCATCTATCACCCCATATTGATGATGACCAGCAGACAGTGCTTCTTCCAGCAAACCGTTGGTTGTAATAAGCCAAGCATTGAGGATGGCTGTATGCTTAAATGTGAAAAAGCCACCACGATTACGAACGTCAAAGGGATCTCCTTTGCCGTTGATAAACAAAAAGGCGGTTACCCAAGCATCTATAATGATGAGCAGTTCCTCAACCTTGATGCCATTAAGGATTTCTCAGATCTCTTTGATGAGTTCTTTATCGATCTGACCGATATCGGTTCTGGCTCTAAAGCTAAGCTAGACAAGATCCAGTTAATTGAGCATTTCGAGAACCTACTTAAGGGTGATGAAGATGCGGTTTCACAGCTAAATACTATGGTGACACTCTCAACCAACGCCCAATACCAACAAGGATTGTGATCAGCAAAAGTGGTAATCGATAAGTAGAATAGAGATAAAGCTAACATACTCGATCTTATAAGGCTTTATCTCTACTAAAAACAAATAACCTACGAGAGCATCTATGCCGCTTCCCATACTCTACTCACTTCAACACTGCCCCTACGCCATACGCGCAAGAATGGGGCTGTTACTGGCAAATCAGCCGGTATTGCTGCGGGCCATAGTGATGAAAAACAAACCTCAGGCCATGCTAGAGATCTCACCTAAGGGAACGGTTCCTGTGCTGATTGTTGAAGATAGCAATACTACTGAAGTGATTGATGAGAGCCTAGATATTATGCTCTGGGCACTTAACAAAGATGACCCTTATAATCTGCTCCACCCTCAAACACCCCAGGCTCTGCCTCAAATGCTCGATCTCATTGACTACAATGACAAAGTATTTAAGCCATTGTTAGAGCAGTACAAAAGTGCCAAGCGGTATCACAAAGACTCAGAAGCATATGATAGAGCTCAATGCGAAGTATTTATCAAGCAACTGGAGCTAAAGCTAAACCAGCATCAATTCATCATGGGCGATACGCTCAGCTTGGCAGACTACGCGCTACTTCCTTTTGTGCGTCAGTTTGCCCGAGCCGATCGCCACAAGTACCTAGCCGCTCCCTACCCTAAGCTGCAACACTGGTTAAAGACCCATCTGGACAGCCCACTTTTCTCAAAAGCCATGACCAAATACTCCCTCTGGCTTGATAGTGGTGAAGAGCACCTATTTGGTGAAAAATAGGTATAAAAAAAAGCCGAACATTAATGCTCGGCGTTTATATACCAATCTACACACATCAAACTTTATCTAGCTCTCGTTTTACACTGCTCCAGTTTAGGTGATACTTCTCACCTGCTGGCTTATCGGTACGTTCAAAGGTGTGAGCACCAAAATAATCACGCTGACCTTGTAGCAAGTTTGCCGGCAGAGTCTCACAGCGGTAGCTGTCATAGTAGGCCAAAGCGGAGCTGATACAGGGAGCAGGAATTCCTTTGAGTACCGCAGTAGATACTGCTTTGCGCCAATCAAGCTGCTTTGTTGATAATGCTTGGCTGAAGGTCTCTGCCATCAACAAGTTTTCAAGCTCAACGCCTGAGCGCTCAGCAGACTGATAAGCTTGCGTGATCGATTGCAGGAAAGTGGCGCGGATAATACAACCTGCGCGCCAAATCTTAGCAATTTCGGCGAACTCGAGTGTCCAGTTGCGCTCTTTAGCGTTCATCGCCATCAACTGGAAACCTTGAGCATAGCTGGCAACTTTGGCGCAATAGAGTGCACTTTCTAGTTGCTCAATAAATGCTTCACGCTCCTCATCACTTGGCTTAACCGCTTGCGGCCCGCTGAGTAGTTGACTCAGTTGGACTCGTTGAGATTTTTGAGTGCTCACGGCGCGGGCATAAACCGCTTCAGCAATGGTTGGGGCAGGGCAGCCTATCTGTAAACTGCTCACCGCAGTCCAAAGTCCAGTGCCTTTTTGACCAGCTTTATCCAAAATCATCTCAACTAATGGCTTGCCTGAAAGCGGATCGGCTTGCTTGAGTACCTCGGCGCTTATCTCCATTAAGTAGCTGTTTAGACTACCTTGATTCCAGCGCTCAAATAAGTTTGCTATCTCATCGGCGGACATACCAAAACCATCGCTCAAGAGTTGGTAAGCTTCGCAGATAAGTTGCATATCGGCATATTCGATACCGTTATGAACCATTTTAACGTAATGACCAGCACCTGCTGGGCCAATATAGGTGGTACAAGGCTCACCTTCAGTGACAGGGTTACCTGGCTCTTGACGCTCAATCGGCAGCCCAGTTTTGGCATCAACTTTGGCCGCTATCGCTTCCCAGATAGGTTTGATTCTATCCCACGCCTTTTTATTGCCGCTTGGCATCAAAGATGGCCCGAAACGCGCGCCCATCTCACCGCCTGACACTGCAGAGCTGAAAAAGGTGAAGTTATCTGCATAACGACCTTCGCGATCTAAGGTATCTGTCCATAGGCTGTTGCCAGTGTCGATAACGATATCGTCAAGCTCAATGCCAGCTTCGATTAAGCTGCTGCATACGCCATCCACAGGCGCTCCAGCAGGAACAGAAAGCACAATCACTCGAGGTTTCTCGAGGCTAGATAACATTTCAGAAAGATTATTACAGCCATGCACCCGCAGTGACTGCTCGGTTTGTTTGCTATTTGCTCGGTCGGCTTTCTCCTGTGCGAGCACGCCCTCAACCTTTACGCTATCTAAATCAAAAGCAGCGACACTGTATCGATTATCGGCAATATTTAAAGCGAGGTTTTTGCCCATGACGCCTAGGCCGATGACGCCAACATCATATAATTTGGTGTGGTTTTCCATTGATATCTTTTCCGCAGGTAACAGAAGATGACATACCCTGTCTATTATTGGCGAGTTAACCAAGCTAACTCTTAGCGAGTTAGGTTATATTAGCCTTCTCTTTATCATAGAGAGCCCTACATTGGAGCATAGACGAGAGGTATTATTTGTGCGGGATTATACATACTTTGGTAAGTTAATTACTAGGATTTGCCAGATTAGTTTACAAAATAGCACTTGTTAACCTGTAAAGTTAACAATAAGAGATCTCCGGGGCTGACTGTTATGCCCCGGATAATCCAGCTGTTATTTGACTAGCAGGGCATCGGCATAACCCATACGGGTTAACGCGTTACGAACCAGCTCTAAGGTTTGAGGATCTTCTATCGTCGCAGGGACTTTATACTCTTGGTTATCGGCAATTTTGCGCATGGTCCCCCGCAGAATCTTACCGGAGCGGGTTTTAGGTAGTTTTTGCACCGCACTCACTAACCTAAATGAGGCAACCGGCCCAATATGCTCACGCACTAAACTTATCAACTCCTTATAAAGGGCTTCATCGCTTAACGTGACCCCTTTTTTCAGCACCACTAAACCTAGAGGAACCTGACCTTTGAGTTTATCCTCCACACCAATCACGGCTACTTCTGCCACCGCATCATGCTGACACAATACCTCCTCAAAACGCCCAGTTGATAGGCGGTGCCCGGCCACATTGATGATGTCATCAATCCGGCTCATGATATAGAGATAACCGTCGTCATCCATATAGCCAGCATCACCGGAGAGATAATAACCTGGGTACATCGAAAGATAACTCTCTAGGTACCTCTGCTCATTTCGCCATAGGGTCGTCAAAGTTCCTGGCGGCAATGGCAGCTTAATCACCACGTTGCCCGAGGTGTTAGCCGCTACCCTATCGCCCATCTCATCGACCACTTCCACCTGATAACCAGGTACAGGCAAAGCTGGAGATCCCGCTTTTACCTCTACAGGGGCTGTTCCCATCAAGTTTGCCGCTACGGGCCAGCCCGTTTCTGTTTGCCACCAGTGATCGATAACGGGCTTGTTAAGTCGCTCCTCCGCCCAATGCAGAGTGTCAGGATCGCAGCGCTCTCCAGCTAGGAAAAGAGTTTTAAGGCAAGTGAGATCGACATCCTTCAAAAAGTCGCCATCGGGGTCATCACGCTTTATCGCTCGTATCGCCGTGGGCGCAGTAAAAAAGCTCTTCACTTGATACTTTGCAATAGTGCGCCAGAAAATCCCCGGATCTGGCGTGCCAACCGGCTTGCCCTCAAACATCAAGGTCGTTGCCCCCACAAGTAAAGGCCCATACACAATATAGGAGTGACCAACAACCCAGCCAACATCGGACGCCGCCCAAAAAGCATCACCTGCATTAATGCCATAAATATGCTGCATCGACCAAGCCAGCGCGACACCGTGGCCACCATTATCACGCACCACCCCTTTTGGTTGACCAGTTGTTCCTGAGGTATAAAGGATATAGAGAGGATCGGTTGCGGCAACACTCAAGCAGCCTATATCTGGCGCATCAGCCACTGCGCTCTGCCAGTCCACATCACGGTTTGGGGTCAACTCAGCCTGAAGCTGACTGCGATTAAGAATGATGCACTGCTCCACTTTGTGACTCGACAGAGCAATAGCATCATCTAGCAGCGGCTTATAGGCTACAACACCTGATGGCTCGATACCGCAAGAGGCAGATAAGATAAGCTTAGGTTTGGCATCATCGATTCGACTGGCCAGTTCATTGCCAGCGAAACCGCCAAACACCACAGAATGAATAGCGCCAATACGCGCACAGGCCAGCATGGCATAGGCGGTTTCAGGCACCATAGGCATATAGATGATCACTCTATCGCCCTTTTTCACCCCGATAGAGTCCATGTAACCCGCAAGTCTACTCACCTGAGCCTGAAGTTCATTGTAGGTAATGCCATACTCAGTCTCAGTGACAGGGCTAACATATTGAATCGCCACTTGCTCCCCACGTCCCGCCTCAACATGCCTGTCCACTGCGTTGTAGCAAGTGTTGAGCTCACCACCTGCAAACCAAGTATAAAGCGGCATATTGCTCTCATCGAGCACTCTATCCCAAGGCTTATCCCAAGTTAGTGCCTGTGCAGCATCGGCCCAAAACTGCTCAGGCTGTGACACCGAAGCTTGGTGCATCTGTTGATGCAGTTGATAATTCCCGCTTTTCATTACCCTCTCCCCAGAACATAATCTTGTCAGCTACTCACATTATGCTCACAGAGTGTGCATTCCCATTAGACCTTGGGATTAGAGCTAGATAGAACTTAAGCAAAGAGCATTAACTGGAAAACTTACTTGCCAAAAACCTCATAGAGAACGGAATAAAATCGGTTCTCAACCAAGCCCTCAGCTTTACCTTTACGTAAACTTCATATATCGTTCATGGAAAGTTAAATTTTATGGTGTTTTTTTTAATGAGTGATAAACAGATCACACAAACAACTTACTCAATTAGCGACCTCTCCAAAGAGTTTGATATTACCACTCGGAGTATTCGTTTCTATGAAGATCAGGGCCTGCTAAAGCCTAAGCGTCGTGGTCAAACTCGCATCTATAACTTAAAAGACAGAGTACGTCTCAAGCTTATCCTGCGTGGCAAACGCCTTGGGTTCTCGCTCGCAGAAACCCGTCGCTTATTTGAGCTTTACGATGCCGATAAAAACAGTGTTTCACAGCTGCATACTATGCTTGAACTGGTTGAGGAGAAGAAAACTTCTCTGCAACAGCAGATGGATGACATCAAGGTGGTTCTCATGGAGCTCAACTCCGCAGAGCAGCAGTGTCGAGCAGCGCTGGAGAACAGTAGCGAGTAAATAAACGATTAAGCAAAACATCCATAAAAAATAATTATAAAAATCGATCTCTGAATCAATTTGATAGGACACAAGCAATGACTCAACTCTACTCATCTCTCAACTTTGGCCTGGGCGAAGATGTCGATATGCTCCGCGATGCAGTACAAAGCTTCGCCGCCAATGAAATTGCCCCGATAGCTGAAAAAACCGACCGAGATAACGCTTTCCCCAACGAGCTATGGCCAGTACTTGGCGATATGGGTCTACTAGGTGTTACCGTTTCTGAAGAGTATGGCGGAGCCGATATGGGCTACCTAGCCCACGTCGTTGCCATGGAAGAGATCTCCCGTGCATCGGCCTCTATCGGGCTCAGTTACGGTGCTCACTCAAACTTGTGTGTTAACCAAATAAACCGCAACGGTAATGCCGAGCAAAAAGCAAAATATCTACCAAAGCTTGTTAGTGGAGAGCATATTGGCGCACTGGCCATGAGTGAACCTAACGCAGGTTCAGATGTGGTCTCCATGAAGCTCCATGCCCGTAAAGAGGGTGACCGCTATATCCTTAATGGTAATAAGATGTGGATCACCAACGGTCCAGATGCCAACACCTATGTTATCTACGCCAAAACCGATCTGGATAAGGGTGCCCACGGCATTACCGCTTTTATCGTTGACCGTGATTCAAAAGGTTTCAGCACGGCGCAGAAGCTCGACAAACTGGGCATGCGTGGATCCAATACTTGTGAACTCGTATTTGAAGATTGTGAAGTCCCTGAAGAGAATATTCTTGGTGGACTCAATAACGGCGTTAAAGTGTTAATGAGTGGCCTAGATTACGAGCGCGTCGTTCTCTCAGGTGGCCCACTAGGGATCATGACCGCTTGTATGGATATCGTCGTTCCTTACATCCATGAGCGTGAGCAGTTTGGTAAGTCCATCGGCCAGTTCCAACTGGTTCAGGGCAAACTTGCCGATATGTACACAGGCATGAATGCCGCTAAATCCTATATCTACAACGTGGCAAAATCTTGCGATCGCGGCGAAACCACACGTAAAGATGCTGCAGGAGCCATCCTATATTCAGCTGAGCTAGCAACTAAAATGGCACTGGATGCGATTCAGCTTCTAGGCGGCAACGGTTACGTCAACGAATATGCAACAGGCCGACTCCTACGTGATGCCAAGCTCTATGAAATTGGCGCAGGCACCTCAGAGATCCGCCGTATGTTGATAGGTCGTGAGCTGTTTAACGAATCTAAATAATCCTAAATTAGGCAGTTAGTTCACTACTCTCTAAGTTCAACTGCCTAATCTAAGAACATGAATATCTATTTAGTAGCATCAAAAGGATTGAAACCGTGACTCAACTCAGTAGTCGTATTAACCCGCGCAGTGATGAATTCAAGACCAAACATGATGACATGGCTAACTTAGTCCATGATCTACAACAAAAACTCAATGTCATTGAACAGGGTGGCGGTGATGTTGCCCGCGAGCGTCATCTATCACGAGGAAAGCTACTTCCGAGACAACGTGTAGAAAAGTTACTCGATCCCGGCTCCCCATTCCTCGAGCTGTCACAGTTTGCAGCCTATGAACTCTACGAAGATGTTGTCCCAGCAGCGGGGATTATTGCTGGAGTTGGTCGTGTCAGCGGCGTCGAATGTATGATCATCGCCAATGATGCCACCGTCAAAGGCGGTACTTACTATCCAGTCACAGTAAAAAAACATCTTCGAGCTCAGGATATTGCCAGTCGTTGTCACCTTCCCTGTATCTACCTTGTTGACTCAGGCGGCGCTAACCTGCCACGCCAAGATGAAGTGTTTCCAGACAGAGATCATTTCGGGCGCATCTTCTATAACCAAGCACAGATGTCAGCCAAAGGGATCCCGCAGATTGCGGTAGTGATGGGTCTTTGTACCGCAGGCGGCGCTTATGTGCCAGCCATGGCTGATGAGTCGATTATCGTTAAAGAGCAAGGCACTATCTTCCTCGCAGGTCCACCGCTGGTAAAAGCGGCCACCGGAGAGGAGGTCACCGCAGAGGAGCTTGGCGGCGCAGAAGTACACACTAAGATATCTGGCGTGGCCGATCATATGGCCCAAAGCGATGAGCATGCACTAGAGCTGGCACGCAAAGCGGTTACGCGTCTGAACAATCAAAAAACCATAGAGTCTGAGCTTAGCCCTGTTAAACCGCCAAAATTCGATATTAACGAGCTTTACGGCATCGTAGGGACAGATCTTAAAAAACCATACGATGTTAAAGAGGTGATAGCGCGTGTGGTTGATGACTCAGATTTTGATGAGTTTAAAGCAGGCTACGGCCCAACCTTAGTCTGTGGCTTTGCCCGCATTCATGGCTACCCTGTGGGTATTGTTGCCAATAACGGTATTCTCTTCTCTGAGTCCGCTCAGAAAGGGGCGCACTTTATCGAGCTCTGTTGTCAGCGAAAAATCCCCCTCCTCTTCTTGCAAAACATCACCGGCTTTATGGTGGGGAAGAAATATGAGCATGAAGGGATCGCAAAACATGGAGCCAAGATGGTCACTGCTGTTTCCTGTGCGAACGTGCCTAAATTTACCGTGATTATCGGTGGCAGTTATGGCGCAGGTAACTATGGAATGTGCGGTCGAGCATTCGAGCCAACCATGATGTGGATGTGGCCAAATGCCCGTATCTCAGTGATGGGTGGCGAACAAGCCGCAGGGGTATTAGCCACCGTTCGCCGTGATGGTCTTGCCCGTAAAGGGGTCGAATGGTCCGATACTGATGAGCAAAAGTTCCGCGCACCGATAGTCGAGCAGTATGATAAAGAGGGTCACCCTTATCATGCCAGTGCCCGCCTCTGGGATGATGGCATTATTGACCCAGCTCAAACCCGAGATGTGGTTGGCTTAGCCTTATCGGCGGCCCTTAACGCACCGATAGAGGACACAAAGTTTGGTGTGTTCCGTATGTAATTTAACCTCTAGGTAAGCGTTAAGTTAGGAACTGGGCAAGATAATCGGGCTAATAGACAATGGATAACCAAGCCATGACAAGTGAATTTTCAAACAGGTTAAATTTCGTAAACTGCACCCTGGAAAATGGGGTGGGAGAACTGATCCTCGACCGAGCAGACAAACATAATGCTTTTGATGAGGTGATGATCAACGAGATGATCCAATCTCTTGAGCATTTTGCTAACAACAGCAACTGCCAAGTGCTAATCCTTAAAGCAAACGGCAAGAACTTTAGTGCAGGCGCCGATCTCAACTGGATGCGTAATCAGGCAAAGATGGATTTTGAGCAGAACTTGGCCGATGCAAACGAACTGGCAAAACTGATGTCGATGCTAGATAAGTTTCCTAAACCAACTATCGCATTGGTTCAAGGCGCAGCCTTTGGCGGCGCTTTAGGGCTTATCTGCTGCTGCGATATTGCCATCGCCAATGCCCGTGCTAGCTTCTGCTTAAGCGAAGTCAAATTGGGATTAATTCCCGCTGTCATTAGCCCCTACGTCACTCGCGCTATGGGACAACGAGCCGCTCGTCGCTATATGCTCACCGCGGAGCGCTTTAACGTGCAAACCGCGCAGTCTCTCAATGTGGTTCATGAGATAGATGATGACCTTGATGCACACGCCAAACCTATTATCGACGCACTGCTTGCCAATAGCCCTCAAGGCATGGCTTGGGTAAAAACCTTACTCTCAACCCTTGAAAACGGCGTGATAGATCAAAACACATTAGATTATACCAGCGAGCGCATTGCTCGTATTCGCGTGTCAGATGAAGGCCAAGAGGGACTCAATGCCTTCTTCGAAAAACGTAGCCCTAACTGGAAACTAGACTCTGACACGGCCCAAGGAGCTCAATAACATGGTTGCCCATACGTCAAAAAATAATAACACAGGCAAAACCTTGCTGATTAAGAAGCTGTTAATAGCTAACCGAGGCGAAATAGCCTGTCGCATCATAAAAACCGCCAAAACCATGGGGATCCGTACCGTCGCCCTCTACTCTGATGCGGATATTGATGCACGTCATGTAGCAATGGCCGATGAGTCTTTCTATCTTGGCGGCAGTGCACCGGCAGACTCCTATCTCAAAGGCGAGCTTATCGTCGAAATAGCCAAAAAGTCTGGTGCACAAGCTATCCACCCAGGCTACGGCTTCCTATCAGAGAATGCCGATTTTGCGCGTTTATGTGAGCAATCTAATATCGCTTTTGTTGGACCAAGCGCTGCGGCTATCGACTCTATGGGCAGCAAGAGTGCAGCCAAAGAGATCATGGGCGCCGCCAAGGTACCACTAGTTCCCGGTTATCACGGTGATAAGCAAGAGGATACGTTATTAGTTAGCGAAGCGAACAAGATGGGCTTCCCACTCCTTATCAAAGCAGCCTTTGGCGGCGGCGGTAAAGGGATGCGTATCGTTGAAAACGAAGCTGAAGTACTTGACGCCATCCACTCGGCTCGTCGTGAAGCTATCTCCTCCTTTGGCAACGACAAACTACTGATGGAGCGTTACCTTCGCCAGCCTCGCCACGTCGAAGTGCAGGTCTTTGCCGATAATCATGGCAACTGTATCTACCTTTCAGACAGAGACTGCTCTATCCAGCGACGCCACCAAAAAGTTGTTGAGGAAGCACCGGCGCCAGGATTAAGTGATGAGTTAAGAGTCAAGATGGGTGAAGCGGCCGTAGCAGCGGCAAAAGCCATCGACTATCAAGGTGCAGGCACAGTTGAATTTTTGCTTGATACTGACAACAGCTTCTACTTTATGGAGATGAACACCCGTCTGCAGGTTGAGCACCCTGTGACAGAGCTAGTGACAGGCCAAGATCTCGTCAAGTGGCAGCTGATGGTTGCCAGTGGTCATCCACTGCCATTAGCCCAAGATGAAGTCAGAATACATGGCCACTCTTTTGAGGTGCGTATTTATGCAGAAGACCCGCAAAATGAGTTTCTTCCTGCCAGTGGTAAACTCAACTTCCTGCGCGAACCAGAGCAAAGCAAATTTGTACGTATCGACTCTGGGATCCGTGAAAATGATGTGATCAGTAACTTTTACGATCCCATGATCTCCAAGCTGATTGTTTGGGATGAATCCCGCCCAAGAGCACTGCAACGTCTGGTGCACTCATTAGAGTCTTATCAGATAAGTGGCCTAAAACATAATATAGAGTTTCTTGCTAATATCGCCGAGCATCAAGCATTTCGTGATGCTAACTTCAGCACAGACTTTATCGACCGTTACGGTGATGGCCTTATCGGACGTGGCCTAAGTGGCAGTGCCAGCAAGGATGAACAAACAGCATTGGCGCTAGCCGCTCTGTATCAAGTCTGTGCCCGAAAAGTGGCAGCAAAAGCCTGTGCCATTAACAGCAATGACCCATACTCACCTTGGGGGACAGTCAGCGGCTTTAGACTCAACAGCGCCAGTCAGCATCAGGTCTCTCTGCTCGATGATAATCATGAGCTGCAACATCTCGAGCTTATTGAAACCTCTGTTGGCGGCAAATCTATCTTCCAGATGCAGCAAGGGGACAACCTCTATGTGCTCAATGGTGAACTGCACGGTGAACTGCTCCATGCAGAGATCTCACTGAGCCAAGCAGATAAAAACCGTGATCCACTGACAGATAAAAACCAAGCACACAAATTCAAGGTGCCAGTGAGTCAGGTCGATGATGACTTTACCCTTTTCATTAACTCTAGTAGTTACCATTTCCGTGCGATCCAAACTGAGCTAACTGAGGAGCAGGAGTGCCTTGCCGATAAGCTTAAAGCGCCGATGAATGGCACAGTGGTCACCCATCTAGTGAATGCTGGCGACACAGTGACCGCAGGACAAGGCTTAATGGTGATGGAAGCCATGAAGATGGAATATACGATTGAGTCCCCATTTGACGGCGTAGTCAGTGCGTTCTACTTCGACATAGGTGAATTAGTATCAGACGGTGCTCTGCTCGTCGATGTTGAGCCTGCTAATAAAGAAGAGGGATAAAGATGATCCCTAACAAGGTTAGCATTTTTGAGGTGGGCGCCCGTGATGGTCTACAAAACGAGCTGCCAGTCACCACCCAAGATAAAATTGCCTTAGTTGAAGCTTTAGGCCGAGCAGGTGTTAAGCGAATAGAAGCTGCCAGCTTTGTATCCCCCAAATGGGTGCCGCAGATGGCCGACTCTGGCGATGTTCTGCGCAATATTAGTCGCCAAGATGGCGTCACCTACAGCGCGCTCACACCTAACTTAAAGGGGCTGGAACTTGCACTTGACGCTGGCGCTGATGAAGTTGCCATCTTTGGCGCTGCATCCCAGAGCTTTAGTCAGCGCAATATCAACTGCTCAATAGAGGAGTCTATTGAGCGCTTCGCCCCTGTAATGGAGCGGGCTATTGCCGCGAATATCCCAGTACGAGGATATGTCTCTTGCGTGCTAGGTTGCCCTTACGAAGGTGATATTGCCATCAGTGAAGTGGCACGAGTGTCTGAGATCCTTTACAAGATGGGCTGTTATGAAATATCCCTTGGTGACACTATAGGTGTTGGCACACCAGCCAATGCCCGTAGAATGGTTGAAGCAGTCAGCCAGAAAGTCCCGGTTGATAAGCTGGCACTGCATTTTCATGATACCTACGGCCAAGCACTCGCAAATATCTTAGCCTGCTTAGAAACAGGGGTAAGCGTGATCGATTCATCGGTTGCAGGCCTTGGCGGCTGCCCCTACGCCAAAGGAGCATCGGGCAATTTAGCAACTGAAGATCTTGTCTATATGCTCCATGGATTAGATATCGAAACAGGCATAGATCTTCCATTGCTGGCAAAAGCGGGCAATACAATAAGCCAAGCATTAGGTAAAAGCACGGGCTCGAAAGTAGCAAGAGCCATCAGCGGGTAAAAATTAGCTAGCGCTTAATACCAAACGAATACAGAAATGATCACATAAATGATTATTGTGGATGGAGATAAGAATAATGGCAGGACTCAATAAAGTCGTAGCAAGTTATGAAGAAGCCCTCGCAGGTCTAAGTAATGATATGACAGTGATGGTGGGAGGTTTCGGCCTTTGTGGTATTCCTGAAGGTTTAATTGCTCAAATGGTAAAAACCGGAGCCACAGGACTGACTGCCATCTCAAATAATGCAGGCGTCGATGATTTTGGTTTAGGCTTGCTGCTTAAAACCCATCAAATAGATACCATGATCGCCTCCTATGTCGGTGAAAACGCCACCTTTGAGCAGCAGATGCTCTCAGGCGAGCTAAACGTCATACTTACACCTCAGGGGACACTTGCTGAGAAAATTCGAGCTGGTGGCGCAGGTATTCCCGCTTTCTTTACCGCTACCGGCTACGGCACCCCCGTTGCTGACGGTAAGGAGACTCGCGAGATTGGTGGTCGTCACTATGTCCTTGAGCCATCATTAACCGCTGATTTTGCCTTAGTTCGCGCTTGGAAAGCCGATACTATGGGCAATTTAGTGTTCCGCAAAACCGCCGCCAACTTTAACCCTATGATGGCAACTGCTGGCAAGATCACTGTGGTGGAAGCTGAGCATATTGTTGAGCCTGGCGAGCTAGATCCAGATCATATTCATACACCTGGTATCTACGTAAACCGCGTGATCCAAGGGACGTTTGAAAAACGTATCGAACAGCGCACAGTAAAAGCATCAGCATAAGGAGGGCAACACCATGGCACTATCAAGAGAACAACTCGCGCAGCGTGTGGCCCAGGAGCTTAAAGATGGTTACTACGTTAACCTCGGCATAGGTATTCCAACCTTAGTCGCAAACTATATTCCCGACGGCATGGACGTGATGCTGCAATCAGAAAATGGCCTACTCGGCATGGGAGAGTTCCCAACCGAGGAGACCATAGATGCAGACCTAATCAATGCCGGCAAGCAAACTGTTACCGCCGTTGACGGTGCGTCATTTTTCTCATCGGCGGAAAGCTTCGCCATGATCCGTGGCGGCCATGTGGATCTGACCGTTCTGGGGGCATTTGAAGTCGATGAACAAGGCTCTATCGCCTCTTGGATGATCCCAGGCAAACTGATTAAAGGCATGGGCGGCGCAATGGATCTCGTGGCTGGCGCAGATAATATTATCGTCACCATGATGCATGCAGACAAGCGCGGTAACTCTAAGCTACTGCCAAAGTGTGAACTGCCATTAACCGGCTTTGGTTGCATTAAGCGTGTACTGACAGACCTAGCCTTTATGGAGATAAAAGATGGCGCGTTTCATCTGCTAGAACGTGCTCCAGGCGTTACAGTTGAAGAGATCGTTGCAAAGACCGCTGGTAAACTGATTGTTCCTGACAATGTGCCAGAGATGCGCTTTTAACCAGTCATATTTTATACCAATCGGTATTACAGGCTGACAAAATATCAAACGCCCATTAGCTAATGCTGATGGGCGTTTTTACTTACGCCAATCGACACTCCAAAGATAAAACAAGAAAGATACCCAATTAAAACAAGCGCACAACCTGAGCAACATAAGTAAGAAAGAACCACTGCACAGCTCTCACTTTACTCAAGTCGGCTTGTTTCATCAGCTTACCAAAGGTACCGTGCGCGCATCATTTGTGACCAATATATGTAGATTGTGAAATCAAATAAAAAGCAGCAAGGTTTTACCTTAATCGAGTTAGTCATTGTCATCATCATTCTAGGAGTGTTAAGTGTGATTGCAACGCCAAAACTCCTTTCCCTCTCAAGTGAAGCTCAAGCATCTAGCTTACAAGGTGTTGCAGGGGCAATCGCGTCGGTCAATAAACTGGTACACTCTCAAACTCAAATTATTGGCATTGCAGATAATGATGACTGCAGTGGTGATTGCAACGGACATCCAAATTGGGATATCAATATTGGTCACTATTTTGTCAATGTCTCAGGCACTCGCTTATATGTGCTTAAGGGCTACCCACTAGCAAGCGGCGGTTTCCCTATCATTGAAGAGAATTACCGCGCAGTAATGGGTTTATCTGAGGATGAGTTTATTTTTGATTCAGGCAGTAAGTTCTCTATTATCCCCATGAAATTTAAAAATAAAGTATCAGAAATAAAAGCCGGCACCTTCAAATGCCACATTGAAAATAGCAATTCAATATCAGATAACCTCTACCTAGCCCTTACCGACAACTGCTAATTTTTGAGGATAAACTCAGTGGCGGCATTAAGGTTGGGGTCATTAGGATCTGAAATATTGGTGACCCAAACTATCTCTCCGCCTCGGTTGATAAATACTGTGGTTGGGGTCCCAGGGACGCCGTAGCTTTTAGCAGCACTCTCGCCATTAATGAGCGTTGGAAAATGTATACCTCGCTTTTTAAGGGTCTCTGCGGGCATCGCTCCCTCATCTTCATTAAAGCTAATGCCTAATATCTGCAGATCTGTGTTAGCGTACTCATTTCTTAATGATTCAAGTCCTGGCTGCAGCTTCTTACAATAGGGACACCAGGTCGCCCAGAAGTGTATTATCATCGGCTTGCCCTTGTACTCTGCCAAGGTGTGCATCTTGCCCTGTGGATCGGCTAAATTGAAATTTGGCGCAACATTTAATACTTCAGCCGCTTGTAGACTTCCAGCGAACAAAATAAACAGTAATACACTTTTCAATAATCTCATTCTTATCTTCCCTACTCTTCATTTTTAAGAAAAAATCCCTTAATAATAAAAATAGACCGAAAAAGTTGAGTTTATTATTCAATTAACACGGTCTAGGATAATTAATAGTTAACGACTCCAAAACAGAGATTGGTAAATAAACCAGAGGAGCGCCAATGAGATTCAGTATCAAGGGTGATCAACCCATCACCGTTTTTCAGATAACTGCCCTCTTCAGTATGATATTTGCCTTAATTGGGTTTAGTTATAATGTCTGGCGTATGGAGATCACTGAATATAATAGTAATATGCGCTCAGCAAGCTTCGAGTTGTTGTTACAGCTATCTGAACTTGAAGGCATTGTTTATGCAGCCCACTATGATCAAGACAAATTTGAAGGCAACCCCAGAAAGGGCTGGATAAAGGTGAATTTAATTGCCGATTTAAGCATGATAGCCGAACCAGAAGTGAACCTTTCGGCCAATGCACTCAAACAGCGTTGGCAGGAAAACTGGCAAGAGCTTGCACAATCAGAGGAGAGTGCCCAAAACGTCATTGAGGCGATAGATAGCACACGAAACTCGGTAAGAGATCTTATATCTCAACTGAATTAACCACATAAAAAAGCACTGAGATAACAACATCTCAATGCTCTATTATGTGTAACTTTAAATTGTTTACGCTTAAACTAAAACGAGCCTAAGAGCTTAATCCCACACCTTAATCCCACAAGAACTCGCGAAAATGTTTACGGCACACGGACTCATAACTCTCATTACCACCGATGGCAACCTGCTCACCGTCACGCATAGGCTTACCACTTCCATCCAATCTGAGTACCATATTTGCTTTACGACCACAGTGACAGATGGTTTTAAGCTCAACCAATTTATCAGCCCACGCTAACAAGTACTGACTACCGCTAAATAACTCACCTTGAAAGTCTGTTTTTAGGCCGTAACAGAGCACTGGAATATCCAAATTATCCACCACGTGGGTAAGCTGCTTAACCTGCTCTTTACTCAAAAACTGAGATTCATCAATCAAAATACAGTGCAACTGTTTTTCTTGGTGCGCGCTACCAATCATGGCCGCAAGATTATCATCGCTACCAAATACCTGTGCATCGGTTTCAATACCTATTCTCGACGCGACTTTCCCAACGCCATACCTGTCATCGATAGATGCTGTCATCACTAAGGTATTCATGCCGCGTTCACGGTAGTTATAGGATGATTGCAGTAGAGAGGTCGACTTACCCGCATTCATGGCCGAATAGTAAAAATAAAGTTGCGCCAAACCGATATTCCTTAATTTGATAGTGCCCGCTAGTTTACCAGTTTACTGAATAATTGATATCAGCTTGAAATGAAAAAGCCGCTCATTGAGCGGCTTTTGTCTTAATACTTATTTTAGCTTGGAACAACTCTGCGATTCACTTTAATTTTAAGTCCTATCACAGTAAGTACAAACAGCACACTACAGGTGATAAACCCAGCCAATATAGACTCAGTGAATCCCAATACCGTGTAACCAACCAAGCTGATCACCGCCACGATTAGGGCATAAGGCAACTGAGTCATCACATGATCCATATGGTGACAGTTTGCCCCTGTAGAGGACAAAATTGTCGTATCCGATATCGGTGAACAGTGATCGCCAAATACCGCACCAGCAAGTACAGATGCCAACATAGGTAACATCATGTTAGTGTGAGTGCCCATCGCCATATCGGCCGCGATTGGTAGCATGATCCCGAAGGTTCCCCAACTGGTTCCCGTAGAGAATGCAGTAAAGCCTGCCAATATAAACAGCACAGCAGGAAGCAGCGCAAATGGAATATTACCAGTCGCGAGGCTTGCCATATACTTGCCCGTTTCCATCTGGCCAATCACACCCGCAATTGTCCAAGCGAACAACAAGATATAGATAGCCGGCAGCATAGAGCGAGCACCGGTCACTAAACCTTTAAACATGTATGAACGGTCTAGACCTTGGCTAACCACTAATATAAGTGTTGAAGCAAGACCGATAATGGCACCAAAGAAGAGTGAGGAAGCAACCTCAGTATTTTCAAATGCACCTAAGATACTAAACTCAAGACCTTTAGCACTCAGCGCATCACTGCCGCTGCTGACCATAAAGTAGAACGTCGCCACCACCAGCACTGTGATAGGCAGGAATAAGCCTAAAATTTTGCCATTGTCAGCTTCAGGCAGATCTGAATTGGCCCCAGGAGGTAAACCTTTTGACTCATCATAGAGATTGCCTTTTTGCGCATTCAACTCATGCTGACGCATTGGGCCAACATCTAGCCCCATAAAGGCCACACAAAGAAGCAGCAACAGAGCAAAGACAGCATAGAAGTTCATCGGGATCATCTGTACAAACACACTAAGGTGACCAGAATCGGCAAAGCCATGGGCAGTCAAAATGCCACCAATCAACGCGATAATGTATGCTCCCCAGCTTGAAACAGGAGAGATCACACAGATGGGCGCCGCAGTTGAGTCCAGCAAATAAGCCAGCTTACTGCGTGAGATATAATATCTGTCGGTTAGAGGTCTTGCGACACTGCCTACGACCAAGCTATTGAAGTAATCATCGATAAAGACAACACAACCTAAGAACATGGTGAGAAGCTTTGCATCGCGTTTATTACGAATTTTGGTTCTTGCCCAATCGGCAAATGCCTTAGCCGCACCACTGACTGTGATAAGTGCGGTGATCATGCCCAATAGGATCAGAAAGCCTAACAGATAGAGGTTCCAGCTATTGAGGCTGCCATCATCCCAAAACAGACCTGTTACCTGTTGAGCCAAATATTGGCCAGAGCCGCTAACAGAAAAGTCTGAAATCAGCACAGCTCCGAGCAATATCCCTACACCCAAAGAGAGCAAGACGCGACGAGTCACAATTGCCAGCAGAATCGCAACCACAGGAGGTAGCAATGAAAGCGCCGAATCGGCGTAACTTAAAGTTGTCATTAATTATTATCTTCGTTTAAGTACGAATGGAGGGCGACTGAACTGGTGGGATATGAGATATACACTCAAGTCTACGCTTGAATATATACCGATCGGATGCACCTGTCCTATCAGTAGCGCTCCATAGTAATACCATTGATTAAAAGGTATAAAATCTTCTTATCTTCCGGATAAGAAATACTATGGCAGTGCTGCACCTATTCGATTGCAGCCCCAGCAGTAAACCGTGATATGTATTACTACTTCGGCATTAAATCCTTTCATGATAGATAAGCGGAATCACCCTGATTATCACTACTAATATTTAATGCACCTCTACTTCTCAGGACGTCATTTGAAGTGTCTTCAAAAAACGTGAAGCTCATAAAAACATAAGCGGCTTTAGGGATTCTACCCCAAAGCCGCTTATCGTGACCAACATCACATTAATATAATGCAAATTAAAACCGATTTTACTTTTAAATCACACCAAAGCTACAACTGATGAAGATTTAAACTGACTCGATTAACTGAGGAACGACCTCAAATAGATCGGCTTCAAGCCCATAGTCAGCAATTTGGAAAATAGGAGCCTCTGGATCTTTGTTAATCGCCACAATGACCTTAGAGTCTTTCATTCCGGCCAGATGTTGAATTGCCCCGGAGATACCCACGGCAATATAGAGATCTGGCGCAACTATCTTACCCGTTTGACCAACTTGAAGGTCGTTTGGTACAAAGCCGGCATCCACAGCAGCGCGAGAAGCACCAAGAGCGCCGCCAAGTTTGTCGGCAAGCTGCTCTAAGATAGCGAAGTTCTCACCACTTCCCATTCCACGTCCACCAGATACAACAACTGAAGCTGCGCCAAGTTCAGGACGCTCAGACTCAGTTAATGTTTGAGAAACAAACTGTGAAAGTGAGTCAAATACTTTATCGATTGCAACCGCGCCTGCGGCTCCTTCAGTCCCTACAGCATCAAAAGCACTAGTACGGACTGTCATCACCTTCTTATCATCCAAGCTCTGAACCGTAGCCAATGCGCTACCAGCATAAACAGGACGCACGAAAGTATCAGAGCTTACAACCTCAACAACTTCAGAGAGCTGAGCCACATCCAGCAAGGCTGAAACACGAGGGAAGGCATCTTTACCATGGCTAGATGCTGCAGCAAGGATATGCTCATAATCTGAGGCGATGTCCACAATCAACTCAGCGATGTTCTCAGCCAAGCTGTGGGTATATGCGCCATTATCTGCAACCAGTACCTGTCTGACGCCAGAAAGCTTCTGCGCCGCTTCAACCACAGCACCACATTCGTGACCTGCGACTAAGATATCAATGTCGCCACCAATCGCGCTAGCACAGGCAACCACTTTGGCTGTATCCAGCTTTAAACTGGCATTATCATGTTCTGCTAATACTAAAATTGCCATTAGATCACCTTCGCTTCATTTTTCAACTTTTCAACCAGCTCAGCAACAGAGGAGACCATAACACCCGCTTGGCGCTCTGAAGGAGGTGATACTTTCAAGGTTTTTTGATGTGACTTTAAGCTAACGCCCAAGTCATCAATAGAGACAGTCTCAAGTGGCTTACGTTTAGCCTTCATGATGTTAGGTAGCTTGGCATAGCGTGGCTCATTCAGACGTAAGTCAACGGTTACAACAGCAGGAAGTGGCATAGTGACAGTTTGCAAACCGCCATCAATCTCACGAGTCACAGACAACGACTCTCCCTCCAGCTTAACTTCCGATGCAAAAGTTGCCTGTGGCATCTTTGCCAGTGCCGCTAGCATCTGTCCAGTTTGGTTGTTATCACCGTCAATGGATTGCTTCCCAAGTAGAATGAGCTCTGCTTGCTCTTTTTCCTGAACACTAAGCAGCAGCTTAGCGATAGAGAGTGGTACCAGCTCTTCATCGGTTTCAATATGAATACCACGATCAGCGCCTAATGCCATAGCCGTTCTTAGTTGCTCTTGTGCAGCTTTTGGCCCCACAGTCACCACAACTATCTCAGATGCAGTTCCAGCCTCTTTTAAACGAACAGCTTCCTCTACTGCGATCTCACAAAAAGGGTTAATCGCCATCTTCAAGTTTGCGGTATCAACGCCAGTATTGTCAGCATTTACCCTGACTTTTACGTTTGCATCGACGACGCGCTTAACAGGCACCAATACTTTCATAGGGCTTCCTTCTTACGTCTTATTTTAGCGGAGTTGAATATAGGCAACCACCTATATCTAGATAGGCTCACTTTACGTGCTGTTAACGTTAACGTCAACACAGTTTCAAACGCCCGTTTGTATTATTTTAGATACAAGCAGCCTAAATCACATTTTTTTTCATCTTAATAAAGAAAAATACATATTTATGGCATATATGAGTATATTCACAAATTAATATAAAATTTTATTTGATACTTGTTGTATAAATTCCTATTATTAGCTATCGAATATATATTTTTACCTCAACTCAAATTAATTGGACCAATATTATTATGAGCGATTTTCTTGAAATACTAACTCACGGCCGTCGTTTTAAAGCGGCAGTAAAAGAATTATCTATCGATGATTTAAATGAATTAGCTGGTAAGCTTGAAAAGATTATCTCTGAAAGAATTTCTCAAGCTGAAGCTGAAACAGCAGCGATGGCTGAGCGTAATGCTAAAATTGATGAGATCCGTAAGCAGATGGAAGCAGTTGGCTTATCTGTTGATGATCTAGGTGCTACAGCAGTAAAGGCTGCACCTAAAAAGCGTGCTCCACGTCCGCCTAAATATACTATTGTTGATGTGAATGGTGAAACCATCACATGGACTGGCCAGGGACGTATGCCAACAGTATTTAAAAACGAGTTAGATAAAGGTCGCAGCATGGACGACTTCCTAATCTAACTAGTATTAGCTTTATATGCTAATTAAAAACCGGCTAAGGCCGGTTTTTTTGTAGCTGAAAGATATCTAAATAGTAATCAAATGAAACATTTTCCATTTGATGTTCACATTAACTTTAAGATAACCTCTATTTACGACCTGAACAGTATATTGTCTCCCTATAAATGCATAACAAAATAACAAGCATAACAATAATTACTGCATTGACTTTTTCTTACATAAAAAACAGCAGTGCAAATGACCAACTTACTGATAATACTCCAAAACTAACAGCTTTAACTCATGCTAATTTAATGATTGAGCCTGGAGAGGTGCTTGAAAATGCCACTCTGGTAATCAAGAATAATAAAATCATTGAGATTATAAAAGATAATAAAGTTCCTCAACATGCCTTTGTTATCGATTTGAGTGGTTACACTATTTATCCAGGCTTTATCGATCCATTTACCAACTACGCCATCGATTTTAAATATCCTAAAATTGAGACATCTCCCCCAATTTATGAAATAAAACGTATTGGAGGAAATGCTGAAAATGGTGCTATTCATTCAGAAAAAGAGTGGTTTAACTTTGTTTATCCCAACAATGAGAAAGCCCTTGATTGGGTAAATAATGGCTTTACCAGTGTTCAGTCAAGTAACCTAGATGGGATATTTAGGGGCCGTGGAGTCACTTTGTCATTGGCTGATAAACGCGCTAACGATATTATATATCATGCTAGAGCAAACCATTTTGTAGCATTCGATAAAGGCAGTTCACCTCAAGATTACCCCTCCTCATTAATGGGAAGCATCGCCCTTATCCGACAAACTCTCTCCGATGCAAAATGGTATAAAGAGAATAAACATAAATCTTTCGCTAAAACTCAAAACACTTTAGTTGAATTTAATGCTGCATTAGCTGGTTTAGGAACAATTGAAAACGACCCACTTCTATTTGATACTCGCAACTTGAATAACCAACTCAGGGCTGCAAAATTAATCAAAGAACATAAATTAGATGCCAGTTTACTTGGAAATGGCAAAGAATATGCTCGCATAGATGAATTAAAAACCTTCCCATTTGAATTAATTCTGCCATTAAATTTTCCCGAAGCACCGAAAGTCGGTGATAGTGACAATGAAAGAGAGGTCAGTTTAGCCACAATGCGTCACTGGGAACGAGCTCCTGGGAATCTCAAAGTCGTATCAGATGCAGAGATCCCATTTGCCCTGACTCAACACGGCATCAAACCTGAGAGGTTTTGGCCTAGATTAAGGCAAGCGATAAATTATGGTCTCACTGAAGAAGCAGCCTTAGCAGCACTCACCACTGATGCCGCTGCAATAGCAGGAATAGATGAGATAAGTGGCCGGCTTAAACCAGGTTTTATGGCCGATCTTGTCATCGCTAAAGGTAACATATTCCAAGATGGGGAGATCCACAGTGTCTGGTTACAGGGCGAAGAGACCCAGCTGATTAACCGCAACACCTCGCTGTTAAATCAAAACATTCAACTGCAAATTGGCGCATTAACCTTAGACCTTGAACTCGACAATACGAGTCAAGAGAACTTAAGCGGCGCTCTCTCAAGTGGTGAACAGCAACTGCCGCTTTCAAACCTAGACTATCAAGATCGCAGATTAACCTTCAGTGCCGATATGACGCCTGCTGGTTTTGATGGAATTAATCGCTTTACCTTATGGTTTGATAAACAGGGAGTGCACGGTCGCATGCTAGATAAACAGGGCGCAGTCACCTCACTGGCGGGTATCACCACCGATAACCTCTCATCAGCAGACCAAGCAACAACTGAGCAAGCCCCAAACTATATCTCGACACTTACCTCCCCTAATGTCGCTTATGGCAAAGAGATAGCTGCCCAAGCAGAAAATCTGCATATCAGTAATGCCACCATATGGACATCGGATAAACAGGGAGTCCTAAGCAATAGCGATCTTATCGTCTCACGAGGAGAGATTAAGCGTATTGGACAAAATCTTTCAACGCCTTCGGGCTACACCTTTATTGATGCCACAGGTAAACACCTTACAGCGGGTATCGTCGATGAGCACTCTCATATCGCAATCAATGGCGGCATCAATGAGGGCACCGACGCGATCACCTCAGAGGTCAGAGTGGGTGACATCATTAATCCGGACGATATTGGTATCTACCGCGCCCTTTCTGGTGGTGTCACAACCGCCCAGATCCTTCATGGCAGCGCCAACCCAATTGGCGGACAAGCTCAAGTTATTCAGATGAAATGGGGAGAAAGCGCATCATCGCTTAAGTATCAACAAGCTAAACCCAGCATCAAGTTTGCTCTCGGTGAAAACGTCAAACAGAGTAATTGGGGCGATAAATTTACTAGGCGTTTCCCGCAAAGCAGAATGGGCGTTAAATCTCTCTTTAATGAGGCCTTTAATGAAGCTCAGGCTTACCAAAGTGCACTGGACAACTACCAAGACCTTAGAGGAAGTGAAAAGCGTCGCCGAGTCGCCCCGCAACCTAATTACCGCTTAGAGGCGATAGCCGAAGTATTAGCACAAGAGCGAGATGTACATATTCACTCATACGTTCAATCTGAGATCTTGATGTTTTTACGCCTCGCTGAAGCATACCAATTTAAGGTTGGCACTTTCACTCATATTCTTGAAGGCTATAAAGTCGCCGATGAGATGGCCGCTCACGGTGCATCAGCTTCAACCTTTTCAGACTGGTGGGCTTACAAGTTCGAGGTCTATGATGCCATCCCGCAAAACACCTGTTTGATGCAAAATAAAGGGGTATTAACTAGCATCAACTCAGATGACTTTGAGATGCAAAGACGCCTAAATCAAGAAGCGGCAAAGTCCATCATGTATTGCGACATGTCGCCAGAAGACGCTTGGAACATGATCACAATAAATCCCGCCATCCAACTGGGAGTCGATGAATACTTAGGTTCAATCACTGAAGGAAAGCAGGCTGACATAGTGTTATGGGATCACTCTCCCCTCTCTGTTTATGCTCAAGTCCAGGCGGCCTGGATTGAAGGTAAACGCTATTTTGACCGTAAAACCGATAGAGAGATGCAGCAGAAAGTCAGTGTTGAGAGAGCCGCATTAATTCAAAAAATACTCGCGGAGCAAAACAGTGATAAGTCACTTCCTCCCGGTGAAGTGATTGATGAGATTGATGAGCCTGAGTGGCACTGTGATACCCATTATGATGTATGGCGTCAGGGAGGAGCTATATAATGAAAAAGATAACTGTTCTTAACCAAGTTTCATCTAGCACTCTAACTCTGTCGGTTCTAGTTTGCTCAGCTCTCTCCAGCACTGCTTTTGCACACGATATGGTGCCCGCCACGGCGCAAAGTAGCAGTATTATATTTAAAAACGCCACTGTACATACGGTCATTGATGGCGTTAAGCACAATACTAACCTACTTATCCAAGATGGGGTCATTAAAGCGATAGGCCCCGAAATCAGCGCACCAGAAGCACAGATATTCGACGCCAGCAACAAACATATCTATCCCGGCCTAATCGCATTAGACACTAGCATGGGCTTAGTTGAAGTGGAGATGATGCGTCCCAGTAATGACAGTTACGACATCGGCTTAAGCAACCCTCAACTGGAGGCTATCACGGCCTTTAATCCAGACTCAGAGATAATACCAACCGTTAGGGTCAATGGCATTACCCATGCTCAGGTGGTTCCTCAAGGAGAGCGATTAGCAGGCCAATCGGCACTGGTGTCTATGGACAGCTGGACAATAGAAGATGCCCTCGTGCCATCGACAATGGGATTTCATCTCTACTGGCCTAAACAGGGAGCGCTTCCTCAAGATGAAAAGAAGCGTGAAAAACAACTTAAACAGCATCGCAAAGACCTTAAGCAACTGGCTACCATCTTTGAGGAGGGCTATCGTTACTCCCTTGCCAGCAAGGCTAAAAAGCTGTCAAAACAAGATATTCGCTGGCAGTCGATGCTACCACTATACAGAGGCGATGCTCAGCTATTTGTCCATGCCAACAGGCAAAAACAGATTGAGGAAGCGGTCTCTTTAGCCAAACAGTATGGTTTTAAGTTGGTGATCGTCGGTGGGTATGATGCATGGCGCCTCGGTGAGTTACTCAATGAGATAGAAGCTAAGGTTATCTATACAAAAACCTTAAGCCTTCCAATGAGAAAAGATGAGCCACTAGAGATGAGCTTTAAGATCCCTGCGCTGCTCAAACAGGCTAATATCCCCTTCGCTCTGGGCTTTACTTCAGACTGGAACAGCCGAAACCTACCGCTTGCAGCAGGACAAACCGTTGCCTATGGCTTAAGTAAAGAGGATGCTCTACAAAGCATCACACTCGATGCTGCCAAGATACTCGGCGCCGAGTCTATGGGAGCCTTAGCACCGGGCTACGCTGCAAACTTAGTGATATCGGGCGGTGATATATTGGATCCTATGATGACCAAGATTGAAAAGGTCTATATAGACGGAAGAGAGGTGGATCTAAATAATCGGCAACAACAGCTTTATCAAAAGTACCTAAAGCGATAGAATCCACTCATTGAGTTGCACCACAAAATGCCGTATTTTGCGGTGCAAATAATATCCCTTAGTAACTGATTATCAATGTCTAATACCAATCGGTATAATACTCTGTACCTAAATATGTACAAACACAGGCCTCAATCATGAAAAAAATTTTATTTCCCGCTCTGGTTATACTCCTAAGCGGATGTGCAGGCGAATACACCTTTAACAGTAACCTTAATGATGAAGCGATTGATGATTACTTCAAGGCATCCGATGTCGCTGTGTATGAGAATGGTCTCCCTAAAGGTCAATTTGAGCCGATAGGTTTAGTCGAGGGAGAGTCTTGCCAGATAGGCGAAAATGATGCCCCTGCTAGCATAGTTGAAGCACGCACAATGGCCAGACGTAAAGCTGCGGATAAAGGCGCAAATGGGCTTCTTATCAAAACCTGTTTTGTCTCTCCAGAGCAGACACAGCAATGTGTCAGCAGTGCAATCTGCATCGGACAAGCCATTAAAATAGCCGACACCCAAGCTCAATAATCAGATTGAAGAAGTAAAACTAGATGACATTTACCAGTCAAATTCAGGCTGTTGCCCTGTGCCGTACCCCCTATAAGCAAAAGTTTGGGATCCCAAGACAACCGGGACTCGTCGGTGCTGCACGAGGGTTTGTAGAGTTACAGCCTCCTTTCAACCATATAGACGCAGTGAGAGGACTGGAGCAATACTCACATCTTTGGCTACTGTTTAGCTTCCATGAGAATCTGTCACAGGGTTGGAAAACCACCGTTAGACCTCCCCGTCTTGGCGGTAATGAAAAACTGGGCGTCTTCGCTACCCGTTCCACTTTCAGGCCTAATGGTATCGGACAATCCGTCGTAAAACTCCATAAGATCCACCATAAAAACGGCATTGTCTCACTGGAGATCTCTGGCATGGATCTACTCGATGGTACTCCGGTTATCGATATAAAGCCCTATATCCCCTTCTCCGATGCCATTGAAACAGCTCAAGGCGGCATCGCACATGAAGCGCCAGTTTTGGCTGAAGTGAAGTTTACTGAGCAGGCTCATCAACAGGTGAAGGCCTATGAAAAACTTGAGCAATACCCTAGATTTGAAGAGCTGATCATTGGCGTTCTGGCACAAGATCCTCGCCCAGCCTATAAGAAGTCCAAAGCAGATCCTAAAGAGTACCAGGTTGCCCTTTATGACTTAGACATACTCTGGCATATGCAAGATGACGCCATCGTTGTAACAGAGCTACGTGCAGGTGCTCAAGGGTAAAGGAAGATTCTGTGACAGCTCCCGATTATCAAACACAACACAAAAAGCGCCTCTCCTATATGCCATGGCTCTATTTCAGCCTCAAGCCTAAGCTGCTTAGCTGGGCTGAGCCTTGGCAAAAGCAGGTGCAAGCAGAGTTTATAGCGCTAGAAACAGTCACGTTTGGAGATAACTGTTTTATAGCGCCTGAAGTGAAACTATTCGCCGAACCTGGGCGAGATATCACCATAGGCTCCCACTGCATGATAGCGGCAGACAGCTTCCTTCACGGCCCTATCAGCCTAGGTGATGAGGTCGCAATTAACCATGGTTGCTCACTCGATGGTGGTCGAAATGGCATTAAGATAGGGGCGCAGACCCGCATCGCGAATAACGTCACTATCTATGCCTTTAATCATGGGATGGCTCCCGACACACCTATCTATCAGCAAGCCTCAAATTCTAAAGGCGTCACTATAGGCAAAGATGTTTGGATAGGAGCGCAAGCAGGAATCGTCGATGGCGTGAGCATAGGCGACCACGCCGTTATAGGTATGGGCAGTATCGTCACTAAAGATGTGGCAGATTTTGCGATTGTAGCCGGTAATCCAGCAAAAGTGATAGGGGATAGACGAGATAAACCCTAACCCATAACTACCTATTGATGTCAGCGTGCATAAAGCCCCTACTCTTTTAAAACCATTATCAACCGTTCTTTTTCCTCAAGATATATAACTCAATTCTTTATAGAACAAGTTTATACCCAAGCTACCTCAAGGTGCTCGTTTCAGAGCCCCCGTAGGATAGCTGAACAAGGCAGTGATTGAGGATAATGGTTATTCCCTTGTTGAAATCACTAAAGCAGTGCAGCAATTCTACGGGAACTCCCGTAGGGCACGGCGAGAAGCAACATTTTTCTGTGTTATGAAATATTGAATTACGACTGCATGGATGCAGAAGGTAGGGCGAAGCAGGATACCAGAGCCGAGAATAACTAGTCCTACTATTTCATGCCTTGAACTCTGTCACTTCTCGACATGCTGAATCCTGCACCTTGAAGTTGTTTGGGTATATGAGCATTAACAAAATCAGGTGCATTCCTTTACAAGATTTGACACACTGTAGCGCTCAAATTGGGTTTAAATTCAATCAAAGAATAAAGAATAAATAACAACAAGGATACCCCATGAAAGTTATGTCTCTGGTTTGTGCCAGTATCACATTGGCATTTTCGGGATTAAGCGTCAGTGCCGAAATAGACAAAACCAATATTCAACAATTCGGCCCCGTTACTTCAGTCACAGCGCAAGCCTTATCAACAAGTAGTCACAGCGATACACTAAGGGCTAACTTGGCTCAGTCTTTGTCACTTCATGATGAATTAGATATCTTAGGTAAAAGTTACAGCTGGGAAACAGTCAAGAAGAGTAATGATAAAGGCTGGATTGCCTATAAAGTGCAGCTTAGCGCAGAGCGATTCACTCAAGGCACATTGACCATTAATGGTGTGAATCAACCCCAAGTCTATCTTAATCGCGTGCTGCTCAAAGCCGATTCCAAAGTTGAATTGGCATTGCAAAGTGGTGATTACCAATTAATGGTACTTGCCGATGGTATCGATGAAGAGGTGCCGTTTAGCTTAGATTGGCAAGGTAAATCTGACATTGATAACCCCAGCTTTACGACGACAAAAACCCATAGAGTCTCTCCCGCACAACTTTTTGACTCAGAAGTGATCACTAGCCTCAGCTTATCACCAAATGGTAGATATTTACTGCAAACCAAACGTCATTACCCAGCGAATAACGATAACAAGCCTGTTGCTGTTACTGAGTTACTAAATGTCTCTGATAAAGAAGTGATATATCGTTGGCAAGATAGTGCACCTTCAAGTGCCACTTGGTCCGATAACAGTAAGCAGCTCGCATTTGTCGCAGATAAGCAGATTCAGTTGCTTACCGTATCTAATATCAGCATTGATGTTGCAGCGACTCAAATGGAAAATGTTTCAGCACTTAAGTGGTATGGAGATAGCCTTTTATTCCACTGGGAAAACCCCTTCAAAGCCGATGAGAAAGCGACCAATAAACGTTTTCAAGCATTAGAAGATAGATGGAGCTATTGGCGCAACAACAGCCAAATATACCAACTTGATATTGCTTCAGGTTTTATCCGTCAATTGACTGATGGCAAACTCAGCAGCAACCTACTTGATAGCCATCCTGATGACGATAAGTTACTGCTGACTCGCTTCCCAGTCGATTATAAAGAACCTGCACATGGGCTCACTCAGCTGGTCGAACTTGATGTTAATACATTAACTGAAACCCTGATTGGGGAATATCGTACTTTCGATTCAGCAACCTACACTGATGACGGCATGTATATCATGGCGGGCCCAGACTTTATGAAGGGCCTAGGCGTTCAAGACTCGTCTGTGGTCGTGAATAATTACGATGGCCAATTGTACTGGCGCGACGACAACGGCAAAGTTATTCCGTTAAGCAAAGATTTTGATCCCGCAATAGGCGGTGCAGGTAAACTTAGTAATGATGATTTAATTCTTCGTGTAGGCGAAGGTGATCGCAGTCAGCTCTACCTGTTCGATTTAAGCCGTAAAAGCTTTAAAAAGATCAATACCGGCATGGACATGGTTAACCACTTCAGTGTTGCCAGCGATTTATCAAAACCCGTTATCGCTTATGCCGGCACGTCAGCCACTGTGCCGCAAAAAGCTTACCTTATAAAGTCTGGTAAAAAGGCATTACTGTTTGATAGCCAAGCGGCAAGTTATGCAGACACTCGTATTGGTGATATTCAAGACTTTGATTTTACCAACACCCACGGTCATAACATTGATGGCCGGGTTTACTTCCCTGTCGATTTTGATGCAAATAAACAATACCCAGCACTGGTGTATTACTATGGTGGAACCGCACCAGTGACCCGTAACTTTACCGGTCGTTGGCCATTTAACTTATGGGCAGCTAAAGGTTATGTGGTTTATGTACTACAACCTAATGGTGCTACAGGTTACGGCCAAGCATTCAGTGGCCGTCATGTAAACGCATGGGGCGATTACAGCGCTGACGATATTATCGAAGGCACACAAGCCTTCTTAAAAGAACACAAGTTTGTCGATCCTAAACGCGTGGGTAACATGGGCGCCTCTTACGGTGGTTTCATGACCATGTATTTAGCCACTAAAACCGATATCTTTGCTGCATCTATGGCACATGCTGGGATCAGTAATTTATCTGCTTACTGGGGACACGGTTGGTGGGGATATGGCTATTCAGGCGTAGCGAGTAAAGGCAGCTTCCCATGGAATAATCGCGACTTATATGTTGAACACAGCCCGCTATACAATGCAGACAAAATCAACACGCCGATGCTATTACTCCATGGTAATGCCGACACCAATGTCCCTGTAGGTGAAAGTCATTACATGTATAGTGCATTGAAAATGTTAGGTAAGCCTGTGGAGCTAATAGAGTTTAACGGCCAAGATCATCACATTAATGGTCGCCAAGCTCGGTTTGATTGGTGGGATGCTACCCTTGCATGGTTCGACTTACACCTAAAAGATGAACCACAATGGTGGAACAAACTCTACCCTGAAACAAGCACTGAGAATAGTGCAGAAGCAGCGGTCAAGTAGGCTAATATTGAATTTGTTAAAGCCCTGTACTCGAAACAGTACGGGGCTTTATTATTTGTATTGGTTTACTTATGCGATTTCACTCTAATATCGATTAGAATCAATAATAGCTAGCCATTGTTAATCAATAGATATCGAGCTCCTCCATAAATCCATTTGTCCGCCATCCAAGTAAATACATTTTACTTTCAGACTCATCAACTTTCACAAGGTCAACACCTGCAAAAGAAAAATGAGCAGCGAATAAGCATATTAAAACAACGCATTCACTGGCACTCATAAACGACACCAAAGACTTAATCAATAAGTTCAGAGGCATCCATAGCAACATCTAGACCCTGGGAGGTTTTTGGAAAAGCAGATGGGTCTGTGACACCTTGCTCATCAGTTAAATCCCTTATATTTTTCTGCACGGTAATGATGGCAAAAAGAGCCAAAATAAAAGACATACCGTAGAAACCTTTCTCACTCAAAGCCATCGTTGCATTCACTAATCCAACAACCAGTAATGCGATAGAAGATGAAAATGCCACCCAGCACATGCCAACAAACACATTAGTAACCGGGATCCCCTCAGCTTTATCACGAATTGTCTTCTGTAGAGTCACAGCAGAAAACATAGCTAATAGAAAAACAGCGAAGTAATAGCCTTTTTCATTAAGCTCAAGCACAGCATTCCAAAGCCCGATGAGATAACCAAAAACACCAATAATGAGTGCCCCCCAAGTCGCAAATATGTAAGCAGGGGTGGGTCCGTTTAAATTTGTTCTGTTCAATTGCATTGTTAATTCATCCTTGTTTTTTGTTAACTTGATCCCAGCAGAGCTCATCTTAGATACATACCTAACTGCGGTTAAATATATGCTATTTATTAAGAGCATTGATAATCCTTTATACTTATGAATTGTTATCCATATCCTTTAATATCAGGCTTATAACCTCCATCACTCATCTTTCTTCCCATGTTATAACATGTTTTTAAAGAGAATTGGGACATTCAGGGGACGAGGCAGACACCGTTACAGGATTTCCTAAAAAACGAGTGCCCCCCTCACTAGCAAGCTAAAAAGTTATTAACGACCTAATACACTTAATATCCAACCTTGATAATTTGACACCCTAACTTGATAGGCTGTAGTACCATAAAAACCACCTTGAAAAGAAGATATGTCACCATGCCCCAGCTGCCAACTTGATAACCCAACAAGATAAGGGACTCCTTCTTGAAATATAACCGCAGCTCCGCCGCTATCTCCTGAACCATGCATACCTTCAAGTGGTAATGCGTTTGCAGGCTGGTCAAATTTAAATGCTAACCAGTTACCTTCCGCGCTTTCAACAATATTCTGAAACTGGTTCATTACACCGAGTGATTTGGTACCTGGGTCTTCGCCAGTTAATCCGTTCCCAGTAGCCCCTCTACCATAGACTGTAACTGTTTTACCTTTTTCACTTTTACCAGAAAATATTTTGATTGGTTCTACACCATTAACCCTTGAGGTTAATTTAATTAGCGCAATATCGCTTCTAGATTTAAAGAAACTCATTAAGGGCGCCAAATCGCCTTTAAGTAAGTCTTTATGAGGTTGAGTGTAATCAGGGTGTATATGAACGCTTTCAATTTCATAAGCTTTTGAACCAACTATTAATTCTTTACCAATATAATCATAAAAAATAGTATGTGCTACGGTCACAACCCATTGCGAATTTATGAGTACGCCATGACCTTCATAGGGCATATCAATTAGATATTCAGGTATTTTGTTTAAAACATAATTTTCTGGGGGAATATCATGCCTTTTCACAACGGCATTACCATCGAGAGAGTAGAAACTAAAAAATAAAAAAAGCCAAAATTTCATATCACATCCATGTTCATTGATAGCCAATTAACTATCTTATTTTATAGGAATCCCGAAGCTCCAGCCATTATATAAAACATTAAGAAACTTATCAGCAGCTGGTCGCGGCCGGAAAACCCAAAAAAGTTGCCATTATTGCCTGCATAAGAAAGGTGGTTGTAACGTTAAATTCGATGCTGAGATATGGCCCTTTTTTAGGGATAGTGTGGGAAGCACCAAAACTTCAAATTAGCTGTTGACGCCATAGTCTCCTGTTGAACGAAGCAGCTCTGTGGCAGAAGAGATAAAATTCTTAATTCTACACAATCTTAAATACTTTCTTTTTTGCTTCCCTCTACCTTCTCCTTGCTTAGCAAGAAATATTCTAGAGGAGAGCGACAAATCCAAAATAACAAACCAGCCATAAGCCAAATCTGAAAATGTCATCGACCCTCATTCCAAAGCCAGCCTATCTTGGTGTAATAAACTTGATGACAGAAACCCTATAGATGATAAAATGTCGTCCAATTTTATTTTCAGAACTGGATATCGGTAATGCGCGTTAGCAAGTACCTGCTTTCAACACAAAAAGAGACCCCTGCTGATGCAGAGGTGATCAGTCATCAATTAATGTTACGTGCCGGCATGATCCGTCGTAACGCTTCAGGCCTTTACAGCTGGTTGCCGACAGGACTTCGTGTGCTGCGCAAGATAGAAGCCATTGTCCGTGAAGAGATGAATAAAGCCGGTTCTGTTGAGATACTGATGCCTATGGTTCAGCCCGCTGATCTTTGGGTCGAAACTGGCCGCTTTGAAAAGTTTGGTCCTGAGTTGTTGCGCTTTCAGGATCGTCACAACCGTGATTTCGTGCTTGGCCCAACTCATGAAGAGGTGATCACAGATATCGTGCGTAAAGAGGTTAACTCTTACAAACAGTTACCTTTGAACCTGTTCCAGATCCAAACGAAGTTCCGCGATGAAGTACGTCCTCGTTTCGGTGTGATGCGTTCACGTGAATTCTTGATGAAAGATGCATACTCTTTCCATTTAGATCAAGAAACTATGGACGAGACCTATGAGTCTATGTTCCAGGCTTATAGCAATATCCTGACTCGTCTAGGCTTAGCTTTCCGTCCTGTAATTGCAGACACTGGTTCTATCGGTGGCAGCATGTCACACGAGTTCCATGTGCTGGCAAACAGCGGTGAAGACTTAATCGCTTACTCGACAGGTAGTGATTACGCTGCAAATATCGAAAAAGCTGAGTCTCCAATGCCAACCCAGATCCGTGGTGAAGCAACGCAAGAGATGAGCTTAGTTGATACACCCAATGCTAAGACTATCGCAGAGCTTGTTGAGCAGCACGGCGTTGCTATCGAGAAAACAGTGAAGACACTTATCGTTAAAGGTTCATCGGAAGACACGCCTCTTGTGGCGCTTGTTATCCGTGGCGACCATGACCTTAACGAAGTTAAAGCTGAGAAAATCCCAGCGGTTCATGCACCTTTTGAGTTTGCAGATGAAGCCGAGATCCGTAAAGCCGTGGGTGCAGGCCCAGGTTCTATCGGCCCAGTAGGTCTTGAAATCCCTGTTTATATCGATCATGGCGTCAGCGTGATGAGTGATTTCGCAGCCGGTGCAAATCAAGATAATAAGCACCTATTTGGCATTAACTGGGAGCGCGATCTTCCACAAGCTGAAGCATTCGATCTACGTAACATCATCGAAGGTGAAGCTAGCCCTTGTGGTCAAGGCACTATCGCACTACTTCGCGGTATCGAAGTCGGTCATATCTTCCAGTTAGGTAAGAACTACTCAGAAGCGATGAATGCGAATGTACTTGACCAAAATGGTAAGGCGCAAACCTTACTCATGGGTTGCTATGGTGTTGGTGTGAGCCGTATGGTTGCCGCTGCAATTGAGCAGAACCACGACGACCGCGGTATCATCTGGCCAGATGCCATTGCGCCTTTCCGCGTTGGGATCTTACCGATGAACATGCATAAGTCACATCGCGTTCAAGATATGGCAGAACAGCTATATAAAGATTTGAATGATGCGGGTATCGAAGTCTTGTTTGACGATCGTAAAGAGCGCGCAGGTGTGATGTTTGCCGATATGGAGCTAGTGGGTCTGCCACATGTTGTCGTGATTGGTGATCGTAATATTGATAACGGTGTATTCGAGTATAAGAACCGCCGCACAGGTGAGAAGCAAGAAGTGCCATTCGATCAAATCGTTGAGTTCTTAAAGTCGGCTCAATAAGCTTTATCTTATAGACACTTTTCTAAATATGTTTCTAGATATATTAATAACGCCACTCAACTGAGTGGCGTTATTTTTTACAGTACTATTCCTTACAACCCTGTTTCTACAACACTTTTTAGCAAAAACAAAATTCACGGCTTCAATACCTGCCCTGCCAATATCCCTGTATATTGCTGTTTATCTATCGCTAACTGGCCATTAATAAGTACAGCTTCAACCCCAGTTGAATAACGGTTCCAGTGAGAGAAGTCGGCTTGTGCACGGTAGTTTTCTGTATCGAAAATAACAATATCAGCAAACATGCCTACGCCCAGTTGCCCTCTTTTACTCAAACTTAATATCTCCGCTGTTTTTGTGGCGCTTTGGTAGATAAACTCTTCAAGGGTTAACAGCGAATTTTGCTTTACATACTGCTGGTACTTTTGCGGAAACGAAGCATATTTCCTTGGATGACCATCGGTGCCATCTGATGAAGTCACCACCCAAGGTTTAACGATAAAGTTCGCTAGATCTTGCTCTGACATATTGAAAGAAGCCACTCTCACCTCGTCGCGCTGCACCAGTTCAATTGCTGCGTCCACTTCAGATTTATCCAATGCGATAGCGATCTGCTCTAAGGTTTTCCCGATGAGTTGTTGCTCGTCAAACGCAGTAATAAGCAGGGCCTTACCACCGCCTCGGCGACGCAGATTCTCAGTTATCTCACGATTGAGTTGCTGATAGAGCGCAGGATCATTTAAGCGTTTGAAAAAAGCGTTTTGAGAATCCGCCATCACCCATTTAGGCATGATGGCGTTATGTAGCTTAGTACCTGATGCAAGCCAGGGGTATTGATCTGCCGAAATTGAGATCCCTTGAGATTGAGCTTGTTCAACTTTATCTATCACGGCACCGCTTTGCCCCCATACATCGACGCCAAGTGCTTTTAAGTGTGCAAGGTGCAGATGAACATTAGCTTGCGTTGCAATCGCAATCGCTTCATCAACAGCGGGCAATAAACCGATACTAAAGCTGCTCTCATCACGAAGGTGAGTATCATAGATCCCATGATATCGAGCAGCCACTTTCGCCAGCGCAATCACCTCTTCTGTACTCGCGTAGTTTTGCGGCACATAATAAAGACCCGATGAAAACCCCAACGCCCCCTGGGCCATCGCTTGCTCAACCAGTGACTCCATTGCATTGAGCTCTTTGCTTGTGGGCATTCGTTTCGCTTTACCCATCACTTGCTGACGCACTGCGCCATGACCCACCAGCATGCCGACATGAGTGCCAATACCATTGGCTAATAACTCTTTACTCAGCTTATCGATATCAGCGCTACCATCACCATCATTGCCGATAATGACTGTAGTGACACCTTGGGTCAGATAGTTGAGGTTATGGTTGTTATCATGGCTTTTAAGCTCGGCTAAAGCATGAGTGTGGGGATCGATAAAGCCAGGACTCACCACTTTCCCTTTGGCATCTATCCTTCTCTTCGCCCTTATTTGCTTACTTCCTCTTGGATAGATATCACAAATAATAGTGCCACAAACCGCCAAATCCATCGGCTCTAACCGCTTACTCTTACTGTTAAACACTTGACCTGAGTGGATCAAAATATCCACCTTCGCAACTTTAGAAGATGCTTGGGGCGGTAACTGATTGTCACTTGAACATCCCTGCAAAGCGGGCAGCAAGATTAAGAGAAATAAATATGCATTTCTAATCATATCAAGGTCTACTCTACTGGCTTCGATGCAAGCATGGTCTGCATCAGACTGTTTGCGGCATTTATCGCGAGATTGTCGATAAATCGTCTGTTGGTATTATCTCCCATCTCATAAGTGATGGCATGAACCCCATATTTATCGGCAATATACTGCTTAAATACGCCTATATCTGGATTATTACCTGGTTGTTGAATCACCTTAAAACCTGTGTATTGGTTGTCTAACTCATCTAACCAGTGCTCCACCATCTGCGGGTTTTGTAACCCATAATCACTCGGCATAGTGTAGAAGATATCTTTTCGAGTCGAATGAAAATCTACGGCAAAGTGGAGCTTATCTCCCGATGCAATCAAACGTTCAAGGTAGCTTGCCACGACACGAGTTTCAGCCTGTTTAAACTTCCCCCAATCTCTATTGAGATCAACGCCATTCGCATTATGGCGCCAGTTACCCACCTCTACGCCGTCAGGATTCAAGTTTGGAATAATGACAATGTTAAACCTCTGCCTAAACTCCTTAGCAAGCTGAGTGTTCGACAGTAACACTTCGCTAAATGGAAACAGTGCCATAGCACCTGTTAACTCAGGGGGATGTTGACGCCCCAGCACCAACAACCACTCTTTATCCCCTTTGTCTGTACTCGCCTCTAGCTTCATAATAGGGCGCTGCTCAGTCGACAAGCCAAGTTGCTCATGGTTTACCTTTCCTTGGGCCATTAATGCTTCGCCCCACTCTAGGTAATCTTGATTATCGATGATCTCCTGCCCTGCAACCCAGATAGGTTGGTCTGTAGCAGCAAAGTGCATCTTAAGCTGTTGGCTCCTCAATTTGTACTCTTTAAGCGACCAGACCTCGCCATCACGACTTACTTTGGGTAGATATCGATGTTTGCCCCCTTCGACCTCCATCACAATCTCCACCTCTTGGGGGGATTGGGTTACCAGTTTGAAGGCGTACCAAGCACTGTCATTAATCGGCCTATTTTCAGGGCGCAAGGTCAGTAAAAATCGCGTGTCACTGAGTTGCTGACAACGGTCAAGCCGACCCGTTGAAAAGTCAGTTTCAAACTTAACGTTGGCGAAATGACAGTTATTTTCGTTCGAAGTGGAAACACTCTGACAAGCGGTAAAGACAAACAGTGATAATCCAGTATAAAAAACCGTCGTAACTAATTTGTAGGGAGACAACATAACAGAACCTAAATGTAAGAAAACATGGCCTTAATAGGCCATGTTATAAGAAGATACCAAAGTTAGAATGACTTACTAAAGTTCATGTAAAAGTATCGACCACGGTTTGAATGTAAACTGCCAAAGTAACCATGGGCTAACTCATCAGCTAAAGGTGGCTGCTCGTCAGTGATGTTTCTGACGCCTAAACGCAGCTTACTATTATCAAGGAGGTGAGCCCCTTTAAAACGGTAATCAGCATAAACATTGATGGTTTCAAAATTGTCTACGGGCAGCTTAATCACCTCCTCATTGTCATTGGTGTAAGTCGCACTCGTATCAATCACATCACTGATGTAATTGTAGCTGACTCCTGCAGCAATTTGATCTAAACGCCAGTTTACCTCAGCTCTGCCACGCCACTCAGGACGACCATTTTCTTTAATGAGATCGCCAGCCCCAGCAACCGTTCTATCAACTGGAACCGCAGGATTGCCCGCCTCTTGCGCCGCAATTAGCTGAGCTGAGATCGGATCTGCATCTTGGTAGAACTTAATCAAGTGAGCCACGTTAGCAGAGAAATCCCATTCACCAATATCGGTTTCAAGCGAGTAAAGAAAACTGAAATCGACGCCTTCGATATTACGAATATTCAGGTTTAAATAATCGTTATTGATCTGAATCACCTCCATGGTGCTGTCATCACGAAGCACTGCGGGATTAGATGAGCCTTGACTACGAAGTAGCGAGTCATAAAGCAGATGAGATGAACCGGGTAAGATACCAACAATGTTCTCCTGCTCTATCTGCCAATAGTCAGCCGTAAAGGTAAAATTACTGGTTGGATTAAACACAAAACCAACTGAAGTATTCACCGACTCTTCAGGTTTTAGATCAGTAGAGCCACTGCGAATATCGATAATGCCATAAGTCTCGTCCAATACAGGATCATAGAGTCCATTACTTCTTGGCACACCTTCTGCGCTCACTTGCGGCAGACCTGGTGCCCTAAAGCCACCAGCATAAGAAGCACGAATACTTAACCAATCGATAGGTTCCCAGTAGAGCGCGACTTTAGGTTTAGCCGCCGATCCCACATCGGAGAAGTTCTCATAACGACCAGCAATCTGTAGCTCAATATATTGCGAGTAGGAGTCTAACAGCGGGATAAGTAGTTCAGCATAAACTGAAGCGACATTTCTTGCAGCATCTGAATTTGGTGTATGACTTGACCCCAACACATCACTACCAGAAAGCTCCTCACCTGTGACTGAGTCAACAAAAGGGTTACTGCCATTTAATAGAGGATCACGGATATCCTCAAAGGTCTCTCTGCGATATTCAACCCCCATCGCAAGACCAATATCACCTGAAGGTAGGCTCCAAAGTTGGCCGTTACTCACCTTAAAGTCTATTGACGCTAAACTCGTTTTACCATCTCTGTGTACATCGACCATAAACTGATCGATCACCGCTTGAGAGTTAAGCGTTCCATCCCCAGCATTGGGGTTATTAATATCCCCGCCATTAAAGATATTGTACGCCAGATCCGGATTGGTACTGTTGACTGCGGCTTGAAATTTACTTGCCTGCACTCGGTTAGCAACATCGTTAGTTTCAGCAGCTGTATAGAAGATCGCGCTATCCCAGTCCCAATCGCCGAAGTTTCCTTTAAAACCACCCAGAATACGGTAACTGGTGTTTTCGACATTGATGATTCTTGGGCCCGCATCTATCGGACGATAACGTCTAACATCCACACTCTCTCCAAACGGGTTGTAATAGGCATTCTCATCGATAGTAAATCTCTGCGCCGTTAAGTTACCAGCCTGTTCACGCCTTCGTTCTGAGTTGGCCTTGTAATAGGTAATTTCTGAGAAAAACTCGAGTGAATCACTCAGATCATGGGTAGCGTAACCATAAAAATTGAGTCTATCGACATCTGATACTAAAGAGCGTGTTGTGCCGCGGTCGAAACGAAGATCTCTCGACAAACTGCCTTTATCAGCGCAGATCCCATTACCGAGATCTTGGACACATCCATCCATGCTGTCTGGCTGAATATGAAAAGTTTTTAACGACCCACTTCTAAACTCTCCCCAGGGGGTTGTCGTGGTACGGTTATCAAGCTGGGTATCACCAATAAAACCTTCAGGCAGTGTAGGATACTCACGTAGGTCATGGCTTTTAGCATAGTCTCGCTCTGATGCCATCATACCTTCTCTATCAAAGTAGCTTAATGAACCAGTAAGGTGAGTCTTGCCTTCGTTGAGTGATATGCCACCTAAATAGCTCATCGTTCCCTCCCGCAAAGAGGTGCCTTCAGAACCACCATAGGAGAAAGAGACTTTATGTCCTTCATAATCATCTTTTAACTTGTAGTTCACCACACCAGCAACGGCATCAGAGCCATAAATCGCGGCAGCGCCATCGCGGAGCACCTCTAATGAACGTAGACCCGAAATAGGAAGCGCATTCGAGTTAACCGTTGTAACTGGTACAAAATTTTCGGTCTGAGTACCGGGATGGGTCACAACACGACGACCATTGAGTAAGGTTAAGGTATTCCCCGTACCCAATCCTCTGAGGTTAATTGACGCTACATCTCCACGGGCATCGTTCACACCACCATTACCGGTTGACGCGCCAAAATTAACTTCACCCATCTGCGGAATTTGACGTAAAAGGTCATCGCCTGACATCGCCATCGTGTTTTCAATGTCCTCCTCTGTCAGCATAGTGACAGGGAGTGAGCCACTGTCGACAGCGCGCTTAATATTAGAACCAACCACGCTTACACGCTCAATTGACTCATCCGCTGCTTGCTTGTCTTCTTCCTCTGCAGCCAGCGCGTTTGTTGCTAACGCACTGCATAAGCAGACACTTAAATAGCTTAATTTCAGCCCAACACCATAGGTCTTTTTATTATTGTTCATTTAGCTTTTCCCTTCCCATTTTGCCTAGCTCACTTCATACCGGCTTTATCTGTTTTTTCCTGACACTTACACTGAATAAACTCTGCTGACATTACCAATACCCGTTTCTAATCACGGCATAACCTTAGGTTATACGTTTGTAGCGAAATAAGTCGAGAAATGTTAATTTAACTCGGTAAACTGGATCTCAATAATTAGAAATATAAAAGAGATAATGATGAGGAAAAACCAGACAACAGCGCTTTTTATGCTGATATTCGGCCTGTTAGCAGGCATTTTTTGCCACCACTATATCGACAAGCAATGGTTAGAGAGAGCCGTTAGCTACGAGCTTTATTCGAACCTCGATGGCCAACTCGCTTATAAATTCAAAGGTAAAGAGATACTCGTAGGAGAGCTAATCCCCTATAAACTCTCCCCTTTATCCCAAGAAAATCTAGATAAACTTGAAACTGAGCCAAGTATTGAACAGCAGTGGGTACAGGACTCTCAAGGGACAATACGTTTACTCAAACCTGCATTTCACTTTGGAGTCTGGTCACTACTACCCGCTTTCATTACTGTCTGTTTATGCTTACTCACTCGCGAACCCTTAATATCACTATTGACTGGCATCATAGTCGGTGCATTTATGCTGGGACAGTTCGATGTTATCGATAAAGTGCTCATTCCAAATTTAGCCAGCGAAGGGACGGCGGGCTTATTACTGCTCTATCTGTGGTTATTGGGAGGACTGTTAGGGATCTGGACCAAGACAGGCGCAGCACAAGCTTTTGCAGACTATATGGCTAAACATTTTGTTAAAGGACCTAAAAGTGCCAAATTAGTCACTTGGCTTCTTGGGGTGCTCTTTTTCCAAGGTGGTACCATGAGTACCGTGCTTGTAGGCACTACGGTACGCCCTTTAGCAGATAAAGCTAAAGTGAGTCACGAAGAGATGAGCTACATTGTTGACTCTACCGCCTCCCCCATCGCAGCCGTGCTTGCTTTTAATGCCTGGCCCGCTTATGTTCAAGCCCTCATCTTTGTCCCTGGTGTGGCCTTTCTTGCCACTGAATCGGATAGATTGAGCTTCTTTTTTAGCAGTATTCCCTTTAGTTTTTACGGTATTTTTGCCGTCTTGGGTACTCTTCTGCTCAGCTTAAACATCACCAAGTTTTCAGGAAAACGTATCCAACAAGCTCACCAAAGAGCGGCAACAACCGGCGAACTTGATGCTCCCCACGCTAGACCTTTGAGCGCCAAAGAGCTACAGACAGTTGCAGTCCCCGCCAACTATCGCTCCAATATGCTGGAGTTTGTTGTGCCCCTAGTCTGCCTAATTTGTATCGCAATAGGCACTTTTATAGCCCTAGGATCACCTAAAGTGAACTGGGCATTCACCGCTGCACTGTTACTTTCTGGCGGTATTGCGCTTATCAAAGGGATGAGCTTAAACGACCTCATTGATGGCTTCGGTACAGGCCTTAAGGGCGTCGTACTCGCTTCAGTAATTTTAATGTTAGCAGTGATCATAGGTAGCATTAGTAAGCAGATTGGTGGGGGTCTATACCTAGTGTCACTGCTGGCCGAGCAACTACCCTATTGGCTGGTGCCATTAACATTACAGCTGATCACTATGCTCATCGCTTTCTCTACAGGTACCAGTTGGGGAACTTACGCTATCGCCTTCCCTCTTGCTATGCCTCTGGCGTGGGAGATATCTCAAGTACAACAGCTGGCGAATCCAGAGCTTTACTTAATGATCTGTTTTGCCACTGTGCTAAATGGCAGTATTTATGGCGATCAATGCTCTCCAATCTCAGATACTACCGTGTTGAGCGCCATGACGACTGGCTGCGATCTTATGGATCATGTAAAGTCCCAAATCGTCCCCGCGTCACTTGCCGCCGCCATTGCGGCTATCCTTTGGGCTGCATTAGTGTATATCTACGTTTAGTCCCCATTAATATAGCCAATGAGAGACGAATTGTTTAAGGAAAATACATGAGACTGAGACACATAGAGATATTTCACGCCATCTACACCACAGGCTCTATCACCAATGCAGCTAAAATCTTGCATGTGTCTCAACCCTCAGTCAGTAAGGTGCTGTCACACGCCGAGCTGCAGTTGGGATTTCAGTTATTCAACCGAGTAAAAGGGCGATTGACGCCCACCGAAGAAGCAAAAATATTATTTGGTGATGTTGATAAAATCTATCAACAGTTAAGATCCATTAAAAACACGGCTAACAATATTAAAAAATCAGAATTTGGAAGCATCAAAATAGGGCTTACCCCTGCACTTGGTTTTGACAGCATTCCAGAAGCCGTGGCCAACTTTCATCGTGATCACCCTGCAGTGAGTATTCAATTGCAGACCATTCACAATGAATCGGTGATGCACACCCTGCTTGAAAGAAAGTGCGACCTTGCCATTGTCTTCTCCCCGGATAAACAACCTGGTCTCAATGAGATAGAACTGGCTCGCTCAGAACTCACCATCGTTTACCCTAAGGCACTGTTCCCGCACTGCCCCACTAAACTCTCTTTTGCAGAGCTGAGCGAACATGAATTTATCGACATCGGGGATAGCGGTCCACTTGGGGATCTACTCTGGACTCGAATGCTTGAAGAGAATATCAATATAACCCCCAATATTAGGGTACAAACCTATTTCCTTGCAGCCAGAATAGTGGCGCAAAATATTGGACTATGTGTGGTCGATAAATTTACCGCCCTTGGCAATCTATCCCCAAACACGGCAATGGCTTCATTTGACCCACCATTAGAGTTTAGTATCAGTGCATTACACTTAGAGAACAGCAATTTATCTTCCGCTAACAAAGAGTTTTTAAATTATTTAACCAGTGTAATATCATAGTCTTACAGCAACCTATAACCTTGAGTTATAGCCATGATAACTCTTTCAAATTTATCCAAATGATAGATCCGCTAAGCTGTAATTAATCGCAATTACACTTAATAATAAGGGTCATCATCCCATGATAAAAGCTCCCTATCTCCTCTTTATCGGCGATGCCACAGACAAGCTCTCAATCAAAATGGCACAAGGCCCTGTCGACTGGAGCCCAGAGCAGTGCTTAGGTGAACTTAGCGTTACAGGCTGCACTGTCACAACAGGTCTGCCACAGCTCTCTATCGCTCAAGCCGCAAAAATGGGAGCAAAATCATTTGTATTAGGATTTGCCAATAGCGGCGGTGTACTTGATGCCAAATGGCACGATGTGATTAAGCAAGCACTAGAGCAGGGTTTAGATGTTGTCAGCGGATTACATCAGAAACTAGCAGACATTGACGACTTAGCTCAACTTGCTAGTAACTTGGGCAGACAGCTCATTGATATCCGCCACCCACAGCAATCATTTAAAACAGGGACTGGTGAAAAACGCAGTGGTAAACGCTTGCTAACTGTGGGCACCGATTGCTCAGTAGGAAAGATGTACACCTCACTTGCCTTAGAAAAAGAGATGAAAGCCCAACAGCTCGATGTTGATTTTAGAGCTACAGGTCAGTGCGGGATCCTGATTAAAGGTAAGGGTGTGGCTATCGACTGTGTCATCTCTGACTTTATCTCAGGTGCGACGGAATCATTATCCCCCGATAATAGAGGTGAGCATTGGGATATCATTGAGGGGCAAGGTTCACTATCACACCCAGCCTTTGCTGGCGTCAGCTTAGGCTTACTTCATGGCTCACAGCCCGATGCACTGGTAATTTGTCACGCACTTAACCGAAGCCATATGCGCGGGCTACCAAATAGTCAGTTCCCCTCGATTGCCGATACTATCAACTTAAACTTACAGGCTGCAAGGCTCACTAACCCCAATGTCTATGTCGCAGGCATCGCAATAAACACCTCAAGTGTATCTATCGATAAAGGACAGGAGATCTGTCGTGCTATTGGTCAAAAGTTCGGTTTAGCCTGCGTTGATCCTCTGCGTGATGGTGTTGCAAGTATCGTTAGTCACCTACAGCTGCCCCCGCCTAAACTCACAGTAATGGATGATAGCTCGTTGAAAAGTCATAGTGCAAAAATAACAGATATGGCGAAAAGAGCATGATCGACTCAACTAAACGGCTCCACTTCCACGGAGAAGATTTTGAGCTAGTCGCTATTCAACAATCAATTCCTCTTAAGCAGGTATTTAGAATTGCTCGCGGAGCAAAAAATGCCGCACAAGTGATTGTGGTAATAATTAAATATCAAGAAGTTATCGGATGGGGCGAATCCGTCCCCTATGCTCGATATGGAGAAACTATTGAAGGCACTATATCAAGCATCAAAACCGTCTGTACTCACGCTAAACAGTTTACCGACTTTGCCAATGCTATCTCAGCTCATAGTCAAGGCGCTGCTCAAAATGCACTGGATTGCGCCTACTTAGATCTTCAAGCAAAGTTAACCGGCATTGCAACACAGGCTCGTTTTAATCTGCCAAAAACAGGAGCAGTGATCACAGCGCAGACCTTGAGCATAGACACTCCAGAGGCAATGGCAGAAGCGGCTAAACCCTTAGTAAAAGCACCATTAATCAAGGTTAAACTCGACAATATCGACATTATTGAAAAGATGACAGCTATCCATACTATGGCTCCCCATAGTCAGTTTATTGTGGATGCGAATGAAGCATGGTCTATTGAAGATTTACGATTATGTGCAGATAAACTTGCTGCGCTAAACGTGGTACTGATTGAGCAACCCTTACCCGCAGAAAAAGATGAAGCACTTGCAAGTTTAACTATCAATATTGCGTTATGTGCCGATGAGTCTTGCCACACCGTCAAGGATCTCTCTGCGCTTTCAGGCAAGTATGATGTCGTCAATATCAAACTGGATAAAACTGGCGGATTAACCCAAGCCGTAGCTCTTGCGGCGCAAGCTAAAGAGATGGGTTTCGACATCATGCTAGGCTGTATGGTCGGCAGTTCACTGGCCATGGCTCCCGCTTTTTTACTCACTCCTTTTGCAAAATATATCGACCTTGATGGCCCTTTATTAGTCAAAGAGGACAGGCTGATGAGTTTCGATATTGATAACGGCCTTATGCAGCCCTTCAATGAACAGCTTTGGGGTGGGGTGAACCTAGAGTCCAACACTGAAGCGGAGCAACTACTCAAACTTTAGCCCTTGTTTAAAGGGTTAGTTTAGTTACAAATAGATACCTATCATTTCGATTCAAACTAAAGCGGCTAGGCGATATAATGCTCACCTAGCCGCTTTGTATTCCATTAATAAAACTACCAACACTAATTAAAATTCAATACCACTGGCCGCAACGGTGCTTTATTGAAACCAATCACACTGGCTTGCGTCTCACCAAAATGAAAGCCGTTAGGCTCTGAATTACTGCTATAAGCACTTTGCCACTCGACTAAAGAGAAATCATCAAACGCTATGGTTTGCGCCTGTGCTTGACTATCTTGATGTGTTGGCACGACCTCGACTAATACTCGGTAGCTTTTATAACCAATTCTTGGAGAGTTAAAGTCTGCAATAATGGTTTGCCAGCCTCCCTTACCCGATACGTTCACGGACTGGATCAGCTGTTTTTCACTGTTCTCAAAAGCATCAAAAAGTTTTTGACGCGTTTTACGCCCTTGCCAATAAAAGTTCAGTGTCACTGGTGTCGCCGTATTAACCTGAGTGTGTACCGTCATCGGTGAGCTAGGGTTATAAACACGCCTAAAGTGCTTCATGCCTAACCAGGCTCTATTTTCAACTGTTAGCTCAAGGCTAGAATTACCATTGAGCCCACTCCTCTTTTTACTCTCATCGACATCTAATCGATAGCTTTTAGCATCAATCAGCCAAGTGCGGTCGCTGCTATCGAAATCAGTATAGTGTTCAAAGTCGCTACCATTGATAAGATTCACCCCAAGTCGATACTGCAGCAGCTCATCCTCCATCACAACGTCAGTGAGCCTGTCCCCCCAATGTGAAGTGCTCAGGCTCAATAGCCGACTACTACCACTATGCTGAACTGTTTTACTGTACTGCGCTTTTAACTCCCTTTTATTATCGGACTCGATAACCCCATGTCCTCCAGATCCCTTGATATAAGTATTTCGCTTTGCTGAAAGCTCAGATAAACGTTTCATCACGTAATATCGTTGTAAACCGATAGCTGGGGTGGGTTTGTAGCCTTTAAGATAGATGGGAACAACCTCAGCACGGTGAAACTCTCCCTCATCAAGCCATACATACAAGATAAAACTGAGTTGTGTCGAATTGAAGTTTTGATCGAATATAAAATTACCCATGGAGTAAGCAATCAAGTGGTTTTGGTATAACTCTAGCCCTTGAGCAACATGGGGATGATGGGCTATAGCAAGCGATGCCCCAGCATCAATCGCAGATTTCAGTCTCTGCTCTGTCACCCCAGTAGGCTCGTTTTTATACTCTAAACTCCCATGGTATTGCACCACAGTATGACGGCTCGCATTCATCTCACGCTTCACGGTTGAGACGATATTCTCTAAGCTACCATATGCGGCGCCGCCATGATCTGCTGTCGCCGCTTGACCGATCTTCGCACCGCCTTCCCATCCGACATAGCCCAGCATCGAAAATGGCTGACCATTGATTATTTCTCTATGGGCTTTTAATGCATCACAGGATGTTTTTCCCGCGCCAGAATAGCCTAACGAACTTTGTGAAAGGTATTTTAGTGTTGAATCCAGCCCAGATCCCAAATAATCATAAGTGTGATTATTACCTAAGGTCACATAGTCAACTCCAGCCCAAGAAAGTGCTGATAACAACGCAGGTTGACTAAAGAAAACCACCGACTTTTTAGCTTTCTTCTCTGGCGTCTCAGTCGCAATTTGAGTCTCAAGATTAACCGCAGTAAGGTCTGCTAAGCTCAGATATGGCTTTATCTGCTCCACGACTATTCGACTGTCATCTAACAGACTCTTATCATGAAGCTGCACAGGATCATCAAAGTAAGGTTTAAAAAAACGTCTGCCCATCATGACATCGCCGCCAAACGCTAACATGACACGACCAGCTCTTTTCTCTGTCAACTTGATGGTCGGGATAGTGCCATCATTTTGCACCAACTCCCTCAGACTAAAAGAGTGAATAGAGGGGTAAAAACCTTGGCTATCGAGTGTTAACTGAAACAAAGATTCAGGCTGATTGATAGTAAAACGCCCATCCAAATCAGTGATCACGCTGTGGGAAGGAGGCAATCTATTTGTACTTGTCCTACTTAAGCCCTGCACTTCAATAACAACGCCTTTAATGGGCCGAGAGGCATCATCGAGTACTCTGCCTTGCACTGAGATCACCTCACTCAGTGCTGGCAGGCTAAACAGCACAATGAAAAGAAAAAAACAAATCTGGCTATTCTTTTTATGGGTAGCGTTAATCGACATAGGAGTTAACAATTACGTTGTTATTATTAACTTTTACCATAAAAGAATTAACACGTTACCGCCAGCGTTCTCCATTCCATTCTAGGCTTAAGGCATACCCTAAGGTTATGAACCACTCTTGAGGAGGCACTGAAAAATAACCTCCTATCACTATTTTAATCATCACAATTAAGCGACTTCGAATAATCCCCTTGATTTGAAATTCGATATTAGCTTTACTAACTGTAAAGAAAGAATAATTTTAATGGAGTTATGGTGCCAGATAAAACAGCATTAGTTCTTGGTGGTGGTGGTGCGCGTGCGGCCTATCAAATAGGTGTACTCAAGGCCATCGTCCAGTTCTACCCCAGAAATCATGGCATCCCTTTTAAAATAATCTGCGGCACCTCTGCTGGTGCAATCAATGGCACCTCTATTGCTACTCATGCCTCCTGTTTTCATCTAGGTGTTCGAAAACTAGAATGGGTCTGGCGTAACTTTCGCACCGAAAAAATCTACAGTGCTTCCATGTCTGGAGTATTAAAGCATTTAGGCAAGATGCTATTGATGAGTATGCAAGATGACAAGGTTAATACCAATGCCGGTAGCCTATTTAACAGTGAGCCTTTAAGGGGCTTACTAAATGAGCTGATTAATTTTGCCCGCATCGACAGAAATATTGGCAGTGGTGCGCTCAGTGCCCTAAGTATCGATACCTCTTGTTATAACAGTGCCCGCTCTGTCACCTTCTTTCAGGGCAGTCATGATATAGCCCAGTGGCATAGAGACAGACGAAGTGGTCAACGAACCCAACTCAATACCGATCACTTGCTGGCCAGCTCAGCCATTCCACTGGTCTTTCCCTCGGTGAAGCTAAACCAAGGTTATTACGGCGATGGCTCTGTACATCAACTCGCCCCCTTAAGCAGCCCTATTCATCTTGGGGCAAAGAAATTATTTGTAATAAACCTTGAGAGTCCTCATAAGCAGTTGCCTCAGGAACTGGAACATCATCCAAAAACGGCCACTATCGCGGGTCATCTACTGGACACCATCTTTTCAGATACTCTTAACAGCGATCTGGAAAGGCTAGAGCGGATAAATAATACCCTCTCTTTAATCCCAGAGGAGGATACCAAGAAACTGCCATTAACTCAGATCCAAACTTTGGTGATCAAACCCAGCGAAGACTTAAGTAAACTGGCATCTCGTTATTATAACGAGATGCCCTTCGCGGTTAAGTCGATGCTCAGGCCTATCGGTATTAACCAACAAACTGATTCAAGTATTGTCTCCTACCTATTATTCGAAAAATCATACTGCTCCGCGTTAATCGACTTAGGGTATCAAGATGCCATGTGCCAAATCGATGAGATTAGAGATTTCTTTGAGATAGAGCAGTAACTCAAACTGCTCTCATTTTACGCCACGCTGTTTAACTTTATCTGTTTATCAATCACTCTAGCAGCACTGCTTCCCCATAACTGATACAGGGACTCATCGGGGTGAAAACCATCAGCGGCCATGGCGCTAACCTCCACGCTCTTGCTTGAATACGGGTCTCGTTTAGGAACATAAATACTCAGGTCCACCAGCCCACAACACTCATCTTGCTCAACATATGCTGTCAAAGCACGATTAAATTCCTGAGCTCTTCTACCTAAAAACCAGCGTAAAGGTTGAGGTAACAAGGGAAACCTCTCCATTGGAGGCACCGAAGTGAACCAGACTTGTTTCGCTCCAAACTCATGGTGTAGCACTTGAGTCAATTGGCCAAGTTGCCCCTGCCATTTTGACGCGCTCAATGGAGTCAGCACATCATTGACTCCTAACGAGAGCAGTACCACATCGAACTTATCCCCTTTCACTTTACTAAGGTGCTGAATTAGATCGTGAGTATTGCTGCCAGATTTGGCAATAAGAGCCCAAGTAACACAGTGTTCTTTAGCCAGTTCACGAGTTAAATAGCCTGTTAGTGCTCTCTCTTGGTTATCGACGCCCACGCCAGCAGCTGCAGAATCACCTGCAATCAATACCTTTAGCTTCTCCCCTTTACCGATACTCCCAGCTCGCTCTCCAGCCGCCTCTGGTAGCACCAAGCTGGTTCGACGTACATAAAGCCCCTGTAAAGCCAACAAAGGCGCCAGCAGCAGTAAAACTAGATAATGGGACATAAGGCTCCTTTAACGAAAAAAGCAAAGCACTAGAGAGTAAACTAGGCTTTGCTTTATGATGCTAACTAGGGATTTAAACTCGGCTTACTGCACTTCCCTGGGCAATATATTTATCAACCAAGCGCTCCAAAATATCCAGAGGAACAGGACCGTTCTTTAAGACCACATCATGGAAATCTTTAAGGTTAAACCTTTCACCCAATGCTAACTTAGCCTTTTCACGCAAAGCTAAGATTTTCATCATCCCCACCTTGTAAGAGGTAGCTTGGCCCGGCATCACAATATAACGCTCAATTTCAGAAATAACGTCTGTCTCCGCCATTCCAGTATTGAGTTTCATATACTCAATAGCCTGCTCCCTAGTCCAACGTTTCTCATGGATCCCAGTATCGACGACTAAACGTACACCTCGGAAAAGTTCAGCCTGCAGGCGGCCGATATTATCGAAAGGATCATCCTGAAAACCTAACTCCCAAGCCACTTGTTCAGAGTAGAGCGCCCACCCTTCAGTGTATGCAGTAAAAGGCGCCATCTTGCGGATAAAGGGCATCCCTTCCAGCTCCATCGCCACCGCTACCTGAAAGTGATGACCGGGAATAGCTTCATGATAAGCCAAGGTTCGCATACCGTATTTAGGCGTTGCTTTAATATCGTAAAGATTGGCAAAGAATCGACCAGGACGGCTACCATCAATAGCTGGCTGCTGATAATAAGCACCTGGGGCAGTTTTCTCCTTAAACTCAGGAATACGTACCACCTCCATACCGGCTTTAGGTCGGATCCTGAAAGCATCATCGAGTCCGGCATTGATCTCATCAAGGATCTTTTGGTAATCAACTAATATCTGCGCTCGCCCCTCATCACTATCTTCATAGTAGAATTTAGGATCTGCAGCTAACGTTTCGATTGCTTGAGAAAAACCAGCCGAAGTATCAAACCCTTCTTCCTTGAGAATGGCCATGATCTCACCTTGAATACGCGCGACCTCAGACAGACCCATTTGATGGATCTCATCGGCACTATAATCGGTTGTGGTAAAAAAGTTCAGTGAGAGTTGATAGGCTTTATCACCATTTGGCAAGCGCCATAAACCATCATCACTGCCAGCCTTATCGGCTATACCAGCAAAGTAATCGATAAATAACCCGTATGCCGGGTAGACGTACTCTCGAATATTCTCTTCGGCCTGAGCTAACAGCTCGGCTTGCTCCTTAATCGGGATCTCTTTAGCCTCAGCAAGTTTAGTTTCCAATGAGGTATAGAGAATATTTTCATTGATTGGCGTTTCGACAAACTCTGTCATCTCAGTAAGTACACGGTCGATAACAAAACGAGGTGGGATTATCCCATTTTGCTCTCTGAGCCTTAACCCTAATAGATTCTGCTCAAACTTGAGTTTTACTTTCTCTAATCTGGAAAGGTAGTTTTCAGCATCTTCAACGGTTTCTACTCTATGTTGTGCTTCCATAAAGCTAGGGTAACCATTTTGCACGCCAAACAGCTGATTCACTGGATAGTTATGATAGCGATATGCTTTAGCTTGCGAAGAAAAATCTAACAGATATAGGGCTATCTCTTTCGATAATAGTTGGTTTTCATCTAACCCTGAATCTTCATAGCTCAGTAAAGTTTCATGTATGGTATCGAGCTGAGCAAATAGCTCATCTCCCTTCTCAGGCCTATCATCATCTAATTCAGCATTGTGACCCTTAATACCTACCGACTCCAGAAATCCCAGTGACGTTAATGTTTCTGGGCTATCAAATGCGATTTTAATTAAGGTACGATCTAAAAATGCACGAAAGAAAAACGGCTTTTTAGCATACCACTCATGTGCAGCCAGTGCCGAGCCGCTGAGCAGCAAAATTAGCAGGCCCAAACCAGTATATTTTAGTATTTTTTTAAACATGACATTCCCTGTTACTCATTTTATCGCAACTAGGCTAACACCATATCCAACTTGTTAACAGGGTGTAACACCAGCGAAAAGTAACAAGATATTGAAAATGAATTGTCTACCCCTGCAGGAGGTAATGCTCCGCTTTCTCTATTCGACGTGGTTTTCCAAGCAAAATAAGCGTATCGGCAGAACGAATTTTCCAATCCATTTCAGGTTTTTCTATCTCAGCGCCGCAACGTCTTACCGCTCGAAGCTCAACCCTGAGTTTATCCCAAGGGATCTCTCCAAGTGTGAGCCCTACAGCATGTGCGCCTTTAGGAAGCGCCACGGCATGAAGATGCTCTAAGGTAATATCGGTTTCAGAGCCGGAGAAGAAACCATGAAGGTACTGATAGTGGTTACGGCGTTCAAACTCAAGCCTTTTTAAAATACGGGTTAAAGGCACGCCGCACTGATAGAGTACTTGAGACACCAACATCAAACTTCCCTCTAAACTCTCAGGAATAACCTGGCTGGCTCCCGCAGCTTCAAGCTCCTCAAGGTTACTATCATCACGTGTTCTCACTAAAATTTTTGCATCAGGGGCAAGGTAGCGACACAGAGGCAACACCTCTTCAAGGATCCGGCTATCACTAAAAGTTAAGACAATAAGCTTCGCCTCTTTGATTCTGGCTTGCTTTAAGATACTGCGCTTACACACATCACCAAAATAGACAGGCTCCCCCGCCTTTCTCGCCTCTGAAACCCGAGTCGGGTCCAGATCTATCACCAGAAAAGGCACAGCTTCTGTCTTCATAAACCGCGCAATAGTCTGACCAACACGGCCATAACCTAAGATCAAAACCAAATCTTTTTCATGATCTTCATCATGCTCAATACTAGGCACAATCAAGGGCGCCTCAATCTCTTTTGGCCTAACCCCCTGCATAACTCGAGCAATATCGACGCTATGGCGTACCAGCCAAGGAGCAAGCGCCATTGAGAGCACGGCCACCATCACAAGCTTAGTGCTTAACACGATATCTAAAAGGTGGTAATTCACTGCCAAAGCCAACACAACAAAACTAAATTCACCCACCTGCGCTAAGGTCAACGCGGTGGATACAGATGTTCTAAAGGATTCACGGGCAAAACGTAGCAGAGCAAAAATCACCCAAGCCTTACCTAAAATAACCGCAAACAGCAGGATTAAGATCTCTCCCCAATAATCGACCACCAAAGAGAAGTCCAGTAGCATACCTATGGAGATAAAAAAGAGGCCCATTAGCAGATCCCTAAAGGGACGAATATCCGCTTCAAGTTGGCCTTTATACTGACTCTCCCCCAGAAGCATACCAGCCAAAAATGCCCCCAGCGCCATCGAAAGGCCTAACCATTGAGTCAAAGCGCCAGTTAAGAGTGCCACCACTAAGGTTGAGAGCATAAAGAGTTCGTTTGAGCGAGAGCGGGCCACCTCATCAAACATTCTCGGTAATCCCCATTTACCAAATGCCATTAAGGCCGCAAAGATTAGGCCGCCTTCAGCCATCGCCCAAGCAACATTCTTAAAAGAGAGCACATCTTCACCGGAGGCCAACAAGGGGAGTAAAATGAGCAACGGCACCACGGCTAAGTCTTGAAATAGCAGAACACTGACAGAGAGCTCGCCATGTCTGCGCCTTAACCAGCCCTGCTCATTGAGCAGCTTCAACACAATTGCCGTCGATGACAAGGCGATCGCTGAGCCCACAACAACGGACTCAACAATGGTCAATGAGCTAAGCAGGGCAATACAGGTTGCTAGTGCAGCGGTTATCACCACTTGCGCACTACCTAAGCCAAATACGGTTCGCCTCATGGCCCACAGTCTGGGCAGAGAGAACTCAAGCCCAAGGCTAAACATAAGCAAAACCACACCTAGCTCCGCCACTGAGTGCATCTGCTGCTGGCTAAACCAGTTGAATCCCGAAGGCCCGCTGATGACGCCAGTGAGTAGATAAGCCAAGATAGCGGGCAAACCTGCACGTCTTAATATGGCGATGGAGATGATGGCAATCACAAGCATCATTAAAACTTGGATAAGAAAGCTATGTTCCATGCTAAGAATTCTCCCAGTCAAAAAAGTGACTAACCGATTTACCTACCGACACCTGAAAGATTAACTGAATGACAAATAAAGACAAATTTAATTAACAAATATTTAGGCACGTATATTGCTTGTATTTCTTCATTGTAGAGGATTTATTATTTAAACAAGTCCGCGAAATATGGAGTGCAAATTATGGACTTTGGCTTAGCAGCAGAGTTTTCACCGGAAGAGTATCGATATCAACCTGAAATATATCAGGTGAATGATCCCGAACCTGATTTGGTGAAAATAATTCAACACTTACATGAAAGTTTAGATCCTAGGACAGTTTTTGCCTGCTTCGGCAAGATAATGGGACAATACTTGCCCATTGATGGCGTACAGATGACCTTTAAACGCCACCAATTTAACTGGGGAAGGACTCTGGGGATCAAGGTTACTCAGCAGCTCGCTTTTTCAGGAGAGGCAGCAAACTTAACTTATTCGCTGAAAAGTCCATTAACCCCCTCTCAATCCCAGCGATTACAGACAATGCAAACCTTGGTCTTGTTGCCACTGTTTAATGCTATCCAGTTTCAAGATATATCACAAAAAGCCATGTATGACTCTTTGACTCAGCTTGGTAATCGACATTATTATGCCGAAAGCTTAAAAAAGGCCATTGCTACCTCTAGCCGACATGATAATCCCCTCTCTATTGTTATATTAGACTTGGATAACTTTAAAAAACTCAATGACAGTTACGGGCACGTACTAGGTGACGAGGTTCTCTCTGAGTTTGGCCAACTGCTCACTTCGGCGATCAGAGATACAGATCAAGCCTTTCGTGTCGGTGGCGATGAGTTTGTGGTGATTGTCAGGGGGGATGTTAAAGCAGCCAGTGTTCTTTGCGAGCGAGTTTTAGCCTCCATCTCAAACCATAGCCTATTTGAGAAATATCAGGCGATGACCAGTTTAGGGGTTTCACAATGGCAACAAGATGAGACCGCAACTGATGTTTATGAGCGCGCAGATAAAGCACTATATCGAGCAAAAGCCGCTGGTCGACGATGCTTTAAAGTCGATGACATTTAAATCGGCTCACGCTCGTTATTAGATGGCTACCGAGAAACGTAAACCAGTTTCATGTTCTGCAGATTGAAAAGAGTGCTCAACCCAATAACCGACAGCGCAGACAAGCTTCTCATTATAAAAAATAAGTGGAACTCGCTCCCTCTCCCAGGGCGGTACCCCATACTCCTGCCAAAGTTTTTTAAGCTCTCTCCCCTTTTGTCTATTATGTGGATGGCAACGCATACTACCAACAGCAGAGAAACGAACCGATACCTTTTCCTCAATAGATGGCTGACGAACTCTCTCCTCCCCATCAGCTTCAATCACTTCTACTCTGATATTGGGTGAGAGCGGAATATTAATCTCTTGAATTAAGTGAATATCACGCTCTAGTCTTAGCTCAACTGTTGAGAGTGTTCTTGGCTTATAAGACTCCTGCCTAAATGAGCTTAGGTAAGCTTTCTCTCTAAACCTGCGCACCAACATATCGGCGATTCTCACTTCAAGGTTAGCATCAGGCTTAGCAGTCAATAACTGAGACAATAACTGTTCAAGCTGTACTTGAGAGACAGGAGCAAAGCCAGAGCTCTCAATATACCCCCTAAGCAACAATGCCTGCCAATTGGGAGTTTGATGACCTAATAACTCCAGATTTAATGCCGTTCCTTCGCCGTGTGGAACCTGCTCAATGAAGTTAGGTAAGCGAGCACTTACCTCATCATCAATAACTGCTTGTTGTTGAGCGCAAAGGGCTGCACTACGGCTTGCCGTCGTTGCAATCGCGCTCCATCTAGATTTAAGTTTAGGGATGATCTGCAGACGTAAAAAGTTCCTGTCATACTTATCATCAGTATTACTCTCATCTTCGATATGAGGCAGAGATAGACTCGAAGCCTTAGCTTCTATCTGTTCACGGCTGACACTCAGTAAGGGGCGGAGCAGTTGCTTATCTCCATCGAACACCTGCAATGTGCCCATTGCTGACAAGCCTTTAGGCCCAAGCCCACGCTTTAATGCTAGCAGGACTGTCTCTAATTGGTCATCTAAGTGATGCGCAGTTAACAATACATCTCCAGTATCCATAAACGATGTAATCGCCTTATAACGCGCGCGACGAGCTTCTGCTTCAATGCTAAGTCTAGGACCTGTTTCTACCTGTACCTGAACAACCTCGATCGGTAGTTGATAATCTGAAGCTTGCTTCTGACAATGTGTTACCCAAGCATCGGCATTACTACTAAGCCCATGGTGAACATGCACTAACAGATAACGAAACTCTGGGTGCGATTTAGCATATGAGGACAGACCTTGGGCCAATACTTCTGAGTCAACACCTCCGCTGTAAGCCAGCACTAACTTAGCACCAATATGACTCTTCGCAGACTTGATACTCTCTTCAATCAAGGCCGATGTGTTAAAACTAGGTTCAGTCATGATTAAAACAGGATCCTGACTTTACCCGCACCGGTTAATGTTTCCAGCGCTAACATCAGCTCATCCGTTGGATTAACTCGCCAGCTATCCCCTAGCTTAAACTGGGCTTTAGCCTGAGGTTGGCTATAGTTCACCATGATAGGTACCGCACCATTTTTCCAAGGTTCAATCGCCCCCTGAAACTGATCAAGCCAATCGGTAGATATGGCCTGACTCTCGATATCAACCTCAACGGCGCTGGCAAAGTGACTCCGCGCTTCACCCATATCGATAATATTTCTGGCGGTCATGCGGTTACCACCAGCAAAATCGTCGAAACTGACCTCGCCTTCGATAATGAGGATCCTATCTTTCTCCAAAAGATGGTTAAACTTTTCAAACGCTTCGGTAAATAACATCACCTCAAGGCGCGCACTCTTATCATCTAAGGTCACAAGTCCCATCTTTGAGCCGCGCTTAGTCATCATAACGCGGGTAGCAACAACGAGACCTGCCGCCTTCATGGTTTTACCACGCTCTGTCGGATGTATATCTTTAAGACGGCATGAGGTGTAGTGCTTTAACTCTTTGAGATACTGATTGATCGGGTGACCAGTCAGATATAAGCCTAACGTCTCTCTCTCCCCCTCAAGCCAAACTTTATCAGGCCAAGGCGTGCACTCTACGAACTGCTGTTTTACATCCTCTGGATCTGAATTTAACAAGCCAAACATATCATGTTGACCTATCGCTTCCGCTTTGGCATTTTGATCCGCTGCACGTATGGCCTCAGGCAAAGTGGCCATCATCGCCGCACGATGAGGACCTAAGGTATCTAATGCGCCAGCACAGATGAGCTTCTCCATAATGCGCTTATTGAGTTTTTTCAGATCGACACGAGCACAAAAGTCGAACAGATCTTTGAAGGGGCCATCTTTTCGGGCAGCAAGAATAGAATCAACCGGCCCCTCACCCACACCTTTAATCGCACCGATACCGTAAACAATATTGCCTTCGTCATCGACGTTAAACTTAAGTAAGCCCTTATTCACATCTGGCGGAAGAAGTGGCATCTCCATCCTCTCACACTCATCGACTAAGATAACTATTTTGTCAGTGTTATCCATATCTGCCGACATCACCGCAGCCATAAACTCAGCAGGATAATGGGTCTTTAACCACAGCGTTTGATAGGACACCAATGCGTATGCAGCCGAATGTGATTTGTTAAAACCGTAACCTGCAAACTTCTCTACCAGATCGAAAATTTTCATCGACAATGGGCCATCGACACCATTATTGATAGAGCCCTCTTCGAAGGTGCCACGCTGTTTCGCCATCTCTTCCGGCTTTTTCTTACCCATAGCACGACGGAGCATATCCGCGCCGCCCAAGGTATAACCAGCAAGAACCTGCGCAATCTGCATCACCTGCTCTTGATAGAGAATAATGCCATAGGTTGGCTCGAGCACCCACTGAAGAGACTCGTGTTGATACTCAGAATCTGGGTATGAGACCGCCTCTCGGCCATGCTTACGCTCGATAAAGTTATCTACCATCCCCGATTGCAGTGGGCCTGGTCTAAACAGCGCTACCAGTGCGATCATATCTTCAAAGCAATCTGGCTGTAGACGTTTAATCAGATCTTTCATCCCTCGGGATTCCAGCTGAAATACTGCCGTGGTTTCGTATCGTTGTAACAGTCTAAAGCTCGCTGGGTCATCAAGGGGAATCGACTCAATACGAACTCGCTCCTCCCCAAGCTTATCTTTCTTGGCATTGACCATCTGCAATGCCCAATCGACAATCGTCAGGGTTCGCAGACCTAGGAAGTCAAACTTAACCAAACCAGCGGTCTCGACATCGTTCTTATCAAACTGAGTAACCGGGTTTTGCCCCTCTGCATCACAGTAAATTGGCGCAAAGTCAGTAATTGTTGTCGGCGAGATAACCACACCACCCGCGTGCTTACCTGCGTTACGTGTCACACCTTCAAGGATGCGGCACATATCGATAAGGTCTTTCACCTCTTCATCGGCGTCATAAGACTCCTGCAGTGCAGGCTCAACCTCAAACGCCTTGGCTAAGGTCATGCCTGGTTCTGCTGGCACCATTTTAGAGATCCGATCGACAAAACCATAGGGGTGACCGAGCACACGTCCTACATCTCGAATAACCGCTTTCGCTGCCATGGTACCGAAGGTGATAATTTGCGACACCGCGTCGCGACCATACAGCTCAGCAACGTGATCGATCACCTCATCTCGTCTATCCATGCAGAAATCGATATCGAAATCCGGCATAGAGACACGCTCAGGGTTAAGGAATCGTTCGAAAAGAAGCTCATACTCCAATGGATCAAGATCGGTAATTTTAAGGGCATAAGCCACTAACGAGCCCGCACCAGAGCCTCGACCTGGGCCGATAGGGATATCATTATCCTTACCCCACTGAATAAACTCCATTACAATCAAAAAGTAACCAGGAAATCCCATCTGGTTAATCACTTTTAGTTCAACATCAAGACGCTCATCATATTTAGGGCGTTTTTCAGCTCTGACTTCGGGATCAGGAAAAAGAAACTCAAGACGCTCTTCAAGTCCCTTCTCAGAAACCTCAACTAAGAAGTCCTCAATGGTAAGCTCACCAGTTGGGAAGTTAGGCAGGAAGTACTCGCCTAATCTTACTGTTACGTTACAACGTTTAGCTATCTCAACGGTATTTTCGATCGCCTCTGGAATGTCTTCAAACAGCTCACACATCTGCTCGCTGCTTTTAAAATACTGCTCCGCACTGTATTTTTTAGGGCGGCGGGGATCGGCTAACGTAAAGCCATCAGAGATGGCTACGCGGATCTCATGGGCTTCAAACAGTTCTGGGGTATTGAATACAACTTGGTTAGTGGCAACGACTGGCAGACCTTTGACCTCTGCAAGTTCGACTGCCATATGCAGATAACGCTCCTCATCTGGACGTCCTGTACGCAGTAACTCAAGATAATATCTATCGGGGAAGTGGGTCTGATAAAACTCGACCAATGATTCAACCTGAGGCAGGTTTCCTTTTAATAGAGCCTGACCTATATCTCCTTGGCGGCCACCAGACAGGAGAATTATCCCCTCAGAATACTTTGCTAGCCACTCATGATCGATAACGGCTCTGTCATCAATATGCCCCCTAAGGTAAGCGTCACTGATCAACAAGGTTAAATTCTTATAACCCTCATTATTCATCGCTAACACAGTGACGGCACAAAGGTTCTTATCAAAACCGGGAACCTTTACCCAGAAGTCTGAACCAATAAGCGGTTTAATCCCTGCCCCATGACACGCTTCATAGAACTTTACCAGACCACACAAGTTTGTTTGATCTGTCAGCGCAACGGCTGGCATACCAAGTTCTGATACTTTAGCGATAATTGGCTTAACTTTCGCCAATCCATCTGACATCGAGAAATCGCTGTGGACACGTAAATGGACAAAACTGGGATCAGACATATTTTTTAAATACTTAATATTATAAAGATGGAAGTGACAGCTTATGAAAGATTAACAGAGTCAAACAGACCAAGCCAGAGTGATAGGCTGAAGAGATAGCATGCAAATTTAGCTCTTAGCTAATCGCTCTTTTACTGGCCGAAAACTCTTTCTATGCTCAGGCAATACCCCGTGTAACTCAAGCGCCTCAAAATGCGCCTTGGTCGGATAGCCTTTATGCTTTGCAAAACCATATTGTGGATACTCCATATCCAGTAGTTCCATCTCTCTGTCACGTATGACCTTAGCAACAATCGACGCGGCACTAATCGCTGAGATTAAACCATCACCTTTTACCACCGCATGAGCTTCAATCCTCTCTTCTGTCTCCTCACCATGATAGAAAGCAGGCGTACGGTTACCATCAACCAACACAGACAGAGGTTTAATCTCTAGTCCTGCCACTGCCCGCTGCATCGCTAGCATAGTTGCATGTAAAATGTTGAGCTCATCTATCTCATCAGGCGTGGCATGACCCACATTGATGCAAAGTGCTTTTTCATGTATTTCAGCAAATAGCAATTCACGTTTTTTTTCAGTTAACTTCTTAGAATCATTCAATCCAGTAATCGGATTATTAGGATCTAAAATGACAGCGGCAGTGACAACATTTCCCACAAGAGGTCCACGGCCAACTTCATCAACGCCAGCGTGGAGAACACTAGATAAGCTCTCTACCTGCTCAGGGGTAATACCTTTAAATACAGCCATTATCAGCTTTTCTCACTATTAATCAGTTCAGCCACGGCATCGGCAGCCCGCTCACTGGCGTTACATCTTAACTGCTCATGCAACTTAATAAACTTCTCCTTTAGGGGAGCAAAGTCTCTATCAAGCTGTTCACAAACAGAGTTCGCTATCAACTCAGGGGTGCAGTTTTCTTGAATAAGCTCAGTCACTAGATCATCACCGGCCAGTAAATTAGGCAGAGAGTACTTATCTATCTGCATCATGCGCTTGGCAATGCTATAGGTCATGGCATTAACACGATATGCCACTACCATAGGACGCTTCACCAGCATAGCTTCAAGCGTTGCAGTGCCTGAGGCTAATAAAATACAGTCAGCAGCGGCCATCACCTCACGTGACTGACCCTCAACCAGTGTGATCTCAAGGTTGGGAGCATAAAGCTTTAATGCTTCCTCAAACTGCTCACGCCGCTTAGCGTTAACAAGGGGGGTCACAAAGTGAATATCTGGGTATCGCTGCTTAATGATTGACGCCGCTTTAACAAAGGGCTCGGCGAGCTGCTTAAGCTCACCGCCCCTTGAACCAGGAAGAAGAGCCAAATACTCAAGTTCAGGGTCAAGTCCAAGCAGTTGACGGGCAGCGCTCTTATCACTGCTCATTGGAATGTCGTCGGCTAAGGTGTGACCCACAAAAGTACAAGGGACATCATGTCTATCGTAAAACGCTTTCTCAAATGGCAACAAGGACAAAACCATATTGGTCGCTTTGGCTATCTTGAAGATGCGTTTAGGACGCCAAGCCCAGACTGACGGGCTGACATAGTGAACTGTTTTGATCCCACGATCTTTTAACTTTAACTCTAAGCCAATATTAAAATCCGGCGCATCGATACCGATAAAGCAGTCAGGCTTTATGGCACAGATCTCATCGATTAATGTTTTACGCACCTTCAATAGTCTAGGTAGGCGAGCGAGCACCTCAACAATTCCCATCACAGCAAGCTCTTCAAAGGAGAAGAGAGACTCAAAGCCCAAAGCGTCCATTTTGGGGCCGCCAATACCAATAAAGCGAGCGTTAGGGTACTGTTTCTTTAGCGCCTTTATCAGACCAGCACCTAATATATCTCCGGAGAGCTCTCCGGCAACCATGGCAAATGTAGGGGGTATAGGTTCACTCATAGGATCAAATCTTAGGTTACATTAAAAAAGAAGGTTAATACTAATCGACATCAGCACAGACTAAAATTAATTGTCGCGAACAGACTTATTATACCAATCATAAATAGCTATAAAACAGAGAGCCCGTCTATTAACGGGCTCATCGATAGTGCTATTTGTTGCTAGTGTTAGCGAATAATGCCACGACTAGAGCTAGTTACAAAGTCGATTAACAGCTTAACTTGCTCATCATCAGACTCTTCAGCCAAAGCGGCTACCGCCTCTTCAACTGTGTGCCCCTTACGATAAAGGGTCTTGTACGCTCTTCTAACCGCCATCTGACTCTCTTTAGAGAAGCCGCGACGCTTCATTCCTTCACTGTTCAAGCCACGAGGAATGCCTGGCTGACCAGATGCCATCACAAATGGAGGGACATCTTGCAAGATAAGCGAATAGCCGGCTGTAAAGGCATGTGCACCGATATGAACAAACTGGTGTACACCAGTTAGACCACCTAAAATAGCCCAGTCGCCTACATGTACATGGCCAGCAATAGAGGCGTTATTAGACATGATCACATTGTTGCCAACAACACAGTCATGGGCGATATGAACATAGGCCATAAACAGGTTGTTTGAGCCTATGCGAGTCTCACCTTTATCTTGGGTAGTACCACGGTGGATCGTCACAGATTCACGAATGATATTATTATCACCCATAATTAGACGTGTCGGCTCACCAGCGTACTTTTTGTCTTGGCAATCTTCACCCACAGAGGCAAATTGAAATATTTTATTGCCCTTACCAATAACCGTTGGCCCCTTCACGACTACGTGAGAGCTTAACCAACAATCATCACCGATTTCAACATCTGCACCGATATAGGTCCAAGGGCCGATAGTGACATTGTTACCAATTTTGGCATCAGGGTGAATATACGCTAATTTATCTATCACTTGCTGATCTCTCTACGAGCACACATGATCTCTGCCGAGCAAACTAGCTCACCATCAACCTTAACCTCACCAGTGAACACCCCTATCCCTCGGCGCTCTTTGACCATCTTAACTTCAAAATGAAGCTGATCGCCAGGCTCAACAACACGCTTAAAACGAGCCTTGTCGATACCAGCAAAATAATAGAGAGAGTTGTCAGACACCTCTTTCATGGTCTTATAAGCTAAAAGACCCGTCGCTTGTGCCATCGCTTCTAAGATAAGTACACCAGGCATCACAGGTTGAACCGGGAAATGTCCCTGGAAAAAAGGTTCATTGATAGTGACATTTTTGATCGCATGTAGCGTCTCACCAGGTGTGTAATCCAACACTCGATCAATCAATAGAAACGGGTATCTATGGGGCAAAAAGCTCATGATCTCTTTGATATCCATAGTATTTAATTGTTCTGACACTAAATATTCCTCAAACTGCGTATAAGCAGTTAATCCTCTGTTTGAACACTTTTCTCAAGTTTCTTAACTCGTTGAAATAGTTCATCTAACTGTTTAAATCTAACTGTATTTTTACGCCATAATTTATTTGGCATAGCGACACTTGTTGAGGTGTAAACACCAGGCTCACGGATCACGCTAGTGACATTAGTACCACCGGAAACATGGGTACCATCGGCGAGCGTTAGATGGCCAGCAACCGCACTATTTCCGCCTATAATACAGTATTTTCCAATCTTAGTGCTGCCTGCAATAGTAGAATTACCCGCTATCGCAACATTTTCACCAATAATATCGTTGTGAGCTATCTGTACTTGGTTATCAAGGATAACACCATCGTGGATCTCTGTGTGCTCAATCGCGCCGCGATCGACAGTAGTACTGGCGCCTATCTCAACTCGGTTACCGATACGAACACCACCAGTTTGTGGAATTTTGATCCACTGACCACGTTCATTCGCATAACCAAAGCCATCAGAGCCAAGCACTGCACCTGAATGAATAATACAATCTTGTCCAAGGTGAACATTGTGGTAGATAGTCACATTAGCCCAAAGGCGGGTGCCAGCTCCTAAAATAGACGCTTGACCGATAACACAACCAGGGCCTACCTGAACGTTTTCACCTAAGATAACATTCTCGCCAATCACCGCATTAGCGCCAATAGCCACACCCTCACCTAAGCTTGCACTCGGGTGAATGACTGCAGATGCGTCGATACCAACTGCTGACTTAGGGGTAGTGTCTAATAGTTGAGCGACTCTGGCAAAGCCCACATAGGGATCATTCAGAACCAGAGCATTGCCACTAAAGCCATCAAGTGCTTTTGGTGAGATCAACACCGCGCTCGCTTGAGTCGTTTCAAGCTGAGCGCGATATTTAGGGTTCGCTAAAAAAGAGAGCTGCCCTTGGGCAGCATTTTCCAGTGTCGCGACACTGGAAATAACCAGTGTCTCATCACCTTGAATCTCAGCGTCGAGAGCTTCTGCAAGCTCTCTTAACGTGTAGCTATTCATCAATAATTAGCCTTTGTTGTTAACCTTTGCTTAGAGCATCAACAACTTTATTGCTAATGTCAGCAGTTGGCTTAACATAGATCACAGCGCCACGTTGTAGCACCATGTCATAACTCTCTTTCTCAGCAATTTTGTTAATAGCTTGCTGAACCTTAACTAATAGCTTGTTCTGCTCTTCACCTTGGCGACGACGCATATCTTCATCCAGCGCCTTACCTTTAAGTTGAAGCTCAGACTTCATTGACTCCATTTTACGAACCATCTCAGTTTTCTGAGTCTCGCTCATCAAGGCACCGTCACGTTGTTGCTTCTCTAGCATACCGCGCAGATCTTCCTGCATCTTTTGTACGCTAGCAACACGATCGCCAAACTCAGTTTTCAGAGTTTTACTTACCTGCTCGCGCTGGGGTAACTGTTCGAAAACGGCTTGCATATCAACAACTGCAATCTTCTCTGCCTGTGCAGCTAAAGGGGCTGCTAGTAGAACCAAAACCGTCATCGCGCGATTAAACATTTTCATCAAAAATACTCCTTGTATTCAGCAAAACTTGCCGAGATATCTTTATTTAATTAGTTAGAATTTAGAAAGTTTTACCAATATTAAATGAGAAGATCTCAGTTTGATCATCCTCATACTCTTTAAGTGGCCATGCAAGGCTAAACACCATAGGTCCCATCGGTGACAACCATTGTACACTCATACCCCATGAGGCACGGATCCGAGCCGGATCAGAGTAATCCTCTAGCTTATCAAATTCATGAGCCGGAAGGTATCTATATGAATCATAATCAAACTCAGTATCCCAAACGTTACCAGCATCAAGGAAGAAACTAGTACGAACTGAGTTGGTATATGCTTCATCTAAGAAAGGCGTTGGTACTATCATCTCGATACTGGCAGTAGCTATCGCATTACCACCGATAGAGCGACCAGAGCTAACCTGAATTTGGTTAGGATCCCCTGGTAAGTAACAACCATCACCCGATGGATCCGGTGAGCAAGGCTCTAAACCACGAGTCAAATAGAATGAACGTGGCCCCACTGAGTTAGACTTAAATCCACGCAGTGAGCTACTACCACCTGAGTAATAGTTTTCCCAGAATGGTAAGATCTGATCGTTATCTTCAAACTGACCATAACCGTTACCGTAACCCAAGCGTGCTTTAGTTAATAGCACAAAGCTGTGATTTCGAGTGATTGGGAAATAGAAACTAGTATCCAAATCAGCTTTAAAATATTGCAGATCTGAACCTGGAACAGTCATTTTAGTACTTAAACGCTGTGATGAACCATCCGACGGGAAAGTGCCTCGGTTTAGCGTACTACGGTACCAGCCCAAATTTGCTTCAAAGTTATCAAAAGAGAGAGATGCATTAGGATCGTCACTATCACGATAGATGTTATAGAAACGCAGTGCCTGCTCATAAGCGGAAATTTCAGAAATTTCGTTATGACGGTAGCCTAAACCACCATTGATACGGTTATATTCGTTTATCGGGAAACCTGAGTTAACCGCAATACCGTATGAGCTGTTTTTATAAGCTTCTAGGTTTGCTTCATCTGCATCAAACTCGTTCCAGTAAATACTTCCACCTAAACTCACCCCATCTTTAGTAAAGTAGGGATCGGTGAAAGAGAGATTAACGTTCTTAGAGTACTTGTTGGTATTTAAGTTAATACCTGCCTGATTACCTGTGCCTAAGAAGTTACTCTGCTGCACACCAAACTGCAGGCTCATGCCAGACTCTGTGCCGTAACCGATACCCGCATTAAAGGAACCTGAGGGCTGCTCTTTTACATTAAACGCCACATCAACCAGATCATCAGTACCTGGAACCTGTACGGTTTCAGTATCAACCGTTTCAAAATAACCAAGTCGATTCAAACGAGCTTTAGACTGCTCAACTTGAGCTGAATTTAACCAAGCACCTTCCATCTGACGAAGCTCGCGTCGCATCACCTCATCTTTGGTTATCTGGTTACCCGAAAAGTTAATGCTACGAACATAAACCCGTTTACCTGGCTTGATGTTAACGTTCAGACTGACCTCTTTGGTCTCATCATTAATTTCAGGAAAAGTTTTCACTTCAGGATAAGCGTAACCAAAACGACCAAGATACTTGCCATACATCTCTTCGGCAAAGGTCACATCAGCGCCATTGTAGGTATCTCCAGCCTTAATCGGAAGGATCGCCTCCATCAATTTCTCACGCCCCATCAAGTCGCCAGTTAGGTTCACCTCTTTAACCTTATACGGCTCACCTTCATTGACGTTAATCGTGATGTAAAGCCCTTTACGGTCAGGCGTCATGGTGACTTGTGTAGAGGTCACATCAAAGCGAATGTAGCCACGGTTGTGGTAGAAAGATTTGACAGTTTCAAGATCGGCTTGCAGTTTCTGCTTCTGGTAACGACGCTCACCAAACAGATCCCACCATGCCACAAAGTCTTTAAGCTCAAGCATGCCAGTCAGTTCTGCATCACTGAAGACCTCATTACCAACAAAGTTAATCTGCTTAATTTCAGCCGCTAAACCTTCGGTAAAGTTGAATTTCAACTCAACACGATTACGAGGTAAATTAATAACTTGAGCTTCTACCTTGGCACCATACTTACCAACACCATAGTAAAAATCTTGTAGGCTTTTCTCGATACCAGACAGCATAGTGCGATCGAGCGCTTCACCGGTTTTCACTCCGGATCCATCTAAGCTCTCCTGCAGCTGCTCATCTTTAATATCTTTATTGCCTTCGAAAGTAACGGCGCTGATTGTCGGCCTCTCTTTGACCGTAACAACCAACACCCCGCCATCCCGGCTCACTTCAATATGTTCGAAGTTTGTGGAGGCGTACAAGCTTTTGATCGCTTGACGAAGTTTAAGTTCATCAACAGTATCACCAACCTTGACTGGAATTGTCAGTAAGGCTGCACCAAGAGCTACACGCTGTAGACCTTGCACTTGAATATCTGTGACTTCAAAAGGCTGGAATGTGTCTGCCCAACCGTTCCCTGATAAAGACGCACCGACTAATACCATCGAGGCAAAAAGTTTATTCAATCTCATAGAGCACTTCTAATTATATGTGTGTCCTTGCTCAGAGTCGGGAGAAATCATTGAAAAGCGCAATGCTCATCAACATTAGCAGCATAGCTGCCCCAAATCTGAATCCAATTTCCTGAACCTTTTCCGGTACAGGCCTGCCTGTGATCACTTCAACGAAGTAATATAACAGATGTCCCCCATCAAGCACTGGTAAAGGTAATAAATTGATAATACCTAAGTTAACGCTGATTAACGCGAGGAAACCTAAAAAATAAACCAATCCATAGTTAGCACTACTACCCGCACCTTGTGCAATGGATATTGGTCCACTTAAATTTTTCACCGAAACGTCGCCGGAGATCAACTTGCCAATCATCTTAAAGCTGACATCGACAAGTTGCCATGTTTTATCTGCTGCTACCGCAAAAGATTCGATAAAACCGTATTCCAACTGAAGTTTCATATTCTCAGGCCAAGCAGCTTGAGTTGGAGCGATTCCTATCACTCCCTCGACTTGGCCCTGAGCGCCTTTTCTTTCATGGGGGGTAACGATAAATTTAAGCTGCTCGCCACCACGTCTCACCATTAACTCTACGGGTTTATTTGCTGAAGACTTTATCACCTCAACAAACCCATCCCAACTCTGATAAGGCTCGCCATTCATGGAGACTAAACTGTCACCCACTTCAATACCCGCTGCGGCTGCAGCACCATCTGGACTAACAAGACCCAATACCGGTGTAATAGCGGGCCTATAGATGCCCAAACCTAATGAGGTAATTGGCGACTCTTTATCTGGGTCAAACTGCCAGTTTTTAGTATCTAATGTGTAGGTTTTACCTAAATTTAACGGGGTTGAATCGTTAACCTCACTGTTTTGGCTCATGGGTCTAAGCGTCAACGCTATCTCAGGATCACCAATATGCCCAACTAAGGCATAAGTAACCTCTTCCCAATTTCTCACCGTTTTTCCACCCACAGAGGTTATCTGCATCGGCTCTTGCACCTGAATCAGTTCAGCAGGTGTATTCTCTGTGGTGGTATCTATAACAGGTTTGATTGATGGGACACCAATCAAGTACATAAAGTACAAAGCGATAATAGCGAAAATAAAGTTAGCTAGCGGCCCTGCGGCAACAATGGCTATACGCTGCCACACTGATTTGCGATTAAATGCCTGTTCTTTAAGCTCTTCAGGAACCTCATCGACTCGCTCATCAAGCATCTTAACATAGCCACCAAGCGGGATAAGCGCGATGACATACTCAGTGCCATCTTTACCCACTTTACGCCAAATCGCCTTACCGAAACCGATAGAGAAACGCTCGACCTTAACTCCACAGCGCCTAGCAACCCAAAAATGGCCATACTCATGTGCAGTAATTAATATACCTAACGCAATGATAAAGGAACCTAAGTTCCATAAAAAATCGATCATTCCCTTCCTCAGAGATCAGTTAAATCTTATTTACCCATTCTGAAGCATAGGCACGAGTCTGTACATCTAATGCTAAAATGTCATCAATACTGTTTAGTGCTTGTTTTGCAACCTGACTTAAACAGGTTTCATTCACTTTAGCAATATCGGTAAACTTAATTTTATTATCTAAAAACGCAGCAACTGAGATTTCATTGGCTGCATTTAATATTGTGGTGGCTTCCTGTCCTTGATTACAAGCATCGATGGCTAATGCCAAACAGGGAAAACGAGTAAAGTCAGGTTCTAAGAAGCTTAACTGTCCGACTTTGAAAAAGTCTAAAGGTTCAACTCCAGAGTTAATTCTTTGTGGATAGGACATACAATGTGCAATCGGTGTACGCATATCCGGGTTGCCTAATTGAGCGATAACAGAGCCGTCACGGTACTGAACCATCGAGTGGATAACACTTTGAGGGTGGATCACTACTTTCAATTGTTCTACCGATGCATTAAATAACCAGCGCGCCTCAATATACTCAAGACCCTTATTCATCATACTGGCTGAATCAACAGAGATCTTGCGCCCCATGGACCAATTAGGATGTTTACAAGCCTGAGCAGGTGTCATCTGAGGCAATGAGCTTAACGGTGATGTCAAGAACGGCCCTCCAGATCCAGTAAGCAGGATATGCGAGATCCCAGCTCCATCTAAATCACAGAAACCGATCTCTTGCTGTACTGACTCAGGAAGTGCTTGAAAAATGGCATTATGTTCACTGTCAACAGGTAGCACTTGAGCACCAGACTTTTTCATCTCTTCAATAAAGAGACGACCAGACATCACCAATGACTCTTTATTTGCCAAGAGCACACGTTTACCCGCTTTAACCGCAGCTAACGTAGGCACTAATCCTGCCGCTCCAACAATCGCAGCCATCACAGTGTCTACAGAGCTTGAAGTCACAATACCTTCAAGCTGTGACTCCCCTGTTGTTACCTCTATCTTTAAACTTGGTGACAGACGTGCTTGCAAAGATTTTGCAGCCTGCTCATCGACCATATGCGCGACTTTGGGTCTGTGCTGCTCGCACAGAGCCATCATCTTATCAACATTCGTATTAGCGACTAAGGCGTAAACTGAATATGTTTCAGGGTTACTGGCAATAACGCTGAGCGTGCTAGCGCCTATGGAGCCAGTCGCCCCCAAAATCACCATGCTTTGCATAAAGTTACATCCAAAATGCGATATAGATTAGTGTAAATATAGGCAGTGCGGCCGTTAAACTATCGATACGATCTAGCACCCCACCGTGACCTGGTAATATCTTGCCTGAATCTTTAATCTGAGCAACACGTTTAAACATACTCTCAGACAGGTCGCCAACGGCAGAAACCAAGGCCACAAAAAGTGTCACACAAACCAGTAAGCCTAACTCCTGCTCAGGAGAAACCTGCATGATTCCCACCACTATCAACATACTCATGGCCAAACCGCCAACTAAACCTTCGATAGTTTTAGCAGGGCTCACATTTGGCATTAATTTAGTACGACCCAGTGCCTTCCCTGCAAAGTAAGCACCACTATCCGTTGCCCACACAACTAACATGACCAAAAATACAAGAGAGCCGCCATAGTATGGATCCACTTGAGTGCTCAACCCCTTAAGTGCAACAAGGGCTGTGTAGCATGGAATGAGAGTGAGTTGTCCAAACATAGACTTAAACATGTGACTTTTTTGCCACAATGCGGCGCTTTTAGGGAAAGAGATCACTAAAAGAAATGCAACAGCCCACCAGATAGCACCAATGAGAATAATCGAAAGAAACACAGGATGAAGTTGACCTTTAAACCAAAGTTCATCACTTGGAACAAACAGGTTAAGTGCGACCAGCAAAACACCTATGGTGATGGTAAAACTCCACTGCGTCATTTGACAGCGTTTATCGATTATCTGCCCCCACTCCTTGGCTGCGATCAGAAATACACCTATAAGAGCCCAGGAGAAGTATTCTGTGGGGAGCCCAAAAATAGCCCCCAAAACCAAGGGAATTAACCAAATTGCCGTTATTATTCGTTGTTTTAGCAAAACTGTCCCTCTAAATTATTTATTTTCTTGCAACGACTCTATTTGACAGCCTGTCAAACCAAATCGACGTTGCCTTGAAGCAAAGGTCGCTACTGCCTGTTTAAAAGCATGCTCATCAAAATCCGGCCATAGCGTATCAGTAAACACTAGCTCTGCGTAGGCAGCTTGCCAGAGAACAAAGTTACTGATGCGGTAATCGCCACCTGTACGGATCATTAAATCAACTTCAGGCTGATTTTGCATGCTTAAATGTTGGCTTAGGGCCTCTTCAGTGAACTGACTGCTGCTCATTTCACCAGATTGTACTTTTTCAGCTAACGTTTTAGCCGCTTGCATGATATCCCAACGACCACCATAGTTAGCAGCCACATTGAGGACCATGCCAGTATTCTCAGCGGTCTTCTCTTCCGCCGCAGCGATCTGCTTCTGTAGTCGTTCTGAAAAACGGCTAGTATCACCTATGATATTCAGCCTTACCCCATTTTTATGTAGCAGCTTAATCTCTCGTTGAAGCACGGTAAAAAACAGCTCCATCAAGAGGGTGACCTCTTTGTCGGGTCTACGCCAATTTTCACTCGAAAATGCGAACAGTGTTAACGAGTCAATCCCCATCTCTCTGGCTGTACTTACCGCACGCCTCACTGTTTTCACACCCGCTTTATGCCCCATGACCCTAGGCTTACCCTGCGCCTGCGCCCAGCGACCATTACCATCCATAATGATGGCAACATGCTTGGGAATAGACAGCTTAACAAGTTCTGCGAGCTCTTCAGCAGAGAACTCAGGACCAGATTGGGAGTCGATCGACATCTATTACAACCCTTTAAATAGACAAACGCCGTGTAGTATACCTCTACACGGCGTCTGAACTCTAGTTTCTTAGTCCTAGATTAGACTTCCATCAACTCTGCTTCTTTTGCAGCCAATATCTCATCAATCAGTTTAATGTGTGCATCGGTAAACTTTTGCACTTCATCTTCACTGCGGTGTACATCATCTTCTGTACACTCTTTCTCTTTCTCTAGGGCTTTAACATCTGAGTTAGCGTCACGACGAACGTTACGAACAGCGATACGGCCGTTTTCAGCTTCAGCACGAACCACTTTGATGAGGTCCTTACGACGCTCTTCAGTCAATGCAGGAAGTGGAACTCTAATTGTCGCACCAGCAGACATAGGGTTTAGACCTAAATCTGAGCTCATGATCGCCTTCTCTACAGCTGGGATCATCGTGCTATCAAATACTGAGATAGCCAGAGTACGTGAATCTTCAATAGAGACATTACCCACTTGCTTTAGTGGCGTTAAAGAGCCGTAGTAAGGCACTTTAATCGAATCTAGTAGGCTTGGATGTGCACGGCCAGTACGAACCTTAGCCATCTGTGTCTTAGTCGCTTCAACGCATTTATCCATGCGATCCTGAGCATCTTTCTTAATTTCATTTAGCACGTTAATTATCCTTTATAAGTCTCTGAATGCTTAATCTATCTAATCTAAAGCTAACGTATCAATGACAAGCTTACTCGGGACGGCTTGCCCTGATCATAGTCCCTTCATGCTCACCCATAATAACGCGGCGTAGAGCACCAGGTTTGTTCATGTTAAATACCAATAGAGGCATATCGTGATCTCTCGCCATGGTAAACGCAGCAAGATCCATCACTTTTAATTCTTTTTCAAGTACTTCATCGTAACCCATTTCGTCGTACTTTACTGCATCTGGATTTTTAACAGGGTCATCTGAGTAAACGCCGTCTACTTTTGTGCCCTTTAAAACGACTTCAGCTTCGATCTCAATACCGCGTAAACAAGCAGCAGAGTCGGTTGTGCAGAATGGATTACCAGTACCCGCAGCAAAGATAACTACACGGCCAGATTTTAGTAAGCTAATCGCTTCTGCCCAGTTGTAATCATCACATACGCCTTTAAGCGGAATTGCAGACATCAGTCTTGCATTTACATAGGCACGGTGCAATGCATCACGCATCGCCAAGCCGTTCATCACAGTTGCTAGCATACCCATGTGATCACCCACTACGCGGTTCATACCAGCCTGTGCTAGCCCTTCCCCACGGAACAAGTTACCACCACCGATAACAACACCTACCTGAATGCCAAGCTCAACCAGTTCTTTTATCTCCTGAGCCATACGATCCAACACTTTAGGATCTATGCCAAAGCCTTCTTCGCCCATTAGGGCTTCACCACTGAGTTTAAGAAGAATACGTCGAAATGCAGGTTTAGGATTCGTGCTCATTGTTATTGTCCTGATTTTTGCCGATAGGTAAAATACGATAAGACCGCAGCGGTTGCTACGGTCTTAGGGGTGCTTGATTAAGGAGATTAAGCCTTAGTAGCAGCGATTTGTGCAGCAACTTCTGCAGCAAAATCTTCTTCTTTTCTCTCGATACCTTCGCCAACTTCTAAACGAATGAAGTTTGAAACGCTAGCGCCTTTCTCTTTAAGAACTTCGCCAACAGTTTTCTTAGGTTCCATGATGTAAGCTTGGCCAGTAAGAGAAACTTCACCGGTAAACTTCTTCATACGACCAATAACCATCTTCTCAGCGATTTCAGCAGGCTTGCCTTCATTCATAGCGATTTCGATTTGAAGTGCTTTTTCTTTCTCAACAACTTCAGCAGGAACGTCAGAAGGATTAACATACTCAGGCTTAGAAGCAGCAACGTGCATTGCAACGTGCTTAAGTGTTTCTTCGTCAGCTTCACCGGTTACAACAACACCGATACGCTCACCGTGACGGTATTGAGCAAGGTTTGCACCATCGATGTACTCTACACGACGTACGTTGATGTTCTCACCGATTTTAGCAACAAGAGCAACACGAGTCTCTTCGAATTGAGCTTTCAGATCTTCGATTGTCACTTTAGATGCAGCAGCAACGTCTAGCACTTCGTTAGCGAAAGCTAGGAAGTTAGAATCTTTTGCTACGAAGTCAGTTTGACAGTTAACTTCTAACAGCGCGGCATAACCTTCGCCATTCTTAATTAGGATTGTACCTTCAGCAGCGATGTTACCTGCTTTCTTAGCAGCCTTTGCAGCACCGCTCTTACGCATGTTATCAATCGCTAGTTCGATGTCACCGGCTGTTTCAGTCAGTGCTTTTTTACAGTCCATCATGCCAGCGCCAGTGCGGTCACGAAGTTCTTTAACTTGGGCAGCAGTAATTGCCATTGTTAAATCCTCTACAGATAATTCTACAAATTCACTAGATATAAAACAGGGGCCAGTCATGTTAGATGAGAGGGCCCCTGTTCACCAATCAAGTATCTTGGTTAATATGGGAGATGAAAATCATCAGCCTTATTATTCAGCTTCGACGAAACCGTCTTGCTCAGCTTGTACAGCTAGGTCTTGGCCACGGCCAGCTTTAGCAGCGGCAGCAACAGACTCAGTGTATAAACGGATAGAACGCATTGCGTCATCGTTACCAGGAACGATGTAGTTGATACCGTCTGGAGAAGAGTTAGTATCAACAACAGCTACAACTGGGATACCCAAGTTATTAGCTTCTTTAATAGCGATATGCTCATGGTCAGCACCGATAACGAAGATAACGTCAGGTAGGCCGCCCATGTTCTTGATACCACCAAGAGATTTTTCTAACTTCTCAAGCTCACGAGTACGCATAAGCGCTTCTTTCTTAGTAAGCTTGTCGAAAGTACCGTCAACAGACTGGCTCTCAAGATCTTTAAGACGCTTGATTGATTGACGAACTGTTTTCCAGTTAGTCAACATACCGCCTAACCAGCGGTGATCAACGTAGTACTGATCACAAGAGATAGCAGACTCTTTGATAGCTTCGCTTGCAGCACGCTTAGTACCAACAAAAAGAACTTTACCTTTCTTTGATGCAACGTTGCTGATGAAAGCAAGTGCTTCATTGAACATAGGCACAGTGTGCTCTAGGTTGATGATGTGAACACCATTACGAGCACCGAAGATGAATGGCTTCATCTTTGGGTTCCAGTAACGAGTCTGGTGACCGAAGTGAACACCGGCTTGTAGCATGTCGCGCATTGAAACTGTAGTCATTTTAATACCTTAATAATTTAGGGGTTAGACCTCCACGTATCCCATATCTCCGACCTTCTAGAGGCACCCCGGAGAATGTGTCGACACGTGTGTGATTTAGTATTTACAAGTTAGCCATGTATAATGGCCGCCATCTTAACTCTTCACCCCAAGCAAGTTGCTAGAATTCTAAATGCAGAGCATTAAGAGTCACTTCGCATTTGCAAAAAGAGGTGCTAGAGTCAAACATAACGGCGCGCTTTATACCATATTAGGATTACAAACACAAATTTTTGATGTAAATTGCACGCTGAATTCGTCATGAAATAACCCCCGAGAGATAGCTTAATGAGTATAGTGATAAAGACTGCTGAAGAGATTGAAAAGATGCGCGCCGCGGGCAAGCTGGCTTCTGAAGTTCTAGAGATGGTAGCCCCTTTTGTAAAGGTGGGTGTGACGACGAATGAGCTTAATGAAATTTGTGCAAAATTCACTGAAGAGAACGGTGCTATCTCTGCCCCTCTCGATTATCACGGCTTTCCAAAATCGATCTGCACATCGGTCAATGACGTTATCTGTCACGGCATCCCAAATGATCGCCCACTAAAAGACGGTGACATCGTCAATCTGGATATCACCGTAATTAAAGATGGTTACCATGGTGACACCTCTAAGATGTTCCTTATCGGTGATGTTAGTGCTAAAGATATGCGTCTTTGCCGTGTCGCTCAAGAGAGCCTCTACGCCAGTATCAAAAAGGTTCGTCCAGGAATGAAATTAGGCGAAATTGGCACCATTGTAGAGAAATTTATCAAAGGTAAGAAAACAGGCCTTGAGAAGTACAGCATAGTCAAAGATTACTGTGGCCACGGTATCGGCGCGGGTTTCCACGAAGAGCCTCAGGTCATGCACTACAAAAACAATGACAAAACTGTTTTACGTCCAGGTATGTGCTTTACCATTGAACCTATGATCAATGCCGGACGCCACACCTGTATCCTAGATAAAGAGGACAACTGGACTGTGACGACCTCAGATGGTAAAAAATCAGCTCAGTGGGAACATACACTGTTAGTGACTAAAACAGGGGTCGAGGTATTAACGCTTCGTGCAGAAGAGGACTTCCCACGGATAATTAATCACTAATCTCAAACAGACTGATGACCTAACCAGTGCAGGTTTTATCAACTGATTAGGTCATGTTTAGCGTATTTCAAGGGACTCGATGACCACTTCACCAGCGCTACTCGCCAAAGCAGCACTACTCGAACAGAATAATGAACTACTCTCTCAATTTCGTCTTAAGGGAGATATCAAACAGTTAGTGGCTCAGCGCTGTCACTTTGTCGACCAACTTTTGCAACAACAATGGGCCGAACAAAAACTCGATACTTTTCCTATCGCACTGATCGCCGTTGGCGGTTATGGTAGGGCCGAACTACACCCTCAATCAGATATTGACCTGCTGTTTCTTATCGATTCACAGCTAAGTCCAAACGCTGAAGCCGCACTCGGTGAATATATCGCTTTTCTATGGGACGCAGGCCTCGAAGTTGGACACAGTGTTCGCAGTATTAAGGAGACCATTGAACAGGGAAAGAGCGACGTCACCATAGCCACAAACCTTATTGAATCAAGGTTACTATCTGGCCCAAATGCCTTATATCAAGCTTTATATGCAAGTATCAGGGATGATGAGTTCTGGCCCCCAAGCAAATTCTATATCGCCAAACGAGATGAGCAATTTGCCCGCCATGCCAAAGCCAGTGCTTTTGACCTAGAGCCGAACCTGAAAACCTGTCCCGGCGGATTAAGAGATATTCATACTGTCGCTTGGGTGGCAATGCGTTATTTTGATGCCTCAAAAACAGAAGATCTGGTTGGCCATGGTTTCTTAGAACCCGATGAACTGGAGGAGCTGCTGGAGTGCCAATCATTCCTGTGGGAACTCAGGTTTGCCCTGCATATCATCTCTGGCAGAGATGAAAATCGATTACTGTTCGATCTTCAACGCCAAGTCGCAGACCTTCTCGGTTATGAAGACTCGACTCAACTGGGTGTTGAGCAGATGATGAAGCGTTACTATCAAACGGTTCGCCGAGTGATGGAACTCAATCAGATGCTGCTACAACTGTTTAAACGAGCCACGCTTGGTCATACAAAGGCTCTTGAAATAAAACCTATTAATCAAAACTACCAGCTACGTGGAAGTTTTATTGAAAGCTTAAACGAGTCGCTGTTTGATAACCCAGTTGAGATTTTAAACTTGTTCTTGCTTGCTGCAAAAAACTCCAATATTCAAGGGATTTATGCACCGACACTAAGAAGTTTAAGAAAGGCAAGACGCTCGCTAACTAGACCTTTAATGGAGATTCCTGAGTGCCGCGCCGTATTTTCAGAGATATTACGTCACCCTCGCGGCATAGCGTCACTCTCACTCATGCACAGACATGGTGTGCTCTCGTCATACCTGCCTGCATGGCGAGAGATTGAAGGTCAGATGCAATTTGATCTATTCCATGCTTATACTGTCGATGAGCACACCCACAGGCTTTTGCAAAATATTGATAGGTTCTCCCAAACTGAGCAGAAAGAGGAGTTTCCCTTAGGCTCAGTACTTATCAATCAACTCCCTAAAAAAGGGCTCTTGGTGTTGGCGGCCATTTTCCATGATATTGGTAAAGGCCGAGGTGGCGATCACAGTAAATTAGGCGCTGTAGACGCACTGGAGTTTTGTAAACTACATGATCTTAACGATCATGATGGCCGACTGGTTAGTTGGCTGGTTGAGAATCATCTAGTCATGTCCGTCACAGCTCAAAGACGCGATATATCCGATCCCGATGTGGTTGGAGAGTTTGCCGATAAAGTGCGTGATGCGGTACATCTTAGCTATCTCTACTGTCTAACTGTGGCTGATATATGTGCAACTAACGAAAAAACCTGGAACAGCTGGAAAGGCTCGCTACTTAGAGATCTCTACTTCTCAACACAGAGGGTGCTTGCCCGGGGTAAAGAGAAGCCTGTCGATATTCGCGCTCGAGTCCGAGAGCATCAGGCTAAAGCAAAAAAAGAGCTACTCAGACGTGGCGTGAAAGAGAAAGGCATAGACACACTTTGGCAGAGGTTTAAAGCTGACTATTTTTTAAAACATCAAGCCAACCAGATAGCCTGGCACTGTGATGCAATTTTAAAACATAAGCAGACCGAGCCCTTAGTACTTATCTCCAAACACACCACTCGTGGTGGCACTGAGCTATTTATCTACGGTCAGGACAAACCTAAACTGTTTGCCACCGTCATGGCGGTTTTAGATAATAAGAATATCGATGTTCATGATGCCACCGTCATGGCCTCAAAAGATGGTTATGTACTCGACTCCTTCGTCATTCTTGAACAGGATGGGACACCGGTATCTCAAATATCACGGATTCAGAGTCTCAGAAAAGCCCTGATAAAAGCCCTCAACAGTGATACAGCCAAGTTACCCAAGTTCAAAAAACTATCACGCCAGATGAAGCCTTTTAATGTGCCGACTCGGGTGAGTTTCCTGCCCTCGCGTCGCAGCAGTACAAGTATGATGGAGCTTATTACACTAGATAGTCCTGGGTTACTGGCAAAAGTAGGAGATATTTTATATCGCTGCCAGATCCGGCTACTGGCAGCAAAAATCACCACCATAGGTGAACGCGCTGAAGACTTTTTTATGCTACAAAACATCGATGGTGAAGAGCTTAATTCAGAGCAGAAGGGCTTGCTCCAGGAGAGCCTAATTAAGGCGTTTTCAAAGCAAGCTAAGAGTTAATAGCAAGAGAAATAGGTTATCAGTTTGCTGATTAATCATCAGAAAAGTGTCAGTTTGCATGAATTATGCTAATTGATTCTTTTATATTTTCTCAGAGCAAAACAATTTTAGATGACTTGAGTATATAATCATTGCTCGACAAATTTAATCAATGACACAATTGGGAGATTTTAATGGAGGCTTTACGCCAACGCATAGAAGCAGCTTTTGAAGTGCGCGCAGAGATTAGTCCAAGTACTGTGGAGCCAAGTGTACGTGCAGATGTTGAGAAAGCAATTAACATGCTCGACACAGGTGAAGCTAGAGTTGCTGAAAAGATTGATGGCCAATGGTATGTTCACCAATGGCTGAAGAAAGCCGTATTACTCTCATTTCGTATCTTCGATAATGGTGTTATCGATGGAGCAGAAACTAAGTACTTCGATAAAGTACCAATGAAGTTTGCCGATTACGATGAAGCACGCTTCAGAGAGGAGGCGATTCGCGTCGTCCCTCCAGCAGCCGTCCGTAAAGGCTCTTTTATCGGCAAAAATACCGTATTGATGCCTTCATATGTCAACCTTGGAGCATATGTTGATGAAGGCTCTATGGTCGATACATGGGCGACAGTTGGCTCATGTGCTCAAATAGGTAAAAATGTACACCTTTCTGGTGGTGTTGGCATAGGCGGCGTATTAGAGCCACTACAGGCTGGACCTACCATTATTGAAGATAACTGCTTTATCGGAGCACGCTCAGAAGTCGTTGAAGGTGTGATTGTAGAAGAGGGTAGCGTTATCTCTATGGGCGTATACCTAGGACAAAGTACACGTATCTATGATCGCGAAACGGGTGAAATTCACTACGGACGAGTTCCTGCTGGATCTGTCGTCGTATCAGGTACCCTTCCCTCTAAATGCGGAACTTATAACCTTTACGCTGCAATCATAGTTAAAAAAGTCGATGCTAAAACTCGCGGAAAAGTGGGGATCAACGAACTGCTCAGAATCGTTGACTAAATCTTTTAGCTGTTAAGAAATGGCTTCGAGTAAGTAAAGAATCCACCTTCTGAAGAAGGTGGCTTTGCATTAGCCCCCTAAAAGGGGGCGTTGTCTACTTCAAATCTAATTGCGGCTGCTCCTGTTTTTCAACCTTTTCTTGATGCCTTACATATCTTC
>NZ_JAHZST010000010.1 GCF_019457885.1 Shewanella nanhaiensis
AACATCTTTTCCTAACTTATTCTTTAAAATCCTAAACCTATACTTAGGTGTCCAAACTATGTGATATTGACATCGCCAATACACATGCGATGCTTTCTCATATCTACTCATGTTTTTTATCCTCTATTACTTCGCTAAAAGTTAGAGTTCAATTAACATGAGTAGATATTCAGGCAAAGCCTAATTGATGATAACCACCTACTGAAGTAGGTGGTTTAGGGCTGAAAACAAAAAAGGACGCTACGGCGTCCTTTTTTCATTTAGCTTTCTCAATTTAGTAACTATAAGCTTTTAAAATCATCGACATTAATTGCCGCGAGCCGCAGTTTATCGGCTTTAAGCAGTGAGCTGAGTTCATCTTGAGTGATAATGGACTGCTCTGCTGCTAAGTCGAATAACTCAGGGTTAGCTAACTTCTTAGGCAATGTACCATCACGCTGAGCCACTTTTATCTTTTTATAGATGTTACGGCACTCATATTGTGCTAAAAATGCCCCCTCAACTTCCGCAATACCACCTTTGTCCTGTTCAAAATCAGGGCAGAGGAAGGTCAAACGATCACGAGCAGGACCTGGTTGCATCATCCCCGTCACAAGCTCTGTGGCCATCTTGTCACTTGGTCCATTAAAATGGTTACCTAGCGGGAAGATCAATGCTCTCATCATCCAAGCAACGGGACGATTTGGGAAATTACGCAGTGCTCCTTGAAGTGCATTAGCTGCATTTTGCAGACGAGTGGTCATCACATAACGTACTGCTGGCAGATCATCATGTTGACGACCATTGTCTTCGAACATCTTTAAGGTAGCCGATGCCAGATAAAGCTCGCTCAATACATCCCCCATACGCGCTGAAAGCATCTCTTTTCGCTTAAGATCGCCTCCCATGATCAACATGGAGAGATCGGTCATCAAAGCCAAGGCTGATGATAGTCGAGTCATATCGCGGTAGTACTGCTGAGTTTCACCACTAACAGGTGACTGGTTAAAGCGACTTCCTGTTAAAGCGCTAAAGAGCGAGCTAAATGCATTTCTTGCACCATAGCCAAGGTGCCCAAGCAGTAAGGAGTCAAAACGTTCTAAAGCTGCACAAGTATCCTCCATCGCAGCCGTTTCCATCTCAGCGAGCACATAAGGGTGACAACGAGTCGCGCCTTGACCAAAGATCATCAAGCTGCGAGTTAGAATGTTAGCTCCCTCTACCGTAATAGAGATGGGGTTCGCCATATAGGGCTGACCTAAATAGTTTTTAGGGCCGAGTTGGATCCCCTTACCCGACTGAATATCCATCGCATCATTAAGCACATCACGACTCATCTCAGTCATATGGTATTTGGCAATAGCGGTCACAACTGAAGGCTTAACCTTAAGATCGATCCCCGTTGTTGTCAGGCGTCTTGCAGCCTCCAACTGATAGGTATTAGCGATGATCCGAGCAAGGGCTTCCTGTACACCTTCAAAATGACCAATAGATAGGCCAAATTGGTGACGGACATAGCTGTATGCCGTTGTTGTTTTAGTCGCTGTATGACCCGATGCAGTTGAAAGTGCAGGCAGTGAGATACCACGTCCAGCCGAGAGGCACTCAACTAACATGCGCCAACCACGTCCCGCATACTGAGGACCACCAATGATCCAATCAAGAGGAATAAACACATCCTTACCTTGAGTTGTGCCATTCATAAAGGCCATATTTAATGGATTGTGTCTCTGTCCAATGACCACTCCTTCATGATCTGTTGGGATAAGGGCGCAGGTAATACCGACCTCTTTTTTATCCCCTAACAGACCATCAGGATCTTCCATCTGAAATGCTAAACCCAATACCGTCGAAACTGGAGCTAACGTGATATAACGCTTATCCCAGTTCAACCTTAATCCCAGTATCTCTTCACCTTCAAATGTCTCTCTACAGACGACACCAGTATCGGGAATAGCGCCTGCATCGCTGCCCGCTTCTGGACCGGTCAGAGCGAAACAAGGTACAGCTTCACCAGATGCCAGTTTTGGTAGCCAATGCTCACGCTGCTCCTTGGTTCCATAATGAGTCAGTAGCTCACCAGGACCGAGAGAGTTGGGAACCATAACAGTCACAGCAGCGCTAACACTTCGACTAGCGAGTTTGGCCACTATCGTCGAGCTAGCGTATGCAGAGAAGGCCTTACCGCCATACTCTTTTGGTATAATAAGGGCAAAGAAGCCCTCTTTTTTAAAGTAATCCCATAACTCAGGCGGCAGGTCTTTGCGGTTTTGTACAATATCAAAATCATCAATTAAAGTGAGCGCGGTCATCACTTGGTTTTCGATAAAATCCTGCTCCTCAGCAGTAAGCTTAGGTTTACCGTAGCTATGCAGAGTATCCCAATTAGGTTTACCTCTAAACAGCTCACCTTCCCACCACACATCACCCGCTTCCATCGCTTCTTTTTCAGTATCTGAAAGCGGAGGAAGTACCTTTTTAAAAAACGAAAAAATTGGACGCGTAATAAATTGCATCCTAATACTTTTGACACCAAACAGCACAATAACAACCAGTAGTGCAAGTATAAGTAGAGTCATGGATTTACCTTTTAAAAAACACCTTAATTAACCGGTACTGAAACCCCGGCAGAGAGATAGGGAATAACTTTTCGAATAACGGCTTCTATGTCATTATGTTCGTTAAAATCTGCCGCTGCAATCTCTGTTAGCGCATCGGCCGATGCCATAGTGAAAACCACGGTACCTAAGGTGAAGTGTAAGCGCCAAAACATCTCTGCAGGTGGAATATGAGGAGCGCTATCTGCCACAGCTTTAACAAACTGTGTCAAGTGTTCACCATAATGAGTGGTAATAAACCACCTTAGGTGTCCTTGGCTCTCGATATATCCGCGGCCAAGAAGCTGTAGAAATGTACTAGTACCTTCCGCTCTTAATTGATTTAAGTCCAGTAAAGGCTCCACAAGTGATGAGAAAATATCATTTAATGATGCCCCCTCTTCTGAACTTTGTAGTGTCACAATTCTTGCTGATGCCACAGGCATAAATACGTCGAGATAACGAGCCAAAACGGCTCTGATTAACTCTTTTTTAGAACCAAAGTGATAATTGACTGAGGCAAGGTTCACCTCCGCCTTACTGGTTATCAAACGCAATGAGGTCTCAGAAAAGCCTCGTTCTGCAAATAATTTTTCCGCTGCATCCAGTATTCTTGTTTTTGTATCGGATCGATTTGCCATTCCGTTGCCTTCCTAACTCTATTTAAAACACTCGTTTAAATTAAACATTGACACTCTTTTTGTCAAACTAAATTACTGTCAATTTATCTCCACACTAGTAAATATGGCTATAAACGGCTTTTACTATCAGCAGTTATTAAAAACAGTGTATTGAGTTAGAATACTCAACACAAAAATAACAAGGGATATGAATTCATGAAACTTTCCACTGCAAGACTTTCAAAAATCTCGCTACTGGTTGGCTTAACGTTAGCCGCCACAGCCTGTCAAAAAGTGCAGTCTGACGAAACAGTATCAGCACAAACCAGCATTACAGAAGCTAAGCAATTTATAGCACAATCCGAACAAGCCTTAAGCGAACTCTCTATCGAAGTTAACCGCTCAGAGTGGATCTACAGCAACTTTATTACGGAAGATACCGCAGCCCTTTCAGCTTCAGTTGGAGAAAAATACACGGCGACGACAGTCAAGCTTGCCACTATTGCAGCAAACTACACTCAACTTCCTCTCAGTGCCGATAATTTACGTAAGCTCAACATTCTACGCAGCGCACTAGTCCTGCCTGCACCTTTAGATCCAAAGAAAAACGCTGAACTTGCCAGCATCAGTTCAGAGCTCAATGGGCTCTATGGTAAAGGAAAGTACTGTTTTGACGATGGTCGCTGTCTAACACAACCAGAATTGTCAGCCATTATGGGAGAGTCTCAAGACCCAGCACTCCTATTAGAGGTGTGGAAAGGATGGCGTGATATAGCCAAACCTATGCGTCCTCTGTTTAAGAGAGAAGTTGAGCTCGCCAATGAAGGAGCCCGCGATCTGGGTTATGCCGATCTTTCAGAGCTATGGCGTAGTCAATACGATATGAAACCCGATGAGTTCTCTAATGAACTGGACAGGCTCTGGGGACAGGTGAAACCTCTATATGACTCACTTCACTGCTATGTTAGAGGCGAGTTAAATGAGAAGTACGGTGATGATGTAGTCTCAAAACAGGGACCTATCCCCGCTCATCTATTGGGCAATATGTGGGCCCAGAGTTGGGGCAATATCTACAATCAAGTTGCGCCAGAAGATGCAGATCCTGGTTATGATGTCACCGAACTGCTTGCACAGCATGGTTATGATGAACTCAGGATGGTGAAACAAGCTGAAAGCTTTTTCAGCTCACTAGGTTTTGAGCCACTCCCTGATACCTTCTGGGAACGCTCTTTATTTGTTCAACCAAAAGACAGAGATGTTGTGTGTCATGCATCAGCTTGGGATCTGGATGACAAAGATGATATCCGTATCAAGATGTGTATACAGAAAACAGCAGAAGACTTCACTGTCATTCACCATGAACTCGGTCACAACTATTATCAAAGAGCCTATAAGAACCAGCCATTTATTTTCAAAAACAGCGCAAACGATGGTTTCCATGAAGCCATAGGTGACACGGTTGCTCTCTCCATCACGCCAAATTACCTAAAACAGATTGGCCTGCTAGATGAGGTGCCTGATGCCTCTAAGGATATTGGTCTGTTACTCAAACAAGCACTGGATAAGGTCGCTTTTATGCCATTTGGTTTGATGATAGATCAATGGCGATGGAAAGTGTTTAGTGGTGAGATCACTCCAGAGCAATACAACCAAGCTTGGTGGGAGTTAAGGGAGAAGTATCAAGGGGTGAAGTCACCAGTCAATCGTGATGAAAATGATTTTGATCCTGGGGCTAAATATCATGTACCTGGAAATGTCCCCTATACACGCTATTTCTTAGCTCATATCTTACAGTTCCAGTTCCACAAAGCTTTGTGTGATATCGCCGGCGATAAGGGCCCTGTGCACCGTTGTAGCATCTACGGTAATAAAGACGCTGGCGCTAAACTTAACACCATGCTTGAGATGGGGCAAAGTCAACCTTGGCCAGAAGCCTTAGCCGTAGTCACAGGCAGTAAAGAGATGGACGCCAATGCTGTACTTGATTACTTTGCACCATTACAAACTTGGTTAAACGAACAGAATAACCAAGCCAATAGACAATGTGGTTGGTAAATAAAAGTATCAATTTGTGTTTATGCGGATAGATCTTTACTGATAAATCTAACCGTAAACAAAAGCTAAAATGCTAAGCAGATGGTTGCTTAGCATTTTTTATCTTTTAAAAGTAAAGTTTGCTCGATAGATAAAGCAGCCCAGTCACAAAATAAACTTCAAAGTCGACATCGATAAAAGCAAAAAGTCCGCTTAAATCACTGAGTTTTTCAACATAGACACACTTTGTTAATAACTAAAACTTTAGTTCGTATAGTCCATCTATTATAGTGACATCAGTAACCCTTGATTTGAACGCATTAATGACTTTTATCAAATACACAGCAACTTGTACTATTTTCCTTCTCATGCAACTGTCTTCAGCCTCGGCAAATTCAGATGATAATGCTGCCTTAAATCAATTTTACACTCAGTTTACTCAAGCTTTTGAAACATTAGATGCTCAAAAAGTCAAAAGCATCTATGCAGAAGACGCCTGTTACATCCCAGAGAATCAAAGTAAAGCGATCACCATGGGACGAGATAACATTATCGAGCTCTACAATAAATTTTTTGGCAAGATCAAACATAAAGAAGCACGGATAGAAGTGGACTTCAGAGTATTGGATAGACAGGTAGAAGCTAATAATGCGACAGATATTGGTTATTACCTCATCCGTTTTCACCCCCCATTAGATGCAGAAGAGCCCGTCAGTGAATTTGCGGGTAAATTTGTCACAGTCTCTAAAAAGAAAAAAGATGGGAAGTGGTATCTCACTGTTGATACTAATAATCGTTCGGAGCCCTCTTTTTACTACGATGCAAAACCCACTCCAAACCTGTATTATGGGCACCAGTTCACCCCATTAACTACAGCAAAGAATGACGACTGAAGCAGAAGTTTTATGCCCATGCGGTCAAAATGACCGCGAACCCCTTCACCTCTACACAGATTGTTGCGCCCCCTACCATCAAAATGTCAAAACGGCTGACACGCCTGAAAAATTAATGAGAAGTCGCTATGCCGCCTTTGTGCTCGGTAAATACGACTATTTAATTCAAACTCATCACCGCGATTACTTAGGTGATCTTACTGTAGAGGTGTTAGCCGAACATGCCCCCCAATGGCTCTCTCTGCAGGTGCTCTCAACCCAAACTAAGGGAGATGTGGGTGAGGTTTGCTTTCAAGCTTGGTATCGTGATGGCAGCGACATTGATGCGATTCATGAATGTTCCCAGTTTGTACAGGAAGCAAACAGATGGTTCTATACTCAGGGGACTCAGAAGCCGGCAGTTTATCCAAAGAGAAACGACACTTGCCTATGCAATAGTGGCAAAAAATACAAGCAATGTTGCCTAAAATGAACCCAAAGTGGTTCTCTTTGGGTTTTAACAGCTACTAAGAAAGCTGTCTTGCTCTAAGAATTGACTAAATTCAGACTCTCTAAGCGCTGGACTATAGAGAAAGCCTTGGGCTTGATGGCAGTGATGATCCGCTAAGAAAAGTTCCTGCTCCTTAGTCTCAACCCCCTCAGCTGTTAATGAAATATTTAGCGCAGATGCCATGGCAATAATAGCACTAACAATTTCCTGACTTTCATGACTAACTGATAGGTCCGAGATAAAGGAGCGGTCAATCTTCAGCTTACTGATTGGAAACTGTTTAAGGTAACGCATAGAGCTGTAACCCGTACCAAAATCATCAATGGCTAAACCTACACCAAGCTCAGTGAGCTCTTTACATAGATTGGTCGCATATTTGATATCTTCCATCAGCTCAGTTTCGGTGATCTCCAAAATTAAGCTACCAGGCTTTAAACGATAACGTGTGATCAAAGCCCACACTTGATCATATAAGTTGCCACTGAAAAACTGCCTAGCGGCAACATTGACATGCATCGAAAGGTTAATATTATGATGCTGCCAGAGGTTCAACTGCTTACAAGCGGCCTCCAGCACCCAAGCACCGATGGCATTGATATGCCCAGTTTGCTCGGCTATATCAATAAAAGCACCAGGATACAGGACTCCTTTTTTTGGATGATGCCAGCGAATAAGTGCTTCAGCCCCAATGTAAGCTCTTTTCTGCAGATCTTTTAGCGGTTGGTAATAAAGCTCAAACTCTCTTCCCCTTAGAGCAGTTTGTAGATCACGCTCAATCTCGGCATTCGCTTTAAAGGTGTTTAGTAGCGAGTTATTAAATACCTGTATCGCATCACCCTGCTTCTTTTTCGCATATTGAAGCGCAATATCTGCGCAGGCTAACGGTAGAAACTTGGCTTCAATGCCCTCAATATCGACAATGGCAAGAGCAGGTTTGGGTTCAATCTGCTCACGGCCAATGGCGACAGGTAGAGTGATCTGTCGATATAGCCTTGAGGTGGTGTATTCAAGATCTTCCAAATTCATCTCAGGCAAAATAATAGCAAACTCATCACTTCCGACTCTAGCAAGTAACTCAGTGTGGTTAACCTTACCGAAATGTCGTAGCCTTCTTGCAATCTCAATAAGCAAGAGATCGCCACTCTCATGACCATATGTGTCATTAAAACGCTTAAAACCACGCAGATCGATGAGTAGCAGATAACCTTTTCTAACTTTCTCAAGCTCTTTAGTAAAATAGGTTCGATTATATAAATCTGTTAAACGACAGCGCCAAGCCAGCTTTTCAAGCTCAACTTTATGCTTGTGCTCTTCACTGCAATCTTCAGCATTAAGCAGTGCAAAGCAGTTTCCCCTATCGGTAATAAACTGTTTAACAGAGTACCGGATCCAACTTTGAGAGCCATCTTGCTTAACTATCTTATTTTCACCTTTAACCGCAATACCCAGTTTGACTTGAGTAAGTGCAACTCTGGTTTCATCTGGATGCTGACTGACAAAACTCAGCTCCTGTAGCGAGCTCCCGATCACACTGGATTTAGATTTTCCAGTGATGATCTCGTGTGCCTGATTAACGTATTCAACTATCTCTGTTTTCAGGTTGATCAGCATGGTGACTTGATCTGAGTGCTCAGCCGCATTCAACAGCAGCGTAAGCTTCTCCTCTTTATCGTAAGCATCACGGGTGGCGAGTGTAAGAGCTAATTGATCTGCGACTTGAGAAGCTATCTGTATCTCGCTATCAGACCAATGGGAAAACGCCATTCTTTCGAGAAACAGCACTCCTTCCAGGTGACCATTGATCCGAATCGCAATATCTAACGTCGACCTTACGCCATTAGGTGTAAAATAATTAGATGAGAGTTCACAGAGTCTGGAATCATTGCGAGTATCAAAAGCATCGATAAGGCGCTTAGTCCTTAACTCTGCAATATATTTAGGGCATAAGTCTGGAGCTGGACGTAGAAATTCAGCAGGTGAAATATGGCCATAATTAGCCACAGGCGAGATGGTATTGTTCTCACAAGAGATGATAGCGACACCCACATGGGTCACCAATAGCTGCTGACAGAGTAATTCAGCAGCCAGTTTAGCAGTGCTGTGAAAATCCCCCATCTGTTTAGCTTCAGAGTTAACAATCAACTCTAATAAGTGCTGATACTTACGCTTCGTCACTTAGCTCCCTAAAAAGAGTAAGCTTTTATCTGCTTACTCAATGTTCCATTTAACTGATCGAATATGCCAATTTTTGAAACTAGATAGTATTAAAATAATAATGAGCTAGCCAGACTACATGACCAAGTAGCAGATTTGCAACATACTAGTGAATTTTAAATACCATTTTCTAGCTGAAATATCATTTTCTCAGCACTGTAAGCAAAATGAATAACCAAATTTGTCAGATCATTATCGGTCTTTATTTCGCTTTCAACGCCATCAAATCGACTTTTTGCTTTAAGCGCAACGGCTTCAGCTTCTACTTTTGCATCAGCGCCAGTAAACGAGATGCTAAGTTGTGTATCATGCTCATCAATCACTGCTCCGATATCGGCATAGCTGCCGCAATCATTGCAGGTATCGTTCACTAAAGCTGATTGGGATTCTTGAATATTTTTCATTGTTTATCACTCATCAATTCACGTCCCCCTATTATACGCTAATCCCTTATTACCTTGGCATTAATAAGCAAAAGGTAAATCACAAATTGACAAGATAGTGAGATAAAATCAGGCCAGTGTTCGACTCATCTGTCTCTGCTGGGCTAATTGATCAACAAAATGGGGATCTAAGGCTTGATAAAGTTCAGATTTAGCACTGTGATTAAACTTTTGCCGAGTCAGGAGATCGCAATTAGTCAGCACTCTCTGCATCTGCGCCGATTTATCCCCTCTTATAACAAGCGCCTCAGGCTTCAACGCTTGCATGAGTTGAAATGCTCTTACGCCGCCATTAGCGAAAGCTGAACTGTTATCAATGGGAGAGTCCTGTATCGTCAAGTCATTAATTAAGGCTTGTGCTTCTGGCAACTCAAACTTTTTACGCAGAACAAGCTCAGGCTCAAGGGTGCCATCATCGAGCTGAAATTGAGCCATATCCCGAGCATCTGATGAGAGAAATGCCAATAAAAGCGCAAACTCTCCACGTCTATCATGATCAATAGCATGATTAAGGCGTGTCCCAAGTTGGGATTCATTGATTAAAACAGCACTTGGTCGCATAAAAAAACATCACTAAAACAGCTCGTTGATAGTTAATCGACCGCTTAATACATTACTTTAGATATTTTTTAAATTATGGCCTTTACACATACACGGTTTGTGTCTACTATTGCCGCCGCAAGTGAGGAGGGGTTCCCGAGTGGCCAAAGGGATCAGACTGTAAATCTGACGGCTCAGCCTTCGAAGGTTCGAATCCTTCTCCCTCCACCATTTGCATAATTGGTAAAATGACAATAAAGATTATTCGTGGAGGGGTTCCCGAGTGGCCAAAGGGATCAGACTGTAAATCTGACGGCTCAGCCTTCGAAGGTTCGAATCCTTCTCCCTCCACCATCTTTACTCTTTTGCGTCATGGTGATTAAGTGTTAAAGCAGTACTGTAAAATAAGTTGAAAATGGAGGGGTTCCCGAGTGGCCAAAGGGATCAGACTGTAAATCTGACGGCTCAGCCTTCGAAGGTTCGAATCCTTCTCCCTCCACCATCTCTTATTTACGATACAAAGCTGTAACGATTTAAATGCCACCAATATTGATAGAAACATGTGGAGGGGTTCCCGAGTGGCCAAAGGGATCAGACTGTAAATCTGACGGCTCAGCCTTCGAAGGTTCGAATCCTTCTCCCTCCACCACTTCTAGCTAAACTCCTCTTCTCGGTTTTCCCAGTATACGTTCAAATTAATTAGCCTTTTCCATTATCAGGCCAAACCTATTCCCACCTCGTTACATTTAATTCATCAGAGTAAAGTTTCCACTTGGACTTCCTACCTAAACCCTTATTGATTATTATCAAGGTAACTCCATCTAGGTATAGGGCAAATATGACAAACTCATGGGTCAACACCGCAGTCGAAAAGATCGAATCAGACTACCAGCGTAGTGCCGACACTCATCTAATCAAACTCGATATTCCGCAACTAGCAGGGATCGATATCTACCTAAAAGATGAAAGTACCCACCCAACAGGCAGTTTGAAGCACAGGCTTGCTCGCTCGCTATTTCTCTATGGACTCTGTAACGGGTGGATCAAGGAAGGCACGACAATCATCGAGTCTTCTTCCGGAAGTACCGCCGTGTCTGAAGCTTATTTTGCCCGCATGCTTGGCTTACCCTTTATTGCAGTCATGCCTAAGAGCACCGCTAAGAAAAAAATTCAACAGATAGAGTTTTATGGTGGCACTTGCCACTTCGTCAATCACTCCAGTGAGATCTATGCTGCATCAGAGCAGTTAGCCACGCAACTTAATGGCCATTATATGGATCAATTTACCTATGCAGAGCGAGCGACTGATTGGCGTGGAAATAATAATATTGCAAATTCAATTTTCGAACAGATGACACTTGAGCCCCACCCTATCCCAAAATGGATTGTCATGAGTCCAGGAACGGGAGGAACATCGGCAACGATCGGCCGCTATATTCGTTATCAACAACTCGACACACAACTTTGTGTGGTTGACCCTGAACACTCAGTATTTTATGACTACTTCACCACCGGTGATAAAAGCTTAACTTCGTGTCATGGAAGTAAAATAGAGGGGATAGGAAGGCCAAGAGCAGAACCCTCATTCATTCCAGGTGTCATTGATCATATGGAGAAAGTACCTGATGCTGCTTCAGTCGCGACCATCTACTGGCTTGAGAAATTAATAGGTAGGAAAGCAGGCCCTTCAACTGGCACCAACTTGTATGGGGCTCTTAATATCGCATCTAACATGCTAGCAAAAGGTCAACAGGGCTCTATCGTGACCCTTTTGTGTGACTCAGGGGAGCGATATCTAGACAGTTATTACAATCCTGATTGGGTCAAAGATAACATTGGAGAGCTTACAGAGTATGAGGCTAAATTGGCTCAATTTAACCTCACGGCTAGCTTAAACTGATAAAACTGGCCTAATCGATATCTAAATATTTATGGGTCTGTATTGAGAGGCGCCAGTTTCGCTCGATACAGACACGCATCGCTAGCTCCGTCGCTCTGGGTTTCTGGCTGATGGGTTGCAAGCAGATTGTTTTACCTTTCAGATCAATCCCCTTTAGCAACTCATCAAGATCGTCAATGTGAGACGCTGTGGCTACCGGGTGTTTAATCTCATCAGCACGGTTTAATGCTTGTGGCAGTACCGCAAGTCCCGCTTTCATCTTTAACTTAGGTGAAACAGTTACCCAAGTCTTATCTGAGCAGTTAACCTCATATGTACCACTGGTTTCGATCTGAGTCGAATAACCGGCAGCATTGAGCTCTTCAGTCATGACTGTTAAGTCATGTAAACAAGGCTCTCCACCTGTAATTACAACATGGGATGCCGTAAACTCTTTTTGTTTTAAAAAGCTAATTAATTCTGAAGTCGTTAACTCTGACCAGCGACCAATAGTGCCATCGACCTGGATCACCATCTCAGGTTGAACCTTGTTTACATCAAGTAATTCCCAAGTATGTTTAGTATCACACCAGCTGCACCCTACTGGGCACCCCTGAAGACGTACAAAAATAGCGGGCACTCCAGTGTAAAAACCTTCGCCTTGAATCGTCTCAAATACTTCATTAACCGGATACTTCATGTTTAACCTCTAAAAGATTGGGCGGCATTTATAGTTGATTTTCCCTTTACAGGCAAGCCCAATCTGTACAAGCCCTATTCACTAAAGACCTCATATACTAGCTTTTGAGTGATTAGAGCCCACTCATTTGATTCACTTTTTTGCGTTTATCATTTGCAAGCTTACTTCTGTCCGTTAAAATAAACGCTGTTTATGTCAATCAGTGATCATTATGTCAAAAGCGGTATCCAAGGCAGTTGTCGTATTCAGCGGCGGCCAAGACTCAACCACTTGTCTAATTCAAGCTCTCACTCAGTATGATGAAGTTCACGGGATCACATTCGATTACGGTCAACGTCATCGCCAAGAGATAGAAGTTGCCGAGACATTAGGCCAACAACTTGGACTAAAAAGCCACAAAACCCTCGATGTGTCCATGCTCAATGAGCTCGCCATCTCTGCACTGACAAGAGATTCGATTCAGGTCTCTAATGAGTTAATGGATAACGGCTTACCCAACACTTTCGTCCCTGGCCGTAATATTCTCTTTTTAACCCTTGCGGGCATTTTTGCTTATCAACTGGGCGCCGATACTGTGATAACCGGAGTCTGTGAAACTGACTTTTCTGGCTACCCCGATTGTCGCAACGATTTTGTTAAAGCGATGCAGTCAGCACTTGAGCAAGGTATGGACAGAAAACTTACCCTATCGACTCCATTAATGTGGCTAAATAAAGCGGAAACCTGGGCACTTGCTGATAAATACCACAGTCTTGATTTAGTCAGAGATGAAACGCTGACCTGTTATAACGGCATTGTCGGTACCGGTTGTGGCACCTGCCCTGCTTGTCTACTTAGACAGAAAGGCTTAGATGACTACTGCAACAATAAAGAGCAAGTACAACAAGAGCTGGACACTAAGTGTTAAAGTTAACATCGCTTTTCGGTAAAAGCTTTCCGGTACTAGTGCTGTTGACACTCTGTGCTATTGGCTTTTATTACGCGGGTTTAGATAATGAGTTGGCGTATCGACGCAGCGAAATAACTGCGGGAGAGTATTGGCGTCTCTTTAGCGGCAATCTGCTCCACACTAATGGCTGGCACCTTGCGATGAACTTAGCTGGCCTTTGGGTGATTATCTTATTACACCAACAATACTACCGCTCATTAGGCTTTGCCCTGATCTTCATCCTACTGTGTTGGTTACAGGGAATAGGTTTATACCTCTTCTATCCAGGTTTAGTTGGTTACGTAGGTTTAAGCGGTATGTTGCATGGCTTATTCGTCTATGGCGCACTAAAAGATATCAGTGTAGGCATGCGCTCAGGTTACCTTTTATTGGTTGGTGTTATCGTCAAGGTCGCTTATGAACAGTGGTTTGGGGCAAGTGAGCAAGTAACTGAGATGATCGGTGCACGAGTCGCGACAGAAGCTCATTTGGTCGGTGTTGTCACTGGCATATTACTGTTTGCTTGTGTCATGAGTTATCGAGCCCTTTGTGCCAATAAAGAGATTAAAAAAGCGGAGTAAAACTCCGCTTCAAATCTTTTTACGCTTTAATCAACTCATCATGAAGATGTCTGACCTGATCTCGAACGGCAGCTGCTTGTTCAAACTCTAGGTTTTTAGCATGTTCATGCATCTGTTTCTCTAACGCATCGATCTGATGACTAATACTCGCCACATCATTCACTTTATAGTCGCCTTTGGATTCGGCTATGCCTCTTATCGAAGCAAGATCATTTTGCACATACTCTTTCTCACCCACATCCATCACATCGGTGATCTTCTTAGAAACGCCTTTTGGCACTAAACCGTTATCGAGATTGAACTGATGCTGCAACTTACGTCTACGTTCAGTTTCTCCCATCGCTTTTGCCATCGAATCTGTGATCTTATCGGCGTAAAGGATAACTTTACCATTCATATTACGAGCCGCACGGCCTATGGTCTGTATTAATGAGCGCTCTGAACGTAAAAACCCCTCTTTATCCGCATCAAGAATGCAGACTAACGAAACCTCAGGCAGATCAAGTCCCTCTCTAAGCAAGTTAATACCAACAAGTACATCAAAAACACCTAATCTGAGATCACGGATAATCTCCACTCGCTCGACGGTATCGATATCTGAATGTAGATACCTAACCTTAACCCCATGTTCATCTAAGTATTCAGTAAGATCTTCTGACATGCGCTTAGTTAAAGTCGTCACCAGCACGCGCTCTTGAACCTTAACTCTCTTTCTGACCTCAGATAATAGATCGTCAACCTGAATCGCCACAGGACGGACTTCAAGTTCAGGATCTAGCAAACCTGTCGGCCTAATCACCTGTTCTGCAATCTCACCATCACTCTTCTCTATCTCATAATTTGCTGGCGTAGCAGAGACAAAGATAGTTTGAGGCATTAGGCTTTCAAACTCTTCAAATTTAAGAGGTCGGTTGTCCAACGCAGAGGGCAAGCGAAATCCATACTCAACCAAGTTCATCTTTCTGGAGCGATCACCTTTATACATAGCCCCAATTTGAGGCACTGTGACATGCGACTCATCAATGATAAGCAAACCATCGTCAGGTAGATAATCAAGCAGGGTTGGCGGCCCAGCCCCCTCTTCCCGACCAGAGAGATATCTTGAATAGTTTTCAATGCCAGAGCAGTAACCAAGCTCTACCATCATCTCGATATCATATTGTACACGTTCGGTGATCCGCTGCTCCTCAATCAACTTGTTGTTGTCGAGTAGTTGTTTCTTCCGCTCCCTAAGCTCCTCTTTAATCTCTTCACTGGCCGCCAATATCTTCTCTCTTGGGGTCACGTAGTGGCTCTTAGGGTAAACCGTTGTGCGTGCGATCCGCTGCAGAATATGACCTGTTAAAGGATCAAATAAGCTCAACCTTTCAATCTCATCATCAAACAGTTCAACACGGATCGCATTGCTATCTGAGTCAGCAGCGAAAATATCAATCACTTCCCCTCTTACACGATAAGTACCTCGTTTGAGCTCTATATCATTACGGGTATATTGCAATTCACTAAGCCGATGTAATATATCCCTCTGCCCCATGGCATCGCCCTGTCTTAGGTGCAATAACATCTTCATGTAGGAGTCTGGATCACCTAGACCGTAGATAGCTGACACTGAGGCTATCAGCACAACATCTTTTCTCTCTAACAGCGCTTTAGTGGCTGACAGACGCATCTGCTCAATATGGGCATTGACCGATGCATCTTTCTCAATAAAAGTATTCGTGGAAGGAACGTACGCTTCAGGCTGATAATAGTCATAGTAGGAGACAAAGTACTCGACTGCGTTATGAGGAAAAAACTCCTTCATCTCACCATAAAGCTGTGCCGCCAAGGTTTTATTTGGCGCCATAATAATCGTGGGTCTGGACATCTCCTTTATCACATTAGCAATAGTGAATGTTTTACCAGACCCAGTCACGCCCAGCAAAGTTTGACAGGCTAAACCCGATTCAATGCCATCTACTAGTTTCTTAATCGCTTTAGGCTGATCGCCAGCGGGTACATATTGTGATTCAAGTTGAAAAGATGATTCTGCCACTAACGACTCTTCCTTGGTGATTGTGCTTATATTCTAATCCTGTGATGACTAAATACCAGTGGAATCTCAACCTAGTGTCGATAAATTTTACGATACCAAAGAATAAGTACACAGTGAATTGGCCAGAGCAGCTTTAACAGGTCCCATAGAACAAAGAGAGATGAAATTTTAGAACAGAGGAAAAATAGTTATGTTTTGCCCAGAAAAACGCCTAAAACCTGAATAATATGGCAAACTAATGCACAAGTTTGCACATTTAAACCGTTACATTTTAACAACAGAGGCAAACATTAAAAATTTAGCTCTTGATTTTAACAACTAGTTGTTTATTAAAACAATAAAATATTACCAATTAAAATGTGCATTTTAACCTCAAGCCGCTATTTTCAAGGCTTTGAAACACTTTTTTGGGCTTAACCCACAGGCTTATCCACAGATTTAGTGGATAACTCAAGCTACCCCTTATAACACGGGACTTTAACCCCTACTCTCTAATCCAGCACTTAAAAATAGAAACGATGTAATTTTGCTACATTTGGATGTTGAGAAGAATATTTTGTGTAAACTCTCCCTCTCTGAACGTTGCGTATGACTCATTGATTAACCATATAGGAGCAGTAAAACTCATAGCAAGTGGCAAGAGGCTTCAGCCACGAAAACAAGTTGATATTCAGACACAATCAAGCCCAAATAATAAAGCTTGCTCATTCTATACTAACTAAGCGCGTGATTTATTACAGTTATATAACTTAAAAGTGCTCAGCGTCACTTCATAACGATGGAATCTACGCCATGATGGGCGTTTGATGAGCACTTAACTACTTAAATACACTTTTTTTTGTCCGTCGAGTTGACTCATCATGAAGAGCGATTTAATATGCGCTCCGTCTTCAACGATGAATAGCTTTATACAATTCCCCTGTAGTTCAGTTGGTAGAACGGCGGACTGTTAATCCGTATGTCACTGGTTCAAGTCCAGTCTGGGGAGCCAAAGTTATTTAAGATTAAAGACAGATAGGTGTTAACCTAGTATATAAAGTCTAATCCCCTGTAGTTCAGTTGGTAGAACGGCGGACTGTTAATCCGTATGTCACTGGTTCAAGTCCAGTCTGGGGAGCCATGCTTTATAGACAATGTAAAAGTTAAATCGATTCCCCTGTAGTTCAGTTGGTAGAACGGCGGACTGTTAATCCGTATGTCACTGGTTCAAGTCCAGTCTGGGGAGCCAATTTAAAATAGTAAAAAATTAAATCGATTCCCCTGTAGTTCAGTTGGTAGAACGGCGGACTGTTAATCCGTATGTCACTGGTTCAAGTCCAGTCTGGGGAGCCAATTTAAAATAGTAAAAGTTAAATCGATTCCCCTGTAGTTCAGTTGGTAGAACGGCGGACTGTTAATCCGTATGTCACTGGTTCAAGTCCAGTCTGGGGAGCCAATTTAAAATAGTAAAAAGTTAAATCGATTCCCCTGTAGTTCAGTTGGTAGAACGGCGGACTGTTAATCCGTATGTCACTGGTTCAAGTCCAGTCTGGGGAGCCAATTTAAGTAGTAAAAAGTTAAATCGATTCCCCTGTAGTTCAGTTGGTAGAACGGCGGACTGTTAATCCGTATGTCACTGGTTCGAGTCCAGTCTGGGGAGCCACTATCCCTTCCTATTAAGACCACATCTTCAAACAAGCTTCTCGTTAATTTAGCAAAAGCCAATAAACATAACGCTTTAAAATTCCGCTTTGGTTACTTTTCCGATAGAATAACTCTCAGAATTAACTAAAATTATAACATCGTCGACTACTATAGTTATACGAATGGGTTATTTATGAGCGTTTCAAAACTTTTTCATAGTTTTCTTTTTTTACTTTTTACAGGGCTTACTTTCCTTGTTTACGTTGAGCTAACCCAGCAGCTAACAGAAAAAGCTGATCAACGGCTATCCGATTTTCAATCTTATATGAATTTACCCCGTAGCTGGCCAAGTGACGGTCAGCAGCTCTATTCACAGATAGAATCCCAAGCCAAACTGCAATTTTTTCAATTTATCCATTCAACAGACAGCAGTGCCAACTTAACTAAAGGTCAACTCAACTTCGTATCAGATCACCCCTTATCTTCATTATTTCGACAAGAGTTACCTGATACCCGGACTTTAGAGGATGGTAGGCTTCAGCTAAAACTTGCAACAGATGATTTAACCCTCAATGCCCTCACCCAATTCCAACAGATCTGTGCATTCATCTGGGCTATCTATCTCACTATTACTGTCGTCTTTATCCTATTGATGATGAAGAATAGACGTACCATCATTTATGCAAGCAGTTACGTCAATGACCTATCCAACCATAAATACAATGCGCTAGAAAGCTCTAAGTTGAAGGCTGAATTTAAACCATTAGCCAATGCATTAGAGCATTGCCGTAGTGGATTGAAAAAAAGAGATGAAGAGATTGCAAAAGAACATGAGCGTCTTAATAAAGCAGCTTTTGAAGATCAGATAACAGGGTTTGCAACCCGTACACGCTTTACACAGAAGTTAGAGTCTTTATCGGCGGAAGGAAAAAGCCAGATAGGTTTAATGGCGTTAATTAAGGCTTCTGAGTTAGGAATAATCAATGACAGTTTAGGCAGAGCTGCTGGAGATGAATATTTAGCCAAAATTGCCAACTGCATTCGCCACTCCATGACTAAGTACCCAAATTCAGATTGCTATAGAATTTCGACAGCAGACTTTGCAGTCTTCATTCCAGGCATAGTCATTAAAGATGGACTTCCCTTTGTCGAAAATTTGAAAGCACAGTTTGACGAATACCAGCAAACGATCAACAACGAATCGATAGCCCATACTGGATTGGTTCCCTATGAACATGATAGTGAACCAGGCAAGCTTCTGTCACAAGGGGATACCGCGGTCAGTATCGCTCAAACCCTTGGGCCTAATTGCTTTTATCTCCATGAAAAAGGCAAAAATGATGATCTCTATGGTGACACAAAATGGAAAGAATCTATCGGGGATCTGATTCATAGACGGGCGATAAAATTTTACCAGCAAGCGATATTACCCTGTCGAAAAGATGCCAAGATCTACAATGAGTTATTCTCAAGGTTTTATAACAGTGAAGGGAAATTTTTACCCACTGCAACCGTGATAGCCATGGCAGAACGCCATGATATGGTCGTCGATCTCGATAAACTTATTGTTATCACAACACTAAAGATGTTAATTGAAAACCCAGCCTTAACAGGCTCATACGGCATCAATATTAGCTCCTCATCGATAATGCAAGAGACCTTTATTGCTTGGCTTAAAGCGCTGTTAGTCAAGCAAAGGCATATTGCAGCCAGACTGGTTTTTGAGGTCAATGAATCAGGTATGCAGACTAATCTGGTAACCAGCTACAAGTTTGTGCAAACCATTCATAGCGTTGGCGCAAAAGTGTCTGTCGAACATTTCGGTATGGGCTTTACCTCATTCAAATTCTTTAAACAGGTCAGACCCGACTTTATTAAACTCGACGGCACTTATTCAAACAACATAGATACAGACACCAATAATCAATTTTTTGTTAAGATGATTATTAATATCGCACGTAGATTAAACATCCAAGTGATCTCCACCAGTGTCGAACGTCAGGAGGAGAAATTTGTACTGGAAAAATTACTGGTTGACGGGCTTCAAGGTTACTATATAGCCGAACCTCAAGCTCTTCAAAACAAAGCAATATCTTAAAAGAGACTAGAAGTTGAGCGCTTTGTGCAAAACCTTGTATTCTATGTGTTGTTAATGGGCTCATAAAAGCCGATAATAACAGGTATAACTGTTATAAATAATGAATTGAGATGAGTGAATATCTCCTATTATTGGTAAGCACTGTGCTTGTCAATAATTTTGTATTAGTAAAATTCCTTGGTCTTTGCCCTTTTATGGGGGTATCCAGCAAACTTGAGTCAGCCATTGGCATGTCTATGGCCACGACTTTTGTTCTCACTTTAGCCTCTATATTGAGCTACTTGGTAAACCAATACCTGCTTTTACCCTTTGAACTCGGTTACCTAAGGACCATGAGCTTCATTTTGGTGATCGCCGTCGTCGTTCAATTTACAGAGATGGTCGTACAGAAAACCAGTGCATCACTTTACCGTGCATTAGGTATCTACTTACCTTTAATCACCACTAACTGCGCAGTATTAGGTGTGGCACTGCTTAATATCAATGAAAAGCATGGCTTTGTTGAGTCTGCCATTTATGGTTTTGGCGCTGCAGTCGGTTTCTCACTTGTTCTTATTCTATTTTCAGCCATGCGCGAACGACTGGCAGCAGCCGATGTTCCCCAGCCATTTAAAGGCGGAGCAATCGCAATGATCACAGCAGGACTCATGTCTCTGGCATTTATGGGCTTTACTGGGTTGGTTAATTAACTATGTCAGGTATCTTAATTGCGATCGTTTTATTAACGATCTTAGCCCTATTCTTCGGTGTTTTACTGGGATTTGCGGCAGAAAAATTTAAAGTTGAAGGCGATCCACTCGTCGACCAACTTGAAGCCTTATTGCCGCAAACACAATGCGGCCAATGCGGCTATCCAGGTTGCAGACCCTACGCAGAAGCGATCGCAGGCGGTGAAAAGGTCAATAAATGTCCCCCAGGTGGCACTGCAACCATGGAGAAACTCGCCGATATGGCAGGTGTAGAGCCTGAGCCCCTAACGGTTAGTGAAGAGGTTCAGGTCAAAAAAGTGGCCTACATTCGCGAAGATGAATGTATAGGTTGCACTAAGTGCATCCAAGCTTGCCCTGTTGATGCCATTTTAGGCACAGGCAAACAGATGCACACAGTGATCACAGATTATTGCACAGGTTGCGATTTATGTGTTGCCCCCTGCCCAGTCGATTGTATCGATATGCTACCTATTACACCAACAGTTAAAAACTGGGATTGGAAATTAAACGCCATCCCAGTACAGATGCTTGAAGAGGACACCAAGTGCTAACTTTATTGGAACAGATTGATAAAGGAACACTTTGGCGCGCAATTGGTGGTATTCATCCACCTGAGCAAAAAGTGCTCTCAAACACCACAAACATCGCATCTTTGCCTATGGCTGATGAATATGTGATCCCCTTACCCCAGGTTGGTGATAACGCGACATTGGCGGTCTCTGTCGGTGATTATGTGACTAAAGGCGAAGTGTTAACCAGTGGCAGTCATTTTGGCTACCTGCCAGTTCACGCACCCACATCTGGCCATATTATCCATATTGAGCAACGCCCAAGTAATCACGCATCCGGCCTGCCAGTACTGAGCTGTGTGATAAAACCAGATGGACTAGACACCTTAAGTGATAAAGTTCACCCTAAGCTTGCACTTACTGATATTGAGCACTTATCGAATCAAGAGATATTAAGTAAGATACAACAAGCGGGTATCGCAGGCTTAGGTGGAGCGGCTTTCCCAAGTCATATTAAGCTCAACCCAGCCAGTGATATCGAGTTATTGATCATTAATGCGATTGAGTGTGAGCCTTATATCACCTCTGATGACATGATAATGAGAGAGCAAAGCGATGCCATTATGCAAGGTATCGCTATTGTCCATAGGCTGTTAAAGCCTAAGCGACTTATCATCGCTATAGAGGATAATAAACCTCAAGCCATCTCGATAATGCAGCAAGCCTTAAGCCGCAGCGTACTGCCAGAGGATGGAGTTAGGATCACCACTCTACCAACCCTCTATCCCTCTGGTGGTGAGAAACAGCTGATCCAGATCTTAACTGGACAGGAGGTGCCTTCAGGTGCCATTCCTGCTCAGCTCGGTATTTTGGTTCAAAATGTCGCCACCTGTTACGCAATTCAAGATGCCGTTTTGCGAAACTACCCACTCATTGAGCGAGTGGTGACCATTACAGGCAATAATGTCGCAAAACCTGGCAACTATTGGCTTCCAATTGGCACGCCTATCTCTCACCTTTTGTCTCAAACTAATTTTAAAGGATTGGATACGGACAAGGTGATCATAGGTGGCCCTATGATGGGTTATGCACTTTACAATGATAGCGCCCCTACACTTAAAGGCACTAACTGTATTCTACTGCCTGATGCTAATGAGATGGCCCCAGAACAGAAGGAGCTCCCCTGTATTCGCTGTGGTGAGTGCGCCGTAGTCTGTCCAGCCCAGCTTTTACCTCAGCAACTCTTCTGGCATTCAAAAGCACAAGAGTATGATAAAGCAGTGAGTTATAACCTCAATGATTGCATTGAATGCGGCTGCTGCAGCTATATTTGCCCAAGTAATATTCCTTTAGTCGAGTATTACCGCATCGCCAAGTCTGCGGTCAAAAATGAGATTGAGGAGAAGAAGCAGGCAGAGCTAGCTAAACAGAGGTTTGAACTACGCACTCAGCGTCTTGAAGATGAGAAGCTCGCTCGCGAAGCCAAGCAAAAAGAGGCAGCAGATAGACGTAAAGCCAATATGTCTGGCACGGATAAAGATGCAGTCGCTCAGGCTATGGCTAGAATCAAAGCAAAAAAAGAGGCTGAAGCAAACAGTGAAGTTGCAAGCTCAGCACCGACAGATAAACGCGACGCAGTCGCTGCTGCGGTTGCACGAGCAAAAGCTAAAAAAGCAGCTCAAACATCCCCTGAGAAACTTGAAGCGTCAACAACTCAAGACCCTGTCGACGATAAAAAAGCCAAAGTGGCGGCAGCCGTTGTCCGTGCGAAAGCCAAAAAAGCAGCCCTTAAGACAGCAGATGCTACTTTGCCCGAAAATGATTCAGAAGCAACAGAGTCAATACCGGATGCTCCAGTAGCTCAAATTGATGATAAGAAAGCCAAAATTGCAGCTGCTGTTGCCCGTGCTAAAGCCAAAAAAGCGGCACACAAAGCGGTAGATACAAGTGCTATTGAGCCCCAAAGTGATACCGAAACATCAAAGCCAGTGCCCGATACTCCAGTAGCAGAGGTCGACGATAAGAAAGCCAAAATTGCAGCAGCTGTGGCTAAAGCCAAGGCCAAGAAAGCGGCACTTAAAGCAGCTGACGCTACTGAGGTGCAAAACCATGCAGCAACTTCAGAGCCTGCAACCGATGCCCCAATAGCAGAGGTAGATGACAAAAAGGCCAAGATAGCCGCTGCAGTGGCAAAAGCAAAGGCTAATAAATTAGCCAAGCAAGCTAAATTAGATAATGGGAAGGACTAACTGATGGCATTTAAAATTGCCTCTTCGCCTCACTTGAGCCGAAACTTTCAAACCAGCACATTAATGCAACGCGTGATACTCTGTACGCTTCCAGGTGTGGCCACCCAGTGTTATTTCTTTGGCTGGGGCGTATTGATACAGGTGGCATTAGCTATCACTGTAGCCCTAATCAGTGAAGCCATTGTACTTCAACTGAGAAAGCGCCCAGTGGCGGACACATTAAAAGATAATAGCGCCCTGCTTACCGCATTGCTTTTAGGCATAGCGATCCCGCCACTTGCTCCTTGGTGGTTGACTGTCATGGGTGTACTTTTCGCTATCGTGATCGTAAAACATCTCTATGGCGGGCTTGGACATAACATTTTCAACCCAGCAATGGCAGGATATGTGATGCTACTTATCTCATTCCCTGTTCAGATGACCAGCTGGGTTGCGCCTATGATGTTGGCCAGTCAACCGGCTGATCTATTAGGTTCGCTGCAACTGATATTTCTTAACCCTTCAGCAAGTGAGGTAGAAGCCTATAAGTTGGGCTTTGACGGCATCGCGATGGCGACTCCACTTGATACCATTAAGACAGATCTTTCCATGGGGCTAACTAGCATAGAGAGTCTAACCAAATCCATCTTCAATGACGGCTTTGGCGTGGGTTGGTTCTGGGTCAACATGGCTTACTTGGCAGGTGGTTTGGCGATGTTAAAACTTAACCTTATACGTTGGCATATTCCCGTGGGTGTACTGGCAAGTTTGTTCATCTGTGCCAGTGTAGGATACCTACTCAACCCTGATACGCATGTTGGCCCCTTGCTTCACCTCTTCAGTGGTGCAACTATGTTGGCAGCTTTCTTTATTGCCACCGATCCTGTCACAGCAGCAACCAGTGTTAGGGGACGTTTGCTATTTGGCGCATTAATAGGAGTTCTCGTTTACGTGATCCGAACCTATGGTGGCTACCCTGATGCATTTGCATTCGCTATCTTATTAGCCAATCTTTGTGCACCATTTATCGATCACTATATTAAGCCTAGAACCTATGGCCACAGGTCAAGAAGTTAAGCAAACCGGAGTATAGCGTGAAAAAGTCAATGTTAAGAAACGGTTTGATATTAGCGATATTTGCATTCTTCTGCACTGCACTTGTCGCTTTGGTCGATCAACAAACCTTCGATAAGATCAAAGAGCAGCAGCAACTAGAGCTTAAACGCGTATTGCATCAAATTATTCCAGATACGCTCCATGATAATGAACTCATTGAGCACTGCATCTTAATACACGATGAAGAGGTATTGGGTATTGATAGCCCACTGCCCTCCTATATCGCCAGTATGAAAGAGGTACCTGTCGCGATCGCCATGGAAACCGTCGCACCAGATGGTTACAGCGGTAATATACGGCTAATCATAGGCATTAGTGCTGAAGGTGAAGTTCTCGGAGTTAGAACCCTCTCCCATGCTGAAACCCCTGGGCTAGGCGACAAGATAGAACTGAGAAAGTCCGATTGGGTGCTCGGTTTTAACGGCATGTTCCTTTTGTCTGAAGATGATGCCCGATGGAACGTTAAGAAAGATGGCGGAGAGATAGATCAATTTACCGGTGCAACCATTACTCCTAGAGCTTATGTTAAGGCCATTAAACGTGCACTCGTCTATTTTAATGCTAATAAAGATAGATTATTAGCCAGACCGGCTAATTGCGAGGTTAACTATCAATGAATGAATATAAACAGATAGCACTACAGGGCCTTTGGAAGAATAATCCAGGGCTTGTGCAACTACTTGGGCTCTGCCCGCTGCTCGCAGTTACTGCAACCTTAACCAATGCCTTGGGTTTAGGCTTAGCCACTATGCTGGTATTGATTGGTTCAAATATTCTCGTGTCATTAGTGAAGAGTCTTGTTCCAAAAGAGATCCGCATCCCGATCTTTGTCATGATCATCGCAGCACTAGTGACATGCGTACAGCTGCTGGTTAATGCTTACGCTTATGGCTTATATCTCTCTTTGGGGATATTCTTGCCTTTGATTGTGACAAACTGCGTGATCATAGGTAGAGCTGAAGCCTTCGCTTCACGTAATTCAGTGGTGAAATCTGCGTTTGACGGCTTTATGATGGGCTTAGGTTTTTTACTCGTATTATCAGTATTGGGCGCAAGCCGTGAGATATTAAGCCAAGGCACGCTATTTGCGGGAGCCGACCTCCTGCTTGGTGATTGGGCAGCTAACCTCACTATCCATTTTTGGCAGTTAGATACCAGCTTCCTATTGGCCATGTTGCCACCAGGCGCTTTTATTGGCATGGGCTTTTTAATTGCTTTTAAAAATATTATCGATAAAAAGTTGGCCGACAGAGCACCGACACCCGATACCGTAGAAGTTGTTACCCGCGCCCGTGTCACTAAAGTCAGTTAATCAGTGGTTATAAAACCCAAAAAGAACAATTAGAAAATGAGCGACTAAAAGAGAGTATTCAAAAGAGATGAATAAAGAGAAACGACAAGCGATCTTATCGATCCTCAGAGAAAATAACCCTCACCCTGAAACTGAGCTAAATTTTTCGAGTCCCTTTGAGCTACTTGTCGCTGTGACCCTGTCAGCTCAGGCTACCGATGTTAGCGTTAACAAAGCGACAGATAAGCTCTTTCCTATCGCAAATACTGCTCAATCTATCTATGCGTTAGGTGTTGATGGACTCAAAGAGTATATAAAAACCATTGGCTTATACAATAATAAAGCAATTAATGTCATCAAGACATGTGAGATTTTAATCGAGAAATATAATGGTGAAGTACCTGAAGACCGTGAGGCCTTAGAGTCCCTACCCGGTGTTGGGCGTAAAACCGCAAATGTTGTACTAAACACAGCTTTTGGCTGGCCAACTATCGCCATTGACACCCATATTTTTCGTGTCGCCAACCGCACCAAATTTGCCATGGGTAAGAATGTCGATCAGGTTGAAGAGAAGATGTTAAAAGTCGTTCCTGCGGAGTTTAAGGTTGATGTGCACCACTGGTTTATTCTCCATGGCCGCTATACCTGCGTTGCCCGTAAACCTCGTTGTGGCAGCTGCCTAATCGAGGAGCTGTGTGAGTTTAAAGAGAAGGTTTATCCAGAGTGATATACCAATTGGTATAACTTACATTTCTATAAAAAAAGCCGCAATGCGGCTTTTTTTATATGGCTCTATTAATATAAACAGACAAAGAAGATAGAGAGGAATGCACCGATAATTGCAGTTGTAGCCAAAGCCATTTTTAATTCTATGTTCATGTTAAACTCCAAAATTACATTTAAGCTATTATCGGAATTTATGAAGCGACTTCAAACTCTTGTCTATTAGAACTGTGAAGTTAAGCAAGCTTAATGCTATATTCCAGCCTACTCTCTCCCCTAACTTTTACATTTAAGAGGCAAGCATGTCACAACTGCTCCATACCATGATCCGCGTCACCAATCTTGAAGCCAGCATTGAATTTTATACTCAGGTGTTAGGCATGAAATTGCTACGGAAATCTGAAAACAGTGAATACAGATACACCTTAGCATTTGTCGGCTTCAGTGATGAAGCAAGTGGCAGTGCCGTTATCGAACTCACCTATAACTGGGATACCGACAGCTATGATCACGGTAATGCTTTTGGTCACCTCGCAATTGGCGAAGAGGATATCTACGCTCGCTGTAAGGCCATAAAAGCTGCCGGAGGCAAGATAGTCAGAGCACCGGGGCCTGTCGCAGGTGGAAGCACTGAAATTGCATTTGTTGAAGATCCTGATGGCTACAAAATTGAGTTTATCCAGATAAGCTCTGCTCAGAAAGGATTAGGTTAATACCAGTTAAAACAAAAAAGCGCCTTTCGGCGCTTTTTATTTAACTCTATAGCCTTAGCTATTTAGAACTTCATTGTTACACCAGCAAAGTATGTGCGACCAATTACGTCGTAAACTTCTGGCACAGTACCACCGTCACTACCGTTAGATACTTTTGATGGATCTTCATCAGTAAAGTTCTTAACACCAGCGCTTAACATCCAATCATCGTTGATGAAGTAGGTAGCTGATAGGTTATGGTATAGAACAGAATCTACAGTATCACCTGTCGCTAAATCATCCATTTCACCGATATAACGGTTGAAGTACATTACGCTCCAATCGCCTTGGCCAGCTTTAATGCTGAAATTGTTACGAACTTCTGCGTATGCACCGAAGTTACCATCGATTGTACCTGTGTACTCTTTACCGTCTTGCTCAAAGTTCAACAAGTAAGTGGTATCGTTGCTTACAACCCAATCAAGGCTTAATGCTTCGAAGTTGTAGGCTAAGTTAAAGTCAACACCGCTTGTATCTTGGAAACCAACGTTAGTTAGTGAGTTAGTCAAGTTGGACAAATCACCATCTGCGCCAATATTGAAGGTTTCACATGCTGATGCATCTCCTCCATAACAAGCATCGATACCGGCTTGTGTGTCGAGGCGCGTAATGGCGTTTTCAACTTTAAAGCGCCAGTAGTCAACAGTTAACGATAGACCGTCAACATAGCTTGGCGAGTAAACTAAACCTGCAGTGTATGACTCTGACTCTTCAGGCTTAAGATCTTCATCTGAAGTACGGTTTACTAAGATCTGTGGGTCTTTCTCGTTACCCCATGGATCAACTAGGTAGTCGTATGAACCTGAGTTACCACCGTATAGCTCACTAACGCTTGGAGCACGGAAGCCCGTAGCCGCTACAGTACGTAGCATTAAGTCATCAGTTGCTTCATAAGTAAGACCAATCTTCCAAGTGGATGCATTACCAAATGTTGAATAGTCATCAAAACGTAGTGCAAATTCACCCGTTAGCTTATCAGTAAATGGAACACTAACTTCTTGGAATACCGAGATAACATTGTAGCTACCATCAGTTGGATCTTGCTGCGCTGCAGTACTTTCACCTGCTACAACAATTGGATCTGGGTTGTAGTAACCGCTCTCGTAGCGATACTCTGCACCGATTGCAAATGCAACAGCACCTGCATCAAGGTCAAACAACTCACCGTTTAAGCCGGCAGAGAATACATGCTGCTCGTTACCACCGTCAGCTTCTTCATCATAAGAAACACTATTGAGTACATCTTGATCAGTCATTGGCTTGCCAGTTAACCAAGGATCTTGGTCAGCATAGATTGCATCAGCCATCAAGTTAGCGTTAATAGAGTTCTCTACGCCAGTTTTTGCTTTGTTATTACCATAAGTGTACGAAGCATCCCAGTTCATACCTGTATTGATATCTAACGAACCTTCAAGACCAGCAGAAATACGCCATGTATCAGTGTCCTGATTATAGATACGTGGACCCACGTCATTCATACGTTTTCTGTAGTTAACTTGGCCGTTCTTATCTGGAGTAATACCAGCATCAATCATATCTTGATCAAGCTCTAGGCATGTCATTGGGTCATCACCAGGCGCACAAACATCTAGCATGATGTTGGCAGGCTGTGGTGCTAACTGCTGGTTTGACTTACGCTTGGTGTATAGAATGTCACCGGTCATTACGATGTCATCACCTAGCTCTTGAGTCATATTAGCAAATAGGCTGTAACGCTTGCTTGGTGTCTGGTAGAAGCTGTCTTGAGTAAAGTCATAACCCTCAGAGCGGTCTACCCAGTTACCATTTTCATCTTTCACTTTACCGCCCAAAGAGCCGTTTGGAATAAATGAACTGTTACCTGGATCTGTCCAATCGCGGTCAGACTGAATTACACCTTTACGCTCTGAGTATGCGGCACCAAATGTGTAGTTACCCGTATCTGTGTTAAAGCCATAAAGTGCGCTGATTTCACCATTTTCGCCATCACTCTTGTCGGTCATGCCGCCTTGAACGTCAACTTGGAAACCTTCAAAATCTTTCTTAGTGATGATATTCACTACACCAGCAATAGCATCTGAACCATAAACCGCTGATGCGCCATCTTTTAAGATTTCAACACGTGCAATCATTGCCACTGGTATAGAGTTAAGGTCAACAGAGCTGTTTGCACCAGAACCAGAGTTCACCATACGGCGGCCGTTTAGCAATACAAGTGTACGCTGTGAGCCCATACCACGAAGGTCAACTTGAGCAACACCGTCCGCACCATTGTTAGTGCTAGAACCTACGGCTTTACCGCCCATAGATGTTTGAGCTTGTAGTAATTCGTCAACGGTAGTAAAACCTTCTGCGCGAATTTCATCAGCGCCAATTACGGTTACTGGTGATGCAGTTTCCATGTCTTGGCGTTGGATACGGGAGCCAGTAACTGCAATGCGTTCAACATCTGCACCCGCTTCTTCTGCAAAAGCAGTATTTGATACTGTAAATGTGGTACTTGAAACTGATGCAATTAAACCTAGCTTAATTGCAGTCGCTAATTTATTACGTGAATGCTGTGATGTTCTTATCATTAAGATTTACTCCCTCACTTGTTTATTATTATTGCGCCTTTTCTTGTTTCGAAATGAATAATTATGGCGTTGCATTCGATACTGAAGTTTCACCTTAATACAGTCAATCAGCCATTTTATTAACGACTGATGCAATAAAGTTAAATAAAGTGAGTCAACAGGTAAACAAGACAAATAAATAATGGTGCGCGCGCTATAAAATAACAAAATGGATAGTATTTGACGCTAACATTCACTAAAAAACTAGAGATAAACTTCGAGAGGTCGTTAACACTAGCGCAACCAGCAGAAATACAGTTTTTGTGACACGGATCACAGAAACTACTGTAACCATGCTCATTTTGGCTCAACTTCATGGGTAAAATTTAAAGAGTTCAACAGAACATCTGTGGTTTTTTAACGCTGTACAGCAAATATTCAGCTATACACTTGCCAGTTAGATAGGAATTAAAGAATATTTAACACTCAGCCGAAGTTACACATAGATACAGTTCGTCTAGTTAAGTTATGCAAGCTTAACTTTGCAATAAATAATTAACATGCACTCACCACCGATATATTAACAAAGAGGATTAAGTCAGATTAAATTATATACAAAGGTGAATTATTCTTTTATTTGTTATCAGTAATAAAAGCATAAAATATGAACTACATATTTAGTTCATCAAAGTGTTGCTCAAAAATAATTAACTTCAACCATATATGTAATTTGATGTTGTCCCGCCTCCATGACTCTTTTTATCATCAACTCACCACCAACATTAAACTCAAACTCATCCTTGGCTAGTTGATAATTCTGCTCTGATGTCTCATTTTCAAGAAGGGGAGTAAAATCGATATCTTGAGAGCCCACTGAGTAGACTCGGATCTGAACATCAGCACTCCCTCCGCTATTGATTCGAAACATACCAAGTGTTGATGGTGACTGGATACAGGCATCTCCAGTTCGTGAGCCTACTGTCATTCGACAGGACGCATTGGCTTGATTTAAAATATCACCAAAGTGCACCGACTTGGTTTCGGTGATCTCTAAAGGATCTATTAAGTTAAAACCAACTTGACCAACTAAACTGACAAATAGCACGGTACTCAGCATACGCTTGACCAATCACATTGAGTTTCAATCAATTATAGTCAGAAATGATAATTAAACAGGCTAATGGATCACATTTCCCTCTCCTGTGAGCGCTATTGTGCCTAAATCAAGATATTCACCAGGCTTTAGATCCACATTGTCGTGAAACTTATCTCCAACAATGAGTTTATAGCTTCCAGGCAGGATACGTTCAAAAATAAAAACACCATCAAACTCAACCCTAACTGCATATTCATTTTCAGCAGTGTGGCTTTGCAGTTTAATCGGCACACCCTTTGCCACAGCGCCAGATGTTGTAAGCAACTGCCCCTCCATTTCAGCGGTATAGAGAATTGGAAACGGTATTTTCTCAATGTGCCCTGGGTGCGGCTTAACACTAATCGCACTTGCTAATGGAATAAGAAAGGGATCAGGTAGGCTGGCCTCATTCAGTTTTAGCTTTTGAGCTTGGGCAGTTTGTAGGTGAGTAATAAGCAGTTCACCATTGTTATCCGTCTTCTCCCCTCCTCTACTATGGCCTGAAAATGACAGCCCCTTAACAGGGAGCTCCCCCTCATCTAGCTCACCGTTTGCATTATCATCTTGGAATGCTTTTATAATGATGGCACCAGTATTTAAATAACTCGCACTGTCTCGCAGCAATAGCCCTGAACTAGGTTGCCACAAAAAGGAGCTACTCCATTTAAGTTGCGCAAACCAGTCTCCATCAGAAAAATTTTCTAAAACTAATCGAAGCGAACTTTGATCAAACAGATATGAGATGGAGTTTCTTATACTGTGAGCATTCTGCTCTTGCGCTTGATAGCTCAGCTCAAGCTGGTAGTTAAAATCATCACTTAACGCGGTATTTGCATTAACGACCCATTGATTAAGCCCAAACTCAGGTAAAATATCAATATCGAGATAACTTCGAAGATACCAATTAAATAGCTTTCCAGAAATTGCAATGCGATCGCTCACGATCTCTTGCGATCCATTGGATTGCCAACGTATGTTATTACTGTATGAGAGCCGGTTAAACTGACCAGCTAGTTGGGCATTTATCTGAAGAAAATCATCAAGCTGCATATACTCTTTCCAGTTAGCTGATAACGCTAAGCTAAGTGAAGAGTCTTCAATATTGGTGTTAAGACTAAGGTTAGCCTCCTGTATTAACTCAGTTTGAGCACTCTCCCAAGAGTTAAAGTTTTCAAAAAACTGCCAATCAGCATTCCAATCAAAATTATCACTGCTCCCCTGCAGCGCAGCTCCTAAAGCATAACCGTCTCCACTATGAGCTAAATTGAACTGTAAAAGGTTCTCTCCACCTAGCAAATTCATACTCAATTTAGGAAGAAACTGCCAATCTCCGTCAGCGAGCTCCTGATTGATGAGAGACAAGCCTGTGGTGATATTTTCTGTCACAGCCCAGTTAGTATGCAAATAATACTGTTTCAGATGATCTTGATCTCTAACCATGGCACCAGCGCTGACTCCTACACTTCCCTGTTCAAGCACTGACTGATCTAAGACTTTACTGAATGATTCACTGCGACTCTCACCACTGGGTCCGAAGAACCTTAACTGATATTGGTTTGTTCCTATATAGTAAGGCACCTCTGTAAAACGGTACCTTGCATCAGCACCTACCCGCTGAATCGCGATTAAACTATTGTTTCTGTACAGTTCCACATCCCAATCAGGTTCAATTTCTCCTTCAATCACAATATGCCTAAAATCATCCGTAAAACCATCACCAGCCGTAATAATGACACCTAAGCCTGAACTGGACTCTGATACTAATGGCAAAGAGTGGGAGTCAACACTCCCAACCCGGTAATGTTTTACCCATTGGTCGCTTAAAAACTTCTCAATATAGCCGTTGATATATTTTCCAGAGTCAGACCAGGAGTAACCCAGATAAGCATTATGTCCACCAAGATCACTCCGCCCCTGTATAAAGCCTTCATCACTCGTTTTGTTCACTTCACCTAACCGCTGAGAAACGACTCCAAGATCAATATGCCCAGCGAGATCGCCAATATTTGCATCAAGGCTCTCTACTAGCATAATCTGCTGTGATGCGCGCTTTTTCTGCTCCGCTTCAAACGCTTTAAACTTTTGCTCTCTTGCTAGAAGCTGTGAAAGAGGGATATCGTTAGAAGTTTGAATCGTAAATCTTTGCCTAGAAGCATCGAAGCGAATATTCAAACCAAACATATGCTCTATCAGCCCTCTATCTAAATAAAGATCCCAGTCATCAAAGAAAACCTCTCCATCAGGAAATCCGCATGCTCCTTTATTATACCAATAACTTAATAGACCATTGCTCAACTCTATTTTTCGTTCAGGAGATAAAAACCAGCCTGATAAGGACAGGGACTCGGAGTCTAGTTGCACCGGCAGTAAAAGCAGCTCTGCAAGTAGTTGGATAGGCAAATATTGGACGCCACCTTGCTGATAGGCGAACATCTCATCACTTAACACCTGATCGCCATACTTTAACTGACTGATGATAAAAAGCTCATCTGAAGTTGGCGAGCTTTCATAAGCGTAAAACGCAGTCTGACCACAATCAGAGCTTTTTACTCTGGTTGTAAAAATGTCAGTGTCACTTGCTAATGCTTTTTTGGGCTGTAACCTTTGCTCTTTTACCAATAGAGGTTCTTTTATAGTGGCTTGTAATGGGATCTTCTCCCCTTGAATCATCCTCACCTGCTGTTGAGAAGAGGTGGAATGAGATAACTCACCATCGGGGTTAAGTTTTACTGGCATCATTGACCTGTTTCCCGTCGTTTTTTGCTCTAAACGACGACGCTCAGAGATAAATACCTCGGCCTTGCCAGAAGCAACATCTATCAGCTTGCCGCTATGTTTAAACTCTTTCTCAAATTGTGTGGCTTCTGAAGATTGAGTTGAGTCGATAACATCAACAGTTCTTTCAAACCCACTTAAACTCTGACTCTCAGCTGCATTGTTTTGTATTATATTTTGTTCAGTACCTTGCTTAGTATCACGTTTAATATCTTGATATACTTCTAGTACCTCCCGTTCAATGCCGGTACTAGAATAAGGAGACACGTCTTCTAGATAGAGATAGATGGAAAAGAGTAAAAGTAAAATGATAGAAAGTAGAAAAAGCATAGGCCATGACGACTTATGCTTTGACACTATGTGATGTGATTCTTCTTTAAACACAAATAGAATTTTTAAAGAACTATTCGAGTCTCAACTACTTTTGCATCGGATAAGCTCTCACTCTCCCGATAACGTACTATGAGTTCACGACCTTTCTCTACAGGCTTAGATAACTCAATAGCAAAGGTACGCGCTGTTAACTCTGTATACACAGCGGCATTTTTATAACTGCCAACGCTTTCTAACTCCTGCCCATTTGATACCAAAAATAGTTCAATATCACCATAACTACTTCTTAGTCCTTCACGTTCTAAAGTAACCTCAACACTGGATTGAGTTTTCCTATCTAAATCAGCATCGATATAGACTTCAGATGAGAGAGTACCTAGCCTTAAGATCACTGGAATAGAGATCCGCATATATGCGGTTACCGATAAACTCAAGGTATTGCTGGTATTTTTTTGTTCATTATCGATTGCTGTAGGCGCCAACGGGATCTGATGAAAAACGATATAACTTCGGTACTCACCTTCTGGCGTTCCTTTAGGTAACCTTAGAGCCATCCTGACTCTCGTCCCCTCCTCTGGGGCCAAACTCACACGCCTAGGAGAGTAACGAACAAATTTAGCTAAAGAGGTAGATGAATTTTCCAAAGAGACATAGTCCCCTGTTGGAAGTAACTTTTTATCTTCAAAGTAGATATTATATCTGGCGTCTTGCTTACCTTTGTTAACTAACGAGAATACAGCACTACGCTGCGCTTTATTATCTAACTCTACACGAGTTGGCGTCACAAGAAGGTTGGCATAAACTGCAGAACTAAAAAGTGAGGCTATAAAATAGCTCAAAAAAAATTTTTTCATTATTATCGCCCAGCTAATTTATATGAGACTGAATCTCAATGTTTATTATTGGTTAGCTTGTACTACGAGCATTGTCTCTTTTTAACCGCTAAATATTAAAGAGATACTTAGCGGTTTATACAGGTAATTTTTAGTACGTTACATCGACAGTGTAAGTCAGGTTTTTAGCACCTGCTGTCGCACTTGCCGCAACGATATCTAAACTTCCACCCACTTTTAACACTGCACTATTACCAGTGACTGTTAATGTGTTACTTGACACACTTGGTGTAAAGGTCACACCTGGAACACTTGCTGAGTCAGCCGCAGAAAGTGAAATATTGACCGTTGTGTTATCAGCAGCGATGGTAAACTCACCAGATGAAGCGGCATTACCACCAGCAACACAAGCTGTACCTGAAGTGTCATCTGCATAGCCTAAAGAACAGTTACCGTCAGCAAGAATGCTCACATCACCAAACTCCATCACAGCTGTTTCAGTTACAGAAATAGGGTAAACCAGATTGAAATTTGCTGTACCTGTCGCTTGAGCAGCGTCAGCTTGAGCTGAGATAAAAAAAGTAGACGCAATCAGAGTAGAAAGTAGAATATTATTCTTCATTATTTAAATCCCAAATATTTTTATATTATTTTGTACCTATACTAAAATAATCTTCACTGAAGTAAATAGCTCAAATTAAAAGCACAAGTCAATGTAAAAACGCTAGCAAACCTAACGTCTTAAGATTATAAGATATCAAACGCGAAACATTTTGCAACATCTTCATTACAATCTTGGAAAAATAATATAATATAGTCGAAGACATGAACGAATAATGAGCTCTAATCGTAACCATATTTAACATATAAGATAAAACCACATTATTTACAATGAGATAAAGAAATCACCCTTATCCATGACATATGTATGGGTAATATTATTTTATCCATAAATATATTATGGATATATTTAAATCGTATTTTATAGGCTGTTTGTTTTGATAAACCTTCATAAGTACAAATTGTATATTAAATAAAACGCAGCCATTTATCACTACAATCATTTAGTTTAGCCTCATATAAAACCACAACAAAATAATGGAATAACATGTATAAACCTCTATTTATATGTCTATATAGCACCCCCTCGCAAAAAGAATCTCAGAGGTTTGTAACTAAAAACTGTTTATCAAAATTTCGCCTTACTCGAATTGTTCGCAAATTAACCAGAACAGTGTATAAAACACCAGTTAGCAAACTTGTTATCCTATTGATAGTTAGTTTCCAGTTTCATGCCTCTGCCGCTATCTCTATCACGGAGATACAACCTCTTAAGTATCCCAGTGCTATAAAAAATAGCAGTAAGAGTACAATTGTTGTGGTTAACTGGAAAGGAGCATTGGGAAAAGCGACGAACACAACCTTACTTGATAATGACTACCATCAAGGCCGATACCTTATTACCTCAGATAGTACAGCCCCAATCTCCATCGACTTTTTCCAATTGGGTAATGAAAACAAGGTCAACTTGAAGAGCTTAAGGGTCAGATACAAAAATCAGACCTTAAAGTCATTTCCTGCAAGCGGATTAGCGAACCCTGGCTTAGATGGTGAGTATATTGATATTGGTGCTAAGGTAGTGGCGGGAAAAAATGCGGTTCCAGGTATGAAGTCACCACAATACACCTTACGAATTGAAGAGCAGTGAGACTTAGGCAAGTAACCTACTCTTCAAATACCACTAATCACTATTTTTCTGGCTGAATGATATCAAAATGCTGATAAGCACGATCTGTAGCAATCCTTCCTCTTGGTGTTCGTTGAATAAAACCCTGCTGGATCAAAAAGGGTTCTAATACATCTTCAATCGTTTCACGCTCTTCACCAATTGCAGCAGCTAAGTTATCTAAGCCTACCGGACCACCCATAAATTTGTCTATGATGGCAAGAAGGAGCTTACGATCCATATAATCAAAGCCTTCTGAATCAATATCAAGCATATCCAAAGCAAGTTCGGCAACCTGCTTGGTTATCTCTCCATCATGCTTTACCTCTGCAAAGTCCCTAACACGTCTTAATAAACGGTTAGCGATCCTTGGAGTACCACGTGAACGCCGTGCTAATTCAATTGCGCCAGCTTCATCAATTGGAAGCTCAAGCACATTGGCTGAACGGGTCACAATGGAACTCAAGTCTTTGACATTATAAAACTCTAATCGCAGTGGGATCCCAAATCTTGCTCTTAATGGAGAGGTTAACGCCCCAGCTCGCGTTGTTGCACCAATTAGCGTAAATGGCGGCAGGTCTAACTTTATTGAGCGTGCAGCAGGGCCTTCACCTATCATAATATCAAGCTGGTAATCTTCCATTGCAGGATAGAGGATCTCTTCAACCACAGAACTCAGACGGTGGATCTCATCGATAAACAGCACATCGCCAGGTTCGAGATTGGTCAGCAAGGCTGCCAAATCCCCTGCTTTTTCCAATACAGGACCGGAGGTTGATTTTATATTCACCCCCATCTCATTGGCAACAATCATAGCCAAGGTGGTTTTACCTAAACCTGGCGGACCATAAATCAGCATATGATCAAGCGCTTCATCACGGTTTTGAGCCGCTTGAATAAATATTTTTAATTGAGCACGGCTGTCATCTTGACCTGTATATTCATCAAGCATCTTAGGGCGCATCGCCCTATCAATCTGCTCATCACGCTCCTCTATGCCTTGTGGCTCGGCGTGAATTAAACGATCCGCTTCTATCATCTCTATCTCTATTGATAATTATAACATTGACTTAAGTGACGACTTAATCAAGTCTTCAGAGCTCATGCCCTCTTGGTAGGCGCCAGATACAGCCTTACTCGCTTGTGCTGGTTTATAGCCTAATGATAACAGTGCTGCAATCGCATCCTCTTCGGCGCTATTAACCACAGGTGCAGGCGTGTAGTTGCTTTTAAGCATAAACTCACGTTCACTGCCCGCCGAGGTTTCCATTAAGCTCTTAAGCTTATCACGCATCTCAACCAATAACCTTTCTGCGGTTTTCTTACCAACACCAGGCAATTTTACTAAGGTCGCAATATCATCTCGCTCAACACAAGCGACAAACTCACCCGCCGTCATTCCTGATAAAATAGTCAAGCCTAACTTGGGGCCTACACCATTGGTTTTTATCAACAGACGAAAGAGTGCTCTCTCCTGCTTAGTGATAAAACCGTATAACAGTTGTGCATCTTCACGCACCACAAAATGGGTATATATCTGAGCTTCCTGATTGAGATCTGGTAGCTCATAAAAACTGGTCAGTGGCATCTGAACTTCATAACCTAAACCTGCCACTTCAAGCAATATCTCTGGTGCTTGTTTCTCAACAAGTACACCACGCAAACGACCTATCATCTATAACGTCCATATGTTCGGGTATTAGCTCTGCCCCCCAAAGAGACAAGACTCTGACTCGTGTGAAAATGGCAGATGGCGACGCCTAATGCATCGGCAGCATCGGCTTGGGGAGCCGCGGGGAGTTTAAGGATCTGTTGAACCATGTGTTGCACTTGCGTTTTTTCAGCCTTTCCTGTTCCAACAACGGCACTTTTTATCTGGGTTGCAGAATACTCTGCAACAGGGAGATCGGCATTAGTCGCAGCAACAATTGCAGCGCCGCGTGCTTGACCTAATTTAAGTGCTGAGTCGGCATTTTTGGCTAAAAAGACTCGCTCTATGGCGAAAAAATCGGGTTGATATTGACGGATAATCTCAGAAACGCCATCAAAAATCTGCTTTAGTCGATAAGGAAAATCATCGGAAGCGGTACGAATACAACCACTTCCTAAATAGATTTGGCTTCGACCATTACACTGGATCACACCATAGCCTGTGATCCTTGAACCGGGATCGATACCAAGAATTATTGCCATATTTTATTCTAATGATTCCATGATCTCATCTGAGATCTCAGCATTATGGTAAACCTCTTGAACATCATCATGATCTTCAAGATTATCAATCAAGCGCATAAACTTAGGCGCTGTACTGGCATCAAGATCGGCTTTAGTCGACGGGATCATGGTCACTTCAGCATTGACCGATTCAAACCCCGCGCCATCGAGTGCATCTTTAACACCACCGAAGTCTTCAGGTGTGGTAAAGACATCAATTGAACCATCATCATGGGTCACGACATCATCCGCTCCCGCTTCAAGCGCGGCGTCCATAATGGTATCTTCATCAACCCCTTCACCGTATGAGATCACTCCACGCTTATCAAAAAGGTATGAGACTGAGCCATCTGTTCCCAAATTGCCACCTGACTTACTAAAGGCATTACGAACACCTGAAACCGTACGGTTTTTATTATCTGTCATGGTCTCAACCATCACAGCTGTGCCGCCAGGTCCATAACCTTCATACATGATGGTTTCAAGTACTTGACCATCAAGTTCACCAGCGCCACGCTTAATTGCGCGCTCAACCGTGTCTCGGGTCATATTGTTGGATAAGGCTTTATCGATCGCTGCACGCAGACGTGGATTAGCGTCTGCATCTGACCCGCCTTCACGAGCGGCTACAGTTAACTCACGAATAAATTTGGTAAACAGTTTGCCACGTTTTGCATCTTGGGCGGCTTTACGGTGTTTGATGTTGGCCCATTTACTATGACCTGCCATACTTCATTCCCCTTATCGAAAACAGTCTCTAATTCTATCTAATATACGCTTAAAAAAGCCGAGATAAACTCGGCTTTTTTTGCTTTATGCTTGCTCTTCTTTACTCTCTTGGTTTTCGATAACCTCAATACCAAGTTCAATAAGTTGTGCAGGATTTGCAAACCCCGGCGCATTGGTAAGTGGACACGCCGCTGTGGTGGTCTTAGGGAATGCCATCACATCGCGAATAGAGCTTGCACCAGTCATCAACATAATGATGCGATCTAGCCCGAAAGCAAGTCCAGCATGAGGAGGTGTACCGTAACGTAGCGCTTCAAGTAGGAAACCAAACTTCTCATTTGCTTCCTCCTCTTCGATACCTAAGATACGAAATACTGCCGATTGCATCTCACTGTTGTGAATACGCACAGAACCACCGCCTAGCTCACAACCATTTAGTACCATGTCATAAGCATCAGAGATAGCTGCAGTTGGATCCGCTTCTAGCTCTTCAGGCGTCATGTTACTTGGCGCAGTAAACGGGTGGTGCATTGCATGTAAGCCGCCATCAGATGTTCTTTCAAACATAGGGAAATCAACAACCCATAACGGTTTCCATTCACCTTCAAGCAGGTCAAAGTCTTCGCCGGCTTTAAGACGAAGTGCACCCATGGATTCTGCTACGATGTTCGCTTTGTCTGCGCCAAATAGGATGAGATCGCCTGTTTGTGCGCCAGTACGCTCAAGTAACGCTTTAACCACATCTTCACTTAGGAACTTAAGTACTGGAGACTGAATGCCTTCCATACCTTGGTCAAGATCATTAACCTTCATCCAAGCCAGACCTTTCGCACCGTAAATAGTCACATACTTAGCGTATTCATCTAGCTGCTTACGTGACAGCTTGGCGCCACCAGGAATGCTTAGTACTGCAACGCGGCCTTCTGGATCATTTGCTGGACCATTGAAAACTGCAAACTCAACCTCTTTAACGATATCGGCAATATCAATTAGCTCAAGCGGGTTACGTAAGTCAGGCTTGTCTGAGCCAAAACGGCGCATCGCTTCTGCAAAAGTCATCTTAGGGAATTCGCCCAGATCGACATTTAATAGGTCGTTAAAGAGACCGCGAACCATCTCTTCAGTTTTAGCCATCACCTGCTCAGATGACATAAATGAAGTTTCGATATCTATCTGAGTAAATTCAGGTTGACGATCGGCGCGTAAGTCTTCATCACGGAAACACTTAACGATCTGATAGTAACGATCAAAGCCTGACATCATCAGCAACTGCTTAAAAAGTTGTGGTGACTGTGGCAATGCAAAAAATTGACCTTTATATGTACGGCTAGGCACAAGATAGTCACGGGCGCCTTCAGGTGTTGCCTTAGTCAAAATAGGGGTTTCGATATCTAAGAAGCCACTATCATCAAGGAAACGACGAACAGCACTGGTCACTTTAGAGCGAAATACAATACGATCAGCCATCTCAGGGCGGCGTAGATCTAAATAACGGTATTTTAATCTTTGCTCTTCAGTGTTGTGCTGATTCTTATCCATGTTAATCGGTAATGGAGCTGAGCTGTTTAGAATCGTTAAGCCTTTACCTAAGATCTCAATCTCACCGGTTCGCATATCCTGATTAACTTGACTGTCTGGACGCGCACGAACTAAACCAGTTACCTGAACACAAAATTCACTGCGCAGTGTACTTGCGACATCGAACACCTCAGGTAAGTCAGGATCATAAACAACCTGAACTATGCCTTCTCTATCACGTAGATCAAGAAAAACAACCCCGCCTAAATCACGACTACGGTTTACCCAACCTACTAAGGTTACTTCTTGTCCAACGTGAGACTTATTAACGTCTCCACAATATTGACTGCGCATCTAACTCTTTCCTTTATCCGCAAACCTATGGCTGAGGAATATTCTAAACAACACAAAAGCGGCATTATAGTTAAATATTGCCGATTAAAAAACAACTTCACCGTTAGTCGGCTAAGTATCACTCAATTGTTTGGCTAAACACACTCACAAGGTGCATTTGTTACACTATTATCATGATGATTTATAACAATTTCCACCACTTTTTTTCGCCCTAGACTTTAATTCATCCGCGGTTTTCAATAACTCAACGGCCACATCACCATCTGCTGGATACATGGCAATACCAATATTGGTAATAACATTCACATCAACCTGCTCAATTTCGAAGGATTTTGAAAGATTACTGATGATGGTTTCAGCAACCTGGCACACAATGTCCAAGTCTTTAGTGCGATTTAAGATCACCACAAACTCCTCACTGGAAAAGCGTGCCACGGTATCTGAACGACGCACCGATTGCCTTAACCCTTGAGCCAACTTTTTCATCAGCTGATCGCCGACCTGATGACCTAATTCGGTATTAACGGATTTTATTCCGCTAAAATCAATAAATAGCACAGCAAACATGCCAAGCTCGCGAGCGTGGAGTAAAATCGCCTGCTCTAGCCTATCATCCAACAGTGAACGATTGGGCAGCAGGGTTAAGGTATCATAATTCGTCAGGTGCAAAAGCTTCTCTTCCAGCTCTTTTCGCTTTTTTACCTCTTTAGAGAGTAAAAATTTCACAAAGATAAAGAGCGTAATAAAAATAATCAGGAAAACACAGATAATCATACACGCCCAATAACCTACTCTTGAGGGCTCAGCAGCGGTTTTTGACACCCAATTACGGTAGATGTCTTGACGCATAGTTTGATTAACACCATTCAATACCTGATTAATCAATGGCACTAACCTTGCCCTGTCTGGGTGAACCCCAAAATGGCTATGCTGTTCAGAAAAATCAGCTAAAACTGACATTTTCAGCTGATTAACCTGCTGAAGCTTCAATTGAGCTGCCATATTGATAACTTTTTCGATAAAGGCATCGGCTAGGCCTTCAGAGACAGCTTTCAAGCCCGCTTCGGTATCAGCAACTAGTACCAACTCTATGCCATATTCAGATCCTAGCAGCTCATTGATCAGCTGGTACCCCTCAACAATTGCCACTCTTTGACCCGATAGCTGTTGAATATTAAAGACAGATTCTTTATCAATTCCTGTCGCCAAGGCCCACGGAGATGGCCAATAAGGCTCACTGAACAATAGTTGCCTTGAACGGTCTTGAGTTTTAGCCACACTCCCAGCAAGTTCGACCTCCCCCTTGAGTAGCGCAGAGATCAAGCTTTGCCAATTTGGATACTCAACAGCTTCAACTTCGATTGCTAACTTATCTTGTAAGAGCTGAACAAGCTCGCTGTTGACACCAGAAAAAGCACCAGCTTTATTGGTAAACTCCATCGGCTTCCAGTTAGCCAGATAACCGACCTTCAAAGGGGGCATATTTGTAAGATACGCTTTATCATGCTCAGATATCTCAAGCAGATGTACCTTATCGGTATAGATGCGATTGTTACTGTCTAACACCCATTTTTGCTCTATTTCCGCCAACTCTTCTTGACTGATTAATGCAAAGCCCTGCTTAATCCGCTTTGATAATCCGCTGTTGCCTCCTTGGGAGAGAACAAAGATATCGGTATTAAACTCTAGGTCCATAAACTGGTGGAAATCAGACCCTACACCCTTTTGAACTAAATAGTGCTGAGTCCATGCTGAAGAAGCAACAAAGCTTGAGATGCTCCCTGCTTGAGCAGCTTCTATCATCGCATCAACAGAGTCATACAGTTTTAATTCAGCCTCTGGAAATGCTAGCTTTAGTTTATCTAAATAAGGCGCTGTAGGTACCGCACCTATACGGGTTTGATTTATCGCTGACAAGGTATCAATAGGTGCACCGACACTAAATAAACGGCTTTTCACTCGATACAGAAGCTGCACTCTTTGTAAACCACTCTTTAGGGCATCACTCTCGGGATAACCAATATGAACATCAGCTTTACCTTTGCGCACAAAATCCAGTGAACTATTCATATCACCAGTGGCGTAGCTGACTGGGATCCCAGTTTTCTCAGACCATAAATCCCAGATATCAACATATAAACCATGCGGTCTGCCATCAACCCCTAAATTGACATAGGGTTCAATATCTAACGTTGCAGCAATTCTTACTCCCTCTTGCTCCTGGGAAATACCTAACCAGTGCGCCTCAATCTCTCTAATACGCGCGTTATCTAACAGAGCAAAACCTGAATTGATCTTATCTAAGAGTTGGGTCTTTCCATGCTTAACCGCGGGACTTAAGCCCACCTGTTTTATCAATAAACGACTGCTATTAGGGAATAACTCTGCAACTTGGCGACTCGTCTTACTGCTTTTAATCTGCCCTTCCATCCCTGCAAATACCAACACTTCACCCACAAGTGCAGCCTGTAGTAACGCATTGCGGTTTTTATAGTATTTAAATGTCAGCTTAGGCGAGAGTGCTAATAGTGAAGCCTCATGGGAAGAGCCTGATACTATACCCACATGATAAGGTTGAAGCGCTTCTATGTTGTGCTTCTTATTTAACGTTTTATGCAGATACAGATAAGTATTGACTGTTGAAATTGGCTTAGCAAAATCGAAGTGTTGCTGACGTTTATCAGTTGCCGCCATGCCAATATGTACATTGGCTTGACCAGAATCAAGCTGCTCAAGACCCTCTTTCCAGTAGCGAGCAACGAAGACAACTTCCTCACCGACTTGCTGTGACCACGCTCTCCATAGATCAACCAGTAAGCCTTCAGGCTCCCCCGTCTCTCCAATAAATTGGTAAGGGTAGCTATCAGCGCCCATCACAATAACTAGTGGCTTTTTATCATTAGCTGCGAGTACAGATGTGAATAAAAGAAAAAAGAAAACGCTCAAACATCTAATAAATAATTTCAAATCCAATTCCCGAAAGGTCACAAAACTGTAAATACGATGTTGCTTTTACGCTATTAGACAAAATTTTATGGGAAATTTCCAGTAGCAGACTTGCTGCTAACAGCTATGTTTCGTTAGAATGACACGTTGAATTTACACATTTAAATCGAATGAACTCTTCTCAAGATACTATCTACGCACAAGCATGTGAAAACATTAGTGACTTTCAGTTCGACGAAAAAGTCGCTGGTGTATTTAATGACATGATCCGCCGCTCTGTACCTGGTTACGGTCAGATCATTCAAACACTTGGGGAACTCGCCCACAAGTATGTTACGCCAAAAAGCCATGTCTACGACTTAGGTTGTTCACTCGGCGCTGCAACATTAAGTATTCGTCGCAACATAGGTTCACGTAACTGTACCATTATTGCCGTGGACAATAGCCAGTCAATGATTGAGCGTTGTCAGGAAAATTTGGGGGCCTATGTCAGCGACACCCCAGTTGACCTTGTCTGTGGCGACATACGAGATATCAAGATTGAGAATGCTTCCATGGTCGTGCTTAACTTTACCATGCAGTTTCTAGCACCTAACGACAGAGATGCATTAGTCAATAAGATCTACAAAGGCTTAAAACCTGGCGGTATTCTAGTACTATCAGAGAAGTTAAATTTTGAGGACAGTTCAATCCAAGGTCTACTTGATGACCTTCACCTCGACTTTAAAAGAGCCAATGGTTACAGTGAATTAGAAATTAGCCAAAAGCGTAGCTCACTGGAGCATGTCATGAAACCAGATACCTTATTGCAACACGAGATGCGATTAAAAACTCAAGGCTTTACCCATTTCAACCTGTGGTTTCAATGCTTTAACTTTGCCTCTATGGTTGCAATCAAGTGATACCTGTTTCCTCATTAATGCAAGGAGAGCCAACTAAGCTCTCCTTAACATCTAAGCTTTATTCTCATACTCCTTTAAAGGTGGCATTTAAGTGATCAGTTTTAGCTCATTTTATAAAAAAATTGCGGATTCGAGCCTTCAGCATTGGCTTGAAACACTGCCTGCTATCTTAGGCCAGTGGCAGCGTGAACATAAGCACGGCACCTTGCCTAAATGGGAGAAGGTACTAAACAAACTCCATTACCCTAGTCCTGACACATTAGAACTAAAAGACTCAGTGACAATAGGCAGCGGTCAGCAACTCACCTCAGGGGAGCAGCAGAAGCTTGAAAACTTGCTGAGAATTTTTCAACCTTGGCGCAAAGGCCCTTTCTCGGTTCATGGCATTAACATAGATACGGAGTGGCGTTCAGACTGGAAATGGGAACGTATTCTTCCTCATCTGTCTCCACTTAACAACCGAACTGTACTGGATGTAGGATGTGGCAGTGGTTATCACATGTGGCGCATGTTAGGAGAAGGGGCTAATCATGTTGTTGGCATTGACCCATCAACCCTATTTCTTTGCCAATTTGAGGCAATTAAACGTTTAGCGGGTGAAGAGCAGCCCATACACCTTTTACCATTAGGTATAGAGGAGCTACCACCGTTAGACGCTTTTGACACAGTCTTCTCTATGGGGGTCTTGTATCACAGACGTTCTCCAATTGATCATTTGTTACAACTTAGGGATCAATTGCGAACAGGTGGTGAACTGGTTTTAGAAACATTAGTTATTGACGGTGACGAAAATACGGTTCTGGTGCCAGAAGATAGATATGGCAAAATGAATAATGTATGGTTTCTTCCCTCTGCTGCAGCATTAGCACTTTGGCTAAAGAAAGCTGACTTTGTAGATATTAGATGTGTTGATATCGATGTGACATCACTTGCAGAGCAAAGAAGCACTGATTGGATGCCAAATGAGTCACTGGTCGACTACCTCGATCCAAGCAATATTGATCTGACAGTAGAGGGGTACCCTGCGCCTAAACGTGCAACGTTTATCGCAACTAAAAATCAACCCAATAAAGATCTGATCTAACAAGTTAGCTTATCCTCTTTGGCTAGAGTCAAAGTGATAGGCGTAGCTACATAAATCATTTTTACAGCACAATACATAAGTAAATGGGAAGCACTATGTTTAAACAGATAATCTGTATTGCGGTAGCAGCGGGACTAACCGGTTGTGCAGCAACATCTCAGGAAAACGCGAACTTACCTAAACCAGTAGATGTTACTGTATTAGATGCAAGTTTAGCGCGCCAACAGGCAGATTTGATTCAGATCATGGATGACATTAACACCGCTCAATCAGCTGCAATTTCAGGATTATCAAAACAGATAGTCTCTTTAGAACAGAAGCTTTCAACACTTAAACTAGCACCTGAAGAAAAAGTTGTCCCAGTCGCGCTCGATTGTCCTCCCTCACCTCTAGCCGGTAAGTTTCTTCTTGGTGCTATTGAAAATGTTTTTGTTGAAGAGGTAAAAGCCAGTTTCAATACTCGTATTGATACTGGTGCAGAATCATCATCCCTTGATGCCCGTAACATCATTCTATTTGAACGTGATGGAAAGCAATGGGTTCGATTCGATGTATTTACATTAGGCGAAGGTGCACCAGCACAAACCTTTGAGTCAAAAGTAGAACGCTTTGTCAGAATTAAGCAAGATTCAGATGAAAAAGCCGATCGTCGACCTGTTATTCACGCGCATCTGAAGATTGGCCAATACTCGGCTGAAACGGATCTTAACTTAGTCGATCGCAGTCACTTAGATTTCCCGCTTCTACTTGGTCGTAAATTTATGCAAGATATCGCTGTCGTTGATGTAGGACAGACCTATATTCATGGCAAAAAGAAGCCAGCTGCAGAATCAGCTAAATAGGAATTTGTAAATGCACTCTAAAAAACCTTTTTACATACTGGTTGCCCTGCTATTTATATCAGGCATAGCCGCAAGTGTATTTCGCGGTATCGAGCACAATGTCCCTTTCCTACCTGGCAAACAGGTCCAAAGCTGGGCTGTCGATGCTAAAGTCAGCTTTCAAGGTATAGGTGAGCCTGCAGAGGTCTCCTTCTCGCTTCCTAACGATCCTGCATTTGAAGTGCTTGTTGAGAATGCATCTTCACCTGGGTATGGCCTGACAATAAGCCAAGATAACCAAGACCAAGAACGCCGGGCACTTTGGTCTGTACGCTCAGCCACTGGAATGCAAAACCTTTACTACAAAGTCACACTTATCCCAACAGGGACGACTCAAGTAATTGCCAAGCAGGAGCCAGTAGCACCTAAGGACTTCATTTGGCCTGCTACAGAGAAAGATGCAGCCGAGCAGGTAATTAGTAAAGTTTGGGCTAAAAGTGCGACGAACTTAAGCTTTGCTCAGCAACTCAACAAGGCATTAAATGCCGCGGAAAGAACTCAAAACGTAGAGCTGCTATTAAGCAGCAATACCCCAACAAAGCTCTTCTTGCATATGCTTCACAGTAAAGGCGTTCCAGCACAGGAAGTCAGTGGCTTATACCTTGAAGATCAGCGCCGTAGACAACAATTAAGTAGCTTTGTTGAAGTTTACAATGATGGTGAGTGGGTGTTGTTTGATCCATCAAACGGTACTCAAGGACGAAAGGACAACTTACTACTTTGGGATCGCTCAGGTAAATCAACCTTAGATGTTACCGGCGGTGTTAACTCGCAAGTTAACTTCTCCATGCTACAAGACACACGCTCAGCCCTTGCCACCTCTTTGGATGTCATGAAAAATCAGGGAGCATTAGATTTCTCTCTGTATCAACTTCCACTTGAGGAGCAAAGTCTATTTAAGGGGATATTATTGATCCCTATTGGCGTGCTTATGGTGGTTTTTCTGCGTGTTATCGTTGGGCTTAAAACCTCTGGTACTTTCATGCCAGTTCTAATCGCGCTAGCATTTATCCAAACAACACTGCTCACAGGTTTAATTGGTTTTATTCTTATCGTAGCCTGCGGCTTGATGATCCGCTCCTACCTGTCACAGCTCAACTTACTGCTGATTTCACGAATATCGGCGGTGATCATTGTTGTTATAGGCATCATAGGCATATTTACTCTACTGTCCTACAAGTTTGGTTTAAGCGAAGGCTTAACCATCACCTTCTTCCCAATGATAATCTTAGCTTGGACCATTGAGCGAATGTCTATCTTGTGGGAGGAGGAAGGTCCTAAAGAGGTACTCTTACAAGGCGGAGGAAGCTTATTTGTCGCGACACTAGCTTACCTGGCCATGAGCGCAACTTGGGTTCAGCACTGGGTGTTTAACTTCCTTGGTATTCACCTTGTAATATTGGCCATCGTCTTGCTGATGGGACAGTACACAGGTTACCGTTTACTCGAACTTAGACGCTTTAAACCATTAGCTGGGGATAAGTAATGAGATTCGAATTTGCCATGCCTTCTTCACTGCACAAGAGTGGCGTCTTGGGTATGAACAAGCGAAATATTGACTATATTGGTCGTTATAATCCGCGTAAGTTTTATAAACGTGTCGATGATAAGCTCACCACAAAACAGCTCGCGATAGCCAATGATATCGCCGTCCCAGCACTTATTGGTGTTGTACGTGAGCAACATGAAATTGAAGAGATCCCGGCCATGGTCGAGGGCGAGTCAGGGTTTGTAATCAAACCTTCGAAGGGCTCTGGCGGTAAAGGGATCTTGGTCATCACTAAAGTCGAAGGTAACCGCTACTTCAAGCCTAATGGTCAGGAGGTCACACACAGTGAGATCTATCGCCATGTATCCAACATCTTAAGTGGCCTATTCTCACTTGGTGGTGCCCCAGATGTAGGTATTGTAGAGGGCTTGATCCAATTCGACCCCGTATTCGATGGATACTCCTATGAAGGTGTACCGGATATCAGATTAATCGTCTACAAAGGCTTCCCTGTTATGGGGATGTTGAGACTTTCGACCGCAGCATCTGACGGCAAAGCTAACTTACACCAAGGCGCTGTCGGTGTTGGTGTCGATATTGGTTCAGGCAAAGGGCTACATGCCGTTCAATTTGACACCCCAGTTGATCTGCACCCTGATACCAATAAAAAATTAACCGACATTCAGGTACCTCAGTGGGACTTTTTACTTAATACCGCCTCAAAAGCCTATGAAATGTGCGAGATGGGATATCTGGGCACAGATATGGTACTTGATAAAGTGAAAGGGCCACTGCTGCTTGAGCTTAACGCCAGACCGGGACTTGCCATCCAGATCGCGAATGGAAGGGGGATCCTTCCCTATCTAAATCATGTCGATTCGTTAGGTAACCATAATATGACAGTAAGTGAACGTGTTGAATATGCTAAAAAGCATTTTAGCCATAACGCTGAAAGTTAGTTTTTTACTTACAGTTACAACGGCGGCTCAGGCCGCCGTTTCACCACTGCCCATAATCATAGATCAGTGTCTACAACTCCCCTCACCTGCAAAACAGCTCTCTCAACCTAACACTGAGTTACATAGTCAACAAACTACGCGTATCCAGAGTCATCAGTTAGAGTTAACTTTACTGAGCTTATTTAACATTAAAGATCGCCTAGCGTATTACAAAACTTTTCCACTCAAGCCGCTATATAAAGAGGGGCTGATCCAGTGCCAGCTTCGTCTATCGGATATGGTTGATGACACCCTTAATCTGCCTCAAATTAATCAACTCACCTCCTCCTTACTGAAAAGTGGTGATCCTGAGTTGAGCCAACTGGGCATACGAGTCAAAAGATTAATTAACGAAAATAAAGCGCAAACCTTTAAATCTCAACTCTATACTGCATTGGCCAGCATCAGGCAGGGACTGAGAAGTAAAGATCTCACCTTAAGGTTTTCCGGTGCATCATGTCAGCTCCCCGTTAATCGCATTGATGGAAGTAGCACTATGGATAACTTTCATCAATCCATAGCCTCTTACTTACTTGAGCAGAACGACAAATCTTGCCAAAAACTTGTATGGCAGGCATACCAAGGACGAGCAAAAGAGAAAAGCACTCCGGCGTTAACCCGTATCGCCAATCTCAAGCAGCATGAAGCAGTTAAAGCCGGATTTAAAGACCATAGCTCCCATGCATTATCAAGCCAGTTTCTCTCCTCAGCAGAACTGGTGGGATCTTTTCTGGATACAGAAACAGCCTTATTCGATACTCCGCCGTGGGAGATAGGACAGAGGTTAGCAGCTGCAGATAAGACGCCTGTCAAACAAGTCAGCTCCACTCTCTTTATTCAACGGATCTATAGTAAAGCCACAAAGCTTGGGTTTAAATTTGAGGTAGTGACCGAGCATATTCATCGCATATGGCATCAAAATAGACTCTTAGGAGAGCTCTATCTCAATACAGGCAAACGCTCAGGCGTTTACAGGTTAAGAGCTCCTATTCAGGGGGTTCAGTTTGGCCAAGTACAGATCAATATTAAGTCAGAACTATCAAGTTTACGTGATAAACAACAACTTGTGTCGGCAATGGCCACAGCGATAGCCCAGCTCTCTAGAAGTAGTCATTACTATCTGGTCAACACCTTAGGTGAAACCTCTGACAGCTATCTTTTAGGCCAACTCTGGTTAACTGAGTTTCTCTCTGAAGGCTTATTGGAAGTTAAACAACCAGGAAGCAGAGAGGAGATAGCCAGTAAATATTCCACACAACTAAAAGTATTTCGTGCCAAAGTGGCTTTAAGCTTTTATCAGCACAAAGACAACAAAACTTACCAAGATCTTGCTGCTGAATTTAATCAGGCCTTCGGTCACACTTGGACAGAAACAGACAACTACCCCTTTAGTTTCTTTGCGCTTGCTGATCTCGGTCCACTCTATTATCAGGATATTTGGCAAGCAGCTTTAGCCAATTTAATATTTCAAAGCACTAAAGGCTGTATAAACCAACAAAAAGTATTGGCGCTGTTGTTGATCAATGAAGATTCACTCAGCATTACTCAAGGCTTAACCGCCTTGCTAGGACAGCCTGTTGATCCCATTTCACTCATTAAAAGGATAGAAGATGTCTCCTACTCTAAAGACAAGCCTGCTCTCTCTTGCACTCTTTAGTATCACTGCAATCACGTCAGCCGTTGCCGCTAAGGGTGATCTAGAACTAAATGCCTCCACTCATCAACAGGTTTATGATGGCATAAAGAGTAATCTTGAAGATCACCTTTATCAGCTGCCTCCCAGAGTTCAGGGTCATTATGGGATTAGGCAATACCGAATGACTGGCAATGATATTTATGCAAACGCTGCCCTTGTTGATCTTTATGCAGTAACTGAGTCTCAAGCCTTCTATGCATGCCAATTAGATAAGCCTGGCTTCATTGATGCAGAAGCTAAGAAAGCCATTTCAGTGCTCGGGAAAGGGCCGAGGGCCAAAGCACGTAAAAAAGCCCTTAAACCATTTCCAGAGTTTCTTTTTTATACCGATGTATTATTGCGCTTCTCTAGTCGTATCGATGAGTTTGGATTAACTGGCCCCTGTAATGACAAACTTATCTCGACACTGAAAAAAGCTAATCTAGAACAGGGGCTAACCGATAAGGCGATGATCAAATCATGGGCAGCCCAACTAATTAACTATGTATATTGGGCAAAGCAGCTTGGAGTTGGGGATTACCTTTCATCTTATAAACAAGCATTTATTGAAGTTTACCCCAATGAAAACGATCATAAACTAAGTAAAAAGCAGTTTAGAAATAAGCTCTATGGCATGACACACTTTATTTTTGCTGCCAGTGAGTATTACCAACACCAGGTAGATGCCAAAGAGTTTGATTGGATATTGAAATATTTTGAAAACAACATTGAACGGATCCTTAAAGATGCAACCGACGATATTATTGCCGAGGTAGGGATAAGTTTTCATCTAGCAGGGCTATCAGATAACAAGGTGGTATCGCTTACACAAAACCACATTATCAATGCCTATGATCCTAAAGAGCAGTTTATTTTATCCCCTATGGGAAATCCAGATATGGCGATGGGTGAGCATAGAAATGTGTTAGCCATGATGTTGCTTGACTGGCCAAAAGAGCTTCACCAAGGTCCCTATTTCCATAAAATTAAAGCGACGAAGAAATACCTCCCTAAGCTCGTCGAGATAAAACAGTAATTTCCCCCGTAGGCTTGAGCACCGCTCAAGCCATGGCCAATGAGATCGACCACAATGGGAGCGAGCATGGACAGAGCAAAATCAACCCTTGAGCAGTGGCGGATCCTTCAAGCTGTTGTCGATCATGGCGGCTACTCTCAAGCTGCCAAGCAGCTAAATAAAAGCCAATCCTCCCTGAATCATGCGGTTGCTAAACTGCAAGATCAGCTTGGCGTACAACTACTTGAAGTCAAAGGACGTAAAGCCTATTTAACGGTTCAGGGAGAGGTTCTGTTAAGACGATCTAGGCACATCACTAACTCTGTGAACGAGCTTGAACAACTGGCAAATAATTTAGAGAAAGGTTGGGAGCCAAATCTGACAATAGCCAGAGAGATTATCTATCCCATGCCTATGCTCGTTAACGCCCTAAAACACTTCCAACCAGATAGCCGAGGCACAAGAGTCACGATTTTAGACTCAGTGATCAATGGGACTCAAGAGTTAATTCGTGATGGTGAGGTAGACATAGCAATATGCGGCGGAGTGCCACCAAAGGGGTTTATCGCAGAGCCCCTGTGTCACATAAACTTCTTACTTGTGTGTCACCCCAATCACCCACTGTGCTCTGAAACAGTCATTGAAGATGACCTTACCTTGGCTCAACATCTACAGATAGTTATTAAGGACACAGGGCAATCCATTAGCACGGAAGCTGGCTGGTTAAAAGCGGAGCAAAGATGGACTGTATCAAATTTTCATGAGGCAATAGAGATACTTGAGCAAAATATTGGTTTTTGTTGGATACCTGAATATCTGGTTTGCAACTTAATCCAAGAGGGTAGGCTTAAGAAGTTACGTTTAAAAGGAAACACCCACAAAAAAGCGCTACTGCACTTAGTGATCCCAAATCGCGATCAACAGGGGCCTGCAAGTGAACATTTGGAAGGGCTAATTTTAAGAGAACATAAGAAAAATATTGATTAAACTGAAAAACTTAATGAGCTAGCGACACTGGCTCTGGGCTCATACCGCTCTGAAACAGTCTCAGTTAAATAATGATGGGAGCCTGACTCCAACGTCACTGATTGGGCAGTTAGTTGACTGTTAATCTTATCAACTGAGTCAGACACAGGGTTAACCTCATCAACTTGTGGCTTAGTAATGGCGCCAGTTTCATCAACATCACCTGCCGTTGTAAACTTAGGAGGGTCAAAAATAGGGATCTCATCGATGCTCGATTGTGCACCAAGCAGTGGAGCCATCTCCTCAATAGAGGGCGCGTCGCTAACTCTTTGCTCCGCCAACTCAGCCCTAGCTTGATTTAATTTTCTCATCGCCTCGGCAGCCACTCGAATATCAGCCATAGAGGGATCGGTTGGTGCCATCGCAGCAGCGTACACTTGCCTCATCTTGTTGACTGTCGCTAAAGGGTTACCTGGCACAGTAGAGATATCAATTGAGACCTCACCATCGACAGCATAACGTCTACCATCACTGCCTTGCTCATAACTTAACTGTGGGCTCTGAGCATGAACGCCGCCTACAGTTGCATGCGCTTGTTCATGAGAGCGAACCTCAGCATCTCTCTTCGCTAACTCATCTAAAATCTGTTGCTCTAATACTAAGGCTTTGGCACTGCTCTCTTCTGAAGCTTTACCTTCCTCTTGTGTTGATTCAAAAGGATTAAAAACGGGTTTACTCCCTTCATCAGTATTTTCAGGCCTTTCCTGACTAGGTTCGAATGGAGGGGTAGATGATGATTCTTGCCCTGAAAATACTGGTTCGGCATCTGCATCAGTTACAGGGGTAAAGCCTGTATCAGGTACGAGTTGGGAATCGTTAGCACCAGAGGTTATCTGGTTAGCAGGTAGTTTACTGCCCTGTTGTAATGCTGAACTAATTGTACTTGTACTTGTGCTCACCAAACCATTAATCGACAAGGCACCTTGAGTTAGACTAAAACTGCTAGGGGGTGAGGCGGATGTCGTGGGTGACAACTCAGCGGTTAGAGTCGACTCAACTCCTATTTGAACACTTAAATCTGCTGCTGTATTGGCATTAAGCGAAGCATTATTAATTTCAATAGTCGGTGGCGCATGGTTTGAAGATAAAGTGCCTTTTAGACTTGGCTTAGTCGGTAACGAATTTGGGGATGTCGTATTTGGCGATACAGGTACTGAAGAAACAGAGGTAGAGTAAGATATTCCAGACAAGCGTTTTGTGGGCGAAAGGCTATCACTTCCCGCCGACAAAGCAGATGAAACATTAACGCCTAGCATGAAAACTAGACCTCAATATTAATAATTGTACCCAAAGTTTCTGATGAGGTTTCCAGTACTTCAGCAGCGGCTTCACCTTGATTTTGTGCCTCAATAGCTGACACTAACGCTTCTGTTTTATCTACATTTTCAACGGGTCTAGCCTCTTGCGTCTCAGCACTCTGGGTTGGTTGAGCAGGTGGTGTTGGAGAGGCGACATCAACTGTGGCTTGTGTTAAACCTGTCTGCGCACTCTGCAACCCGGCTTGACCAGATGAAAAACTGGGTGGTATTTGCATAAGTTTGGCTCCGAGTCAGCTTCAAATAAATATTAAAATCAGCTCTAGCATTAAGCTCTGAGGCATTACAACCTCAAGGTTAATTATTAACCACACCGGCTTAAAAGTACAGTGTTAACGCTGCTTTTATGCCTATCATATCTGTAACACCTGCTATACCCAAGCTGACTCCCAATCTTTCCAAACAGGATTAAAACCTCTCACTTTCATTGCTGCGCAAACTTCAGTCGGTGTACGCTCATCACTTATCTCAAATTGATCAAGCTGAGTATCTGGCGCTAAGTAGCCACCAGGTTGTGTCGAACTGCCTGCGCTTAACTGAGTCACTCCCAATCCAAACAGGTTATCCCTAAGGACCGCAGACTCGCGAGTCGATAGACTGATCTCAAGTTGATGATTAAAGAGTCTAAATGCGCAAATAAGCTGTACTAATCCTCTATCTGTTAATTCAACTTTAGGCGATATACCACCAGTGCAGGGACGCAATCTAGGTAACGATACACTGTAGCGGCTTCGCCAAAAATTAGACTCCAGATAAGCTAAGTGATGACCCATTAACAGTGCGTCTAAACGCCAGTCATCTAGACCAAGCAGTACGCCTAAACCTATTTTATCTATGCCTACCCTAGCCACCCTTTCAGGAGTTTGAAGACGATACTCAAAATGTTGTTTATTCCCTCGAGTATGATGCTGGGCATAGGTTTGCGGGTTATAGGTTTCTTGATAGATCATCACGGCATCGAGTCCAAGTCTCGCCAACTGTGAATATTCAGCTTCTTTAAGTGGTTGAACCTCCATCGCCACATAACTAAACTGACTTTTAACACTTGGCAGAACTGAACTAAAGTAATCAATGCCCACTTTAGTTTCATGTTCACCTGAAACCAGTAATATTGAGTCATAGTCCATTGCTTTTACCACTCGCATCTCTGCATTTAACTCATCTAGACTCAAGGTCTTACGCTTAATGCGATTGCTCATGCTAAAGCCACAATAGTCACACTCATTAGCACACAGGTTAGAAAGATATAACGGCAGATACATGCCAATATTAGCCCCAAAACGTTGGCGAGTGAGACGTGCTGAGGTTTGTGCCATCTGTTCCAAATAAGACTCTGCGGCTGGAGATAGGAGCGCCAATAGACTCTCTAATGAGCCTTCAGGATGTTGCAACGCCTGCTCAACATCTCTCCCTGTGCATGAGTATAGTTTTAGGGACAACTTTTCACGTGATAGCCCTTGTAAATAACTAAGAAAGCTCATTTAAATCCCATCGTTAATTTAAGGAATACTTGAGGCTTACTACTCATTTAAAAACCCCGTCAGTGGACTGGTATTTATAGCCTGCTGGCTCACCTGACCCAGCCCTGCAAGGTAGGCAGCCCTACCGATTTGCACAGCCTGGGCGAAGCATTGCCCCATGGCTATAGGATCGGCGCTACTTGCTATCGCCGTATTGACCAACACCGCATCGGCACCTAACTCCATCGCTCTGAGCGCTTGAGACGGTGCACCGATCCCCGCATCAACAATCACTGGAACATTCGCCTGCTCGATGATGATCTTGAGAAATGGCTCGGTAGCCAGCCCCTGATTAGAGCCAATAGGACTCCCCAAAGGCATCACAGCCGCACACCCAACCTCCTCTAGACGTCGACACAACACGGGATCGGCATGAATATAGGGCAGGACCACATATCCCTTTTCGCATAACTCCCTCGCCGCCTCTAATGTTTCTATAGGATCTGGCATTAAATATTTCGGATCAGGATGTATCTCTAATTTAATCCAATTGGTATTAAGCACTTCTCGAGCAAGCTCAGCGACAAAAATCGCCTCTTTTGCGTTTCTTGCTCCGGCAGTATTGGGCAAAAGCTTAATACCACTTTGTAAAAGAGGCGATAAGATGTCATCACTGCCAGTTTTAAGATCTAGCCTTTTCATCGCCATGGTGACCAGTTCAGACTCAGAACCTCTAATCGCTGCTAACATAATGTTAGAAGATGAAAACTTTCCCGTGCCAGTAAACAGTCTTGAATGAAACTCATGCTCCGCTATTTTCAACATTTTAGCCTCCTGCAACCACAGAGAAGATCTCTATTTTATCGCCCTCTTTACAACGCCGTTCCTGCCAAGCTGTTCTGGGAACCAGCACTGAGTTACACACCAGAGCCACAGATTTTTCCTTAACCCCTTGACCCTCAATGAGCGCCGCTAAATTTAGCTCGCTAGAGATTGTTAAGGGCTCATCATTTATCCAGATTTTCACATTTTCCATCAGCTTTCCTCTAAGCACTAGCGTTATACTGCCGCGTCTAAGTATAGATTCGACAAACAGGACAAGCAGGATCTTGGCTCAGCAATGCTTCATGCCAAGAAAACTTGAGCCCATCAAATCTAAGTAGCTTCCCAAATGGCTTACCCACTCCCATCAGAATATTCATCGCCATAAGGCTCTGCATAGAAGCTAGCGTCCCTACCATAGGACCCAATACGCCCGCTGTGCTGCAGTTCTGAGTCACTTGTGTGTCTTGGGGAAACAGGCAGTGGTAACAGCCCGCCTTCGGCGCTCTTTGCATATCAACCGCAAAGAGAAAACCAGTGAAATGGGCAACAGATGCGGTAACCAATGGTGTATTAGCTTTAATGCAGGCTTGGTTCACAGTGTGACGCGTAGGCAAGTTATCACTGCAATCGAGTACAAGGTTGACCCCTTCTATGTATCTGTTGATATTCTTAGCAGATAACCGCTGCGTGATACTTTGAAACTCACACATCGGGTACCTTTGCATCAACTTCTGGCTCCCGCGTACCGATTTATATTCACCGATATCACCACCATCAAAGAGAAGTTGTCTGGGCAAATTAGAGACTTCAACCCTATCGTCGTCAGCTAAGATAATCTTTCCCACACCGGAGGCTGCCAAATACTGGGCTGCAAGCTGGCCTAAGCCACCAACACCAATGAGTAACACCTTGGCATTTTTTAGGGCAAGCTGACCCTGCTCCCCCACTTCAGGTAACAAGAGCTGCCTCGAATAGCGCATAAAATCACTGTCACTCAGTGGCATCATACGTCTCCCACTTTTGAGTAAGCATCCTAAATGCACCAGCTGGATCTTCAGCTTGAGTGAGCGCCCTCACTACAGCAATGTCATGAACTCTAGTGTGCTTTACCGCTTCAAGTTTCGACTCATCAATGCCCCCTATGGCAACCAAAGGGTAATGAGAGCCTAGCAGCTCAACATATTGCCTTAGTTTATTAAGCCCCTGAGGCTTAGATGGCATCACCTTTGTGGTGGTTGGAAATATATGCCCTAGAGCGATATATGATGGAGCTATCTGATGGGCAATCAGCAGTTCAAAATAACTATGACTCGACACACCTAACGCGATATCCGCACTCGCTATTTTGGTCAAATCAGCCGTGTAAAGGTCTTCCTGTCCAAGGTGTATTCCATAAGCCCCATGCTTAAGTGCAAGTTGCCAATGATCGTTAATAAACAGCTTAGCTTTATAATCTCGACCTAATTGAATCGCCGAGCAGATCTGCTGCTCAATATCATCAGTTAACCCATCTTTTATTCTGAGCTGAATGGTTTTAGCTCCCGCTTCAAGCAAGGAGTGTAATAACGTCAAATCAGCAACAACAGGGTAAAGGCCTAGTCGCTCAACAATTGGTTTAAACTTGATACTACCTGGCAGCGATGGGCCGGAGTCCAATACAGAGATACTTGGATAGAGAGTCAGATCTGATGGCCAAGAAGTACGAGCGAGCGTTCCTGCCCCACTCCCTGGCTGAAAACTCGCCGCGATCCCAGCAGTCACATAGGCTTTTGCTATCACGATGGCATCATGGAGCACATAACCTTGTCCCATCACACTGGCAATAGCAGAGCTCAAGGTGCAACCACTGCCATGAGTATTATCACTGTTTATACGTGGGCCTGACAGCAGAAAGGTTCTTCCTTGGTGCAAAGTAGAGATCCCTTTTTCCTCTCTACAAACAAAAATATCTTGAGCGCAATCCCTAAGCCAAGTTGGCCCAAGATCGCCTCCTTTGGCTAACACATGGCAGTTAAGTTGCTCTGATAACAGTTCAGCCGCTAATACACAATCAGCTTGATCGACTAAAGTTGATTCAGCTCCACTCATTGCAAGAGCAGGCTTGGCTTTTATGTCCACCAGCGCGGCTAGCTCGGTAATATTGGGCGTAATTAAGGTGAGTAAACTTTTAAATGGCGAAAAGTCTAAAGTTGAATTTAGATTATCGCCACAGGTAGCAAACATCACAGGATCGAGGATCACACTCACCTCGATACCTGCTTGCTTACAATACTCAGCTAACCTCTTCTTTAACCAGCTCGCTAACATCACAACCTGACTTTGATTCGCTAACAGCCCAATTTTTATCGCAACTGGTGGCAGATCATGCAGTAAGGTATCAAGCTGTGACTGAAACATCTGAGGGGAAACAGCCTCAACCAAATTAACGGCCACAGAAGATTGCGCCGTTAAACAGGTAATGGCACTGCAGGGGTGACAGCCAAGATCGTGTATGGTTAATAAGTCAGCTTGTATGCCTGCCCCGCCACCGCTATCAGAACCGGCAATCGTCCAGACTATAGGCTTGTTAACTGAAGAACTCAGTGTTGAGTTTGCCATCGATTAAGCCTCTGCGTCCGCAAGCTCTTCATCAACAGCTCCTGCTTCATGGTAAAGCTCAGCACCTTTAGCCTTGAACTCTGCTGACATCTGCGCCATTCCCGTTTCTATCTCTGAGGCACTTTTAGCCTGATAACTGGCATGAGATTGCAGCTCCACCTCTTGAGACGCGGCGTAATCACGTACCTCTTGGCTAATCTTCATAGAGCAGAATTTAGGCCCACACATGGAGCAGAAGTGAGCCACTTTTGCCGACTCTTGAGGCAGAGACTCATCGTGATAAGCGCGAGCAGTCTCAGGATCTAGCCCTAAGTTGTATTGATCTTCCCAGCGGAACTCAAACCTTGCCTTAGAGAGTGCATTGTCACGGATCTGCGCCGTTGGGTGCCCTTTAGCCACATCACCTGCATGAGCGGCAATTTTGTATGCGATAAGCCCTTGCTTAACATCTTCTTTATTGGGCAGACCAAGGTGCTCTTTAGGGGTAACGTAACAGAGCATGGCGCAGCCATACCATGCGATCATTGCCGCACCTATCCCAGATGTAAAATGATCATAACCAGGAGCAATATCGGTAGTTTGCGGCCCTAAAGTGTAAAACGGTGCTTCGTCACAGAGTGCTAACTGCTTATCCATATTCTCCTTGATCAGATTCATAGGAATATGTCCAGGGCCTTCTATGATGGTTTGAACATCGTACTCCCAAGCTATTTTAACCAGCTCGCCTAAGGTCTCTAATTCACTAAACTGCGCCTCATCGTTGGCATCGGCGATAGAGCCTGGACGCATGCCATCACCCAATGAAAGCGATACATCGTAGGCGGCGCACAATTCACAGATCTCTCTGAAGTGTTCATAGAGGAAGTTTTCGCTATGATGAGACAAACACCACTTGGCCATGATCGAGCCACCACGAGATACAATACCTGTCACCCGTTTTGCCGTCATGGGTACATAACGAAGTAGAACACCCGCATGAATCGTAAAGTAATCAACACCTTGCTCAGCCTGCTCAACTAAGGTATCTCTAAACACCTCCCAGTTAAGATCTTCAGCAACGCCATTGACCTTCTCCAATGCTTGATAGATGGGTACGGTTCCTATCGGCACCGGAGAGTTACGTATTATCCACTCACGGGTTTCATGAATGTAGCGGCCAGTGGAGAGATCCATCACGGTATCTGCGCCCCAGCGGGTTGACCAAACCAGTTTCTCAACCTCCTCCTCAATAGATGAGGTCACGGCAGAGTTTCCGATATTGGCATTCACCTTAACCAAGAAGTTACGGCCAATGATCATAGGCTCAGCTTCAGGGTGATTAATGTTCAAAGGAATAATTGCACGACCGCGAGCAACCTCTTGACGCACAAACTCAGGGGTGATCACATGTTCGATGGATGCACCAAAGCTTTCCCCTTTAGCTTTTTGTCTCAAAACCGGATCGGTGATCCCCGCCTGCTCCATATTTTCACGGATAGCAATATACTCCATCTCAGGAGTGATAATGCCTTGTCTTGCATAGTGAAGTTGAGTCACACGCTTGCCTGATTGTGCTCTACGCGGAGGAAGCAGTGAATCAAACCTCAGGTGATCTAAGCCGTCATCAGCTAAACGTTGTTGCGTAAAGCCTGAGCTGACACCTGCAAGTTGCTCAGTATCACCTCGCTCCTCAATCCAGCTTTGTCTAAATTTATTCAAGCCTGCGCGTACATTTATCTCAGCATCAGGATCTGAATATGGCCCAGCACAATCATAAACTTTTAGGGGTGGGTTGGACTCGAGAATGGGATCAGCTTCGGTGCCGCCCACTAAGGTATCGGATTGTAAAATTTGGCGCATACCAACACGCAAATCTTCACGACTTCCCGTCAGATAAACCTTTTCTGAATTAGGGTGTTGAAGCGGTGTTAAGGTATCAATAAATTGTTGAGCTTGAGCTCGGGTTGCACGACGATTTGACATAAGCAATCTCACTTAAAAAAGAAATGAAGTTGCTTGCCAGGAGATGTTGAATAGCAGGTACATCAACAAAAAATGAAGACGCATCAGATAAAAAAATAGATCGAATGGTGATTTAATGACTCATTTAACATTCGAATTAATTGTTTTTATCATGCTTGTTTCCTTCGCGGGTATTAACCCGATCAGGTTCAACGGATCCCGAATTAACGGTCTCAGCCTTTAGGCACTCCGACAAGATGCCAAAGAGTATAAACGTAAAACTGCTGGCTAAACAAGCCAATAAAACCAAACTAAATGGAACACCAATGAATTTTTTAACCTCTACTAAACAGTTGATAAATAGTGACTAAAAAGTAAACACCAAAAATTAAGTTTAACTCACGACATTTAAAGTGAAAATATTTCACAAATAGATTAGCGTTTTATTCCCATCTTTTCAGCCCGCTTAGCTATCGCTTTTTGCAGATCTGACACCAACGACTTTCCATCACATCGAAATGGGTAGCCTAAATTCTCCGCATGGGGGTTAAGTGGATTTGGGGTTTTGACTATTCGGTAACAAGTTGAACCTTGCTTGACGATTCTATTGGGATCTAAGTTACTGTCTAAGGTTTTTGTCTCTTCCCAAACATTATGCTCTGGAAGCGACAAGATAATCATATCGCCATCCATCTCACTTAACGAACGTTTTCTGGTGTATCTATCTGACTGTGATATCACAAGCTCATCAAGTGCTTGCTCCCTCTGGCGCTGAAAGTAGTTACGTGTTGATTGACTTAAACTCCCCTCAGATTTCACTCTTACCTTGTCGTGACTGCTATCAGCCTCTTTGCTTGCTATAACATCTAACTTCAAGCTCTCTTGTGCTTTAACGCTAACCTCCTCCTTATCCTCTCTAGTTTGAGGAAAGTCGCTCACTTGAACTAGGGGCTTATCTTCTGGCTCAGGGCTAACACTCACCTCCTCTTTCACGATATTTTTAATTGGCTCTACCATCTCTTTTATCACTTTAGGTTCTACCTTAGGCTCATAGTAGATATAGGAGCTCAATTTAGGCGCTTTGTGCTCGGGAAGAGCTAACCTCTGTGGTTGCCAAACATGGTGCAACATACCAATTAACACAAAATGACCAATAAACACGAAGAGTAATACAAGAGTTGGTTGTCTATGGCGCGGCGTTAATTGAGAGGCCTGCAGCTGACCTACCTCTGTATCCCTAGCACTTGTATCACTAGCGCTAAAGCTAGTACCTGACGGTAGCTCCTCTTCAGAGCTTGCTCCCACTAGTCTGCCATCGTGAAGCAAATCATCCTCAGTTAAGTCTTGACGCTTAGCCACAAAGGGCTGCAGATGAGGCTCATCTACAGAGTCCAAACCGCTCTTCATTAAGTCCTTCGTTAAACTCTTAACTAAGTCATCTTGGGGAGTTTGGGCGTTTACCAAGTGTTTATTACTTTCCATCTCTTGTTATATCAATTCCATTTATATCGAGCCTATTTATATCAAGGCGATTTATATCGAGCTTATTGACACCTATCTCGACCCGATAAGCAGTGAACATATCTCTATACCAATTGCTATTAAGATAAAGATATGGATATAAAGTTCCTTCAGCCTTTAATTGAATAATTTTCTTTTGCTTAGCCAACTCACATAAAAAGGACAAAGGTCAAATCTTCAATCATATAAATAAAAAATAAGCGTACACGTGTACGCTCAACTCTAGTGTTAGTTAGTTAATGCTGTTAGACTCGTTAAAAAGGTCTAACCAGAAGTTGATTTACTCTATGCCATCACAGGAAATATGCCATCAAGCCCCAATTGAACAAACGCTTAATTCTAGTGGCTATACACTTCATGAAGAGCTAGCAAACAGCATCAGTCATGCCCTAGGGGTTATCGCAGGTATCGTGGGACTTATTTTCTCTATCATCAAAGGGCAAGACACGCTAACTTCTGTTCAGATGCTAGGTGTTGTGATCTACTGTAGCAGTATTATTTTACTCTTTTCCTGCTCGACGGCTTACCACAGCGTCTCAAACCCAAAGTGGAAACATAGACTGAAAATAGCTGATCATTGCGCTATCTACTTTCTTATTGCTGGAACCTATACACCATTGATGTTAATCGCACTTAAAGGCGAACAAGCCACTATTATTTTAGTTGCGATCTGGTCTTTGGCTGTAGCGGGTGTGTTATTTAAAACCCTGTTTATTCATCGCTTTAAGAAATTCAGCGTGATGCTTTATCTTGCCATGGGTTGGCTATGCGTCACCGTAATGAGTGATATGATTGCGGCGATGTCACCATTAGGGTTTCAACTTCTATTAGCTGGCGGTCTTTTTTACAGCCTAGGGGTGGTGTTTTATGTGGGTAAACGGATCCCCTATAATCATGCTATTTGGCATCTATTTGTACTCGCGGGCGCCATCAGTCACTTCCTCTGTGTCTACCTCACCTTACTTTAACTAAAGCTGTATTATCTTTGATTTAATGCAATATAGGCAGCTTCCAGCTCCAATGCTTCTTCACTCATCTTGGCTGAATGACACAGTTGGATAATACATTCTAAAGTGCATAAGCCTCCAGGGATCTGATTGCGCCTCAAGTTAAACTGAGAGTCTCCTCCCTGTGTTAATGCATATTTGTTCGCAGTGGCAAGATAGGGACTCTGCCTTATCATCTTTCTCGCCTCTTGCCAGATTGCATCTAAAATAATGATAATTTCAGGTATCTCATTCAAATACAGGTTTAACTCCTCCATTGGGGCTTGAACCATTGAATCACCAGTCTCTTTGGACAAAACTGGTTTTGGAAAAAGCACTGCCGCCCTCTTACTGGATAGTAGATCTACTATCTCATCATCTGGTTCAACTCTTGACCAGATCACACGTGCGCACCAGTCGGGAAATCGCTCTAGCGCTACTAGCCCTGTATTGGTTAAACGCGAAACCTCTCTTTCATGGGTTAATAAAATAACCTTCATCTATCTACGCCCAACATTAAATATATTCCTCTTCGCACTCTCTACTAGCAGATACGCTATGACCCGGTTATAATTGCGAACAATTATCATTACATGGCGCTTTAAGTAAGCCATCTACTATGCTTCTACCAATATCAGGCCTTTTTTCACATCTGCAGTTTAAGTTATTCAGCTACTTTGCCATCTCACTTTTAGCTATTTTACTGATAGCAACCGCCATTGAAAGCTTGGTATTGAATAAATTGCTCACTTTACCTTCAACCACACAAGAGCAACTCACAGAACTTGCCAATGAAGCAAAAGTCTTTATCAAAAACAGTGATATAGAGGGGCTTTCTCAATGGGAAAAACAGCAGGTATTCACTCTTTTTATTCTCAATAACGATCTTCAAACAATCACTAAGCGAGAGATGCATCCTCATTTTGTTTTTAAGCTTAAGTATTTAAAGCAGCTTAAACAGCCGATGGGGGATCGCGTGCAAAAGCCCTTAATCGCAGTTCCTTTAGGTGAGTATCTTATCAATAATAAACGGCAAGACTTAACGTTAGTGGTGCAGCTCAATGCCGCGCTTCATCCGGCACAACAGTTAAGTAGTAGCTTATGGATAATCCGTACACTCGTCGGCTTTGCTGTGCTCGTGATGTTTAGCTCCATCCTAAGCAAATACTTGATCACTCCGCTGACACACCTGCAAGCTGGCACACAAGCATTAGCAAGTGGAGATCTTAATACCCGTATTGCCCAGCACTTCTCCACCAAAGAACCTGAGTTTTATAAGTTAGCCACCGAGTTTGACCATATGGCGGAGCAAGTCCAGCAGTCGATGCTGAACCAACAAAGATTATTAAGGGATGTTTCGCATGAGCTGCGTACCCCGTTAGCTAGACAAGAGCTGGCACTTCACCTCTTAAGCAAACAACTTGATGACTCACATCTTACTCTGTTACATAGACTTGAACATGAAAATGCAGAGATGTCAGCGTTGATCAATACCATGCTTAATTTCAGTCGACTCAACAACGCTTATATTGATCTCAACATACAAGCAGTTCCAATCAATGAGATCCGCAGCAGATCGCTAAACGATATTGAATTCGAAGCTAAAGTGGGACAAACCATTATCTGGCACTCACAGCCGGACACTGTCACTCTCAACACTGATCTAGGCCTGTTAACTCGGGCCATAGATAATGTACTCAGAAATGCACTTAAGTATGCGGGAGAGTGCTGTACTATAGAAGTGAGCTACATTAAGACCTCTAACGGCGTTGCTCTCGTCATTATGGATGATGGCCCAGGGATTGAGCACTCAGAGTTAGAAACCGTGTTTAACCCTTTCACTCGCATGGATGATGCAAGGCATTCAAGTCAAGGGGGTTATGGCTTAGGTTTAGCGATAGTAAAACAGAGCATGAAACTGTTAGGAGGCGAAGCTGTTGCCGAGAATTTAGATAAAGGCGGCTTTAAAATTAGTTTACATCTTCCAAGCTAGCCCATTTAACACTAACTCATATCGTTAAAAAGCCCATTACCTAAAGATATACCCAAACAACTTCAAGATGCAGGATTCAGCATGTCGAGAAGTGACAGAGTTCAAGGCATGAAATAGTAGGACTAGTTATTCTAATTCAATATTTCATAACACAGAAAAATGTTGCTTCTCGCCATGCCCTTCGGGAGCTCCCGTAGAATCGCTGCACTGTGTTAGTGATATCAACAAGGGAATAACCATTATCCTCAATCACTTCCTTGATCAGCTATCCTACGGGGGCTCTGAAACGAGTATCTTGAGGTAGCTTGGGTATAATGGGCTTTAATTGAAATACACCGCTTACTTTAAGCGTATTTGCTCACTTTTCTGAGTGCTATTTGCTGCTTTAACTTAGAAAGGTGATCGGTAAACACGACGCCATTGAGATGATCCATCTCATGTTGAAGCACTATCGCTAAAAAGGTATCAGTTTCAATTTCAAAAGGTGTCCCCTCTCTATCGAGCGCTGTCACTTTCACCTTCTCATTTCTGGCGACTTTAGCTCGGTAACCAGGAATAGATAAACATCCCTCTTCACCGACAAACTCCCCCTCTGCAGAGACTATCTCAGGATTGATCAAGACTTGAGGTTGATCTCTTTCCGGTGACAGATCGATAACCAATATCGCATGTTCACTGCCAACTTGTGTTGCAGCTAAACCAATTCCATCATCGGTGTGGTACATGGTTTCTAATAGATCATCAATAAAACCCTGCACCGCGCTGATATCTGTTACCGGCTTAGCTTTTCTTTTTAGTCGTTCATCAGGGATGGTGAGAATATCGAGTACAGCCATTTAGATCACATTTCAGAGAAAAATTTGGCGTCATTATGACTTATTTTTTTCTAAAGGCAACTTTAACAATAGATTGTTCTAATCGAAATTTTCAATTTCATAGGCTTGCCACGTGCATCTTTATCGATAAATAACAGACTTTCTCGCTTGTATTACTCTTTTGTTATCGCTAGCATAACAAAATGTATAAAATATACGGAAGTGACAATAATGACTAGAGTTGCACGAACTCCGTTGCCAAAGACTTTTTTTGTGGCAAATACCATGGAGATTTTTGAGCGTTTGGCTTGGTATGGTTTCTTTACCCTGTCATCACTCTATATGACCTCACCAATACTACAGGGAGGACTAGGATTTAGTGAGCAGGAGCGAGGCCTATTACAGGGGATGATCCCCTTCTTCCTCTATCTGTTCCCAGTACTTACTGGCGCACTAGCCGATAGATATGGATACCGGAAAATGTTCCTACTGGCATACGCCATTATGAGTCCCTGTTACTTCTTACTTGGCCAGGTTAACTCTTTTGCAGGTTTCTTTATTGCCTTTATGGGAGTTGCATTAGGTGCAGCCTGTTTTAAACCTGTGGTAACTGGCACTGTGGCTAGAACAACAGATGAAACCAACCGAGGTCTAGGCTTCGGTATTTTTTATATGATGGTCAATGTCGGTGGCTTTCTTGGTCCATTTATCGCTGGGTATGTGCGCGCGATCAGTTGGGATTGGGTCTTTATCATGTCCTCGTTCTGGATCGCAGTGAACTTCATCCCTGCTCTACTTTTTTATCAAGAACCCACAGATCAAGCGAAGCAGAAAGGAAAACCACTGAAAGCTGTGTTATCGGATATTCAAGAGGTACTCGGAAACCTACGATTTGCAATCCTCTTCTTTGGTACTTTAGTGATCTTAATGGCTTATGGGGCTAAGTGGTTAACAGGCAATGAAACACTGGTCATCTATCTTGGCTGGTTTTTGGGCCACTATCTCTGGGATCTAAGTGCCAACACGCAAAAAGATAGGCCTTGGTACAGACAGAAGATCACGGTAGGAAACAAACCTTTCGTCATCTATCTTTTGATCTTGTCCGGTTTCTGGATGGTTTATCAGCAAATATTTATCACTTTACCTATCTATATTCGCGATTTTGTCGATACATCAGATCTGGTCGCCATGTTAGCTCAATATCCCCAGCTGCTAGAGTTTTTTGCCCACGTCGAGTTAGATGCACTGAAAACAGAGCTGTTAAGACTAGCCCAAGCTGTTTCTAGCAGGGAGATTGATATAAAGCACGCCTATTTCGAGCTCGTTCACTTAAAGGTAATGGTACCGATGAATGAATTAGGCCAAGGCCTTATCAGTATTTCAATCGATCCGGCTAAAGCCAGCGAATTGGCTCAAAACTGGGCTAATCAACATAGGCAGGTCAACCCAGAATACTTAATAGGGCTTAACTTCCTCTCTATCGTGCTGCTGCAGATCATAGTTAGTCGTTTCATTGAACGTTTTCAAGCGTTGCCAGTACTTGTCGGTGGAACCGTGATCTTGGCTCTTGGAACGGCGCTAGGCGGAATAGCTCACGGCATGATCATGGGCGGCGTCATGGTTTTGACCTCCATTCTCGTCTTCTCTATTGGTGAGATGGTCGCATCACCAAAAAGTCAGGAGTATGTCGCCAGTTTTGCACCACAAGATAAGAAAGCCATGTTTATGGGTTACTACTTCGTGTCATCGGCCATCGGCTTTCTACTTGCCGGTCCGCTCTCTGGCTACCTTTACTCTGAAGTTGCAAAGCAGGCAGGTCGACCAGATTTGATGTGGTTTATCATAGGAGGGTTTGGACTTCTGACCGCCATTGGACTAGTACTTTTCAATAAGTTCAGTGCCAGCAAGCTCGTAGAGCAGCAGATAACTCAATCACCTGTTGAGGAAGCAAGGATATAAAGTGATTCTAAAAGGCGCATGTCGTTTAATCCCATGCGCCTAAGCCTTGTTAGATGCTAAATACTCAATTAAAACTGAGACTGCAGTGCAAATACCCATTGAGTATCTTCATACTCAATCTCATCAATACGATGAGCTTCATAGCGATACCTCACCTCCCATGACCACTGCTCGCTTAAACGATAACCCAGTGACAGCCAAGCTTCGCCCTCAAAACGCTCACGACCATCAATGGCGACACTCGCTTGGGTAGTCAGTTGGTTATACCATCGGTCGCTCCAAGGCTTTAGCACAGAGAAACTGGCATTTGCCGCAAAACTGTTACTGCTAGAGTGCTCATCGATACTAAGATAATTTGCAGCAAGCTCAGTAAAGACTAATGTCTCATACCAACCGACATACTCACTTATAACACCAAATTGATACTGATAATGGCTTAGCCGACCTATCTCAGTGTCCGTTTTGCCATGATTAACCTTGGCACTAATATTTAAGTTGTTGCCTGAAGATGCAGGCGCATACAGATAAGATAGTGTCCATTTATCTCCTCCCATATTGGTATGTAACTCGATCTTTTGTGACTCACCTCCTAACCGTCCACCCACCTTAAACACATCGGCATCAAAGCCAATACCTAGGGATGTTTTTAGGTTGAGAGGATCCGCTATATGACGGTTTAGCTGAGCCTGAGCAGAGAGAGAAACAGTGGAGAGAAGAGCAGCCATTAATGGCAGAGTCACTCGAATAAGGTTTGGCATTGGTCACACCGTGAAAAAATCCTATTATCACGTTTAAAATATACAGCATCAACGGTTTTCACCATATATTACAACGAAGTAACCGACTTAACACAGCTCACCAATTACCTGCAAAAATGTATCAACCTCAGGCGTTTCTGTAGCATATTCCTAGTCACCATCCTAATATCTGGTTATGATAAATAACATGAGTGAATTAATACGGTATCTATTTTAAAGGCTGCCTGTTTATGAAATATCTGTTGATGAAGTGCCTATGTCAAAGCAAGTAACCGTGAGTCCAATCGAAAAAATTTGGTTTATCGTTAACCTCATCCCTAAAGGTTATGTCTGTTCCTATGGAAAAGTCGCTGATTTGGCAGGCCTTCCAGGTAGAGCCCGATATGTCTCTACAGCACTAAAGCGAGCCCCAAAAGAGATGACATTACCTTGGCATAGAGTGGTTAATAGTCAGGGAAAGATCTCTTTTGAAAGCAATACTCAAGCCTACCAAAATCAGATGGAGAGATTAAGACTTGATGGTGTTGAAGTGAACCGAGGCAAAATTTTATTGTCTCAATATGAGTGGAAGCCAGATCTTGCTACGCTTATGTTCGAGATCCCTTTTTAACCGCCCTCCTCAACAGACTTGCTATAAGAGGGTTAGAGGAGCAAGATTAATAAAACCTGTTGTCACTCAAATTAATCTGTCACCCATGGACCTCTTACAGCTGTAACGAGCGAAAAGTAGTAAAGAACACATTAAATAACCGAGTCGAGGAGATCGCTTTTGTCTGTAAGTAAACATCTAATCGTCGCAGCACATCTTCTAAGCGCCAGTTTCACCCTTGCGGCAGCCCCTACGCCTTTAACACCGCAAACAGCTGAGTACCAAGTTAATTACGGCAACATCGAACTTGGTAAAGCCCGCTATCAGCTTCCCATCGCCGAAGGCAATGTCTACCAATATCGTTTTGACAGCGATGTAAGCCTGCTTGTTCTTTCCGACAGAAGGAATGTGCGCAGTGAATTTACCTTAGATGGCGATCAACTAACGCCTATGCGTTATACCCATAATCGTAAAGGTACAGGTCCTAGTTTTCAGGAGCAAACTGCCTTCGCCAAGGGACAATCAGTAGTTCACAGTCGCTATAAAGATGAGCGAGCTAAACTCCCTTACACAGAAGTGTTATATGATCCCCTCATGGCACAACTTCAATTTCGACTCGATATGGTTAAAGGGAAAAAAGAGCTCCACTACGCCATGGTCAAAGAGGGGGAGATAGATGAATATGATTTCCGCGTTGTCGGCAAAGAGCGCATGAATATTGACAGTGGCAGTTACGAAACCATTAAGGTTGAAGTGGTAAGAGACAGTAAAAAACGCCAAACATTTTTCTGGATGGCACCCGATCTAGCCTACCTTCCCGTACGCCTTACCCACTTTGAAAAGGGCAGTAAACAGCTGGATATTAAACTATTAAACTATCGATTCTCTGAACCACAACAAACAGCGAAGAGCTTACCTAGCGGATCAGACGATTCCCCCCAACCATAATTCACCTATCAAGATTCAGTAAATCTCCCAAATGATACAGATCATTTGGGAGATAGCTTGTAAAAAGGTAAGTTTTTATCGTATTTGATAATGCCTCTCGACATTTTTAGTCAACAACCCCCATCTAGATTGGCGGGCTCGTGTCTGGTGCAACTCAAAGGCAGTTTGATTAATAAACTCTTCATAGACATTAAATTGATATTGATTAACAACATCTTGAACAACTTCAAATTGTAAACAGCCATCCTCCAGCCTAGTCAACCTAGTGTGTTCAACTAATGCCTTTTGCACCACTTCTAGCTCGTCGGCGCTTACGACGATATACCCTTCTAGAATAACGTGCACAAAACTAACTTCCCTTCACGCTCTTGAGGTATTCAATAATGTCATTAGACTCATAGAGCCAGCGCACACCAGCTCCCTCCTCTATACGAAGACACGGAACCTGTTTTTTACCGCCCCCCTCTATCAGTTCTGCTTTATGGTTAGCGCTGGAGTGAATATTTTTTTGAACTAAGTCGACTCCCATCATCTTAATCGCTAACAGCACTTTTATGCAGTAGGGACAAGTATTGAAGTAATAGAGCTGAATGTTATCCAAATACGTTGCTGACATTTTGCCTCCGAAGGTGAAATAGAATGAGTAAACGGCTCAGGTAAATGCAAAAATAGTCTATTCACTCATAGATAAAAGCGTCTACATGAAACAGCGCTTACCTGCTCCATACAGATAGACCTTATAAACAGAGATAAAATTACACAGGACAATTTTACAGCAGCTAATGACTCTATATTGCTAAAAGAGCTATCGATACTCAATCCTCTCCCCTTTACAAAACAGCTCCCAATCGCCAGCACCCAATATATTCCACTCTTCATTATTGGTTAACGGTCGTGTTGCAATCACAGTGACGATATCATTTGGCGTGGTCTCTTTTTTAAAATCGATAACCACATCAGTATCGATAAGTTTTGCCTGACCAAACGGTGCCTTTCTGGTGATATAACAGAGATTATTGCTGCAATAACTCATCAGGTGGTCGCCGTCACTTAAGATCATATTGAATACACCAAGGGCTCGGATCTCGTCAGCTAAACCTGCAATAAAAGTAAATACGGGTTTAAGCTCTTTAGGCTGCTGTTCACCAAATTTCTTTACTACCTCCTCTAAAATCCAACAAAATGCCTGCTCACTGTCGGTATCTCCCACAGGTTGAAAACGAGACACGATAAATTTATCTTCATAGTCAGACAGTTGCCCATTATGAGCATAGGTCCAATAACGCCCCCAGAGTTCACGAGTAAAAGGATGGGTATTCTCCAAAGACACACAACCTCTATTGGCTTGCCTAATATGACTCACAACCACTTCACTTTTAATCGGGTATGATTGGATCAACTTTGCAATATGAGATTCGCTACTAGGGCAGGCGTCCTTAAACGTGCGACTGCCCTTACCTTCATAGAAAGTGATCCCCCAACCATCGACATGGGGCCCTGTGACACCGCCTCTTTGCGCTAGACCGGTAAAACTGAATACAATATCTGTCGGCACATTCGCGCTCATCGCCAGTAGTTCGCACATCAAATTAACCTATTTTATTTTTACTTCTTTTTTCTATTCTAACTATTTGAAGCAGAAAGTGGAATCTTGTACAAAAACAAAATATTTAAACGTTTGTTTTAAATAATGCTTGTATTAAATAACACATAGGTTTAAATTTTATGCGACACAGGTCTGACCACAACCTATAATTGTGATATCGATCAATATAAATAATTGGCTAACAGCCAATCGATAGGCCGCCTTATTAAGGAGAATAACAGTGACTACCCTACTTTGGACTCTTGCGATGCTTTTTGTGTTAGGTGCTTTAACCTACCTCAGAGTGTCTCTGCTTACATCTAGTTTCATCGCCGCAATCGTCCTAACGATCGGCACAGCAGCTGAAGCTGTTAGTCCCTTAACTTGGATTATCTTTTTAGTTATCGCATTGCCACTTAACATCAGCTCATTTCGTAAAAACTTCCTCACTAAGCCGATGCTTAAGATGTATCGTGGCATCATGCCTGAGATGTCATCGACCGAAAAGGAAGCTATCGAAGCGGGAACAACCTGGTGGGATGCGGATATTTTTGCCGGTAAACCTGACTGGCAGAAGCTACATAACTATCCGACAGCGCGCTTAACAGCGGAAGAGCAAGCATTTATTGACGGCCCAGTCGAAGAGGTCTGTAAGATGCTTAATCAGCATCAAGTATCCCATGAGCTAGGAGATCTACCTCAGGAGATCTGGCAGTACCTAAAAGATCACGGTTTCTTTGCCATGATCATTAAAAAGAAATATGGCGGACTTGAGTACTCGGCCTATGCCCAATCTCGCGTCTTACAGAAACTCGCAGGCGTTAGCAGCGAACTTGCATCAACCGTCGGTGTTCCTAACTCTTTAGGCCCAGGAGAGCTACTGCAACATTACGGTACTCCAGCTCAACAAGACCACTACCTCCCAAGACTGGCAAAAGGTTTAGAGGTTCCCTGTTTCGCACTCACTAGCCCAGAAGCGGGCTCAGATGCAGGCGCTATCCCTGACTTTGGCATCGTGTGTAAAGGTCAATGGGAAGGGGAAGAGGTGCTAGGGATGAAACTGACCTGGAACAAGCGTTATATCACGCTTGCACCTGTTGCCACGGTCCTTGGCCTTGCATTTAAACTACAAGATCCCGATAAACTGTTGGGAGATAAAGAGGAGCTAGGGATCACCTGCGCCCTTATACCAACAGATATTGATGGGGTTGAAACTGGTCGCCGTCACTTCCCTCTTAACTGCATGTTCCAAAATGGCCCCACCCGAGGCAATGAGGTATTTGTACCGCTGAGCTTTATCATAGGTGGGCCTGAAATGGCTGGCCAAGGCTGGCGTATGCTGGTTGAGTGTTTATCTGTTGGACGTGGCATCACCTTACCGTCAAACTCCGCAGGTGGCATTAAAACTGCTGCAGTAGCTACTGGCGCTTACGCACGTATTCGTCGTCAGTTTAAGCTACCTATCGGCAAGCTTGAAGGCATTGAAGAGCCTATGGCAAGAATTGGTGGTAATGCTTACCTAATGGAAGCGGTCACCAGTCTAACAACCACAGGTATCGATCTGGGTGAAAAGCCTTCTGTTATCTCGGCTATCGTTAAATTCCACCTTACCGATAGAATGCAAAAATGTGTTATCGATGCCATGGATATCCACGGCGGTAAAGGCGTTTGTCTTGGACCGAATAACTACTTAGGTAGAGGCTATCAAGCTGCACCTATTGCTATTACAGTTGAAGGCGCGAATATTCTGACCCGCTCGATGATCATCTATGGCCAAGGTGCTATCCGCTGTCATCCATATGTACTTGCAGAGATGGAATCAGCATTCGATACAGATGCAGAGAAAGGATTAAACGATTTTGATGCTGCGATATTCGGTCATATTGGATTCACCGCCAGTAACCTTGTGCGCAGCTTCTGGTTAGGGCTTACCTCTAGCCGTTTCTCTAACGCCCCATACTCAGATAAAACTAAGCGTTATTATCAACATATGAATCGCTTTAGTGCCAATCTAGCACTGCTATCAGACTTAGCAATGGCGACTCTGGGTGGAGATCTCAAACGAAAAGAGCGTATCTCGGCTCGATTAGGCGATCTACTAAGTCAGCTATACCTCTCATCTGCCACGCTAAAACGTTATCAAGATGAAGGCCGTCAAACAGAGGATCTTGCTCTAGTACAATGGGCTGTTGAAGATTCACTGTACAAGTTACAAGACTCGTTAGATGACTTGCTCGATAACTTTCCTATGGGCTTAGGCCGCGTGCTTCGCGTTATTATGTTCCCGTTTGGTCGCCCTCTTAAGCGTCCAAGTGACATACTAGATCATAAAGTGGCTAAGATAATGCAAACTCCTTGTGCTAGCCGAGACCGACTAGCTAAAGGTCAGTTCTTAACCGCATGTGAAAACAACCCTGTCGGTATTCAAGAGCAAACCTTTAAAGACATTATTGCTTGTGAGCCTCTACACGATAAAGTGTGTAAAGCAGCGGGCAAACGCCTTCCCTTTATCTGGTTAGATAAAGTAGCTGCAGAAGGTAAGGCGCTTGGGATTTTAAGTGAAGATGAGATAAGCTTACTTGAACGTACAGAGATTGGGCGCATGAAATCAATTAACGTTGATGATTTTGACCCTGATGAACTTAAAGCTATGGTTGTCGCAAAGGCAAAACATGAACAAGCAGCATAACCTGCTAAATTGCTATTAAAAAAGGAGGCGTTAGCCTCCTTTTTTATACTTGTTACTCCAATGTCTCTTTACTTATTACCCTCTTATTTTCAGGATCACTCTGCTCTGAATCTTCATTGACTAAAGCCTCCTGCTCAGCGACAAGTTCTCGCTCTTTCTCTATCTTCTCATCTTGCCCCTTCGCCAATGCTTGGGACTCTATAGGAAGTAAACTTATCAGCTCTATCCCACTACTTAGCTCAGTATCAGAGGCAGTAAATATCTTAACCTTGCCCTCTTCAAGATAGATCAAAGGCATCGCGCACTCACCATACCTCTCTCTAAAATCTTTAAAGCTAAAGTTCTCAGTGATATTAGTGCTCTTTATCAAAGCCCCCTTCGCCATTAAACTTGCAAGTTTTGCGTAAGTAACCGACTCACCAAACAAGCAAAGACTCTTCTGATAAGACTCCGATAGCTGATGGCGAGCACTGGCCTCTTCATTGTGTGTCAAACCATAGACCTTATTACTACCAAAAAGATCTTGATAATGAAAACTCACCAATGGGTTAAGCTGACGATAGGGGGAGATCACCAGTAATCGCCCTATTCCCTTCATATCGAGAAAGTTAGCCGCATGTTCTGAGGTTGGATTACCGAAATAGACTGGCAAATTATCCATTCTTGCCAATCGAATATTATCCCAGTTGTTATCCGCTAAGGTCACAGTGACATTTTTCGACTTAAGCACTTTCGCCAGCTCACGTGAAAAGCTCGCTGCGCCAAAGATCAATAAACCTTGAGCCTTACCAGCATTAACCTCTAGAAAACGCGCCCAAGGACCAGCGGTTAAGCTCTGAATTACCACAGTGCCTATAATTATCAGGAAGACTAAAGGGACAATTAATCCAGCGCCCTCAACACCTAAACTTTCAAGCTTAATAGCAAATAGAGATGAAACGGCTGCCGCCACAATTCCTCGTGGTGCCATCCAACTTAAAAACCATTTATCAGCACGACTTAGTGAGGTTCTCATTCCGCAACACCAGACACTCAGTGGCCGAGCGATAAACATCACAACCCCTAACACTGCAACACCTTCCCAGCCAAGACTCAACAATGCATCTGAGTCTAGTCGTGCCGCTAACAGGATAAAAAGGGCTGAGATCAGCAACACCGTGAGAGTTTCCTTAAACTCGATGATGTCCGAGATATCCACACCTCGCATATTAGCCAAAAATATCCCCATCACAGTCACTGTAAGCAGACCTGATTCCTCCTGCGCTAAATTTGAGGCAACAAAAACCCCTAACATAATGGTTAGCACAGCGGTATTTTTAAGATAATGAGGCAGTAGGTTATTTCTGAGAATATAACCTACAAAAAAGCCACTCACGGCGCCGACACCCAATCCAACACCCAACATATAACCAAGCGCGTGCAGTACATGTGTCGTAGGATCGGCTACCACTGCGATATATTCAAACACAAGAACGGCTAACAGCGCACCAATAGGATCGATAACGATCCCCTCCCACCTAAGAATGCTTGCCAACTCAGATTTTGGCTTAATACTACGCAACATAGGAACGATAACAGTTGGGCCTGTCACCACCACCAAAGCACCGAACAGCATCGCCATCTCCCAGCTAAATCCAAGCAGAAGATGGGTGGCGACACCAATACATGCCCAGGTGATCAAGGTTCCGATGGAGACTAGATTAGTCACCATACGGCCATGATCTTTTATCTCTTTAAAATTAAGCGTTAATGCTCCCTCAAATAGAATCACCGCCACACCTAATGAGATAATAGGAAACAGAAGATCCCCGAATATCTCATCGGGTTTAAGAAAGCCCAAACCGGGTCCAATAATAAGACCACATAGCAGTAGAGGAAGAATTGCAGGGAGTCTTAATTTCCAACCTATCCATTGACACAACAAAGATAAAACGCCCAATAAACCCAGCATCGCAGTGATCTGCTCAACCATAAAATTGTCCTTAATATTTCTCAATTTCTAACTGCAGTTTTGAGTATATGTCACTATGAAGTATTCCGTAGCTCACATCACCTCAAGTATTTAGTGACAAATAATGACATATTCAGCATATTAATCTAACAAAAAGAGCAATTAACACAACATTCACTACTGAATTGCCAATTTACACCGATTAGTCACTCAGACCTGTACTCATTTGACCTATATGACAAACATTCGCTCAATGGTATCGACCATATCAGCCAGAAATATATAAAGAGCCTGGCCACTATTCGCCGACATTTTGCTGACTCAATAAAGCGGGAAACTCTGCTAAAAATCGGCTTATAGACGCTCTTTGAAGCCGACTATCAAAAATCGCACAGATATCAGCAGGAATACTCTGTGTTAATGGAATAAAAATCACACTTTTCCATTGATGTTGACGGTAACTCTGAGGAACTATCGATACTAGGTTACTGGTCGCCACAACCGCCATTAAGGTTGCTGGCTCTATCACCTCTTGGGCTAGATTAGGGTAAAAGCCTCTATTTAAAAGTGCCTCAATAATCATATCTGTAGAGGCGGAATTAGCACGGTTCATAAACACAAACTCTTCATCGATAAGTTTATCTAAACTGAGTTTTTTATTACTCTTTAACGGATGCTCATCAGACACTAATACGCACATAGGTTCTGCATACAAAACCTTATCAGTAAATGGATGATTATTTCGGGTATCGGCTGATCGAACCAAGCCTATATCAATACTATGCTCGCTTAATGCTTTCTTCTGTTTCTCCGGTGATAACTCTATAAAGTTAAAAGAATATTCTGGATAACGTCTTTTAAACTCTTTTAGGGCTGAACCAAAACCTACCCAAAACATCGAGCTCATTAAACCTATGTTGATAGTACTATCTAACTCCCTACCCGCTTGAGACACCTTATTTATCGAATCACGAAACATATCAAATAATAGTGCACACTCTTGCTTCAATAACTGACCCACTTCAGTAAGTTGAACATAGCGAGTGGTTCGCTCAAATAGAGTCACATCTAGCACAGATTCTAACTCTTTTATTTGGGCACTGAGAGGGGATTTTGAAACATTAAGCTGCTCTGCAGCCTGTCCGAAGTGCATGCATTGAGACACGGCATAAAAATAACGAAGCATCTTTAAGGTGATTCGCCCACTCAACACGTTTTCATTAATATCCATGATTTTCTCCTAACTTTTCACCTCGATTATTGTGCCGATAATCAGAATAATAGTGCCAAATTTAATGATTAATTTAGAACAAAGGATGAAGTAAATTAAAGTTAAAGACAATAAATGATGAGGAAAGCCCATGATCTTTGACCCTGTAGACAATGCACTAACCACTATTTCAACCTATAAACCAAACTTCAGCCCTAAAGCAGCATTCATCTTAGGATCTGGTCTAGGGAGTCTTGCCGACAACCTCAAAGAAAAAGTTTCCATTGCCTATGACAAGCTTGATGGTTTCCCTGTCAGCACAGTCGAAGGTCACTGTGGAGAGCTAGTTTTAGGACTGATGAATGGCATCGAAGTCGTTTGTATGAAAGGCCGCGGACACTATTATGAACACCAAAGCATGAAGGTCATGACTAACCCTATACGTACATGTAAACGGCTAGGGTGTGAATTTGTTGTCATTACTAATGCAGCTGGCTCTTTACGCCCCAATAGCATAGATGTTGGCTCTCTTGTCATTTTCAATGACCACATCAATACTATGCCAGGCACTCCTATGACTGGCCAAAATGATGAAAACTATGGCCCACGATTTTTTAGCTTGGCCAATGCATACGATAGTTCATTGCGAATGGAAACCTTAGAGGTCGCAAAGAGAGAGAATATTCATCTCAATGAAGGGGTGTTTGTCTCATACAGCGGGCCTAATTTTGAAACTGCTGCCGAGATCCGTATGATGCAGCTAATAGGCGGAGACGTGGTGGGAATGTCAGTCGTACCTGAGGTTATCTCTGCAGCACACTGTGGTCTCCCGGTATTGGCCATCTGCGCCATTACAAATATGGCTGAGGGATTAGGTGATGAGGCACTGTCCCATGCTCACACACTAGAATCTGCAAAACTGGCACAAAATGACTTTATTAGATTACTCACAGCCTTCGTAGAGAGTCATTTCAGTCTACCTATAGAGGCAAAAGCATAATAGATATTGGTTGGCGGAGCGGACTAACTCTTATCAAAAGCCTAACCTGCGATATGACAGGCCGCTTTCTATTCAAAAGAGTCTAATATCTCCATGGATGGAGTGTATGCTCAACATTGTCTGGAACATTGTGAGTCCAACTGAACTACCGCTCTTATCGCTAAACATAATACTCAATATTTTTACATACAAAAAAGCCCTCATCTTTCGACAAGGGCTTCATTGTTTGGCGGAGCGGACGGGACTCGAACCCGCGACCCCCGGCGTGACAGGCCGGTATTCTAACCAACTGAACTACCGCTCCAAAATCTTCTGTCTTTATATCTGATACGGGACTCGAACCCGCGACCAAGGGCGTGACAGGCCGCCCATCTTTGCAAATAGCCCTAACCAACTGAACTACCGCTCCTAAACTTATCGCTTTACAGCTGTTTAATGGTTATGTCACTAACAATTAAACTAAATTTAGTAACTTGATTGGCGGAGCGGACGGGACTCGAACCCGCGACCCCCGGCGTGACAGGCCGGTATTCTAACCAACTGAACTACCGCTCCACATCAAGTTGCGAAGAATCATACGGATGAGAACAGCTCCCGTCAACAGAAATTTATCGCCTTATTACTGTTCAGTTAAAAAAGCAGCAACTGGAACGAAATTACTGCTTTTATTCATGAAAAATCGACCTGTACCGACTAAGCCATTAGAGATTAATACTCAGTTAATTAGGCGGATCTTCCGGCATTGTCAGATCTATCTCATCTAACGCCGTACTGACATCTTGCTCCTTCTCTTTCTCTTGATCTAAACGAAGTTGAGTCGCAGCAAGTGCCTCTTTTAAATTTCTACGTTTGCGCCAGATTAACAGGGCCAAACTGCCAAAGATTAACAAACAGACATTGACGGTAATAATCCAGAATATCGCTTGATCTTTCGCCTTCTCCTCCTCAATAGCTGCTTTTTTCGCAGCCACTGCAGCCAACTCTTCAGCTGTAGGAGGCGGCTTAGGCGGCTCAATCAGATTAAAAAAACGTTCTGGTAAAGCAAGTACGACCTCCCTACCAGATACCGTGGTACTCGCAGCGCTGCCTTTAACTCGGTAACTACCATAATCTGTCACTTCCGGTAGGGTAAGCTCTGTTTCACTTTCTGTAAGGCCATTTATGATAAGTGGTAACTGCAAGCCTGCTGGCCCAACTAATTCAAGATCGAGATGAGTTTCACTGAGTCGAAGTTGCTCTGAATCTGCTTCGATTAACAACTTCCAGCGCTCTTTTAAGGGCTCAGCAGGCTCAATAACTGCAATATCGACAGGAGATGGAGATAGCTCAAACTCATAGGTCGCCTCTCGGCTAAACACATTATTTTTGGCTATCACCTCTAGATAGTAACTTCCCCAAGGTTGGTTAAGGGTGATGTCCCCAGTAAAAATACCATCATCTGGGCGTTCATCCAGATCTTCACCGTTATCTTTATATGAGCCAACAACTCGGGTACCCGCAGCAAAATTCTCTTCGCCAGCCTGTTGAGCACTGCTAAATCTAACAGTCCAGTTAACCAAATAGTCTAAACCAGGCATCCTAAGCATTTTGCTGTCAGCAAGAAGGTGTGAAGTCACCTTTAGACGCTCTCCTTGAAAAAGAGGTTGTGGAAACTCCTCTACCCAGATATTTAACTCGGAGACTTTCTTAATGCTTGAGCCTTTGACCACACGTCCAATCAACTGCCAAGGGCCTGGAAGAGGATCTTTAATGGTGATAATGTCACCACTTAGCCCCTCTGCCCACTGCACATTTTCAGGGTGACGTTCGGCATACCACTTGCTGCCATCGGGTAAAACGATGACCACAGGGCCGCTACCAAACTGCCGCTGTACAATTAGTGTCATGCTATCGACCATATGATCGATACGAAAACGATTTTTTAATTCACTCGCGCGCTCAGAAGGCACTATATCAGCCGATACAATAGCGCTAGATTGTAAGCAAACGACAGCAATTAACCCGAGTATAAACTCCCGGAATCTTAGAAATGTCATAAAGTGACGTCTATCCTCGCCAAATACATTGCCCTGATTTTGCAACCAAATTTAATCTTTCTTCATGCATAGCTAGTTCATCGGCCGTAGCCGTGATCACTTTAAGTTTATTACGACTTTGGCTTAAACGCCTGATCCCACCATCTTCACTCCCCTCTTTCTCACTTGAAAGATTAAACTTAGTTTGCCCACCTGTCATCATCAGGTAAACGTCGGCTAATATCTCTGCATCGAGTAAAGCGCCGTGGAGATCACGACGTGAATTATCAATGCCGTAACGCTTACACAGGGCATCTAGGTTGTTTTTCTGACCCGGATGCAGAAACTTCGCTATCTCTAGGGTATCGAGAATGGGACAGATGTCGGCAGTCTTAGGCCCTACGGGTTGAAGTAGAGAAAACTCATGATCCATAAAGCTAACATCGAAGTTAGCGTTGTGAGCCACAATCTCTGCACCATCAATAAATTCGATAAAACTTTGGGCTACCTCGGCGAACTTTGGCTTATGGGCGACAAATTCGTTGGTAATACCATGGACCTCTATCGCTTCTTCATCAATGATCTGCTGAGGATTAATATATTCATGATAATGACGCCCCGTAAGACGTCTATTAATCACCTCGACACAACCAATCTCAATGATGCGGTGTCCCAAAAAGATGGCACCGGCTCCTTGGTTCATACCTGTGGTTTCGGTATCGAGAATGATCTGGCGTTTTGAACTTGATACGATATTCATAAGATTAATAGCACTTCATATGTTTTTGGGTATACTCGCCCAATGATTTGACTATGGTAACAACTTGATGTCTGTACTGAAACAACTCTCTATCTTTACCGATGGTTCCTGTTTAGGAAACCCAGGACCTGGCGGTTATGGCGTCGTAATGAAATACAAGGCACACACCAAAGAGCTTTCCGATGGTTTTGCATTAACGACCAACAATCGTATGGAGCTACTCGCCCCTATTATTGCATTAGAAGCCCTAAAAGTACCCTGTAAAATTATACTCACCAGCGATAGCCAGTATATGCGCCAAGGGATCACTCAATGGATCCACGGTTGGAAAAAGAAGAACTGGGTAACCTCTACCAAACAGCCAGTAAAAAATGTCGACCTATGGAAACGCTTAGATGCAGCAACCCAATCCCATGAGATTGACTGGCGCTGGGTTAAAGGTCACGCAGGTCATGTTGAAAATGAGCGCTGCGATACCTTAGCTAGAGTTGCCGCAGAAGCTAAGCCGACACAGGAAGATCTGGGCTACCAACCCACCACTCCCAATAACTAAGCAGTTTCCACACTAAACAGCGTTGTGCAGAAGCCGACAAATCGATCACAAAGTGGTGTCGACTTACGGCTTTTATGGTGAATACGATAAAACTGCCGCTCCAGAAAGAGTCCCTCAACCTCTATTATCGCTAACTCTTTACGGCTGACCTCCTTCTCTAAGGTCAGCTCAGATAATACCGCTAAGCCAGCTCCTTGCTTTACCGCTTGCTTGATTGCATCTGGCGTTCTAAAAACAAACTTCTCTACCGGTTGCATGTCTAATGCATTGGCAGCATTAATAAAGTAATCACGGGTACCAGAGCCCTCTTCTCGCATCACCCATGGTTGTCCTCTTAGTGCCTGCGGGGTGACATGTTGACCAGCTAAAGGATGGGCTGGGTGGCAAAAAATGAGTAAACGGTCTTTATGCCAAGCCTCAACTTTAATACGACTATCTAAACATTGACCCTCAATAAAACCTATTTCACTTCTGAACTCTAAGACAGATTTAATCACAGCTTGAGTATTATCGATATCAAGGTCCACTTGCGCCTGAGTATATTGCTGGCAAAAGGCCACGGCACTTTTCGCTAACATAAAGTTACCAATGGTCGAACTTGCGCTGACATTGAGCGTGCCGCTGTACTCCGCTTCAGGGGAGGAAAAAAGGTGTTCTATCTGATCGAATTTCTGCAAAGCTTCCGTTGCTAAAGGCAGCAGCAAACTCCCCTGGGAGTTTAAGCTTAATCGATTACCCACTCTTTCAAATAAACGGGCATCAAGCTGTTTTTCCAATTCAGCCAGTGCCATGGAGGTTGCAGGTGCCGATAGATTAACCATTTCAGCCGCTCTAGCTACCTGACCACTTCGGGCTACTGCCTCGAAAATAGTCAGCTGTTTCAATGTAATTCGCATGATGTTAGATCTATGATGTGAAAATTAATCGAAACTCCAAACACTTGAGTTAGGAGTTATCAGTTTTATATTTTTGATTAAAGTGCTCACTTCGACCCGCTGTGGGCGCTGTCGTCCATTGAGTCTGTCTCACTTTTCTTTTTTCATGAATGGGGGTCAAGGGCGACTCAAGTTTTCTTGCCACAATCAAATACAAGCTACCACTACTGGGAAGCCAAGCTTGCAGTGCATCTTGCCATATACTCTCGCTCTTTATATCACTAAGCAGATGATGATAGAGAAAACGTTCATCAGATATCACCTGATAGCCTAATAAACCCAACCAATCCTTTACCCTAGAAGGCATAAAAAAACGGCCACTCCAAGGTTGCTGTTGCTGGTATTTAGGCAATAGTTTACCAATAAATGCAGGACTTAAAGGGTTAAAACCTATGATAAAAAGATAGCCACCAGATATCAGGACCCTGTCAGTCTCACGAAGTAGCTTATAGGGATCGGGTTCAAACTCCAAAAGCATATTCATAACGACCGCATCGATCACACTATTTTGGATCGGTAACGCTGTAAACTCTGCACGAATCGCGGCTCCCTTACCATCGAACAGCGAAAAGCGGCGGCCAATGGGCAGGTCAGGCATCTCAAGTTCAGCACTCAGAGCCCCAAGATTGAGCATATGATAACCAAACACCTTAGGCCACCAAGGCGTCAATGTGTGCTCTATTAGGCTTTTAATCTGATCACCACAGGGAAGTTGTGACCAAAGTTGCGGCGATAAAGGTTGAGCATTGTCCGGCACAGCTTACTCCCTACGTTAATTTATATACGATAACAAGATTCATATCACTCTAGCTTGCTGTGTCTCACACCTTACTTGCACTGTATTTTAACAGCCATTTGGAGACATTAATTTGAAGCAGCACTAAACAAGTCATAACGTTAAAAAGTAATATGATAATCTATCACCTAATAATATACCCAAGCCACTTCAAGATGCTCGTTTCAGAGTCCCCGTAGGATAGCTGAACAAGGCAGTGATTGAGGATAATGGTTATTCCCTTGTTGATATCACTAACGCAGTGCAGCGATTCTACGGGAACTCCCGAAGGGCATGGCGAGAAGCAACATGTTTCTGTGTTATGAAATATTGAATTAGAATAACTAGTCCTACTATTTCATGCCTTGAACTCTGTCACTTCTCGACATGCTGAATCCTGCATCTTGAAGTTGTTTGGGTATAGGTACGTTATCACAACACTCTCCTCTTCGGATGGAAATTTAATTGGAAATAGATATGCCCAGTGAAACAGATTTAACCATCACCCCCATTCAAGCATTTGATGATAACTACATATGGGTTATCTCTAAATCTAGCTCACCTTTGGTTTATGTGGTCGATCCTGGCGATGCTAATGTTGTTATACATTACCTTGAAACGAATCAACTTACATTAGCAGGAATATTGATAACACATCACCATAGAGATCATACTGGCGGCATTAAGGCACTGATTGAGTACAGTGCAACTGACCTTGAGATATACGGCCCATCGAGTGAGAACATTGCAGATATTAATTACCCCATTTCGGCTCAAACTCATATCAAGCTGCAGGCATTAGAGTTAACGGCAAGGGTTTATCAATTGCCTGGTCACACCCTTGGGCATATCGCCTACCACATTCAAGATGAGCTGTTTTGTGGTGATACGCTATTTAGTGGAGGATGTGGTCGTTTATTTGAGGGAACGGCAAGTCAGCTACACCACTCCCTAGAGTTGCTTGCATCGTTAGCTCAACACACTCGCGTGTATTGTGCCCATGAGTACACCTTATCAAACCTTAAGTTTGCCATTCAGGTCGAGCCCAATAACAGCCAATTAGCGCACTACTATCAAGATTGCCAAACTTTACGAGCTAACAAAAAGATAACCTTACCCTCCACGATTAAAACCGAAAAAGAGATAAACCCTTTTTTACGTTGTCACATCTGCGAAGTTGTTACTGCAGTTAATCAACACTTCAATCAAAAAACTGTTGATACTGTTACAACTTTTGGACTTCTTAGGCAATGGAAAGACAAGGCTTAAGAAATAAATTACAATAATGCGCTAATAAGTCCCCTTTCTCAGCTATACATCAAAAAGTAGAGGGACTACATTGAGGAATTTATTGTTAAATGCGCATACAAGTATTTGTAATAGCAGGGGGAATTGCCCTGCTATCTGGTTGTCAGTCTTTCAATCAAACGACAAAAGACACCACAGAACAAGCTCAGCCACTGGTTCAACAAGCTGCATTATTACCCCCAGCTATCGAAAAATCGCCAATTGAGGAGGCCATCGAGATCACCGATGTTTGGCAACGGATACGTTTAGGACTAAGCCTTCCTGTTCCCGATCAAAAGCTGGTAAATCAATATCGCGATTGGTACATCAAACACCCACAGCACCTAGAGCGGGTATCACAAAGAGCCGAGCCTTTTCTTTATCTTATTGTTGAAGAGATAGAAAAACGAAACCTTCCCATTGAGTTAGCCTTACTTCCGATTGTCGAGAGTGCCTTTGACCCCTTTGCATACTCCCATGGGGCAGCCTCAGGTTTATGGCAATTTACCGCCCCTATGGCCAAACATTTCGGGCTAGAGATGAACTGGTGGTATGACGGACGCCGTGATGTGCCCGCAGCCACGGTTGCAGCTTTGGATATGCTCGAATACCTCTATATAAAAACACACGGTAATTGGCTCTACGCAACCGCTGCCTATAACACAGGAGAGGGCCGCGTTCTCAATGCCGTCAAGCGCAATAAGAGACAGGGTAAAGCCACTGACTTCTGGTCTTTGGACCTGCCAAGAGAGACGGAGCGTTATGTTCCTCAAATGCTCGCTTTGGCGGAAGTCATAAAAAATGCAGATAAATATGGCATTAAGCTTATGCCAATTAAAAACCAACCTCAGATCCAAGTTGTGGATATTGGTGGTCAGATAGATCTCGCATTAGCCGCAGGGATGGCAAATATGACCACCTCTGAGCTGCATAAGCTTAACCCTGGCTATAATCAATGGGCAACAGCCCCTGATGGACCACATAAACTTGTGCTTCCAGTCGATAAAGCAAATGTATTTAACCTTGCGCTGGCTGAAACAAATCCAGATGAGCGATTAAACTGGGAGAGATATAAGATAAAATCCGGTGACAGTTTAGGAGTGATAGCGAAAAGATATCACACCACAGTCCCAGCACTACGGGCCGTTAATGATATAAAGGGCAATACGATTGTTATAGGTAAGCATCTGTTGATCCCTGTCGCTGCTAAATCGCCTGAACAGTACGCTTATTCGGCAAACCAAAGGTTACTGGCTAAGCAAAAAGGAAAATCTGGAAATAAAGTTAGCTATACCGTTCAAGCAGGTGATTCCTTTTGGAAAATTGCCAAGGCACATAAAGTGTCAGTCTCTCAGCTGACAAGCTGGAACAATATGGCTCCAAAAGATGGGTTACGAATTGGTAAAAAGCTGACTATCTGGACAGGTGGAAAACAGAAAACCTCCTCAATCACCCGCACTGTTAACTACACAGTAAGAAACGGTGACTCCTTAGCTCGTATTGCGACTAAGTTTAAGGTTAGTGTGAATGATCTTGTTCGTTGGAATGCACTAGAAAAAAGCAAATATATCCAGCCAGGTCAAAAACTTAAGCTCTTTGTCGATATGAGTAAAGTTCGCGCCTAATACCTATTTTAGAACGAAAAAAGCCAGTGGATGTCAATGACAAACACTGGCTTTTTTATGCCGAGAACTTAATTCAAAATTTCGTTAAGTGATAAGCTAATATCGCCCATCGCCAACTCTTTTGACTCCATCGCCTGACCCGCATAGATGGCCTTAATGCTATAGCCTTTCCCCTTTAGCTGACTCATCACGGTTTGGGGGATCTTAAATTTAACCGTCACCTCTTTGCCAGATGGGATAACGGTATCTCTAATGGCTTGAGTAAACATCATCTCATTGGACCATGCCCAAACTTTATCTCCCATAGGATCAAGAAGGTGGAGATCGGCTGTCATGCCTGAGCGATATTGAATTGGTACGCTATAAGATTGATTATTAAATATCTTAAGCGAAACCAATAAGCCATTATCGAGAGTAGCGTTAAGCTCACCAGTTAAGAGGCCTTTACTCATCTTCCCCTCCGAGTGTTGTTTTTGTAGCTTTGTAATGTCCACGTCATCTTTTGCTAAAACAACAACCTTCACCTTTTGCTCTTTAGGCATATCGGCCTCCACAGGCTGAGTTTCAGCTACCGAAGCCAGCTTATTCTCAAGATTACTTTGAGAACAAGCGGTCAAGCTGGCAATAGCAAGGGTTACTAACAACATAGGATTATTCATTAAAAGCCCCCTAGCTTCTTCAGGATACTGTCTTTCACTTTATCTTTGACCTTGTCGGTCTCCTGCTTCAACTTAGCATCAAATAAAGCTTCAGTGTCTAACGCAAATTTAGGCTCAGAGAATGTACCAGTGATAGCAAATGGGATCTCTATACCATGAAGTGCATCGCGATCACCTCCTCCTTGCCCTTCAAGCGAGCCAACAACAGAGGTGGTTAGCGAGTAATCTAATGCCTCACTAACAATATTCGCAGTTCCAGCGCCAGCAAGTCGTATTAAGGGAGAAGCCATTAATAGATCAGGATTAGAGACAACTCCCTTAACTACAGTGAATGAGCCAGTTAAGCTAGTAAAATCGGTTTTTTGCTCGGCAGTCCCTGAACTGGAAAGATCGCCACTGAGTTTCGCCTTGGCATCGCGGATCATCTGAGGAATATTTACCCCATAAAGTGCACCATCAGCAACCTCAAATTTACCGTTTGCAGCTAAGTTTTTCTTTATATTATCAACAATTAAACTTCTCCCTTTACCTTTAACATTAAAGTTAGCGGTACCAGCAATAAGATCAATTTCAGCAGCATCTTTCATTAAATCAAGAATTTGTACACCCTTTACAGATTTATCGAAGCTATAGCTTGCGATCTTTTGACGTCCATCGAGCTGTGCATTTGCTGATAACTTACCTTGATAAAGGTCGGCAGTTAACTGGCTCATGTTCAAAACGCCATTATTTAACTTAGTCTTCATCACCCAGTTACTAGTCAACATATTGGCCGCTTTTATCGACTTTACCGTCATAGCGAGATCAAAGTTAACTAACTTAAGCGCGGATAGATCAGGCTCTTTATTTGAGCTCACTTGCGGTGAGCTCGATTTCTCCTCGGTCGCTTTTTCAGCCGGCATAAAAGTGTCTAAATTGATATCACCAAGATCCAATTTACCATGAATATTAGGCACCTTACTGCCATAAGCAACTTTCACTTCGCCAGAACCTTTAATGTCTGCCACAGCAAGTTCATCAAGTGTCACTTCAAGTTGTTTCTTATCCAAGAGTACTTGGATCTGTGCAAGTAACTGAGTATCCAGTTTTTGATTAGGGATCCCCTCGCCTATAACAGAGCTCTCAATTTTGAGATCTTTTAATTCAACAGCCTGCATCGACGGAGCAATTTTAATCATCCCCTCCCCCTGGCTTGTCAAAGTCATATCAGGTAGTTCAGCTGTTAACTCATAGGCTAGTGGCGCAAATTTACCTAAACTAAATTCACCTAATGTCAGTTTATCCATGGTGAAAACTTGCTCAGTGCCCGCAATCGCATCAGTCATTGTGATTGTCGTATTGGTAATCGCGATACCGCCAATATCTAAGCTAGCGAGTTGAGCACCACCAGCTTTTGTGTCTGTTTCTGTCGCTTTAGTTTGAGTGGCACCACCATCTAGGCCATCAAAACTCGTTTGGCCATCTTTGCGAGTCTCTAGATTGACCGTTAGGCCATCAAGATTTAGTTGGGCAATCTCAACCTCTTTGCTAAACAGTGGCATTAATGCGACTTCAGCCACCACATTATTCACTTTCAGCATCGAAGCTGCATCAAAGCCTGCTGGGTTTGAAAGCGATATCTGAGATAACTCAATCCCTATAGAGGGGAAAAAGGTCCAGCTAAGATCATTTTCAATAACGAGATCACGCCCTGTCTTCTCTTTTACAGCGTCGACCAATTCAGGTTTAAAATCGTTTGGATCGAAAATAAGCGTTAGATACGCGATAAGAGAGGTAAAAAGGAGCAAAAATACGATAAAAAACCATTTCAAAATTTTCATAACAGGTTCCGTCTGAATTAATAACTAGATTAAAGTATGACTGATAGATCGAGCTTCTTATCCGAAATAGCCACACCATTATCATCTGAATATACCATCATACCTGGCACAATTATAATGTTTGAGATATTAAGTTCGGGGTTTATCTCTCCGACGTCCAGTTTCTCGGTCTTAATAGGATTAGCCCCCAAGGCTTTGATACCAATATCTAATTGACTCAAAACACCCACATCTCTCACACACCCGTTAATGATAATCCCCTCCCAGCCATTTTCAACAGCACTCATAGCAATCATGTCACCAAGTAAAGCCCTATTTAGTGAAGCTCCCCCATCAACAAATAGCACTTTCCCCTTACCATCATCAGTTAGGATCTGCTTTACCTTAGAGTTATCCTCAAAACATTTGACTGTTACAACCTCTCCGTAGAATATTTTTCTCCCCCCATACTGTTTAAAGCCAATAGATAATAATGAAAGTTCATTTGGATAATTATCATAAAGATCGGGCAAAAGGTCGTGCATATTAATCTCCTAAATCCATTTAACTAGGCTTACTCTTCACTCCATCATACAACAAAAAGAAAGATCTTCTTGGCTGACATGCTTTAATACAAATTTATTTACTAATAACAATATGAACCTCTTTAAGTAACTTGTTTAAAAGTCTATAATCATAATCTTGGTCAATTCAGACCTTTGAACAAACCGTAACATCTCATTAAAAAGTGATTAATAATGAATAACAATTTTGATTTACAAAGTGCAATAGCAGCATTAGATGAGTATGGATATGACAAAAAACAGTCCAGTGATCTAACTCAAGCTCGTAATAAACAACAGATGAGTAAATATATTGAGTCGCTAGATTATAACCTTCGACGTTTATTAATATTACAAGAAACCGTTAATGAGCTTGTTGCTAAGAAGAAGCACTTAATTGCACAGCAAGAGAATATTCAAACTTACAAAACTAAAGTTATTAACTTATCTAGACAATTTAATATCTCTTATGATGAAGTCTTACAAATAATGCAAGAGCAAACGAACCAAGTACTCTAAATTTTTGACTATTCACTTAGTGTTCACATCATTTAAAATCTCAATTTAGACTTTAAAGTTTGAAACTAACCCATTCAATTCGGATGAGCCTTGCAATATCTGCTCGCTAGTTTGCCCTATTTGAACACTCTTGTGTTGATTGTCTAATGAAATATCATTGATACGTGTGACATTCATGTTGAGCTCTGCAATGACTGAGCTTTGCTCTTCAGTTGCGGTAGCAATCTGCACATTCATATCTGATATTTGTCCAATAGAGGCTTTAATCATCTCCAGAGCGTCTACAACCTGCTTCGTCTCATCAACCGTTTGACTCGAGCAGTTCTTAGCCCTATCCACAGAATCATTCACACAGATAATGGCCTCACGTATCGCATCGATAATGCCATTAATCTCTTGAGTTGATTCCTGTGTCTTACTGGCTAAGCTTCTTACTTCATCAGCAACAACAGCAAAACCACGTCCGGCCTCACCAGCTCTTGCGGCCTCGATCGCCGCATTTAAGGCAAGTAAGTTAGTCTGCTCCGCAATCCCAACGATGACATCAAGGATCTGACCTATTTTTCCTGAGCTTACTCTCAGCCCTTCAGCGCCACTGGAGGTTACCTCTAACTCTTTAGATAACTCATTTATTTTATTTACTGCACTGTCGACCACCATAGTCGTCTTATTTGCTTCCGCATCGGCGCCCGATGCACTTTCAGCCGCATTTTTTGCGTTCAATGCTACCTCTGTTGCAACCATTGACATCTCATTGATTGCTGTCGCAACACTTTCAGTTTCTGTCTGCATATTTGCCGTCACAGTATTGGCTTCGCTGGATATGGTAGAAAGCCCAGAAGCTAACTGCTGACTATGAGTCACGGAGCTCAAAACAGACTCAACAACAGCTTGTATCTTAATCACGAAGACATTGAAGTTTGTTGCTACCTCTTTAAGCTCATCATTACCAGACTCCTCTAATCTTAAGGTCAAATCGCCCTCTCCCTTGGAGATATTTTCCAGCGCTAGAATCGTCTGCCTTAAAGGTTTGGAGATACTTTGGGAGATAATCAGTAGAATTAAGATAACTGGTAACCAAACCAAGGCTCCAATTAACAGATATTGCCAGGCAAAAACGGCTTGCTGTGCTTTTATATCATCAACATATATTCCCGTTCCTACAATCCAACCCCAAGGTTTGAATCTTTTCACAACACTCATTTTAGGGCTTGGCTCGGTGGCATCGGGACGATTCCACATATACTCAACTCGAGTCGACTCGCTATGTTCCGTCCCCGTGACCATTAACTGAAAGAGTTGAACTCCATTAGGATCTTTCATTCCCAGCACATTTGTTCCAACAAGCTTTTTAGCAAATGCATGCTGAACCATGATCCCTTGAGTATCAATTGTCCAGTAATACTCTTTTCCGGCATAGCGCAATGCATCTAAAGCGACGATAGCCGCCTCCTTCGCTTCACTTTCAGTCATAAGACCGTTTTGGGCACTTTGATAATATCTCTCAACGACCTTTACGCCCACATCAGCCAATGAGCTTAATTTACCCTCTTTCTCTTTAAACAGGAGGTTATCGATATTATTCAACGCAAATAGGAACATTAGCAAGGTCGCTACGATAGACAAGGCTAGCATCAATAAAAGACGCTTAGATATTTTTATCTTTCTAAACAGTTGGTTAATTGAGTCCATAGTTCAACCTTCAGCTCTATTGCTTGTTAATAACCTTACATTAATGATGGGCAAAATTTGCTATTTGTCAAAACAACTTACTGCTTAAATTAGCCTACAAAAGCCATTTTTACTGAACTGATAAACTTCACTTCCGGTAAGGACTATTTCTTGAAATATACTCGAGCCAGCAAAAAAGCTAATGAGTAAAATTAGGTGTTTCAAATATCAATTAGCTTGAGGTTAAGCTACCTAGTTTATTTTTTAATCGCAAATAAAACTCTAAAAATAGTTTAGGGAGTGGTGACCTTATCAAGAGTAGTAAGCTTGTTAGAGCAATATAGATCCCTGGCTCTATCACTTCCGATTTTACAGACCAGTAAAAATGAATTGGAACGAGCAGTGCCAAAAGATATACAAGGTTATGTAACTGCTGCCAACGTTTTCCCATCTTTCGTCTCAAAGCTTTAAATGAAGTAATAGATAATAAAAACAAAATAATATATGAAACTGCTCCTACTAATATATAAGGTCTTTTTACTACTTCCTCAAATAGTAATGACCATGCAAATAATAGGTCTAAACTAATAAATGCAAAAATGTGCAAATTTGCATAAGCAAATACATAAAGCCCAATGACTCGGCGAGTCTGTATCAAGACACCTTGTTTAAACTTACGTGCTATTGGTGAGATACATAAAAGTATGACTAAAGTATTTAACGCACCTATACCTGTGTAATGGATGATATATTGAACAGGATCGCCTCCCGCTTTATCCAAAATAATTAATAGAATTAAATAAACGACAGGTAAAATGGCTAACAAGTGGATAGCCAGCTTTAACCAAAATAAGTGCTTCATTGTTAAGCGCATTATCACTCCAAAACGAGAGAAGCTTGCTTTGGACCACAAAGCAAGCTAAATGGATATTAATAGTTTCTTCTTAAATCTAAATCTCGATAAAGATCTGCGACCTGTTCTTGATAACCATTAAATGGACGAGTTTTAATTCGTGTTGCAGAAAATAAACCTCCTTCACCAATTCGTCTTTCACTTGCTTGAGACCAACGCGGATGATCAACATCGGGATTAACATTGGCATAAAAACCATACTCTTGTGGAGCAAGTTGATTCCAGCTTGTTGGTGGACGCTTATCCATGACTCGGATCCGAACTAAAGATTTAATGCTTTTAAAGCCGTATTTCCAAGGAACCACTAACCTAATGGGCGCCCCATTTTGAGGTGGCAAGCTTTTTCCATATAAACCCACAGCTAAGAAAGATAGATCATTCATCGCTTCAGCTAAGGTTAAACCTTCAACATAGGGATAATGGATCCCCCCTCCCATTAAGCGACTTTTCTGTCCAGGCATCTGATCCGGATCAAACAGGGTCTCAAAAGCCACATATTTTGCTCTGCTGTTAACTCCCACTTTTTTCAATAATGCAGCCAAAGGAAATCCCACCCAAGGAACGACCATAGACCAGGCCTCGACACAACGTAAACGGTAAGTTCGTTCTTCCAGCGCCATCATCTTAGTAAGATCTTCAAAGCCTAATGTTATGGGGTTATCAACCTCCCCATCGATCACCAGAGACCAAGGATCCACCTTTAATCCCTGTGAATTTTCCACGGGATCAGACTTACTTGTACCAAATTCGTAAAAATTATTATGAGTCGATACCTTTGAAAATGGGGTTTTAGCCTCACTCAACTCAAAGCCTTTATTGACGGTAAATGCCAAAGGACTAGTAATAAAAGGCGTACTGGGTTGACTCTTACCGAACAGGTCAAAAATACCAGCCTGAACTTGCCCTGGAATACTCGCTCCTATAGCCCCTAAGCCTAAGGCTTTGATTATATTTCGTCGGTCATTAAACACAGATTCAGGGGTGATATCTGAACTCTTAACTGTGTCCCAAGATGGTCTTTTTATAAAATGCATTGAATACCCCTTTTAATTTTATACCCAAACAACTTCAAGATGCAGGATTCAGCATGTCGAAAAGTGACAGAGTTCAAGGCATGAAATAGTAGGACTAGTTATTCTAATTCAATATTTCATAACACAGAAAAATGTTGCTTCTCGCCATGCCCTTCGGGAGTTCCCGTAGAATCCCTGCACTGCGTTAGTGATATCAACAAGGGAATAACCATTATCCTCAATCACTGCCTTGTTCAGCAATCCTACGGGAGCTCTGAAACGAGCATCTTGAGGTCGCTTGGGTATATACAGACCGCTTAAACATCAGATCAATTTCAAGTTAGTTGACACTTAAACTAATAACTCAAGTACTGTAAAAACTATCCTTCTCTATTATAGCTCCCAACACCCTCCATTTATTAGTAATAACGGCCCAGTTACGTAACACAATAACAACATACGATTAAGAGTTATTCATTTACGCTCATCCGACTTGAAGAAGCCGTGTCGAAATGCGAATCTTAACCCTCTTTCTGACCAAGGCCATCTTCCCATGCCCATAGATATTACTCTTACAGCTCCCCAAATTGCCGCACTTATCGCGGTCGCTTTCCTTTCACTTTTAATTGGTGCGCTATTAAACCAAAAACTAACCCGGCGCCGCTGGGAGCTATCTAAAGAGCACCTGAATGATATCCATCAACAGGAGATAGAGCAGTATCAGCAGGATCTACAACATAAAGAATCCATTTTATGTGAAAAAGAGCAGCAACAGGAACAGCTACAATTCAAGCTTGAACAGCAATTATCCGCCTTAGGAAAGGCACAAGCTGATGCTGAGCGCTGCAGTGGTTTAGAACTTCAGCTCAAAGAGATCCAACGTAAACTGATGGAAGCCCAGCTTGCATTATCTAAATCTAACGCCATGCAACAAACCCTTAGGGTCAAATTTGAAGCGGAGCAGCAAGCGCTAGAAGATAAACTCGCACTGCTGGAAAGTGCTGAAGTGAGGTTAAATACTCAATTTGAAAACCTCGCGAACAAAATATTTGAGGAGCGTTCGGAAAAGTTCCAACATCAAAACACAAATCAACTCGACTCAGTACTTGCCCCCTTTAAGCAACAACTCGAGGGTTTTAGAAAACAGGTTAGCGAATCCTATACCAATGAACAATCACAACGAAGTGCATTTAACCACCAACTTGAGTCATTAAAAGCACTCAATCTGCAGATGAGCCGTGATGCCGTTAATCTAACCAATGCATTAAAAGGCGATAATAAACAACAAGGGAACTGGGGAGAGGTCATTTTAGAGCGTGTTTTACAGGAGAGTGGTCTGCGAGAGGGGCATGAATACGACACTCAAACCGACCTTAAAAACGATGACGGCAAACGCTTTAAGCCCGATGTAGTTGTTCATCTTCCAGAAAATAAAGATGTGGTTATTGATGCCAAAATGTCCCTAATCGCCTACGAGCGTTACTTTAACAGTGATGAGGAAGAGGTACGAAAACAGGCTCTTAAAGAACATGTAATTTCGGTTCGTAGCCATATAAAAGGTCTAAGTAACAAGGACTACCAAAAGCTCCATGGACTAACAAGCCTTGACTATGTGCTTATGTTTATTCCTCTAGAGCCTGCATTCCTTCTGGCGCTTGAGCACGACCCAAGTATAGTGAACTATGCATTAGAACAAAATATCATGATCGTCAGCCCGACAAACTTGCTCGTTGCACTGAGAACAATCAACAATATCTGGCGTTATGAATACCAAAACCAAAACGCACAACAGATCGCCAAGCAAGCAGGCAAGATATACGATAAACTTTGTGGTTATATCGAAGACATGGAAAAGTTAGGTAGAGCCATTGATGGAGCGGAAAAAAGCTACTCAAATGCCATGAATAAGCTTTCCAGCGGTAAAGGAAACTTAATCAAGCAGGCGCATCAGATGCAGCAGCTAGGTGTTGATACCAGTAAAAAAATTGATCAACGTATGCTAGATCAAGCCCTATCTGACTACCAATTAGATGACAAGCCGTTGAACTAATACACTCGCTTGACCGTCAAAGAATATGGATATTTTAAGGAAGATGTAGATGCGGTTGATTAACACTTTCAAGCAGGTTTTATCTCATGTGCCGCGCTTAATCGCGCTGCAATGTGCTTTTTTATGTTTAGCTGTTATCAATCTAGCTCACAGTGCACCACTTACCCAAGAGCAGCAAACCTACCTTGATGCACGTAAGGCATTGGATAAACGTCAAACCGAAACCTACACCCGCTTAAGAGCAAAACTGGATGATTACCCCCTAAATATCTATCTCGATTTTCATGCCGATATCAATAACATCTTAACCCTTAAAGGCAAACAGGCCGAACAAGCCATCAAGCAGTTTAAACATACCCCTCTTTATAATACCGCCAGATACCGTTACCTCAATCGCGCCGGCGCCCAAAAACGCTGGAGTGACTTTTTAGCAGTCAGTCCAAACTCACCGAAAAGCGTCACCCTACAATGCTATTTCTACCGAGCTCAGCTCTCACAAGGCGATAAAACAGCGGCGTACAAAGGCGCAAAGTCACTTTGGTTATATGGAAAATCACGACCTAAAGAGTGTGACCCACTATTTAAAGCCTGGGGGAAGACTGGCGAGATCACCCAAGAGTTGATCTGGTCACGCATGTTATTAAGCTTTAATGCGAATCAATATGGCTTATTAACCTATCTGTCACGTAAGATAACGACGCAGCAAAAAGCGGCCAAAAAGTTGCTGAGTGTCTATAAAGATCCAAGAAGTCTACGCCATACTCGCACCTTTTCATCATCGGCAAAGATCTACGCAGATATTGTCGATGCTGGTCTGCGAAAGTTATCCAGAAAAGATCTAAAGCAAGCTGTAAAGTTGTACGCCAGCTACCAAAAAGCGGATAGGTTCAGTGACTATCAAGGTAGAAAACTGAGCCGTTACTTAGTTAGACGAGCTGTGATCCGTCAAGATGATGGATTAAAAACCTTTGTCGATACCATGCTGCCTCTGCTAGATAGTGACGATCTGGTTGAACTTAGACTCAGATGGGCCATTCGCGAAAATGATCAGCAAGCTATAAGCAGCTACTTACCTCAGCTTAGTGAGCAAAAAAAGGCTAAATCAAGGTGGCAATATTGGCTAGCCAGAGATGCGGACAGAAAAGGCAATCTCGATCCGACAAACCTAGAAAATCTAAGCCAGCAGCGCAACTTTTACGGTTTTTCAGCAGCCGATAAACTGGACTCAGAATACCAGTTGCAAGATACCTTATCAGTCAGTGATCCCACACATCATCAAGCACTCAATCTGGATAAAGGGCTAGCGAGAGTTATTGAGCTCCTTGCACTGGATAAAAATATTGATGCCAGAGCTGAATGGGTACTTATGCTCAGTAGACATGACAAAGCCATGCAGAAAGAGTACGCAGTGTTAGCATTAAAAAATCAGTGGCACTCTTTGGGCGTACAAGCCAGCATTCAAGGAAAGTTGTGGAACGACATGACAATCCGTTTTCCCTATGCAGCAGATAATGAGTTCGTTAAAGCCAGCAAGCGATATAAGGTCGATATCGATGAGATAAGGGCTATCGCCAGACGAGAGAGTGCTTTTTATCCATACGCAACCTCAGGTGTTGGTGCTCGAGGCCTGATGCAGCTTATGCCAGCAACAGCAAAAGAGACTGCAAAAAGGTATAAACTCAAGTACAAGGGAACACGAAGCTTGTATCACCCAGATACAAATATCCCCCTTGGCAGTGCCTACTACTCTTCACTACTCAAGCAGTTTAACAATAATCGAGTACTTGCAACGGCCGCCTATAACGCTGGCCCACACAGGGTAAAACGTTGGCTTAAAGAGTCCAATGGTCAATTAGATGTGATCGCGTTTATCGAGTCACTTCCCTTCACAGAAACTCGCGAATATGTGCAAGCAGTATTAAGTTATCGGGTTATCTATCAGATTAAGCAAAACAAACCCCCTGAACTGTTTTCAGCTGAAGAGCTCAATTACAAATACTAATATTAACTATTACAATCTCACTGATAGGCTAATGAATGGAAAATTTATCGCTTTCATTAGCCTAACTTCAAATAATTGTTGAAAAATCTAGCGATCAGACCCTATTAAGGTAAAAGTTTTAGACTCTTAAACTAGAATGTGAATAATAATTATTTCGTTTAAGAGTACCTCACATTTATGATCCCACTCGATAGACTCTACTTAAGTGCTGAATACCAGCCTCTGATAGACAGCAAAAGCTTAAATGTTTTTGGATATGAAGCGCTATCTCGGTTTAATGATGACCACGGCAATAGCACACCACCTAATATTGTCTTTGAGCAACTCCATAAAGAGGAGCAGCTACTTTCTGTCATTGAGTACAAGGCAAAAGTATTTCAGATCCGTCACTCAAATTTAACCTATCCCCTCTTTATCAACCTAGATCCCCATGCGGCTGAGTACAACTTCGATGAACTACTTCTACTGCTTGCATCTCGTGAGGAGATCACAGTTGAGCTGATAGAAAACACTTGCATTAACGATGCTAGGCTATCGAGTAAACTGCTATCACAACTTAAAGCTAAACAGATTAAAGTTGCACTCGATGATATAGGCGCACCACACTCAATGATCTCCCTTGACCTTTTGAGTCAGGTCAATACGCTTAAGTTTGATATCGACTGGTTTAATAAAACATCACAAGATGAACTTAATCTGATAAAAGCCCTTATTCAGTTTGCAAAAAACAGCAATAAGTTAACGGTTTTGGAAGGGATAGAAACAGAAGAGCAACTTGAGCTTGCCCGTCAACTGCAGATAGATCTCGTTCAGGGCTTTCTATTCAAAGATCAATTCGTCAAAACACCGACTTCTGTCAAATTAATCCCGCAAATATCAGCAGAAAAAGAGGAGATAAGGGGATAAAAGAAGATAAATGAAACTAAACTGGATCCTAGTCAAACTTTGGCTCATAGTTGATTTATCAGACAGTTAATAAATGATAACCGCTGTAAGGAATCAGATGACACAGCAAAATCTATCCCAGATCATCAAACAACTCGAAATGGTACTCTTGGGCAAGCCGGATCAGATAAAGCTGGCCCTCACCTGCATTCTGGCAAAAGGGCATCTGCTTATCGAAGATCTCCCTGGAATGGGTAAAACCAGTCTCTCTCACGGCATAGCACAAACCCTAGGCCTGAGTTATCAAAGAGTTCAGTTCACCAGTGATATGCTACCTGCTGACATTTTAGGTGTCTCCATATTCGACAGCGAACAATCACAGTTTATTTTCCACCCAGGGCCCATTTTTAAACAGATGATCTTAGCCGATGAGATAAACCGTGCAAGCCCAAAAACCCAAAGTGCACTTCTTGAAGCCATGGCTGAACACCAGATCACCGTTGATGGGGTAACTCACCCGCTGCCTAACCCCTTCTTTGTTATTGCAACCCAAAATCCTAGTGAGCAATCAGGGACATTTCCCCTACCTGAATCACAACTCGATCGCTTTATGATGCGGCTCTCCATTGGTTACCCCTCTGCAGATGCAGAACTTGAGATGCTGAAAAGCTATGTCCAATCGCCACAGATCACAACTCTACCTCAATGTATCACCCAACTTGAACTGATTGAACAGCAACAGATGGTAGACAAAGTTAGTGCTTCCGATGCCCTACTTGGCTATATACTGGCGCTAATTGATGCATCACGAGTCCAAAAAGAGGGCTTTGGCCTTTCACCAAGAGCCAGTAAAGCACTACTGCAAGCAGCTAAAGCTTGGGCTTTTATTCAAGGTCGAACTTATCTGGTTCCCGAAGATGTCCAAGCGGTATTTTCATCGGTTGCCGAACACAGGATCCGCAGTAGTAGTCAGCAGCAAGGTGAAGCGATATCGCAAAAAATCCTTAGCAATATCAATCCAATTCTTTAATTTTTCACATTAAAATTATGGTAAGTAATCGCAGAAAACCAGGAAAATTAAAGCAATGGTTTAACCAATGGCTAAACAGTCGACTTCCTGCTGCGACGAAAGTGACCTTGGCCCATAGAAGTGTCTTTATACTACCGTCAGGGTTTGGACTCTTATGGCTAACATTAGTCTTGTTGCTTTTTCTTTTTGGTACAAACTACCAAAACAACTTAGTCATAGGGTTAAGCCTACTGCTACTAAGCGTCTTTAATACCTGCATCATCTACAGCTACCGAAACTTAGCAGGCATGACTATCTCCTCAACCTTGTCTCCCCAAGCCTATGCCGGAGACACTTTAGTGTTTCCAGTTCGTTTATATGCCAGCCAACCGCAATATGAAGTGCTACTCAATTACCCAAATAATCAAATAAAGGTCATTAAAAAAGTCACCAATGAAGCCAGTACTTCACTTATCCCTTTTATCAATGAGCGCAGGGGAAGAGTATCACCGGGAAGACTTAAAATTGAATCCCGCTACCCACTTGGATTATGCAGAGCGTGGTCACATGTAGATCTAGACAATGAACACATTGTCTATGCAGCGCCGTTAGAAGCGAATGAGCGACTCTCCCACCTTGACAGTGAGCAAGATTATGTTGCCGATGACCAAGGGGGCCATATCCCTGGCGTGGATGAATTCAAAGGCTTAAGGCAACATATCCCAGGTGAGTCTCTTAAACAGGTAGCTTGGAAACAACTCGCTCAAGGAAGAGGGATGTTAACCAAGGAGTTTCAACAGCCACAGGGAGAGCCACAATGGCTGTCGTTAACCGACTTTTCTCCAACTTCTCTTGAGAGCAGATTGAGTCAACTGACACACTCAGTAGATAGATTAAGTGAAAAGGGGCAGATCTTCGGTCTACAACTTGGGGAGAGAACCATCCAACCTGCTGATGGGGAAGCTCACAGGATAAGTTGCCTTCAGGCACTTGCTCTGGTACCTGCTAAGCCTGAGACACGAACATGAGCAGTGAGCACAGCGAGATCATCTCCCGGCATAGCCTGTTATGGTTGCTGCTTGCAAATGTAGCAATCTTGCTCCCTCTGTATGAGAAGCTCACCCCATGGACAATGGCCATATGCGGGATCTGTCTACTATGGCGACTGGGCATATTTATCGGTAAAGTCGCCAAACCACCACGCTATTTAGTCACCCTCTTAGCCTTAGGCTCAGCCATCACCCTCGCCTTAATTATCAATAGCATAGGTTTATTGAACGGGCTGATCAATCTACTTGTTTTAGGCTATGCGCTGAAATACATAGAGATGAGAAAAAGGCGAGATGTAAGAACGGTTGTCTTGGTGGGCTACTTCCTTATTGCCCTTACCTTTATCAACCAGCAATCTATCATCTACACATTAATCTTGGGCCTTGTTACCACCATCAATACTTGCGTGCTGGTTAGTCTGTACCATGAGGGCAATAAGCTAAAAGAGACGGCTTTAATGGGGAGTAAACTCATCATACAGAGCCTACCTCTGGCAGCCCTACTTTTTATTGTACTCCCTAAACTCCCTCCCCTGTGGATGGTGCCACAAAACAGCTCCGCAACAACGGGGCTATCAGATCAAGTCAGTTTTGGGGATATTGAGAAACTCACCCGCTCAGCATCTCTGGCATTTCGCGCCGAATTTGATAGGTCTCCTCCCACCAATCATCTCCTGTACTGGCGTGCACTAGTAATGGAGGATTATAATGGCAAAGTTTGGACTCAACATAAGAGTATTAAACAGATAGAGAAAGATGTTCAATTTACTGTTTCTGGTAGAGCCCGCCCTTTAGGAAATCCAGTCAATTATAGTGTTATCGCAGAGCCTAGCTATCAAAACTGGCTATATGGACTCGATGTTGCCTTTAGTGATGACAGTAACATCAGTAATCTGCCCGATTACCGCCTCTATGCAAAACGCTCTGTCGATCAGCAATACCGCTACCGAGTTCAATCCTACCTCAAGTCCCCCATGAGTCCAGTTCTCGATGATAAAGTGAAACAGATAAACCTCTCACTACCAGAAGCAAGCAACCTAAAAACCCAAGCCTTTGCCAATCAATTGATGCAGGAGTACCCAGACCCGCTTCAGAGGCTAAATGCGCTAATGAACTACTTCAATCAGGGGGATTACTTTTACACACTCTCACCTCCTCGAGTCGGACCGCAACAGATTGATGATTTTCTTTTTGAAAACAAAGCAGGCTTTTGTGTTCATTACGCCAGTGCTTTCACCTTTATCGCCAGAAAAACCGGCATTCCAACCAGACTCGTCACAGGCTATCAGGGGGGGGAGTGGAACCAGCAAGCAGGATATCTGAGTGTTTATCAATATATGGCACACGCTTGGGCAGAGGTTTGGTTAGAGGGTAAAGGCTGGGTTAGGTTTGATCCAACCGCGATGATCGCACCACAGCGTGTTTTAGAGGGGTTTGATGCCATCTTTCAGCCTGAATCAAGTTATCTGTTAGATAGCCCCTTTAGTCCATTAAGATTAAGAGAGTTTCCTCTGCTGAATAAACTAAGGCTCTCCTTAGCCAGTATGGATTATTACTGGAGTGTTTGGGTGCTCGGTTTCGACAGCAATAAACAGCAACGCGTGCTTCAAAAGTTGCTCGGAGGGGTGACTAAACAGAAGATGTCCCTGTTTATGTTGATAGCAATATCACTCATCGGTCTCACTATTGCGTATAGTGCTGGTCTACTCACTTTTCGTCAACGCGGCGAACAGCACGCAACAAAGTACACACAGATATGCAACAAACTAAGTGGTAAAGGTTTAGAAAGAAGGCTAGATGAGGGACCCCTTGATTATGGTAAAAGAGTTGAGTTAGCCATGCCCTCCCTTGCTAATGAATTTGCACTCTTCACCCAATATTACATTGCACTAAAATACCAACCTCTTACCAAAGAGGGTCAAAAAAAGATTTCAAAACTGTTTTTACGTCTCTTCAAACAGATCAAGAAGAAACTGTAAACCCTGACACGAAGCAGGTTTCAAGGCAGTTCAAACTACCCACCATGAGGTATACCTAAATAGGTAAAAATTAAACCTCTTGTCATTTCCTCTGCAAAAATTCCATTTTTCTTTTCGGTTCCGTCCAAAAATTAAGATGATCTAGATCAAAGCAGCCCCATATTCAGCCGTAAGTTAACGGTAAAAACCCTACTCAGGTCAAAAAAACTGACCATTTTTGATACAAGTCAATAAAGAGTTCCTGTCATAAGAGCACACTAAACGGATTCACAAATCACCTATATTTTCGCAACATCAGATGTTGGAGCTAATAAAATGTCAAACGAAGGAAAAATGAATCTGCTCAATTTTGCAGATCCAAAAATAAAAATGCTTCATGTAACATGGTTCGCTTTTTTCTTGTCTTTTGTCGTCTGGTTTAGTCACGCCCCCTTAATGGTATTTATTAAGGAAGCGTTCGACCTAACCAGTGCTCAGGTAAAAGCCCTACTCATCTTAAACGTTGCGCTTACCATACCTGCTCGCATTGTGGTCGGGATCTTAGTTGATAAATACGGTCCAAGAATTATTTACAGTAGCTTACTCATCATCTCCTCATTTATCTGTCTCGGTTTTGCTATGGCCCAAAGTTTTGAACAGTTAGCCCTGTTCAGGTTTCTCTTAGGCTTTGTGGGCGCCGGCTTTGTGATTGGCATTCGACTCGTGGGTGAGTGGTTCCCAGCTAAACAGGTCGGCATTGCCGAGGGGATCTATGGTGGCTGGGGGAACTTCGGCTCTGCCGCTGCGGCAATGTCTCTGCCAACGTTAGCCTACGCATTTGGTGGTGATGATGGTTGGCGCTACGCCTTAGCGTGCACCGGGATCTTAGCAGGTCTATACGGCATATTCTTCTACATTGCAGCCCGTAACACACCAAAAGGCTCCACCTACTTTAAACCTAAAAAATCTGGTGGTTTGGAGGTCACAAGTTGGAAAGACTTCTACTTTTATCTATTTATGAATATCCCCATGTATATCGCCCTCGCCGTGCTGGCTTGGAAATTATCACCAACAGGGGTAAACCTATTCACCACTGAAACCATGTACATCATGTGGGCGTCACTCTTGGTGCTATTTTTTATTCAGGTTAACTCCATCTGGCGAGTCAATAAGGAGAACCTGACCCATGGTGTGCCTAACATTGAGAAGTATGAGTTTAAACAAGTTGCCATTCTCGATGTTGCTTACTTTGTTACCTTCGGCTCTGAGCTTGCGGTAGTTTCCATGCTGCCTCTGTTTTTCTTAGAAACATTTGATGGGCTAGATCCAGTAAAAGCGGGGTTACTGGCCTCAGGCTTTGCCTTTATGAACTTGGTTGCCCGCCCAACTGGAGGCTGGTTTAGTGACAAGTTTGGACGACGCAAGAGCTTGATGATCTTAGTCGGCGGCTTAGCTGTTGGTTATGCCATACTCAGTCAAGTCGATGGCGGCTGGTTTATCCCCCTAGCCGTGATGGCAACTATGCTCTGCTCCTTTTTCGTTCAAGCAGGTGAAGGCGCTGTATTTGCCATAGTGCCACTGGTCAAACGCCGCATGACAGGCCAGATTGCTGGTATGGCAGGTGCCTACGGCAATGTAGGTGCAGTAACCTATCTAACGGTTTTATCTTTTGTAGATTACAGCACCTTCTTCTTGGTCATATCAGGCTCGGCTCTGTTTATCTTTATCGCAACCATGTTCCTTAATGAGCCTAAGGGACATATGGCAGAGGTGAACGAAGATGGAACGGTGGAACTTATTGATGTGAACTAATTTACACAGCTTGCCAGCTTTTTAGCTGAGCTGATAATGTGTTTACTCTTTGCCTAAACTAAAAATGAGCAAAATATGCAAATAACCAACAGTTTAAATATTGATCTTGCTAGCCATACTCAACAAGGCCTGAAAGAGATAAATGAGGATGCTGTTGGTTTTTTTGTGCCCAATGAGACAAGACTACTCGACAATAAGGGGATCTTGTTAGTCGTTGCCGATGGTGTCAGCAGCGCCGAGGCTGGCAAAGCTGCTAGCGCCACCGCGGTGACACGCTTTATCAATGACTACTATCCCACACCTGAGACTTGGTCGGTTAAACACGCAGGTCAAAAACTACTCTCTAGTATCAATATTACCCTCTTCAAACGCAGTCATGAGTTTGCCAATGAGGAGAAAGGTTACCTGACCACTTTTACTGGCATGGTGATTAAATCCAGAACCTGCCACTTCTTCCATGTGGGTGACAGTCGTGCTTACCTGCTACGCGATGGGAAGCTAACCCAACTGACCCGAGATCATGTTGCCAGTATTGGGACTGGTAGAACCTTCCTTGCTCGTGCCGTAGGAATGGATAACTGTCTGCAGATTGACTACGGCTCAGTCGATCTTGAAACTGGTGACATATTATTAGCCACATCTGATGGCATACACGACTTTGTCGATGAAGCTGTATTGATAGAGGTGCTCTCCTCCCAGCTTACAGAGCAGGAGAAGATAGACAAACTTGCTGCACTTGCCTTAGATAATGGCAGTGATGATAACATCAGTGGCGTCATTGCCCATATCACAGGCTTACCTAATGAAAGCCTCAATGATTACAACACAAAACTCACTCGGCTCCCTTTTCCTCCTCCTCTCGAGCCTGGCGTGATCCTCGATGGATATCAGATCATGGAGGAGTTGTTTGCCAGTAGCCGCAGCCAACTCTACCTTGTTGAGGACAGCGAAACTGGCGAGAGAGTCGTCATGAAAACCCCCTCAGTCACTTTTGAGGAGGATACAGGGTATATCGATAGGTTTATTCAAGAGGAGTGGATAGGAAAGCGGATACACAGTGAGTACGTCGTTAAGATCATTGAGCAGAAACGCCCCAGAACTTGTCTCTACTATTTAATGGAGTATGTCCATGGAGTTTCTTTAGATAAGTGGATGAAACAAAACCACTTCCCTAAACCTAAAATAGCCATATCCATTATCGAAAAGGTGGCAAAAGGCTTGAGTGAGTTCCATAAAATGGAAACCATACATCAAGACTTAAAACCAGCGAATATACTCATTAATCAGGACAATGAGATAAAAATTGTCGATTTTGGATCTGTTTTTGTTGCTGGTGTCGCAGAGATTTTTGTGCCACTGGATCATGAAGGTGTCCTCGGCACAGCCACTTACTCAGATCCTAAATACCTGTTAGGAAAAAACACGGGAATACAGGGGGATCTCTACGCCCTAGCGACTATCTGCTACGAACTCTTTTGTGGAAAGCTCCCCTATGGTGACAAGATAGAGGAGTGCCAAACGGCCTTCGAGTATGACCGCCTTCGTTATATCCCTGCCAGTGACGTGAACCCCATTATTCCTATCTGGTTTGATAGAACACTCCAACGAGGAGTCGCCTTCGACTTAGAGGAGCGTTATGAAGTTATCGATGATTTCTTAACGGACTTAAGGAACCCAAACCCCATTTTTTTAAGGGACGATCCTAAGGCTAAAAAGAATAAGAGCCAGGTATTATTTTGGCAACTTCTCTCAGGATTTTGGATATTAATGCTGATCTTGGTGGTTGCCATGTTTAAGCAGGGCTAATAATAACGAATTAAAATATAAAGGTGGAAAAGTTAATTTATCTAGCTTTAACCCTGTTTCGATCAATAAATAAGCCTATCTGTTAACTATAATAACAGAGACATCAAGGATGATATATTCATATATACAATAGGTGGTAGTCACTAATTATATTTTAGGTCTTCCATAATAAACAAAAATAACGGTGAGTATTCATGATTAAAATGTTTAAAGAGTTATTACAGATGACATCCGAACAATCGGCTCCTCAACGTCTACTTTTTTTATTTGCTGATGCAGAAGCAACAAACCCTAAAAAAAGTAAGAAACACCAAAGGGGTACCATCTCTCCTGTTATGTGTGTCGATAAACTCCCCTCAGAATTGAGCTCTTTTGATGCATTAGTCAAAGAGGCGGATTCAATCGCAAAGCAGTGGAATTTTGTCTTTGTGGCCAGTTTAAGTGGTGATAATGGTATCGCTCCTACAACAGAGGAAGCGGAGCCTTTCTTAAACAAGATGGCGAACGATATTGAAACAGGAAATGGAGTCGGCCGATATGTGATTTTCGATAGAGATGAAAATCCAATCCAACTAGAATCCCATGGCTAAAAGGCCATACTTATCAGTCGCTAACCTGTAACCCTATGTTTTATTTAGCGCTATTGTGTTTCTAATCAAGACTGCTATGCTGATATTTTAAACAGATAATAACTTATCTCTTATGCCAATGAAATCTATGTCGAACAGGGAAGTTTTCGCCTCCATCATAGGTGCTTTTTTTGCGACCTTGTGCGCCTCATTTTTCAGTAATAGTATTCTCGAAGCCGATAATATGCCGATGATCTTAGCCTCCACAGGTGCATCAGCTATGCTAATTTTCGGTATACCTCACAGTCCAGTCTCCCAACCTTGGCCTTTAGTCGGCGGCCACCTTATTTCTGCCTTTATCGGGATCAGTGCCTATTATCTTATTCCAAATCCAATACTGGCCTCATCCGTTGCCATAGGTGTTGCCATGCTACTGATGCATAACACTGGCTGTATGCACCCACCAGGAGGAGCAACCGCAGTCACGGCTGTGATTGGCGGCGCTAACGTCCATGAACTGGGTTACTACTTTATTATTGTCCCAGTTTTTTTTAATGCCATCATTTTACTCTCTATCGCCATGGCAGTCGCAACCTTCAGGGAGAAAAATCCATTTGTCATTGATTAATCAGACAGTTATACCAATCAGTATAAGAAGTTGATCTACTCAGAGTGTCTTTTGGCAAACTAATTCAAGGCGAATGGATGATGTAATGGTTGTTCCCTTGTAAGTTCATTCAACGCAGAAGTAGGCAGCCAAAAACACTCCTTACAGGCGAGTTTTAGCGGTTCTGATACTGCGTTAACGAGCTTAACCGTAGAATAACTATGCTCTTCACTCGTTGCCTTGCCTCAGAACCGCTAAACTCTCGCTGAGCGATCAAATCTTTATACTGATTGGTATTATTACTCATAAAAAAGGAGAGCGATTTGCTCTCCTAGACAACGCAATATCCACTATCACACATGCATATTCTTATCAGAGAAGCTGACCTCTATCCCCTGAATATCAGCCTCTTCCACTAAGCCGTGAATATAAGCCTGGATTGCCAAGTGAGAAGCGCGGTGAACTAGATAGCCCCGAACTTTATCTTGAACCATAGGGTAATCTAGTGCTTTTCCCTCCACTTTTCGTGCAACATTCACCACATGAAGACCGTAACGTGACTCAAGTGGTTTCTCTGCCAAGCCTTCAGGTAACATCATCAACTGGCGCTCAAACTCTGGCACAGTTTGACCGTTACTTATCTGACCAAGGGAACCACCAGTCTCTTTTGAAGGGCATACCGAGTGGTGCTTAGCTAATTCTCCAAACAGTTTAAGATCGTTTTTTAAGGTAGAGATAATGTCCATTGCATCACTCTTAGCATCATCTCTTGCATCAAGATCGTCATTGGCCGCAGCCAACAAAATATGATCAACCTCCATCAGCGGTGCTGTCGTGAACTTGTGGCGATTGTTATTAAAATAGCGCAAACAGTCATCCTCTTTAGGATCATCATACTTAACCTGCGTTTTTAGTAACTGCTGAACTCCAGCCTCCTCATTATCTCCTGTAACATCTATCCCTGATTTAACCGCTTGTTGTAGCAATAACTCTTGAACGACTAACGCTTGGCCAGCTCTTTGAACAACAACATCAAACTCACTGTGGGGATGATACTGAAGTTCATTTGCAAGTAGTGTCTCCTCTATCGGATTTCCATTGACAGAGATAACGGGCAACCTCTCTTTTGACGGGATTGTAGACTGATTTGAACCACATGAACTCATAATTAGGACTCTTCTGGTAATTGTTGATTAAATATAACTGCATTTATAAATATCAACTTACGCTTATATCAAAGCACTTAACAACAGCAGTAACATTTAATTTAAAATAAGAGTTAGTAACATTTAAATAGTTAAGAAATAATTAAATAGAGATAAACAACTCATCTACCTCTATTCAATTGATATCATTTACATCTCACTTTTTAATTAACGTTGACGAACCAGTTGATAGCTTCTCGCAAAATATTTAACCGGCACGCTGATAACATGAACTAAACGAGTAAACGGAAAGATCATTATCAAAGTTAAGCCAACCAAAATATGCAGCTTATAGATAAAGTTCACCGATTCAATCGCCTCTGCAGCTTGAACACCTTGGAAAGTCGCAATACTCTGCGTCCAAGTCGCTAACAAGATCATCACAGAGCCATCGAGATGCCCCATAGAAGCCACGATAGTTAATAGACCCAATACCAATTGGATCAGTAACATAAACAACACCACAATATCAGAACGTCTGGATGTAGCTCTAACTCTTGGGTTATTCAGACGACGTTTTATCAACATCACTAATCCGATTAAACAGATAACGCCAAAGAAACCACCACTGACCATGGCCAGAAGCTGTTTATCAGGACTTGAGATAAAGTGGTGATAGATTGACTCAGGCGTTAACAATCCCACAAAGTGACCACCGAGAATAAAGATAATCCCGATATGAAACATGTTACTTGCAACCCAGAAGCCTTTTTGATCCAGTAGCTGACTCGAGTCAGCTTTCCAGCTATACGGCTCACGGTCATACCTTATCCAACAGCCAATAAAGAACACCGACAGGGCGATAAAGGGATAGATCCCAAACAGAAAAAAATTGAAATTTGACATAATAATCTCCTACAATCCAGACACTTGTGCGGCGTCAGCCTCGTGCCACTTAATGGGTACCTGATGAACCGTATTTGGATCCAAAGCGTTTTGCGATTGTTGTATTCCCGCACTAGGACATTGACCAACAGCGGGATCATCAAAACGGATCTCCCTGTCTTCCCACTCTTTATCTATGGCTTCAACAGTATCATCACGCTCCTCTTTGCTCACCGCTTGCGCAATTTCAGCACGTTCAACCTCAACACCAGACACCTCAATAAGTGAGTCCAACAGCACCTTGTAATAACAATCACGCTCTTTAAGTCGCTCTGAGAGCATGGTCAATATATGACTGATATCCCCTAGCCACTCCTGAATGAATTCAGGTGTTTGCAGGCTGAGAAACTCAAGATAGAGCGGAATGTAATCAGGAAGCTGCGATGAATCCACTTCAAAGCCATTAGCTTTGTAGACATTCATCAAATCCACCATGGCTTGGCCACGATCTCTGGATTCACCATGTACATGTTCAAACAAAAGCAGAGACAGCGCCCGGCCTCTATCGAACAGAAGATCATAGCTCTCCTGCACATCATAGAGATCTCGCTGAGTAAGCTCACAGATAAAACCGGTAAGCCCAGTTTGAGTTTCAACGCTAATATCTGATTGCTCAACAACACAGAGCAATTCATCTTTAGCATCAAAAAGTGCCTGAGTTGGATAGTCCAATAGATGTGAAATAACTTTAAGTAGCAACATAATTAATCCTCAACCTGAACAGTCTTAATTACGTTGCGCTGGGAGATCTTCTTACCGCCAAACATATTGACGCCATTTTGCCCATCGCTACATCCATTGCCGAAGGTAAAGCCACAACCGCTCTTCTCGCCGTATGCTTCTGGCACGTTCATCTCACGATGTCCGCTTGGGATCACATACCTGTCTTCATAGTTTGCGATAGCAAGATAACGGTACATCTCATCGGCTTGTTTCTTAGTCAGTCCTGCCTGCTCAAGCACCTCGAGGTCCTCTACTCCCTCTACGTTCTCCGCACGTTTATATGCACGCATTGCAAGCATACGCTCTAATGCTGTGACAACGGGTGCTTCATCCCCTGCTGTCAGCAAGTTAGCAAGATACTTAACAGGGATACGCAGTGACTTCACATCAGGGATCACACCCGCTTTACCTAATGTTCCAGCTTCAACTGCACTTTGAATTGGGCTAAGTGCAGGGATATACCAAACCATAGGTAACGTGCGGTATTCAGGGTGTAGTGGCAGTGCGAGTTTCCAATCCATCGCCATCTTGTAAACTGGCGACTTTTGAGCAGCCTGGATGACAGAGTCAGCAACACCATCTTTACGAGCTTGCTCAATGACAGCTGGATCGAATGGGTCAAGAAACACCTCAAGCTGCTTCTCATAGAGATCTGTTTCAGATGCCGTTGAGGCCACCTCTTTAATCTTATCTGCATCATATAGAAGCACGCCAAGATAACGAATACGGCCCACACAAGTCTCTGAACAGACAGTCGGCATACCCGCTTCAATACGTGGGTAACAGAAGATACATTTTTCTGACTTACCAGACTTCCAGTTGTAATAGATCTTCTTATAGGGACATCCAGAGATACACATTCTCCAACCACGGCACTTCTCTTGGTCGATAAGAACGATACCATCCTCTTCACGCTTGTAGATTGCGCCAGATGGACAAGATGCAACACATGCAGGGTTCAAACAGTGTTCACAAAGGCGAGGAAGATACATCATGAATGTGTTTTCGAACTCGCCATACATATTTTTCTGCATGTTATCGAAGTTCTTATCTTTACTACGCTTTTCGAACTCAGTACCTAAGATCTCTTCCCAGTTTGGCCCCCACTCAATCTTCTCCATACGCTTGCCAGTGATGACAGAGCGTGGGCGCGCCGTAGGTTGATGCTCAACAACTGGAGCTGTGTGAAGATGCTGATAGTCATAATCAAATGGCTCGTAATAATCATCGATCTCTGGCATATCTGGATTAGCAAAAATGCTAGCTAATACGCGATATTTACCACCAATACGAGGTTGGATATCACCGTTAGATTTTCTCTCCCAGCCCCCATTCCACTTATCTTGGTTTTCCCACTCTTTGGGATAACCTATCCCAGGTTTGGTTTCTACATTGTTGAACCAGGCATATTCAACACCTTCACGCGAGGTCCAGACGTTTTTACAAGTAATTGAACAAGTATGGCAACCGATACACTTATCAAGGTTAAGTACCATACCTATTTGAGAACGTACTTTCATGGTCCTACTCCTTAAGCTTCATCTGGATTGGTTGGTAAAGGACGTGGCAGGTCATCAGTGTTCGATCCCTCTAACCAGTCAACCTTGTCCATCTTTCTAATCACAACCATCTCATCACGGTTACAACCAACTGTACCGTAATAGTTGAAGCCCCAAGACTGTTGGGCGTAGCCACCAATCATATGGGTTGGTTTCATCACTACACGAGTCACTGAGTTATGGTGGCCACCTCGGGTACCTGTCATCTCACTTCCAGGTACGTTGACGATACGCTCTTGAGCGTGATACATCATTGTCATACCTTGGTTAACACGCTGAGATACTACAGCGCGACAAGCGATAGCACCGTTTGCGTTAAAGACTTCAACCCAGTCGTTATCCTCAATACCCGCATCTTTTGCGTCCACCTCACTCATCCAGATAATCGGACCACCACGAGATAGAGTCAGCATAAGCAGGTTATCTGAGTAAGTACTGTGAATACCCCACTTCTGGTGTGGCGTGATCCAGTTAAGGACAATCTCTTTATTACCGTTCTGCTTAGTGCCTTTAACAAGATCAATGGTTCTAGTGTTAATAGGTGGACGGTAAGAGACAAACTGCTCACCAAAGGCTTGCATCCACTTATGATCTTGATAGAACTGCTGACGGCCCGTAATGGTTCTCCAAGGCACTAATTCATGCACGTTGGTGTACCCTGCGGTGTAGCTCACATGTTCATCTTCAAGGCCTGACCAAGTGGGGGAAGAGATAATCTTACGTGGTTGTGCCTGCACATCACGAAAACGTATCTTCTCCTCCTGCTTTGGCTTAGCAAGGTGAGTATGGTCGATACCGGTAAACTCACTGAGCGCAGCCCAAGCTTTAACCGCAACCGCACCATTCGTCTCAGGCGCAAGAGTCAGGATTGTTTCTGCAGCATCGATTGCCGTCTCAATAATAGGACGACCTTCACTGATCCCTTCATCGGTATTGCGATGGTTAAGATCGCCAAGTAGCAAAATCTCATCATCGGTATTCCAGTTGATCCCCTTACCACCGTTACCTAATTTATCCAGCGCTGGTCCAAAGGAGGTAAACTTCTTATAGGTATTAGGGTAATCACGCTCGACCACCACCATGTTCGGTGCAGTCACGCCAGGTATCAGATCGCACTCCCCCTTCTTCCACTCTTTAACATCAAAGGGTTGAGCTAACTCACCAGGGGTGTCGTGGAGCATTGGAACAGTAACGAAATCAGTCTCTTCACCTAAGTGTCCAACACAAACCTCAGAGAAAGCTTTTGCGATACCTTTATAGATCTCAAAGTCAGATCTTGCTTCCCAAGCTGGGTCGACCGCTGTTGATAGTGGGTGAATGAATGGGTGCATATCCGATGTATTCAAATCATCTTTTTCATACCAACAAGCTGTTGGAAGAAGAATGTCGGAATACATACAGGTCGATGACATACGGAAATCGAGCGTCGTCACAAGATCTAACTTACCAGTGGCACCTTGATCGACCCACTCAACCTCTTCTGGCTTAAATCCACCTCGCTTACCAAGATCCTCGTTCATCACGCCATTCTTAGTACCAAGTAGGTACTTGAGCATGTACTCATGACCTTTTCCTGAAGAGCCTAATAAGTTAGAACGCCAGATAAACATGTTACGAGGGAAGTTCTCAGGCGCATCTGGCGCCTCACAAGCAAACTTCAATTCACCTGACTTAAGCTGCTGAACCGCATACTCCTTAGGATCCATACCTGCATCCTTCGCCTGCTTGGCTAGATGTAACGGGTTCATATTAAGTTGTGGTGCTGATGGCAACCAACCCATGCGCTCAGCTTTAATGTTGTAATCGAGCATATGCTCTGAAAACTCAGACTTATCGGCCAGTGGTGATAACACCTCATGAACACTGACTTTCTCATGGCGCCACTGCGAAGAGTGGTTGTAGAAGAAGGAGGTGCCGTTCATCTGACGTGGTGGACGAGACCAATCCAAACCAAATGCCAGAGGCTGCCAACCCGTTTGCGGACGGAGTTTTTCTTGGCCAACATAGTGAGACCAGCCACCACCAGATTGACCCACACAGCCACACATCATCACCATGTTGATAAGACCACGGTAGTTCATATCCATGTGGTACCAGTGATTCATCGCGGCGCCAACGATAACCATCGCCTTACCGTGCGTCTTATCCGCCGTATCAGCAAATTCACGAGCAACCTTAATCACCTTGTCACGAGATACACCGGTGATCTTCTCCTGCCATGCTGGCGTACCAGGAATATCTTGATCATAGCTAGAAGCAACATTTTCACCGCCTAACCCACGGTCCAGACCGTAGTTAGCCATCATCAAATCATATACCGTTGCAACAACTAACTCTTCACCATCAATGGTAGTGATCTTCTTAATTGGCACATTACGAACCTGTACTTGGTCCTGATCACAAGAAACCCAGTGCTTATTGGCATCATCACCGGCAAAGTGCGGGAATGAAACAGGCGATATGTCACCACCAATCAAAGAGAGTTGTAGCTTAGTTTCTTTACCTGCCTTGCCCTCCCTTTGTTGAATATTCCACTTACCTTTCTCACCCCAGCGATATCCAATAGACCCCGTTGGTGAAACAAACTCGTCTGAATTTTCATCAATTGCAATTGTCTTCCATTCAGGGTTGTTATCCTGACCTAGGTTGTCTGCGAGATCTGATGCACGTAAGAATCGCGTTGATTTAAGCGAGTTATCATCATGCTTCTCAAGCACCACCAGCATAGGGAAGTCGGTATACTGTCGTACATAGTTGGTGAAGTATTCGCTCGGCTTGTCAAGGTGGAATTCACGCAAGATAACGTGACCAAATGCCATACCTAATGCAGCATCCGTACCCTGTTTAGGATTTAACCACTCATCGGTAAGCTTAGAAACCTCGGCATAATCAGGGGTAATTGAAACTGTTTTAGCCCCCTTATAGCGAACCTCAGTGAAGAAGTGAGCATCGGGTGTACGGGTTTGAGGCACGTTCGAACCCCAAGCGATAATGTAGTTGGAGTTATACCAATCGGCAGACTCTGGCACATCAGTCTGCTCACCCCAAGTCATAGGCGATGATGGCGGCAAGTCACAATACCAATCGTAGAAACTTAAACACACACCACCGATAAGAGAAAGATAACGAGCTCCGGCAGCGTAAGAGACCATAGACATAGCAGGAATTGGCGAGAAACCGATGACGCGATCTGGACCAAATGTCTTTGTGGTATAGACGTTGGCTGCTGCAATAATTTCATTAACTTCATCCCAGCTAGAGCGAACGAATCCCCCCATGCCGCGCTTTGACTTGTATGAATCAGCTTTCGCCTTATCCTCTACAATCGATGCCCAAGCATTGACAGGATCTTGGTTTGCTCTTGCTTGGCGCCATAACTTCAATAAAGGTTTACGAACCTTAGGATACTTTAGACGGTTAGCACTGTAGAGATACCAAGAGTAGCTAGCACCACGAGGGCAGCCGCGGGGCTCATGGTTAGGGAGATCTGGTCGTGTACGAGGGTAATCAGTTTGCTGAGTTTCCCAAGTCACTAGACCATTTTTAACATATATTTTCCAGGAACATGAACCCGTGCAGTTTACCCCGTGGGTAGAGCGCACGACCTTGTCATGTTGCCAGCGTTGGCGGTAACTGTTTTCCCATTCACGACTCTCGTTGGTGGTTTCACCATGACCATCGCTAAACTCACCAGTTTTCTTCTTTAAGAACTGTAAGCGATCAAGAAAATTACTCATCTTTTTACTCCATTTACTTAAGACAACAACCAAAATCATTGAAGATATTGGGTGTCAATCAGCAATTTTATTATGTAAATATTGCTCAACCCACGGTGAGAGTTCCAAGTACCTCACAGTGGTTTAACGCGTTTTGCGCTCCCTTAGAAGCGCAAAACGGGATAACTAAGGGTTGTGGTGTTCCGCTCCTGGTCTTAGATAGAACCACCAGTTAATGGCGATACACAGTGCATAGAAGATGGCAAAACCGTAGAGTGCATTTTCAGGTGTCGTAAGTTTAATCTGCTCACCAAGAACCTTAGGAATAATGAAAGCACCATAAGCGGCCACAGCCGATGTCCAACCTAAAACAGGGCCCGCCTGCTCTTTATCAAACACCATAGAGATGGTTCTGAACGTCGAACCGTTACCGATACCGGTCGCAGCGAACAAGATAAGAAATAGCACTAGGAAAGGAACAAAGTACTCTTGAGGAGTTGGAGATGCGTAAGCGGCCTGCATAAAGTAAGCAACACCAATGGCACTGGCCACCATCACAACCGCGCAGATCTGCGTCACTTTCGCACCGCCCATCTTATCTGCTATCCAACCACCTACTGGACGAATAAGCGCACCAATGAAGGGGCCCATCCAAGCGTACATCAGTGCACTGGGTCCATTAGGATTGGCAAGATCATGGTTCATCACCCCATCGACCATCACATGCTGGTAGCCAAATATCACCTTAATCGACAAACCAAAGCCTGCGGCAAACCCAATAAATGAACCAAAAGTCATGGTGTAGATGATGCTCATCACCCAGGTATGCTTGTTATTAAAAATCTTATACTGGCGAGATAGGTTTTCGTTAACTTGCCCAGGGATCAATTTCAGAAGAAAAACCGTCAGCGCGATAACAATCGGCAGGACTATCCACTTACTCACCCCAAAGCCTGAGCCACCGACGTTTTCAGGTAACATCAACCAGAGGCCGAAAATAGAGGTCACAAATCCAATGGCTAGCATGCCGGAGATAATGCCAAATGATCCCATAGGGCTTGGTAACTCAGGGGTGACATGGGATGCTTTGATGTTGTTCATTCCCATCCAGCCAACAATGGCTAAAGGAATTAAGAATAGTAGCCAGATATAACCAGCATTATGGATCCAAGCATCAGAACCTGCGGGGATCTTACCAATCAAGGTCCCTGATGTGTTTACCAGCTCCATCGGCTCACCGCCAAAGATGCCAAAGGTCATAAACAGTGGCACTAAGATCTGCATGGTAGTCACACCAAAGTTACCCAGCCCTGCATTTAAGCCTAAAGCTAAACCCTGCTGTTTCTTAGGGAAAAAGAAACTGATATTGGACATGGAGGATGCAAAGTTACCACCACCAAAACCAGATAATAGAGCTAAGATTTGAAACACCCACAGCGGCGTATTTTTATCTTGCAGAGCAATACCCGCTCCGATAGCAGGGATCATCAAAAGTGCCGTGGTAAACACTATGGTGTTACGGCCACCACACAGACGAATAAAGAAGCTACTTGGAATGCGTAGGGTGGCACCCGTTAGACCCGCAACCGCCATCAGAGTGAAGAGCTCAGATTTCGCAAATGGAAAACCAAGATTAAGCATTTGAATCGTAATAATTCCCCAGTATAGCCATACTGCGAAACCACATAGCAGACTTGGAATTGAGATCCAAAGATTACGATTAGCAATCTTCTTCCCTTCACTATCCCAAAACTTGGGATCTTCTACGTCCCATTTTTTGATATCAGACATTTCGTTCTCCAACTGATCACGAGGTTATTTTGATTTAAGCCATCGATTAAGAGGGCCTATCACCGGCATCACACCTGCAGCATTTAGCAAACTTGTTAACAGATGTTTAAATTCGATTTAGTGGAGAAAATATCATCGAGGGGGAAAAGTCGGTTGATCCAGATCATGTTTAGGTCAGCAAATTTGCAGCAGATCACAGCAAACTACTACTAAAGCACTAGTGCAACGATATTTCCAAAGCACTGTTTTAATAGAAGTATTATTATTTTATGAGCGTTTTTTAAAATAAAATACCTGTCTAAAACTATTAAGTAGTAGTAACAAAAGCAAAACATTTGACTGGCATTTATCTGCGATTAATGATGAAGTTGGCTCTATGATAAGACAGCAATTTAACGATAAGATCGCCTCCATTGACGATCAATTAAGTAGCTCCTCTCTGGTTGCCAGAGCGGGACAATTTATGGCGGTGATCATCACTTTGGGCCTTATCAGTATGATCTCCTCCATCTTAGTCACTGAAAGCCTCAGTGGTGATGCCGAGCAGATCAATCAGGCAGGGGCACTGCGTATGCAAGCAATACGCGTATCCAGAGCGAATCTACTCGTCCAAGATGACGCTAGGCCCCTTGTCACCAAAGAGATGCAGATATTTGAGGACAAACTTTCTCAGCTTTTTTTCGGTGGCATTACCAGCACAATTGACAACCCTCAAATACTGGCCCAACATAAAAAAATAGTCACCCTTTGGCGAAATATAAAAGCCAATATTGAATCGAGCACAGCTGAAGATTTTGATGAATTTACCTTAGTCATCGACAAGCTAGTCAGTCTGCTACAGATGGAGTCGGAGAAGAAATTAACCCTACTTAGATTGATCCAGGGGATCACCCTACTCTCAACCCTTATTGTCACCTCTTTTGTGCTGGTTCGTCTCAATCGCACCGTGATCTCCCCCCTAAAACAGCTAGTTCGGGTCGCATCTGAAGCGGGTAAAGGAAACTTTGATACTCGCGTCGACTATATTGCAGATAATGAGCTGGGCGTACTCTCCCGCACAATTCACAGGATGTCGAAGCAGTTAAAAAATACCTATCAAGAGTTTGAAGATCGCGTGGCTCAGAAAACCCAAGAGTTGATTCAAAGTAATCAATCCCTTGAAGTACTCTATCTGGCCGCCAGAAACCTATCCAATAGTGAATATCATCAAATCGATCAGGAGATAATTCAAGAGCTTGAACAAGTACTCGAGTTTGGAAAAGTGTCAATTGTGCTTAGCGAAACCAGCATCAATGAACTCATCATCTATAAAGCAAACACCAATATCATAGATCATAAAAACAGAGATATTCATCAATTCGTACTGGAAAAACAGGGCCATTTCTTCGGTGATATTGTCTGGCAGATCCCCAAAGATAAAAAGCCTGAAGCATGGCAGCGACAGTTACTTCAAGCCATGGCAGATATAGTAGCCACCTCCATCGAACTTGAGCGAAAAAAGAACAGTGAAAATCGACTACTCATTGCCGAAGAGCGTGCCGTGATAGCAAGAGAGCTCCATGACTCACTGGCCCAATCACTCTCATTTTTAAAAGTGCAGATGAGCTTGTTGACCCGAAAAATGCAAAAAGGACTACCCGAAGAGCAAGTGAACGAAACCATAGATGATATCAAACAGGGGCTTAATAACGCCTACTTACAACTGAGAGAGTTGCTCACCACCTTTAGACTTAAACTTGATGACCCATCACTGGAAAATGCCCTACAGGGCACTGTGGCTGAGTTTATTGAAAAGTGCCAACATGGCATTGAACTCAAGTTTGAACTTCCACAAAACTACCTGTCAGCCAGCCAAGAGGTGCATGTGCTGCAGATCATTCGAGAGAGTCTCTCCAATGTTCATCGACATGCACAGGCGACGGCAGCTGGAGTTCGCCTGTTTAAAGACAATAACAAGATATATATCGATATTTGGGATAATGGCAAAGGGATCTCGGATAACCTTGAACAGCAGGGCCACTTTGGCTTAGGGATCATGAGGGAGCGAGCAAAATCCCTTAACGCACAGTTAGATGTGCAAGCAAACTCCCCTACAGGCACTCAGATTATACTTGAGTTCATCCATTAATCTACGATTGCGACACAACAGCGAGGAGCACTATGACAAGAGCACAGATATTACTGGTTGATGATCATCCGACCCTCAGGCAAGGGCTAGCTCAACTTATCTCACTTGAAGATAACTTAGATGTCGTCGCCCAAGCAGGCTCGGGAGATGAAGCGATCAGTCTTGCCATTAAACACACTCCGGATCTCATTTTACTGGATCTGAATATGAAGGGCTTAAGTGGCATCGACACCTTAATTGCACTAAAACGTGCAGAGATAGACAGCAAAATCGTCATCTTCACCGTATCCGACAGTGAGAGTGACGTGCTTCAAGCCATCAAATTCAACACAGACGGTTACCTGTTAAAAGACTCCGAACCCGAAGAGCTTATTGAGAAAATCAACCTAGCGATTCAAGGGGAGTTTGTGATTAGTGCTCCACTCACCAAAATTTTAGCCCGATCCCTCAGGCCAGAAAGTAAATCATCCTCCCCCCTCGAAAACTTGACCCAAAGGGAGCTACAGAACCTGAAATTGATCGCCTCAGGTAAGAGCAACAAAGATATCGCCAATACCTTAGGAATTGCAGAAACCACAGTTAAAGTACACGTGAAAAACCTGCTAAAAAAACTAGGTCTAAAGAGCCGCGTAGAAGCCGCAGTATGGGCGGTAGAGCATAAGATTGGCCACTAAAAAGAAGCCTTTTAATGAAAAAATATTTATGGCTTTAACCTATAAAAAGGAGTTCATTGGTGTTTGAGACGTTTTCAATCTATTCAGGGTTAATTGCCACAATTTGGATCTCTATCGGGGTATATATCGCAGGTCGATTTTATACAGGCTATGATCACGCTAGACAGTTTTGCAGTGAACTAGGCGCGACAGGCAGCCCCACAGAGAAGTTATCCCCGCTTATTAATAATTACCCTTTAGGTGCTTTATTTTGTCTGTTTGGCTGTTATTTGACACAACTCTCAAATGTTTCAATCCTAGTTAATATTACTGGTTGGTTAGTCATAATTCATGGTGTGGGAACCTGGGTTGCTGGCTATTTCCCAATGGATGCAGACCCATTCACTAAAGCCCCAACATTTAATTGTAAGGTACACTCGTGGGCCGGATTTATCATGTTACTGTCACTGGTTATCGCCCCCATCTTAATCGCTATCAGCCCGACTAGCGACACTGTCCCGCTACCCTTTCGCATATTTTCAATGATATCTGTTATAGGGGCCGTATATTACCTTTTAGCGATGGCTAAAGCAGTGAAGGCACAAACCAATGCAGGCATCTATCAACGCATCTCCTATGGCTTTCAGTTAATATGGTTAAGCGTGTTTTCACTCGTTTTGGCTTAGTGGCTACTAAGTATGATTAAAAAAAGAGAAACTCGAAGTAGAATATAAATTATATAGGAGTATAAATTTCAATATGGATGATAGTAAATGGTACAAAAAACCAGAAATGATCGTTGCATTTTCAGTACTACTCATTAGTGTCGTGACCACAATAGTTGGAATATATTCAGCATACGTTGATAGATCTTATGCAAGAGCTTCAGTTTGGCCAAGAATAGAGATCGCGAGAAGCTATAATGAGCAATCGTTTGAGCTTTTGGTTACAAACTCAGGCACAGGTCCAGCAATAATTAAGCATGCAGAGGTAACATTTAAGGATAACGTTATTCATCAATGGAAAGACTTAGGTAATATCCCAAATTTCATTCAGTCCCATTTAAGTAGCCGTATTTTACCTTCACAGCAAAAAATAAACCTATAATGTTTAATTATAAAAAGAAAGCAGAAATTGATAGCATCTTGAGAGTAGATGATTACCTTACAATAAATATCTGTTACTGCTCTATTTATAATGAGTGCTGGGAAACAGACAGAAACAATAGACTAACAGAGGTCGAGCGTTGTGAAATCAACGAAGAGAATAAGTTTTTACAATAAATATATTCAAAATAGCGGCTCTCAAAATCAATCCTGCTCTAAAAAGTTATTGGCGATGGCATCTCGAAGCAGCTTCTGTTGTCGCTCAGCCCTCAGTGCTAGGTACATCACCACCATACATGCCGCTAATACGCCATAGAGCAACATAAAGCAGGCACTGTACACACCAATAATATCCACAGCAAAACCAAACAGGATGGGCAGAGTGCAGCCTCCCAGAGCACCAATTGCAGCCACTATCCCTCCGACACTGCCCATATGGTGCGGGTAGTGATCGTAGATAGTTTTGTACACGCTTGCTCGTCCAAAACCTTGGGCGATACCAATCACAAAAATAAGCAGAGTAAACAGCCACACATTGACCTCAAATGAAACCTCAACGTTTTTCTCCACCCCATGGATGATCATAGTGGTCGGCGGATAACTCAAGAAGAACAGACACACCATGCAGATCCAAAATGCAGTCCAGTTAACCGCTTTTGCCCCGTAGGTATCGGCAAACCAGCCACCAACGGCCCTTATCATGCTGGAACTAGTGACAAAAAGTAGCGTTAACGCCATAGATTGGGTCAAAGATAGACCATAGGCCGATACATAGTAATGGGGTAACCAGAGGATCAACGCGAGGAAGCTGCCAAACACAAAGTAGTAATAGAGACCAAATCGCCACACCTGCAGATCTTTCAAAGGTGCAAGGTGAAAAGCCAGATCATGACTGTCTCTCTGCTTTCGATAATAGCGATTGACCTCAGGAGCAAAAAGTCTAAAAAGAATCGCCATAAAGATCATGCCGATCCCATAGGCGTACCCTATCTGCTGCCAACCAAAGGTATCGACAATAAAGGGAACTAACACCAGTGTGATAGCAGCCCCCGCGTTTCCTGCGCCAAATACCCCTAGCGCAAACCCTTGCCGTTTAGTCTCAAACCAATCGGTCACATAGCGGATCCCTATGGTAAATGAGACTCCTGTCAGCCCCAACACAAAACCTATCCAGATATAACCTGAATAGGTCTCAATTTGAGGAAGGTAAAACAGAGGAGGCACCGCCAGCAACATCTGCCAGAAAAACAGATTTCGACAGGAAAACTTCTCAGCAAGAAAACCTACCGGCACCCGAAAGATAGCCCCTGTAAAGATTGGCGCTGCCAGTAAAAAACCGAATTCCGTTGCACTTAGCGCTAATCGCTCTTTAAGCTCAATACCGATAATAGAGTACAAGGTCCAGACAGAGAAACAGGCAGCAAACGCCAACGTAGCTAAGGTTAAGGCTAAATAGGCTCGGCGCTGTTGATTATCCATAAAGATCCTCAATGTAGATGCTGGGCTTGATGTTGAGAAACACCTTTTAATGACATATTAATTAACTCTAAACAAAAACCAACCATATTTATTAACATAAGCGAGTTTTGATGTCCTACATCAATTTTTAGCAAACAAACCTAGGATAAAAAGTACCAACTGCGTATTGCTTTGATATTGTCCGAACGCCTTCTATTGAGCCCAAATACCAAGAGATTAGGTAGACTTACTAAGTTAAACACATAGAATGGATAGCTAATACCAATCAGTATAAGTTGACACGCTAACTCACCAAGATACTGATTTAATTTCCTTAGGAATATTCATGCTCTATCTTGTTCAATCGAATCGAATGGAAGCCCTTTCTGCTCAACTGGCGCAGGAGTTACAAACCCCCATTCCCGGTATGTCGTTACTGATGCCGGAGCAGATATTGGTACAGAGCCCAGGGATGTCCACCTGGTTAAGGCTTGAGATCGCCAGCAAGAACAAGGTAGCTGCTGCATTGGAGTTTCCTCTGCCCTCAAGCTTTATTTGGCAACTTTGCCATATCTTGCTGCCCGATGTGCCTAAGGAAAATGCCTTCACCAAGCCCTCGATGACCTGGAAATTGATGGAGTTGCTACCCGAGCTGCTCGATATTGAGGAGTTTGCTCCCCTTAAAAACTACCTCAATCCAGGCCTAAACTCAGTGTCTGGCCAGAACCCTGATAATGAGCTAGATGAGAGATCTGAAGACCCACTCAAGCTGTTTCAGCTTTGTGGCCAAATAGCGGATATCTTCGATCAATACTTGGTATATCGCCCCGACTGGATAGCCGCTTGGGAGGCAAGCGAGCCCAGATTACCACCAAAAGGCGAAAAACTAGCACCAGCTCAAGCTTGGCAACCTATATTGTGGCGTGCGCTTATCGAGTTTAATAACGAGCGACTGAACAAGAGCCGCTACCACAGGGCCAACCTACACCAATCTCTGTTTGACGCACTTGATGATCCCAACACCTCCCTTGATGGCCTGCCAAGACGCCTATTCGTATTTGGGATCTCCTCCATGGCGCCACAAACCTTAGATGTGCTCTATCACTTGGCCAAGCGCATCGATGTGATCATGTTGAATTTAAGTCCCTGTCAGCACTATTGGGGCGACATTGTCGATCCACGCCTGCGTGCTCGTATGGCATTGGAATACGCCAATAAACATAAACTCGAAGCTCAGTGGGAAGATAAACTTGAAGTGGGTAATCCCCTGCTTGCCAATAATGGCAAGATGGGACGTGAACTGCTGGATCTGATTTTAGAGCTCCCCGAGGAGCACACCAACTTTAACTTCGAATGTTATCAAGACCCTGGGGTTAATAAACTGCTTCAAGGGGTACAACGGGACATTCTCGAGCTTGAGACAAGAGGCAAAAGTTTAGGCCCTGATGCCTCACTGTATCTAACCCTTGATGGGCGCCGTCCGCTGACAATCGATGATGACTCGCTGACGTTAAGAAGCTGTCATAGTCCGCTACGAGAGATTGAAACTCTGCACGATCATCTGCTGGAGATGCTCTCACGAGAACCTATCGATCCCAATGATCCTTTGCTCGCCAAAGATATCGTTATCATGCTGCCAGATGTGGCAGCCTACGCCCCCTATATCGACGCCGTCTTCTCGGCCAAACAGGGCGCTCACTATATTCCCTACGCAATAGCTGACCGAGGTGCGGCGCAGGAATCACCGCTGATCAACAGCTTTCTAAATATCCTCGCCATCAACCAGAGCCGCTTTGCCCTCACTGACATCTTAGGGATTCTAGAGGTACCTGCGGTGCTCAGGCGATTCGAGCTCGATGATGATGACTTGATGATGATACGCCAGTGGCTTGAGCAAGCTGGGGTGCGTTGGGGACGAGATGAAACCAGCAGATCGGCACAGTCTCTACCTGCATTCGATAAAAACTCCTGGGCATTTGGCATTAAACGTCTCATCTTAGGTTATGCATTTAGTGACGATGCCCCCCTCTATCACGACACCCTAACCGTCATGGGGATCGAGGGGCAGTCGGCTCAAGCACTAGGTAAGCTACTCAACTTCATCGAAGCCTTAGATGAATACCGTCTACAACTTGGCCAAACTTGTGAAATTGAAGTGCGTATGACCCAGCTCAATCAGCTACTGGATGATTTTTATGAAGTGGATGATGAAGAGCGGATGCAGCTGCAAGCGATACGTGAGGCGATCAGCAAGTTAAAAACTGAGCTGTCTGATGCAGGTCAAGTCACACCGCTAAATACCCAAGTATTGCAAAACTGGTTTAACAGCACCTTGAGCGAGTCTCGTGTCGGCCAACGATATCTGGCCGGTAGCGTTAACTTCTGCACCTTAATGCCGATGCGCTCGATTCCCTTTAAGGTGGTGTGTTTAGTTGGCATGAACGATGGTATCTATCCTAGGGTTCAGCACCCAGTAGGCTTTGATCTGGTGGCACAGTTTGGCCCACGCAAAGGCGACCGTTCACGCCGTTTAGATGACAGATACCTATTTTTAGAAGCGATACTCTCAGCCCGTGAGCAACTTTATATCAGCTATATCGGCCACAGTGAGCGCGATAACTCGGAGCGGATCCCCTCAATGCTGGTCTCTGAACTGGTTGAGTACTGCCAGCTCTGTTACCTGCCTGAAGCATTCAACAAACTCGACTCGAGTGATGCTGAAACGGTCATCAAGGTGATCCCGGCTATTGAAAAGGCTGTCCATCAGCAGTTGTTAATTGAGCAGCCACTGCAACCTTTCGATGAGCGCCTTTATGTAAGCCCGGCCTCCGAGGTTAATGGCTCAGTTCAACTCAAACAGAGCTACTCGGCACAATGGTGCCCGACCAAAGCTGCGGGTCAATCAGCAAATAGTGTCGAACGTACTCCACGTTTTATCGATAATGGCGTTACTATCACTCAAGCCGCTGAACTGACCGACAACCTCGATAGCCAAAATAGCCAGGAGCTAGAGATCTCGGCGCTTATCCGTTTTTTCAGAAATCCAGCCCAATACTTTTTCAATCGCACTCTTAAGGTCGACTTGGGGCTTAATATTCAAGCAGACGATAACGACGAGCCCTTTAGCCTCAATGCGTTAGAGCGTTATAAACTACAAGCAAACCTACTCGATAACGCAATTGAGCAAAAACTTGAAACCCCAGACGAAGCGCTATTACAACGACTCAAAGCCGGTGGTGAGCTGCCACTCGCTCCCTTTGACGACCTACTTCTGGGCAATTACCTGCACGACATTAAGCCCTTAATTGGCCGCGCTCTATATCTGCAGGGAGAGAATCAAAAATCACTGGATATCGACCTTGCCTTCACTGCCCAAGATGGCCTCAATGAGGCCATCACACTGGTGGGACGCATTGACGACCTCTGTGCTAAAGGCTTAGTGAACTACCGACCTGGTACCGCCAACGGCCGTGATTTAATTCGCGTCTACTTAAGGCATCTATGTATCTGCGCCATGGGAGAGAATAAACAGCATACCAGCTACCTACTGGATATCGGCCACTTCCATGCATTTCACGGCGTCACCCCAGAGCAAGCACGGGGGCAGCTGAGCCTTTGGCTAAGTTTGTTCCAATCAGGACAACTACATCCATTAATGTTTATGCCCAGAACCGCCCTCGCCTACGTTGAAGCCGAGGGGGAACACGCAGATAAACTTATCGAAGCTCAAAGTCAGTGGATAGACGAGCAGAGTCAGTTAGGCGAAGGATTTGAGCCCCACTATCAGCGGCTCTTTAGCTTTCCTGAAGATTTTACAGAAGTACAATTTGGACACACTGCGATGACGCTGCTCTCTCCCATGCTCAGCCTTTATCACAAAGACAGGCTAAGTGAACTCACTGCTTTTGTCGAAGGGGGAGCACAATAATGGCGAGTAATAATACAGTGAACCAAACAAGTTCAGTCCCGTTAAACACCCTCACCCTGCCCTTTGGTGGTAGTCGTTTGATTGAGGCCAGTGCAGGTACAGGCAAAACCTTCACCATCGCAGGGCTTTATGTGCGCCTTTTGCTCGGTCATGAGATCTCAACGCCACTGACCTGCGAGCAGATATTAGTGGTCACTTTTACCAATGCGGCAACGGGTGAGCTTAGAGATCGTATTCGCCGTAAAATACAGCTGGCCTACCGCTGCTTTATCGGTTTAGAAACTGGGGATGAGTTGATTGAGTCTCTCTATCGGCTTACACCAGAATCAGAACGCCCACTGGCACTGAAGCGACTGGATTTGGCGCTTAAATCTTTAGATGAAGCCTCTATCTTTACCATTCACGGTTTCTGTCAGCGGATCTTGGCCGACATGGCCTTCGAATCCTCCCTGCTGTTTGAGTCTGAATTTACCTTAGATGACAGCGAGTTTTTGCACCATGCGGTGCGTGATTTCTGGCGTGAGCAGTGTTACCCGCTGCCTATCTATCTTGCTGAGATCATACAGAAGAAATTTAGCGACCCTGACGCCTTATCTAAGCAGCTCAGGCCGCTACTTGGCGCGAGTCAGGCTACAGCCCTGCCGACACCTCAGCCCTTTGAGAAACTGCAGCAGACCTTAACTCAGAGCTTAAGTCGCCTGAAACTAATCTGGCCACGTGAGCGTGAAAATATCGAAGCTCTACTCCATGCACTCCCATTAAATGGCGTTCGGTTTGGTAAAAAGCCCGATGGTTACCCTAAACTTGCCGTTATGCTCGATGCCATGGACAACTGGTGCAAGTTCAGTGACAGTCTGCCACCGATGAAGGTGATGGAGTCTTTGTCACTGAGCGAGCTTAAGCTCAATAAGGGTGGTGAAGTGCCCACACCTGAGCAAGCCCCTGTTCTGGATCATATCGAGCGTTTATGCTCGCTTATTAACGACTTTATCCCAAGTTTTCTCTATTGTGCCAGAGAGGGGATCTCACGCCGATTTATCCAACAAAAATCTGAGCGTAACCTGTTAACCCCAGATGATCTACTGACCACCCTAGAGCAGGCACTGCGCTGTGATGAACACAGCGACTCTTTAGCTAACACAGCTCAATTGGCCGTAACTATTGCCAAACGTTTCCCTGTGGCGCTGATTGATGAGTTCCAAGATACTGATCCACTGCAATTCGCAATCTTTAGCCGCATCTATCAGATGCAAGCTCAAATTCCAGCAAAATCAGGTGCAGACAACTTAAGCCTATTGATGATTGGCGATCCGAAACAGGCTATCTATGCCTTTAGGGGCGCGGATATTCATACCTATATTCAGGCCAGATCACAAACTCAAGATCACTATAATCTCGATACCAACTATCGCTCTAGCCGTAATATGATTGTGGGTGTGAACGCCCTGTTTGAGAATCGAGACGATCCCTTTATCAGCCAAGCTATCCCGTTTGAGCCTGTGCACCCCTCACCTTTTGCCGATAAAAAGGTGTTTATCGAAAATGGGGGCGATGATTCAGCGCTCAAAATTAAACTGCTCAGTGAAGATCCTGAAAAGGGATTGAATAAAACCACCGCCAGAAAACGCTTAGCTGAAGATGCCGCCGCAGAGATTTGCAGACTGCTAACACAATCACAAGCTGGCGAATGCAGCATTAGCGGTCAACCACTCAAAGCCAAAGATATTGCCGTACTGGTGCGTGACAGAAATGAAGCTGCTGTAATTAAGCAGTCTTTGTCAGACAGGCAGATTGGCGCTGTATTTTTAAGCCGAGACAGCGTATTTAACACCTTAGAAGCCCGTGAGATGGCCTTGGTGCTTCACGCCCTTGCGACGCCAAAAGATGAGCGAGCATTGAGATCGGCTTTAGCCACTTCACTGCTTGGCTTTGATGCATTATCGATCCACAGCTTTAACCAAGATGAGATTGTCAGACAGACCCTGCTTGAACAGTTCGATGAACTACATAAAAACTGGTTAAGACGAGGAGTGATGCCAGCACTACTGAATCTGGCCAACGAAACGAAACTGATTGAGCGCCTACTTCAAGATGAAGACGGTGAGCGACGGTTAACAGATTTCAGACACTTAGCCGAGTTGCTGCAGCAAAAAGCCACAGAGCTTGATGGTATCAGCGCGCTGGTGAATTGGTATGAGCAAGCGTTAATCGACAATAATGCCAATGAGGAGGCGCAGCTAAGACTCGAAAGTGAGCAGAACCTGATCCAAATCGTCACCATACACAAAAGTAAAGGACTCGAGTACCCGGTCTGTTTTATCCCCTTTGTTAGCTTGGCCAGAGACAACCGGCGCAAACCAGCGCCGATGCTTTATCATGAAGATAACAAGCTAGTGTGGGATATCGCGCAAAGTGATGAGGGCTGGGAGCGACATAAACGTGAAAACTTGGCCGAAGATCTGCGTTTACTCTATGTGGCCATGACCCGACCTGTGTATCAATGTTATCTCTATGTGGCTAACCACAGCCGCTTTACCAAAAAAGCGGGGATCACCAGCCAACTCCATGAAACTGGTATTGGTTACCTACTGGGCATTGAAGATAAAGCCTGCGAATTTTCGCTTATTCAGTCTCAGGCGCAAAAGCTGATGAGCCAAGCCATTAGCGTCATGCAGATGGGCGATGACGCCTCGACTCAACCTCTGGATAATGTTTCAGATATTGAGCTCAACTTAGCCCCTAAAGAGCTCAAACGAAAGCTATACACACCTTGGCGTGTGGGCAGTTACTCTGGGCTGGTGAAAGATCTGCCCCATGAACATATTGCCCCTGGCGCCGATGATGAAGCTTTTCCAGAGCTTGAAATCATTCAAGATGAGGTCGACCCAACTCCCTCTAGGTTCACGTTTGAGCGTGGCGCCAATGCTGGTAGCTTTATGCACTTGGTACTGGAATTGATTGATTTTCCTCAAGCTGGAGCCGAGTTACCCATTCATCTGCCGATCGCCATGGAAAAATATGGCATAGATGAGAGCTGGTATGAGGTACTTAACGCTTGGTATCTAGATCTGCTTGACTCTCCATTGGTTGCAGATGGCTCGCTAAAACTGGCTCAATTGACTCACGCGCAAAAGTTGGTGGAGATGGAGTTTTATTTGCCAATCAATCAACTGATCGCAGTTAAGCTTAATACTTTACTCGAAGCCCATGGTTACAGCGCAGGTTTAAACTTTGAATCCCTAAAGGGGATGCTCAAAGGTTTTATCGATCTCACCTTTGAACACCAAGGTCAGTTCTACATTGCCGATTACAAATCTAACCATTTAGGTGATGATGTTAGCCATTATGGCTTTGATGCCATGAAAGGGGCTATCCGTAGCCATAGATACGATCTGCAGTACATCATCTATACCTTAGCACTGCATCGGTATCTGCGATTGAGAATGCCAAATTATCATTACGATCAACATATCGGTGGCAGTTTTTACCTTTTCCTGCGGGGTATGTCTGCCGCAGCACCACTATCAGGTGTCTTCTATGACAAACCGCCTAGAGCACTTATCGAATCCCTCGATACACTGTTCGATATAGATCTCGATGAGCCTAAGGAGCAGATCATAGCAACAGCTCAATCAACTCAGACTGCACAGCCTTCACAAACTGATCAGATGGAGCTTAAGCTATGATCCAATCCACACAGCCCATTAAAGATCTACTTAAAATCTGGGAAGTTGAGCGTTTAATCACGCCACTAGACAGACACTTTGCACTGGAACTCGCACTCGTTCACCAAGAACAGCTTACAGCTCTAGATAAGTCGCATGGCAGTGATAACTCATGCACACAAAGCTTGTACAAAGAGGACTCCTACAGCGAACTCTTTTTACTGATCTGCGCCCTGCTCAGCAAACAACTATCACAGCAACATACCTGTTTGCCCATCAAGCAGATAGTGCTAGATAATCCTATGGTGGAACAAGTCTCTAACTGTCAGATCACCTGTAGCCATGATGAGTTAACCTCGCTTTTAGCGCAGTTTCCCTGTATCGGCTTGGTCAGCGCAGAGTCACAGGTAGAACAAGTCGCAGCGGCTGCAACCCCGATAGTATTAGATTGCGGCGATCTCTACCTGCAACGCTATTATCAATTTGAGACCCAAGTCAGCGACACGCTCATTCAACTATCAAAAGAGCCAGGCTCTCAATTTTCACCAGCCACAAAAGCAAGCTTAGACATCCTCTTTCCTGCACCTGACGATGTCACTGTATTTGACTGGCAAAAAATCGCTACCGCCACGGCATTTAGCAAAAAGCTGGCAGTTATCACCGGCGGCCCTGGAACAGGTAAAACCACAACCGTCACTAAACTGCTATTTTTGCTAACACAAGAATCGCCAATGACCATCAGGCTCGTCGCGCCAACAGGTAAAGCAGCCGCAAGGTTAAGTGAATCTATTAAGGCGTCCAAGCAGCGCTTGAAGCAGGAGCTGGCTCCCTACGCACACCAGATTAATCTCGATAGCTTAACTCGAGTCCCCGAAGAGGCCTCTACCCTACATAGATTGTTAGGGGTTATCCCCAACTCACACCAATTTCGCCACCATAAGGACAACCCGCTCAGGCTAGACCTGCTGGTTATCGATGAGGCCTCTATGGTCGATCTGCCCATGATGCATAAGGTGTTATCGGCACTGCCAAGCCACGCCAGACTGATACTGCTTGGCGATCAAGACCAGCTTGCGTCGGTCGAGGCTGGCGCCGTACTTGCTGATATCTGTGCGGGCTTAAAAGCCGGAAGTGATGCACAAAACAAGTGGCAGATGCGCTATTCAGCAGGTTATGCACAAACACTGTCGACATTAACCGGCTTTGATCTCAACGTCTTTACCAGTGAATCACCAAAAATTGGCGATAGTCTCTGCATGTTGATGCACAGCCACAGATTCAAAGGCGATGCAGGCATTGGCCAATTGGCCGCCGCCGTCAATAATTCCGATAAAGCAGGTATCATGCAGGTGTGGCAGAGGGGTTATGAGGAGCTACTCTGGATTGAGCATCAAAAGACGCAGTCAGGCAATACAGGTTTAGATCAACTACTCTCACTCGCCGTGTCTCATTACAAACGCTATCTTAAACTAGCCAAAGATAATACTGCCACAGCCACTGATATCATCGACTCCTATAACGAGTTTCGCATTTTATGCGCCATGCGCGCTGGTGAATATGGCGTAGATGGCATCAACTTAAGCGTCACTAATGCACTAAAGCAGGCAAAACTCATCACCACAGATGTCGAGTTTTACCAAGGCCGCCCAGTGATAATCCAAAGTAACGACTATAACTTAGGCCTGTTTAATGGTGATATTGGCTTGATACTGCTAGATAATGAAAAGCCTACGCAGAACGGATCGGTACCAAGGCTGATGGCCCACTTTATCCAAGCAGATGGTAGCATCTTAAAAGTCCTCCCAGCTCGTCTCCCCAGCCACGATACCTGTTTTGCCATGACAGTACACAAGAGCCAAGGTAGTGAATTTGCCAACGTAGGCTTAGTCCTGCCATTGTGGCCCAGCCTTGCTCAAAAGCAGCTGTTAACCAAAGAACTCGTATACACAGCCATCACCCGAGCCAAGCAACACTTCACATGCCTAGGCTCACAAACCGTCTTCGAGCACGCCAGTTTGCAAGCCACACAGCGCTCGTCTGGGCTTGCTAGGCGTTTGTGGCTATAGAGATAGGATATTAAGCAGATGACATCAAAAATGAATAGCAAGCCAAAGCTCTATTACATCTACGATCCTATGTGCAGCTGGTGTTGGGGCTATGCTCCAACCTGGCATAAGCTAAAAACAGCGCTAGAGGAGTCAGGAATCACCGTCAAATATAAACTCGGCGGTTTAGCACCAGACAGTGACGAGCCGATGCCAGAAGAGATGCAGGTTTTTCTTGAACAGACTTGGCACAAAATCAGTGCTCAACTCGGCACAGTATTTAACTACGATTTTTGGCAACAGTGCCAGCCAAGACGTTCAACCTACCCCGCTTGTCGCGCTGCACTAATAGCCCGAGAGCACAACCTCGAACAAGCGATGCTTCAAGGTATTCAAACCGCCTATTATCTTGAAGCCAAGAACCCGTCAGATCTTGAAACCTTAACCGACATAGCGATTTCAATTGGTTTAGACAGTACCGAATTTATTAAACAGATGCACAGTGAGAAGCTCAATCAAAAGCTAATGAGTGAGATAGCCAGCACGCGCCAGCTTCCCATTCAAGGATTCCCCTCATTAGTGCTTGTGCATAATAACCAAGTTACGCCCATACAAATTAATTATCAGAACTGGCAAGCTAGTTATCAGGATATAATCTCAAAGAGTGTTATGCGTTCCTCATAAATACCCACGCACCTTTTTATCTAATGATTTAATGCCTATTTGCTGAATGTAAAAAAATAACTCATTTACAGCAGTGACTTACCAGTGTTAAGTTAACAAAAACAACCAAGCAGACTGGAACATTATCCTGCTGCTAATCAATAAGCTGTTAGTTGCCCTAATTCTATCTATCAACCTATCGAGTTTAAAAATGTCGAATAGCAGTAGCACAAAAATTTTGACTCCAGACGAGTACAAATCAAAATTTGAAGGAAAAGAGGAAAAAGCTCTTACGCAAGCTCTTGATATTCGTAAATTTGAGATTGACCTTTACTGGAAAAGAGCTACGTATTTTTGGACATTTATTGCCGCAACTTTTGCAGGTTTCGTTGCAATTCAAGCTTCCACTTCTGAAACTAAGATTGACTTATCTATTATCATTAGTTGTTTAGGTTTTGTTTTTTCTTTTGCATGGTTTTGTGTAAATAGAGGGAGTAAATTTTGGCAAGAAAATTGGGAAAAGCACGTAGATGTATTAGAAGATGATGTTACTGGCCCATTATATAAAGTCGTTCTTTCAAGAAATCAAAATGGTAACTGCAAAGACAAAGCTGTTCATCTAATAACTGGGCCTTCGAAATTGTCTGTGTCAAAAATAAATCAGATTATTAGTTTATACGTAACTCTGTTATGGGGGATATTAGCATTTTATTCTCTCCCAGAATTTGACTGTAACGCACCTGTTAATTGGTTTTATGTTACTGTAATTGTTTTGAGTTTTGTTACTTGTGGACTATTTCTTATATTAGGAAAGTCATATTCTGGTGGTTATTATCATACTGCAGAACTACGTAGTTCAAGAGTAAACCCGGGCAACTAACAAGATGCTCAAGAACGAACACAAAAGTTTGGCTTGTCGTTCGTGCCTCACTAATTTTAAGCCAAACCTTTTTAGCCGCTTAGCACGGCTTTAGGTATATATGAGTATTCCCAAAGTAGATACATGGTTTTTCGAAAAGCTAGAATTTCATTATCCTGACATTTTGTCGGTAAAACTGGTTGAAGGAATAAAGTCAGATGAGAGTGAAATGGTTTTATCTGACACCGAAAAACCAATTGGACCATATTTTCCTGTTCGGGTATTGCGTACTATTAAGACACCCATTTTAATTCTAACAAAAATCAATCCCCTTTTACTTAGCTAGAATAAAGCTCTCTTTACTCCCTTAAGCTAAAAACTTCACTGAGTGCTCAGAGAAATTGATTCAAAAGAGGGAATATAGGTCAACTTACTGAAGAGTAGGCAGCAAGTGCATCAAGCAGGGAGCTTGATTGGTAAAGCGTACTATTTTATCTAAAACAAGTGATCTAAGTTGTAGTACCTAAGCGCTGTCTAGCCAGCGATGGCAATTTGCAGCACCTTGCCTGCGCTTTTTCTCTTGATGTTCACAAAAGGCATCTAACTCTTGAAGTGTGCCTACTGCTCCTTTAAATAAACGGCCAAAATCAGTCGAGAGCTTTAACCAGTTTTCTTGAGGAATATTAAGCCTATCGAGTATTCGCTGTGAAGTTTGGCTAATGGCACCACGTTTATCCTGTCTAATAATACGCCCTGTATCATCAACGAGTTGTAGGTAATCTTTAGCGTTGAACATGAGTCCTTTTGGCATATCCTTGCGCTCATTACCCACAAATGGCAGTAACGATGTTGGCTGCTCGCCATCTAATGCCGCTTTTATACGTCGCTGTATACTAGTGAAGTTTGAGCGCTCCGGAGTTGTCGCCATCTTGGCTCGGATAGGGTTAAGGTCTACATAGGCCATGCAAGCCAATATGGCCGCATCATCGAGCAGGGCTTGAGATTTAAACCTTCCCTCCCAAAATCGCCCTGTGCACTTATCTTCTTTGTTCGCCATACGTGCAATGGGCTCATTTAGGGCACGCATAAACCAACTAATATCACTTAATCGACTTCGATATTGCGCTATAGAGTGCTTTAAACTATTAACTTCAAAGCTTTCTACCACTTCACCTTTGGCAAACTTTTGCGTGATATCAGTGCCCTTAAACAAGCGATGCCAATGCTCAACCACCTCCCTATCACTCCAAGCGTTAGCTTCATAGATATCGACTCTCAACACCAAGTGCAAGTGATTGGACATTACTGCATAAGCTACTATATCGATTGCAAAGACCGCTGCTAATTTCAGTAACTGAAATTCGACCCAATCACGTCTGTGGTCGTAGTTCTTACCAGTAAGTACTATTAAGACACCCATTTTAATTCCGGACACCTACTATTAAGACACCCATTTTAATTCCGTACTATTAAGACACCCATTTTAATTCTAACAAAAATCAATCCCCTTTTACTTAGCTAGAATAAAGCTCTCTTTACTCCCTTAAGCTAAAAACTTCACTGAGTGCTCAGAGAAATTGATTCAAAAGAGGGAATATAGGTCAACTTACTGAAGAGTAGACAACAAGAACATCAAGCTGATAGCCTGATTGGTAAAGCGTACTATTTTATCTAAAACAAATGTTCTAAGTTGTAGTAGCTAAGCGCTGTCTAGCCAACGGTGACAGTTTGCGGCGCCCTGTCTGCGCTTTTTCTCTTGATGTTCACAAAAGGCATCTAACTCTTGAAGTGTGCCTACTGCTCCTTTAAATAAATGGCCAAAGTCAGTCGAGAGCTTTAGCCAATTCTCTTGAGGAATATTGAGTCTATCAAGTATTCGCTGTGAAGTTTGGCTAATGGCACCACGTTTATCCTGTCTAATAATACGCCCTGTATCATCAACGAGTTGCAGGTAATCTTTAGCGCTAAACATCAGTCCTTTTGGCATTTCGTTACGTTCATTACCCACAAATGGCAGTAACGATGCTGGCTGCTCGCCATTTAGCGCTGCTTTTATACGTCGTTGTATACTGGTGAAGTTTGAGTTTTCTGGAGTTGTAGCCATCTTGGCTCTGATAGGATTAAGGTCAACATAGGCCATGCAAGCCAATACGGCCGCATCATCAAGCAGGGCTTGAGACTTAAACCTCCCTTCCCAAAACCGCCCTGTGCACTTGTCTTCTTTGTTTGCCATACGTGCAATAGGCTCATTTAGGGCACGCATAAACCAACTAATATCACTCAATCGACTTCGATATTGCGCTATAGAGTGCTTTAAACTATTAACTTCAAAGCTTTCTATCACTTCGCCTTTGGCAAACTTTTGAGTGATATCAGTGCCTTTAAACAAATTATGCCAATGCTCCACAACCTCCCTATCACTCCAAGCATTAGCTTCATAGATATCGACTCTCAGCACCAAGTGCAAGTGATTCGACATCACCGCATAGGCCGCAATATCGATAGCAAAGACCGCTGCTAGCTTCAGCAACTGAGATTCGACCCAATCACGTCTGTGGTCATAGTTCTTACCAGTAAGTTCATCATCGCCAAATAGAAATGCTCTTCTTGTGACACGACTGCAGCAATGATACATAGGTGTATCTTCTAAACTAATTTGACTTCTTCTTGGACGGGGCATAACAACCTCTCATTTCAGCTCATAGGTAAAGCGTAGTAAGAGGTATCTAGATGTGCTATTAATTATGGGTGGCTTTATAAATCCTGTTAGGTGGGTGTATTATCCATATAAAGCTAAATCAAGCTGGTTCAGTAAGTTATTTAGGACGTTATACCCAATGAACAGGGAGAACAATGAGTATTAAGCCAGATTGGAATGAAATAGCAATTAGGATCGGCGATAGTTTAAGTCATGACGACTTAAATTCTGAATGGTCTATAGAGTGTAAAAAGTGGTTAGAGTCAGTAGCCAATGAGTTTGGTAAAGAATATCGAATTGAAGAGTCACCAAATTTCTCGATAATGTCGAATGAAAGTGATCGTTACATTCACGTCTTTTCTGGCTTACTAGAAAGAACATTAGAACGAATCTTAAACACTCTTAAAGGGATTGCTTCCGACGAAGGACTTGGAAAGCACGTAGCTTTAATCTTTCAAGATATTGATCAATATTACGAATATGTCGGTATGTTCTTTCCCGAAGAGGGTGAATTCGGCCTTAGCTCGGGAATGTACATAAATGAGGGTTATGGTCATTTTGTATTTCCATCTCAAGATATAGATTATGCCGAGCCAATTGCAGTACATGAACTCACCCATGCGTGCTTAGTACATCTTCCTATCCCATTATGGCTAAATGAGGGGATGGCTGTTCTGATGGAAGATGTTCTAGCTGGTCACCGTCTTTTTCTAAATAAGGAGATGGTTGAACGCCACCAAAGTTACTGGAATGAAGAAACTATTCAGAGTTTCTGGTCGGGAGAAAGCTTCATGGCAACTGATGAAGGTCAGGAACTTAGCTATAACTTAGCTCATATTCTTACCCGAAATATTTGTCAGGATTTTACTGCTTTTGCAAAATTCAGTAATAACGCAAATTACGAAGATGCAGGTGAATTAGCTGCCCAGAAATATCTTGGCTTATCTCTTACACAAATAGTTGGTTCATTTCTTGGTGAAGGAAACTGGCAGCCAGATGGTAGGCTTAACAAAGCGCTGCAACCGACGACAAAAGGAGTCTCTAGCAGTGGATGCTATATCAACAAATAACCTTAACTCAATGCCAGAAATATCGGAGTTAAAAAAGCTACTCCAATCACTGGCTATGCTAGATGCGATTATGTCCCCTGAATGGGACGAGCGGTATTATTCTTTTAACTCTAAATGGGATGAAAATGAGCAAATGGGCTCAATGAGAAATGGTTGCGGTGATGACTTCTCTGTACTATTCAATCAAGCTGGCTGCTTTGTTAAAGGTTTTGATCATGAATCTGCAATGTCTTCTTGGAATACTGGCAAACAGCAGCCTTGGCCAAACTTGTTAAAAGGGTTACCACCTGAATTCTTAGCCGCCTCTAAAGAGCCTGCTTTTTCTATGGAAAATATTTCATTTTGCATCTGGAAACTGCACTCAGTAAACTCTTGGAGAATAGGTGATTTCGAATTCGCTGTTGGCGAAGATCCTGATGGTTCAGAATACCTTCTAGAAATTTTTGATGGAGATCCTGATACTTATAGAGTTTTCGCACAAGAGTACTATGAAGTAGATTTAGACATTGCAGTAATTGAAAAGGTGTATCGTCATTTACCTTTAACAGATAGGTTGGTTAAATCAATAAATTCTGAAGTATCACTAAAGGAATTAGAGAAGGATATTCTAGAAATAGGTTACCCTAGCATTAATGCAACATAATAAGGCTTTCAAGTCGAACTCGTAGCAGCTACTCAGTTCCACCCGTTTCTCATTTTAACAAGCATCTATACGCTATTATAAATGGCGTCAGAGGTACAAGGTCAACATGCATAAAACGATTACACTATCAGAGTACGTAAAAAAGCGTAATGGTGTCGCTCTTGGCGCATCGGGTTCAATGACAAATATGCTCAAACGTTCGCTAGGTGCAAGTTCGTTTTATCTATTTTGGCAATATTGGAACCCAATTTGGGGTTATTACCTTTCTCGTAGGGTAATGAAGCCATTAAGCCAACGACTTCCTATCTGGCTAGCAATTATCATGACTTTTGCAGTCAGTGGCGCATTGCACGATTTGGCGATAACTCTAGTAAAGTGGAAGTTAACCTTCTTCTTTACCCCCTGGTTTTCCTTAATGGGCTTTATCGTTTTGGCAACAAAGAGATTTGATATTTCATACCGTGAACATCACTGGTTGATTCGAGCAGCAATAAACAGTTCAATCATCGCAATATGCTTAGTGATAACTCGCCAGTATGCCTAAAAAAATTGATTTTTGTCTCCATCGGTCCCCTACTCTATTTAGTACTAAGGCCAATTGATATAAGGGCACAAAATAACGCTAAAACCTAATAGGATTTAATTTGCGCAGGCTCGTTCGTTAGCAAGTGTAGACGGCTTGCACAAAAAAGAAGTGCGATGGAAAAAGTCGCTATTAGAAAAGAGAGCGTCCACTCTTGATGTAAAAATAGGGAGGCTCCGCCTGTCCCGATGATATGTCCAGTGGTATGGGCTCGCGTTAAGTATCCACTGAGTTTGGCTTGTTTTATTGTGTTCTCTTCACTTGCCAATAAACGAGCCGTGTACCAGGCAGGTAAACCTGATATCGCAAATATAAGCCCAAATAATGATAGCCCTAACCCCCACCAAAACTCGCCAAACACTAATAGTGTGGTACTGCCGAACATCAATGCAAACAGTAATATCGGGAGAAATAGTTCAGGTCGTCGTTGACTTAAAAGTGGAATAATACGCACCTGATATAGAATAAGAAGAACGCTTGTCACCAGCATTAAAGAGGCATACATATCTGAACCTTGCTCTCCACGATAGCCCTTTAAGTTTAAGAACTCCAACGCATAGAATTGAAACACTGCTACGATTGCCGTAGTCATGATGGCAGAGGCATAAATGAAATATTGACGATCTCTAATAGTCACTAACTCTTGTTCAGTGCCTAAGGGAGTTTGAACAAACTCAATGTCAAAACGGCTGAATAATACCGGTAGGATCATCACCACTGGGAGCAGCAGTAAATATTCAAAGGAAACTGGAAGGAATAAAAGACTCGGGCCAATTAATCGCCCCAAAGTTAAGGCACTGCTTAAGCGAGATAATGCTGCAGATGTCGCATCATTTTTTGCAGCCAAAAGCATTTGTGCCATAGGAAGAAATGCACAGCTAAATGCACCGACCAACATTCGACAAACACCTATTTGCCAGACATGTGGGCTCTCACTGTAAAAAGTGGCAACAAATAACAAGTTAGCGCTAATAAAACCTAAAGCTGCTATGTGTAATGTACGAGTAACGCCCAACTTTTTTGCAACACTTCCCCAACGACTCGCCCCAAACCAATAGCTCACTAGATTCAAATTAACCGCAAGAACTAATACACCTAAAGATGGTGAATTTGGCGTCTGCTCACTCCATGTCATTAAGGTCGGAATAGCTGCAACGACCAGCGTTTGGTTAATACCCAGAGATATCAATGCCAAGAACAAGGCATACTTCATGGTGGACCGCACCCCAAAAGAGAATGATTATCATTGCCATTATGATTACTATTAATGTAACATCGTGTCAACAGTATTGCTAAATTAGTTTATTTTTATGAAACAAAAATCACCTACTGTTGTTTTTGTTACTTTTTTTAACTTAATTGATCGGATAGCGGGCTTTACATGATAAACAGTGAAGATTGGCAAAAGATAAACACTTCTCTATGCGCAAAAATTATTTCAGAGCTTCACTACGAGGAGCGACTTCACCCTACAGATAAAGGGGATTACTGGCAGTTAAAAACCCCACACAGAAACTGGGAATTTAAAGCCAAAGTGACGATTTGGGGAATGCTTGAGATTGAGCCCTACTCCATTACTTGCTCCGACAATCTTGCACCACAAGCGTGCCAGCTATTGTTGGATACACGAGAGATGTTAAAAATCTCTGATATAAATCTTGCAAACCTTTTGGAAGAGATTCAGCAAACGCTTTATAGCGACACAGTTAGGCTAACTAAACTACAAGGAGTGACTGCTTCGGATCTGGTCTCTATGGATGAAACAGAGCGCCAACGTTATATTGATGCACACCCTAAAGCTATCGCAAACAAAGGCCGATTAGGTTGGGGGGAAGCATCGCTAAAAAGCTACTCACCTGAGTCAGGAACTCCCTTTCAGCTTCATTGGCTAGCCATAGACAGATCATACTGCAGTTCAGGGATCAGTGAAGAGATTAATTACCTTCAGATCCTCAACAATGTTTTAGGGGGATCAGGGGTGCGTTCTCTGACCAGCAAATTAGGAGAAGACTCCGATAAGTATTGGTTAGTCGCGGTTCATCCATGGCAGTATCAACGTTTTTTAACCGGACAATATGCAAGTCTGTTTGCAAACAAAACCATTATAGACCTTGGGGAGCTAGGACCTGCTTGGTATGCACAGCAGTCAATTCGAACATTAAGCTCTGCATCGCAAGACGTAAGGTTTGATGCAAAAACAGCACTCAGTATCTTAAATACATCTTGCTACCGAGGGATCCCCGGTAAGTTTATCGTTCAAGGACCAAAGTTATCAGCTTGGCTAAAACAACTAGCAAATGAGGACTCGACGTTAAGAACTTGCGGCTTGCATGTTCAGCAAGAAATTGCTGGTTTCTACTGCCCGCATCCTTATCAATCTCAGATCGAGCAAGGTCCTTATCGATATCAAGAGATGCTAGGTTGTATTTGGCGAGAGCGTGCTGAACACATATTAAATGCTAACCAGCGCCCCATCACTATGGCAGCCCTAATGCAAACGGATTTACATGGAGCTCCGCTCATTGGCGCTTTGATAAAAAAATCGGCTATTGATATCGAACCTTGGTTAGAAAAGTTGTTTTTCCATGTTGTAATACCTGTCTACCATCTAATGTGCCAATACGGAGTTGGACTTGTGGCGCATGGTCAAAACATTACTCTTGTACTAGAAGATCACCAACCTGTCGGTTGTATTATCAAAGACTTTCACGGCGATCTGAGAATTGTTGATCAAGACTTTTCAGAGCTGGACTCTCTCGCATCAGAGATAAGAGGCACACTAACTCGGCTCCCTGCAAACTACTTGATTCATGATCTATTGACTGGCCATTTCGTCACAGTATTACGATTTATTTCGCCTAAAATTGCCACTTTGGGACTAAGTGAAATAAAGTTTTATCGATTACTAAAACAGGTCATTAACACTTATCAAGCGCAGCACCCTCATCTATCAGATAGATTCACGCAATTTAATCTGCTTACGCCCGATATCGATAAAGTTTGCATCAATCGCGTTCGCTTTAAAATTGGTTATGGTGACAGTGACGAGCGACCTCTACCAGACATAGGAAAGCCTATCAAAAACCCATTAATGCAGTAACTTCCCTACTCTTTAGCATTTAATGTCAGCCACGTTTAAAGAGTCAAGATTAGCCTAGAGAGCTGAAACAAAAAAACCATCAAGCCTGTTGAGGGGTTGATGGTTTTTAATTTTCAAACGACTACATCACTACAGTTGCAGTTAAATGATTAAATCTAAGAGTAAATTAGAATAAAGTTGGCACACCAAGATAGGTAATGACTAAGCGGTTTTGATATTCATTCTTGTAGTTCCAGCGTGAAATATCATAGATAGCTCTCTGATACCGCGCTTGGATAAACAGGGTATCCCCCTCCTCTAGGTGCATCACACCATTAACCGATGCAATACCAGGAATCGCACAACCAGTATCACTTTCAACAAAAGCGACTGGGCCTAGTGAACTGTTATTTCCTGGAGCCGTCGCATTTGGAATTGAAATACCAATACGCATTAAGTATTTACTGCCACACTTAAGTTGAGCATAACGAGCATCAACATTATATAGGCCCGTTGCTGGCGCGGTAAAAATATGTGAATTAATGTCGAATGAGGTATTGAAATTGATCTTAGTCTTATTATATTCAACGACCTTTATTCTGCCATTATTCTCTTCTGTAAGTTCATCTCCAGATATGTGAGCATCAACGACTACTTGATGATTCGGGATCCAAGTTGCCTGTGCAGATGTTGCAACAAACAATGCCAAACCAGCAGTAAAAAGTGTTGCTAGCGTATTTAGTTTTTTCATTTATTTCCCCTATTTACAGTTCATTATTCCGAGGTAATTTCATTTTATAGATAATTAAGTCAGATAATATGATAAATCAGCGTCAATATTCTGACACATCCTGAAACATTTGTGAACAACAATCACACAGAAAAATAAAGGGAATAGCGGTTCTGTTAACAAACCAGTGTGACGTTTTAGCTTGGACAGAGCGCTTCACGCCTAGTTTAGTTACATATCACAGCTTAAAAACTATCTCTATAGCATTGAGCGCTGCCATATAGCACCTTATTTTAATTGTAGTTTTTATAACGCCTTTAAACAGTGTGCCGTAACCTCTTCGATGAGGCAGTAATTAATCAAAACGCCTTCCTCCTAAAGTAGGAGTTAAATCCATATAAGCATCAATAGAAGGAGTATTAGCCTCTGTTATAGGCTAGCTAAAGAAGCTCAAAATAAAAAAGAGGAACATTTGATAAAACAATCATTTGGAATAATAAGTGGAGTGAACGGCCTGATTTATACTCTCAGCCTTCCATTGCTATTCACTGCAACGGATGCAGAAGCCGATGATACACATTCACCAGAAGTGATCACAGTCCTTGGTCAAGCCATTGATCATGAGCTACAAACTTACCCCGGTGCTCAGCAACATGCGGATATGGAACAGATCGAGCGAAGTCTGGATACCAACATAGGCCACTTCCTTAGGGACAAGTTTGCGGGGGTCAGTGTTAATGATGTGCAGAACAACCCTTTCCAGATGGATCTGCAGTATCGTGGCTTTACCCTATCCCCTCTGCTCGGTTTACCCCAAGGCATGTCTGTCTACGTCAATGGCGTACGTTTTAACGAGCCTTTTGGTGACACAATCAATTGGGAGTTAATTCCATTATCCGCACTTAACCAAGTCAGCCTCTACTCAGGTTCAAACCCGCTTTTTGGGCAAAATACCTTAGGCGGTGCCTTGGTACTGGATCTCAAAGATGGTTTTACTTTCCAAGGCACCTCTGTAGAGCTAAGAGGCGGAAGCCATGGCATGGATCAGCAAACCCTTGAGACTGGTGGTAATAATGGCGAACTGGGTTACTACGCAACCATTAGCCGCTATCAAGAAGACGGTTGGCGTCAGTTCTCCCCCACCGAGGTGACACAGTTTCTTGGGCGGCTCAGTTGGAAGGCCACCGACAAGTCTCGCTGGGATCTGCTTACCGCTTTCAGCCAAAGTGATCTTATCGGCAATGGCGCTGTCCCCTATGACTTAATGGCCATAGAGGGCAGAGGTGCGGTATACACTCACCCAGATAAGACAGAGACAGATCACAGCTTTGCAGCGTTATCGGGTAATTTCAAACTCAAGGATAATATGGCCGTCGATCTGAACCTTTACTACCGTAACGGCCAAACCGATTCACTCAACGGTGATGACAGTGACTTTGAGGAGTGTCTTGATTCAGGCGAGGAGACCCTTTGCGATGAGGATGATGAACCAGTTAAGTTTCTCAACCAAGACGGCACTGCATACTTAGGAAGTTTAGAGGAGCTAGGCTTAGATGCAGACGAACTCGACGGCCTTAATAACACCTCAAAGACTGATCAAAAAGCGATGGGAGCCGCGGCTCAGTGGACCATTGATTCACAACTAAGCCAGATGAATGTGCAGTGGCTCTTGGGAGCGGGTATCGATTATGCAGATATAGATTTTCAGTCAGATACAGAGTTTGCAGAGCTACTCAATGATACGGCTAGCTCTCCCCGCGCAACCAAGGCCATCGGCTTGTTTGATGCTGACTCTGTCGTCAGACTCGACAGTGAGCGCCGTCACTATTATGCCTTTATGGCTGCCAGTTTAAAGTTACGGGAGGATTTAACGCTAAATTCGGCACTCAGGTATGACGCAACCAATGTTCATATGACTGATTTAGCCCCTGGCGATGACGGCAAAACCTTAGATGGCGATCATGATTTCAGTAATTTCAGTCCCTCCGTCGGCATTCACTGGGCATCAAGTGCCGAAACAGCACTGTTTGCTTCCTACGGTCGCTCCGGCAGAGCACCGACTCCGGTAGAGCTAAGCTGCGCCGATCCTGAGGCTCCCTGCAAACTCCCCAATGGTTTCGTATCCGATCCACCACTAGAGCAGGTGATCACAGATACATTTGAGATAGGTGCAGAGTACAGCAGTGATGGCCTTTCATTGGGACTAACCCTGTTCCATGCCCGAAATCAGGATGACATCATTTTCCAGCAGGCATCGGGTCTACCATCTGAAGGCTTCTTCGATAATGTAGGTAATACTCAACGCCAAGGAGGAGAGGTTTTCTATAAACAGCAGTGGCAAGATTGGCAGTTAGCTTTCTCTTACAGCTACCTCGATGCCACCTTCCAGTCTGATTATATCTCGTTCAGTCCCAATAACCCACAAGGCGGAGATAGACAGGTAAGCTCAGGTGATGCGATACCTGGTCTACCTAAACATAATGCTAAAGCAGGTCTTGAGTGGTATATCGGTGACCTAACCCTAGGCAGTGATATAAAATACCAAAGCGGTCAGTATTATCGGGGCGATGAAGCCAATGAAAATGAGATGATATCAGGTTTTACCTTAGTAGATCTCAAAGCGATATATCAGATCAATGAAAATATCTCCCTTTATGCTCGCATCGATAACCTGTTTGATACCGAGTATGAAACCTTCGGTGCCTATGGTGAATCCGATGAAGTACTGGATAATATCTATCCTGGATTTGACGATGCTAGATTCGTAGGACCCGGCGCCCCAAGAACCTATATCGGGGGGGTTAAGGTTAAATTCTAATCCCACATACTTATTTCTGTACTATCTCAGCACTATCTCTGTGCTGCCCCAAAATTCACCACACTCTGGGTAAAAGTCGGGAGAAGTTAACTCCTCCCCACCTTTGCCCTGCCAATTTCTGGTCTTAACTCTTTAAGAATTACATAGTTGTTCTGTGTTCAACGTTTTCAAATAATGAATCAACTAACGAAGAGATTAGCACCATGAATATAAAAACTAAAAAATCACCAAAATATATTAAAGCCGCCACAACATTAGCCGTTCTAGCCTGCTTAGGGATCAGCAGTATCGCTCAAGCGGTGCCTTGGTGTCACAGAGGAACAATTGTTCAAATTGCCGATGTCACGTGGAACCAAGCTCAAATCATGGCTAACTTTACCGGCAGCATTCCAGGTGGCGTAGCGGATACAGAGGTCTACACCACCTACCACTCAACCTACAATTACGCCAATACATTTGCAGGCGGTGGCGGCGGATTTGGTGGTTACAGTGTACCTGGATCAGGTCAAGTAAGGGTTATTCATTACGCCCCTTACACCTTGACCAATATGGTGGGGCCTGGTTACTACTACACCAGCCAAGGGGTTAAGTTCAAGCTGGATAAATGCTACACCATTCCACCACTAATGGAGCATAAAGAGGTCGCTAGATTTGAGCCCACTAATCCAGAAACAGGCATTGAAGTTGTTCCCTATGAGAAGTTAGAAGCCATGCAAGAGTATTGGCGTCAAAGTGAAGAGCAAGAGAGAAAATAACCCTATAATAAATAGGTCCTTAAGGGCCTATTTATCCATATAGTTATTCTTTACTAATATAAAAATACAAATTTAATGTTAAATTGAGATAATTCTACTTTCCATGATAGGTTTAGTTACATAAGTAAATGTAAACCGTGGTGGAAGATGTTAGATAAACAAAAAGTTCGTTGGTTATTGTTGCTGCTCTTTTTTGGACATACCAATATCTTAGCAAGCGATCTTGATACTTGTTTTAAATCTAAGGGGGATAAAGTTGAGCAGATAGCCGCATGTGAAAATAGTCTTGCCCCTCTGAAAAAAAATCACTCTGATTATTTAGACCTACAGTTACAACTACTTATTCTGTATACCTCTCAAGGTTCATACTCTCTCGCAAATCAAACCGATATGGCGATATCAAGCCTTAACTTAACGAATTTCCCTCTTGATAAACAGTTTAAATACCTGCGACACCGAGGCATATTAAAATATCGACAAGGATTATATCCTCAAGCTCTATTGATATTTGAGCAAGCTTATCAACTGGCAAAAACTGATAAGCAAACTCTATTAGAGGCGAAAGCACTGAGTGATATCGGAACCGCCAATATGGCCATGGCAAATCATAAGGAGGCAATTTCAGCTTTTCATCAAAGTCTACTTTTGAAACAGCAGCTTGCCTCTCAAAGAAGCATAGCTATCACTTTAAATAACTTAGGCTCAGTTTACCTTAAAATGGAGGACTGGCCACAGGCTGAGCGCTATTACTCACAAGCGTTAAGCATCTATATCAATGAGGGAAATAAAGCCAGTGAAGCCCACAGTTTAGAAAACATTGCCGTTGTACAGATGAAACAAGGCAAATATAAGCAGGCATCCCAAGGCTTTAAACAATCACTCAATTTCTTTATTGAAATAAAACAGGAGGTCGCTCAACTCAGGTTACATATTAATATGGCAGAACTAAACCTTCTGCAGCAGCAATTAGTTGAGGCCGAAGAGCATCTAGATCTAGCACAAAAAATAGAATCAAAGCTTGGAAATAATGCTTTAACACTTCCACTGCAACTCAACTTAGGACAACTCTTCATTCAACAAGGACTTTATCAACAAGCTGAGTCAATATTAAAAACTGGTTTAGCGCTTTCGTTAGAAAACAGAGATAGCCGGATCACAACACGCTTTTATCAGGCATTAATTGATAACGCTGTTAAATTTCTCCGTTGGGAGCAAGCTTTTATTTTTGAAACCAAGTTAAAAGAGCATCAACTTAAAGGTTTTCAGCTTAAATTTGACGAGTCATTAGCTAACACTCGAGTACAGTTTGAGTATGAACGCCAACAGCAAGCCATAGAGCTACTGGATAAAAAGAATAAGATAAGTGATCTACTCATTCAAAGTAGAAATACCCAGCTGCTGGTTTTAATACTGTTAATAATCATCATGGCCGCTGCCATGTACGCCCTCTATTATCGACAGAAACAGCATAGAATAGCAGAGCAGAAAAAGCTCGAGTCACAAATTAATTGGCACAGAAGGAGAGTAAAGCAGCTGGGGGTATCTCATTCAGCATTAAAAGCAGCATTTGGTCAACTTCCACAAGCCCTTTTAGTAGTGGGCAATAGCGAAGAGATAGTCTATATCAATCAAAGTGGCTGCGAACTGCTTAAACAAGATGAAGCCCAACTTGTGGGGCAACGCCTAGAAAACATCTTTCCTCGTACGGCATTAAACTTCTGGGAACAGTGGGACAGTGATTCAGAGCTGGAAAATGCCCTAGTGACTGATGTCAGGCTCAACTCACAAGATCCAGAGCAAATATTAGATATCTGGCTAACCAATATCTCACGAGGCGAACCCATTGCCGTGATCAATATGGTTAAACATGGTGAGTCAACGGCACAAAAGCCGATAAACTCACTGCTTACCGAACAAGATTTTCAGCATAAACTTGTTGATCTGATGTTCTACTGCGTTGAGTTTTGGGAGACCACGACACAATCAACACGTATCGAATTGGCTGAAAAAAGTGGGATCTGGCGTGTATCAATAGATGACGGCAGATTAAGAACACGCTCTCTTGACCGCTACCTTTCGGTGCAACAGCTACCTAAGAAACCTAGGTGGAGAGAGGTGCTGAGAACAGCTCACTATGTCATTGCAGAGTGTAAGCTAGATACAGAGCAGGAGAACACCATCAACTTAAAGCTCACTGCACTTAACCAACATCTGCACACTAAAGCCCTGTTATAGTAATAAAAACGCCCTGCTCTAAAAGCAGGGCTAACGTTACTCTACCCTGTTACTCTTTGAAATTGAACGAAAACTACTTAGCCAGTAATTTACGCTCTCGTCTTTCGATCTCCATATCACAAAGACCACAGGCAAATTGTACCCCCTGCACAATTGAATACACCTCATGATGATTCTTATCACTATTTTTTAAGCTTTCAGGCCCATAAAAGATAGGCCTAACCGTTCCTCCATCTCCTTCACGGCTGTCATCTCTTAACTGATAAGCGATGGAGTTACACAGATGACCGGTGGCTGCTCTTGTTAATCCATACTCATCATCAAACTGACCACAACTTTTAGTGCCTACCCCGCCACCAAAATCTGGGCATTCATCCTCAGCAAAACGCCCAAAACGTGCCAGATGCAGAGGCGTTAATTTAAACTCTCCCAGTATTACAACTTTTCCATTTTGGCACCACTGGCCCTCAATAGGCTCTTCGTGGGCAAATGCCGTGGCAGGTAACATCATATTTGTGGCAACTAGCAGTGCCATAACACACTTTTTCATATTTCCATTCCCTTGATATAAGTCGGTGTTGATTTTGATCCCAAACTAATCCTTTCAACATTAAAAAGTAATCAAAACAGAGGGTAAAAACAGGGCGAAGTTATCTAAAGGTAATACTTTAAACTTGTAAAACAAAACTTTATGAAAAAGCTGAGAACACTTAACGCGCTCTCAGCCTAACGCTAGACCTCAAATTAACTAGTCTGCGTAATAGAAGTTTCCTCCCCAGATAAAGGGGGTTGAACCATTTGGCGCTGTCGCGATAAAGCAGTTAGCACCATCATAGACACTGCTTGCAGGACAAGATGGTACTCCCGTTGGCGTGGTATAGAAGTTACCAGCATAGATAAAGGCTGTTGTACCCGCGGGCGCTGATGCGATATAGCAGTTAGCTGAATCATCACTGCCAATAGAGCAGGCATTATATTCAGAGTAGAAGTTATTGGCGTAGATAAAACCTGTCGCTGGCTTAGTCATCACATAACAGTTAGCACCATCAAAACTACCAATTGGGCACACATTACCTGGCAGTGGTGTGGTATAAAAATTGCCGCCCCACTCGAAAGCCGTTGTTCCGCCTGCAGCTGAAGCTATATAGCAGTTTGCAGAATCGTCACTGCCGACTGAACAAGCATCATATTGGTGATAAAAATTATTGGCGTAGATAAAGCCTGTTGAAGGTTTAGTCATCACGTAACAATTTGCGCCGTCGTAACTGCCCAGAGGACAATCGGTAAAGCTTGGCTCCACATAATATTTACCTGACCAGATAAAAGCATTATGTCCACTTGGAACGGGAGTCACATAACAGTTCTGGCTATCAAACCAAGGGGTAATAACACTGCCGTCATGGGCAATCACAGGATCGGTACAGGGTTGTTTCCAAAATGCCATTAGGTTTGGCGAACCACTACCTATGCTTGAAAGCACTCCAGGTGTAGCATCGCCTACCACCTGTGACATGATATCTGCAGGTGTTGCAGCTGGATTTTGAGCTAAAAGAAGCGCCGCAATACCTGTGACATGGGGCGCGGACATTGAGGTGCCGCTGATGGTATTGGTGGCCGTATTCGAGCCTATCCAGGCAGAGGTGATATCAGAGCCTGGTGCAAAAATATCCACACAGCTCCCTTTATTGGAAAAAGATGAGCGCTTATCTTGATCTGTGGTAGAGCCTACGGTTATCGCATCATTCACTCTGGCCGGAGAGAAACTACAAGCGTTAGCATTACTGTTTCCCGCTGAAACCACGTAAGTGACCCCTGAGTTAATTGAAGTTTGAACCGCGCTGTCTATGGCCGTACTCACTCCTCCCCCTAAGCTCATATTCGCGACACCGGTTCCACCAGCATTCGCCGTCACCCAGTTCACACCAGCAACAATAGCGGCGGTGGATGTACTATTACTGCAACCAAATACACGAACAGGGTGAACCGTTGCTCCCTTAGCTAAACCATGACGCGTTCCTAACGTGGTACCCGCCACATGGGTACCATGACCGATGCAATCTGTATTGGGGCTGCCACCGACAAAACTCGCTCCAGCGCCTACTCGACCTGAAAAATCTAGATGGGAAGCACGAAGACCAGAATCAATCACATAAACATCCACACCAGCACCGTTTTCCTGATAGGTAAATCGGCTATCTAGGTTAAGTGGCCTCTCATCGATGCGATCCATTCCCCAAGAAGGTACCGGGTTTTGGATCGTATGAAGATGCACGAGATCATCACGCTGAATATCGATCACCATAGGCTCATTTTCTAAACGGGCTACCCCCTCCTTATCTATCACGCCTGAAAACCCATGAAATACAGAGTCATAGAGATAATCTAACCTGCCGTTGACACTGCGAGTTAATTCACTGGCAACACTGGCCAACTCTTTGGTATCAACACGCCTATCTAACTGAATTAGATAACGGTTAGGAATTAAAGGAGAGCTAATACAGAAGGTAAAAGCCCCCTCAGCAAGCTCTGTCTCCAAACAGGTTTCCCATTGGTATTTTGCCCGCTGAAGTTGCTGGTTTATCTCTGACAGCATCACTCCATCCGCCGTCAGCTCTGACTGGAAACGCCCAATTTCTCTAGCCTCCCCATCATCTAATGCGACAGTCATTTTTGATGGGTGTATGCGCCCTTCACGCTGAAGCAGTTCCATTACCTCCTCTTGTGATAACGCTTTGCCTGATAACATTCCTCGGTGTGCAGAACTTTGTCCCTTCCAATTATCATCAAGGGAGAGTTTAAACATCTTAAGCTCAGCCTCAGGCCTCTGCTCCTCACTCACTTTGAAGTTAGATGATACCGCTCCTCTGCTTTCATCTGCGATGCTTTCATCTGCGATAGTTGGGTTACTTGCGACCATGGCTAAAGTTGAAGCCAAAAGATAATAAGATTTAAGTTTCATCGTCTGTCATTCCTTTTGTAGTTTGATGAAGACCAAAGGCAAACTCAGGATTGCCCTTGGCCACAAAAGAGATAGCAAACTTAGATTTTTTTTACCGCTAACTTCATGGGCAAAATAGGAAATCGTCAGACAATTTCGGGAGAGATAAAAATATAAACAATATTAATCAACAGCTTACAAAAACAAAACTAATAGGTACTTTTCATTCTTGAATCACCTCCAGCAAGCGACTTTAGGTATAGCTGATAATATTATGGATGGTGACAGGCTTATCACTCATATTACGATAACCATGTTCTTGATCAGCATTAAACCTCACTGCAGTGCCTTTTTCGACTCTATGCCAGCATTGGTTTAGGTAGTACTCCATGGCACCGTCAATGGCTAATATGTGCTCAACAACACCCGTATTATGAGGCTCAGAGATATGTTTACGTTGAGGAAACAGGGTAATTTGAAACACTTCAAACCCCGTAATGCTATCAAAGGGAGATAAGGCGGTAATTTGAATATCTTGCTCAAGATTAATTAAAACACTGGGCGCACTACTAAACTCAAGCTCCTCAATGAAATAGGACAGAGGCAGATTAAAACCATTCGCAATGCTCCATAATTTCACCACAGTCGGGCTAGACTCGCCCCGCTCTATCTGGCCTAACATAGCTTTAGACACACCTGTGTGTTGACTGGCTTTATCTAAACTCCACCCCTTTTGTTTACGCGCATCTTTTAATCTAGTCGCTAACGTGCAATGAATATTAATCTTCAACTCCTTGTGCGTTATAACATACGGTGTTATTTTACTCTCACTTTGTGCGTTATTGCGCACAAAGTGAGAGTAGCATAAACAGAAAAAAATGATGAACAGAAACCGGAGTAGAGATGAAAAATGTCAGCTTAATCTTGAATCGTATCAACGCTGGCTTTCTCGCATTTTTAGTGGGTTTTACCAGCTCTGTCGCATTGATCTATCAAGCTGCCGTGAATCTCGGCGCCGATCTCACTATGGTATCGAGCTGGATTTTTGCATTAGGAATAGGCATGGGGCTCACCTCCATAGGCTTATCACTCTACTATCGAGTCCCTATTTTAATTGCTTGGTCAACGCCCGGTGCAGCACTACTTATCACTAGCACTCAAGGTTTTAGCATCAATCAAGCCATAGCAGCCTTTATCTTCTGCGCTTGCTTAATCACTTTATCTGGACTCACTGGTTGGTTTGAAAAGCTGATGAACCGCATTCCTCAACAGATCGCCAGTGCCATGTTAGCGGGAATACTGCTTACATTTGGCATTGACGTGTTTAACCTGATGGGTCAATCACTGTATCTGGTGCTTGCCATGTTACTTGTTTACCTTATTAGTAAGCAGGCAATACCTAGGTTTGCAATGTTAGCCATCTTACTCTCCGGAGGGTTAATTGCGTGGCAGCAAGGGGGACTCATTACCCCCAAGCTGGATTGGACCATAAGCAAGCTTATCTATATCGAAGCAGAGTGGAGTTTTGCGGCACTCTTGAACATAGGCCTCCCCCTGTTTATTGTCACTATGGCGACACAAAATATACCTGGGATTGCCATCTTAAAAAGCCAGCAATACTTCCCATCCACCTCCACATTGATGACAGTCACTGGGTTTATGAACATAGTTATCGCGCCTTTCGGCGGTTTTGCTATCAATCTAGCCGCGATCACTGCCGCTATCTGTATGTCACCAGAGGCAGATCCTAATCCCAATAAGCGTTATTGGGCCGCTGTCAGTGCTGGCGTATTTTATCTGCTAATGGGAGTGATGGCTCTCAGCCTGATGACACTATTTCAATCTATGCCACAAGCACTGATATTAGCTCTTGCTGGGATAGCACTGTTTTCAACCATAGGTAGTAGTTTGCAACAAGCCTTTATTGATACTCAATATAAAGAAGCAAGCTTAATGACATTTTTAGTCACAGCCTCAGATTTCACTCTATGGAATATTGGCTCAGCACTTTGGGGAGTCGTCGCAGGCGTCATCACCCTTCTTGTTCCCTACCTTATTTCACAGATCAAATGTAACACTAACCAAGGAGAAGACTCGCAGCAATAGCAAACATAATAAAGGCGATCACAAACTCCAATACTTTCCATGAAACTGGTTTCTTAAAAATAGGAATAAGCACTCTAGCGCCATAACCTAGTGAGAAAAAGAACACAAAAGAGCCTGAAACAGCGCCTAGAGTAAACCACTCTTTAGTCCCCTCATATTGGGTGGAGATAGAGCCAAGTAGAACCACAGTATCCAGATAGACATGGGGATTAAGCCAAGTAAATGCTAAGCAAACCAGTACCGTTTTTATCAAACTTGCTGGTAGCTCTCCCTCTGCATCTAACTGATGAGAGGTTTTAAAAGCGCTATAGAGACTTTTTAGCCCATAAACCAACAAAAAAGCGACTCCCGCATAACGAGATATCACCTCAATCAGTGGAAACTCACTGACAATAGCGCCAAACCCTGCAACCCCAAATGAGATCAATACCGCATCGGATAGCGCGCAGATAAAGCAGACCGCAAATACATGGTGTTTCTTTAATCCCTGCTTTAACACAAATGCATTTTGAGCGCCGATGGCCAATATGAGCGACAAACCCAATGTAAAGCCAGCTATATATGAGGGAAACATCTAAAAACCTTACGCTTATATAGAAGTGATTCAAGCTACGACAAGCATCTGATAAATTCAAGAGCAGCCAAGTTGGTAAAGTGGCCGCCCTTAGCACTTAGTTTCCCCTTAGCCTTTAATCTGATAATCCCCCTTAGTCGACAACGTCACAGTGATCACTGCATCGGTGCTGTTTTTCCAATACCAGCCATGGGAGCCAGCAAAAGGCGTAGTCAACGATCCCTTCATCTTATCCGATGTGGTAATTGAAAAACTCTCGAAGTAACCGGTTTTGTCCCCTTTAGGCTCACCATGAAAATCAAAGTAGAGTGGCTCTCCATTCGTGCTCCACTCATATTCCAAGTGTGTATACGCATCCATCAGCAATTTATACTCGAGTCCCTTCCCTGCTGGAATATCGATATTAACCAGATCACTTCTAACGCCTGGAGTTTGTCGTCTCTGAGCGATTTGCTCCACCGATGGCGCATCAGCTACAGCTTGAAAATCGGTCTCGCTAATAGAGAGTGTAACCTTAGGTTCAGTACTGCCACCGAGCTCCTCACTTTCAGGCAAGCTATTTTGTGACAGCTGCGTCAGCCCTAATGATTTTCCTAGACCTGTCGGGTCAATGTTGTACTCGGCGGGTAAAATGGCGATAAGCAGAACAACTGCGGCAATCATAGATGCGGCAATACAGGCTTTGATTAGTGTCGCAGTTGAATGAACTGGGAGCTCAACACTGATCTCATTGCTATTATTTGTATTTGTCATTATTTATCCTGATCTTTATCTGAACGTTCACAAAGCGTTAGCTAGTAAAGTAACCCGTCAATTGAAAGCCGACTAACATCAAGCCGCCACTCATCAACAGGGTATTTGTTGCAGTTGAAAACTGAAAATAACTGCTATGTCTTCGCCAAAAGCTCATCAAAATAAGCACAATGCCTAAGACTAAAAACTGGCCAATTTCGACGCCTAAATTGAACGCCAGAATATTTGGCACTAGACCATCTTGCGGCAGATTAAACTCCTGAATTTTTGTCGCTAAACCAAAGCCATGAAACAAGCCGAAGATCATCACCGCTACTTTAGTATTGGGTTGAAAGCCAAAGACTCGCTTAAAACCTCCCAAGTTATCAAAGCCTTTATAGACAATAGAGAAGCCGATAATGGCGTCGATAAGATAGGGGTTAACCTCAATATTGTTGAGTACGCCAAACAGTAAGGTGATGCTGTGACCTAAGGTAAATAGGCTCACATAGAGCAGGACATCTTTACCTTTGAAGAGGAAAAAAATCACTCCGACCAAAAACAGCAGATGATCGTAACCCGTCACCATATGCTTGGCGCCAATATAGATAAAAGGCAAGATGGAGATCCCCTCATTGAGGATTAAAAACTGCTTGGTTGCCTCATCAACCCCATGGGCCGATAACGTAAGTGACACTGACAACCCCAATATTGCCAGCAATAATCCCATCAACACCTTTAAGCTGTTAGCCAAAATCTGGCTCATTACACACACTCCATTCGTTTAATATATACCAGTAAAACAGAAGTAGATCTCCCCATAGTAGGAAAGCCAATAAGCCTTTGTTTTACGTAACTAACTGTCCGCTTTAAAAAATCAAAAACGAAACAAAAAATGAGCAGATTAATAGTAAGGAGGCGGAAGTGGCGGCGCGTAACCTATGTTTAAATAGGTGAGATCATCATGACTCAAGGTTCCATGCAAAAAAAAGCAGCATGTTAACTGAGATTCGACAGGAGGGTGAGATGGCATATGTGAATGGTTGGCATGTTCATGGTCACCCGCAACAGACTCAACAGACTCCACTTCACCATCAAACAGGATAACGGACTCTCTGTATTCGCTCAGGGATGATCCATGATGGTGGCCTTGGGCTACACTGCTCCCATGAAGGTGATGGTGGCTAACAGCCGAGCCTATGGGATGATCGCTATTTGGGTATTGTACCGAAAACGCCTCACCTAACGATAACACCTGACACAAGAACACCACCAGTAAAATCACCAGTGTCATGTTTGAGTGCACTCGCCTCCCAACCCTCCCTGCAACACTTGTTGAAAGTAGCTCAGTAGATCTTGGTAAGTCGGTTTTAGAGTTTAACAGTGATAGCCTCAATCAGTTATTTACATTAGCAAAAGCTGCTAAAGTCATAGCATTTAATCAGATCTACACAAAAAGTCCAGCAAGTCGAAAATGAGTACCACAACCCTAGCCAAGTAGATTATGCACCCAATAGCGGCAGGGTTTTAAGCCTGTGATAGTTAAGTGCCAAGAGTAAGCAGTGGCGTAACTTTTCTTTGGGCAGTGGTTTATCAAGAGGTAAAACTATTGCCCTATTTCCCTGAAAAATAAACGTATCAGAATATAACTCACGAAATGTATCCACCAACTTAGTATTACAGGTAAAGAAAATATAGACCCCATCAGGATCTTTAGGGCTCCAATCCATGCGTATGGTACTGCCGTTTTTCACAAGATAACTAGGTTGACCCCATTTTAACGTTTCCTCCAGTTCGCCCAACCGCTCTTGCTCGATAATATCGAGTATCCATTGCCGAACTGATAGCAAAATGGTTTTTGCATTCTCAGGATACTGCTGAAACTTAACTTCAACCCCCTGCTCCATCCTTTTCTCCATATTGGGCGTTCACACTCCGCGGCACTGACACGACAATCAACACATTCAGCCCCAAAAAAAGAAGTGACTCAGCATAAAAAACTAGAATATTGACACTAAGCATTATTTACAACATATTAATTTCTATCAATGTCAGTCAGATAATGCGCCAACAGCTCGTTCGCCAGCGATCAGGCTGAACGTATATAACTCACCTAAATGAGTCACGAGGTTTGTTGTAACCACAACTAGAATAATACCAATATAACGGATCTAAGGGATGTGAAATGACTAAAAAAAGAGTGTGGTACAAGGTTCTTGAAAATAAAAATGAGCTCCAAGAAGGCCGAGTCATGTCAGTTACAGCTGGACATCAAGTCCTCTGTTTAAGCCATTTTGAGGGAAAGTATTCAGCCTTAGATAACCGTTGTCCCCATCAAGGTGGCCCACTAGGCGAAGGCTCGATAGAGAAAGGGTTACTTCGTTGTCCTTGGCATGGTTGGGAGTTTCATCCCTGCTCTGGTATACCTCCAGGCGGATTTAACGATGGTATTCAAACTTTTGAAGTAAAAGTTGAAGGTGACAACATACTAGTCGCCATCGAAGAGGAGGAGGAACATCAAGCCACCATCTCTGATGTGATGGTAGAAACCATGGTCAACTGGGGCGTTAACCGAGTATTTGGTATGGTTGGTCACTCAAATCTCGGCATGGCCGATGCTCTTAGGCGTCAAGAGGAGCAAGGCAATCTTAAGTTTATCGGCATACGTCATGAAGGTGCCGCCTCATTTGCCGCATCAGCTTATGGCAAATTAACCGGTAAACCCGCCGCCTGTTTCGCCATTGCAGGGCCAGGCTCTACCAATATGTTTACAGGGCTCTGGGATGCCAAAGTTGATCGGGCGCCCATATTGGCATTAACAGGCCAAGTCGCGACCCAAGTAGTAGGAACGGGGAACTTTCAAGAGGTCGATCTGATCAATGCATTTAACTCAGTGGCCGAGTTCAACCATAGGGTCGAACATAAGAGTAAACACAGTGAGCTGATGAGTCTGGCCATCAAAACCGCCATCATTAAACGCGATGTCTCCCACCTTACCTTCCCCGATGAAGTACAAGAGTTACCCCTTGAGAACAATGAGCGCGCACAGACCGATGAGGAGCGGATCACCTCCTTTACTATAGCGCCACCTCAAGAGAGCGTTGATAAAGCCCTCAACATGCTCAATCAATCGGCCAAGCCAGCCATTATCGTCGGCCACGGTGCCAGATTCCATATGAAGGAGATCCTCGCCTTTGCAGAGAAGTTGAACTGTCCAGTGATGACCACGTTTAAAGCCAAAGGTCAGATCTCAGATAGCCATCCATTAGGTTGTGGTGTGTTAGGGCGAAGCGGAACGCCTATCGCTTCTTGGTTTATGAATGAAGCCGACCTACTACTGGTTATTGGTGCCTCGTTTTCAAACCACAGTGGGATCACACCTAAAAAGCCCACCATACAGATAGATTTCGATCCTCTAGCGTTAAGCAAGTTCCACAAGATTGATGCTGCAGTCTGGGGAGAGATATCGGTCACGGTGAAAATTCTAGCCGCGAAAATGAGCAGCTTTGACAATAAAATTAATCGAATAGAGGATATCAAGAAACGCAGTGATATTTGGGCCGCAGAGAAAGCTAAGCGCCTCACCGAAGACAGAGGCAAAGGGATCAGCTCCATATCTGTCTTCGATGCACTCTCAAAGCTCACACCAGATAATGCCGTTGTGTGTGTCGATGTCGGTAACAACGCCTATTCACTGGGGCGATATTTTGAAAGCAAACAGCAGACATTTCTGATGTCAGGCTATCTGGGCTCTATTGGCTTCGCCTTTCCTGCGGCCATGGGCGCATGGGCAGCGGTTGGTAGCCAAAGACCCATTATCGCAGTCGCCGGTGACGGCGGCTTCTGCCAGTATTTGGCAGAGCTCACTACAGCAGTAAAATACAAAATGCCTATCAAGGCAATTATCTTAAACAACAGTGAGCTTGGCAAAATATCAAAGGAACAAAGAGCTGGCGAGTTCGATGTCTGGGCCACAGATTTAGTTAATCCTAACTTCTCACAATACGCTAACTCCTGTGGCGCTCTGGGAATACGTGTCACAGAAAATGACGCCCTTGAGGAAGCGATGAAAACTATCATGTCTCACGATGGTCCCGCGCTGCTTGAGATAATCACAGATGTTGGCTTGATCTAATCCGATAATGGCACTCAGTGAACCTCTATCTAAAAGAGGTTCACTCACCACACTCCTGTCGCTTTATGAAGATATATTCATCACTTAAACCAAAACTGGATTAACATCACGTTAGAATAGTTGCAAAAAATAGCGATTACGCCATAGTGAGCCAGCAACTGAATATTATCTCTGGAGACCAAGAGAACATGAGCCAAATTAACCTACTCTTATTGTGCGGCGGTGGTGGAGACGAACATGCGATTTCGCTTATGTCTGCAGACTTCCTCGAAACCTCATTGGCTAAAGAGCCTGAGATAAATCTATTAAGAGTAGAGCTGGACGGTCAAGGACACTATCGCACCCAAGATGGCAGAAGCTGTGAGCTCACCAACCGCAAAGAGATACGTTTTACTAATGAGGAGCAAGCGCCCTGGCCTGTCGATTATGTGATCCCCTGTATTCACGGCTTCCCTGGTGAAACCGGTGATATTCAATCCTATTTCAACTTAATCAAACTGCCTTTCTTTGGTTGTGACTCTGAGTCAAGTAGCAACTGCTTCAATAAGGTGACAGCTAAGATGTGGTTCAGTGCCCTTGGCGTGCCAAACACCCCCTACATCTTCCTCAATGAGCTAAATCAAGAGTCTATCGCACAGACTAAACAAGCACTGAAAAACTGGGGCTCAATCTTTATTAAGGCTGCATCACAGGGTTCATCGGTTGGGTGTTACCGAGTCGATAACCAAGATGAGCTTATCTCAAGTTTAGAGCAAGCATTTAGCTTCTCTCCCTATGTGATTGTTGAAAAAACCATTAAAGCCCGAGAGCTCGAAGTCGCGGCTTATGAGTTAAACGGTGAGATAGTGGCAACCAAACCTGGTGAGATCATCTGTGCTAGCAACACCTTCTACAGTTTCGATGAGAAATACGCAGCCAACAGTAAAGCCGAAACTAAAGTTGAGGCGGATGTCAGTGAAGAGATAGCCCAGCAGATCCAAGCTTATGCCATTAAAGTGTTTAAAGGGATGAAGTTGAGCCACCTTTCACGTATCGACTTCTTTTTAACACAAGATAATGAGATCTTACTTAATGAGATCAATACTTTCCCTGGGCTAACGCCTATCTCAATGTTCCCTAAGATGCTGCAAAATCATGGTGATGACTTTACCCATTACCTCTACTCGAGCATAAAATCACAGCTAGCATCAGCGTAAATCTAGATATTAAAAGCCAGAGAATCTCTGGCTTTTAATATCAACAAGTATAATATCGACTAAATTGACAAGATCACACTGGCAATAGCCGCGCTCATTAGGTTTGCAAAGACCCCCGCCGCAATAGCTCTAAAGCCATGTTTAGCAATAAACTCTCGACGCTCTGGCACGATACTACCGAGACCACCAATCAGCACGGCCATTGTACCGATATTTGCAAAACCACAAAGTGCAAAAGTGATCACAGCTTTAGAGTGAGCACTTAATTGATCTCCAATACTCATCAGATTGATAAACGCAACAAACTCATTCACAACAATTTTCTGACCTATCAAAGAACCCGCAGTAATAGCCTCACTCCATGGGATCCCTAGTAGCCATGCCATAGGTGAAAGCATATAGCCTAGAATAAGCTCAAAACTTAGCTCATAACCAAACCAAGCACCAACAGAGCCTAACATGCCATTAAGCAGTGCTATCACACTAACAAATGCCAATAGAGTCGCACCAATGGCAACGGCAATACGCAGGCCTGACATGGCACCATCGGCCAAGGCTTCGATGACATTTGTCGCTTTAGGCAGTTCAACAGAGGTGATCTCATCGGCTTGATGGCTATCTTTAGAGGGGGGCATCAAGATTTTGGCCATCAAGAGTCCTGCTGGCGCGGACATAAAGGCGGCAGCAATAAGATAGCTCAACTCAACCCCAAGCGATGCATAACCCACTAAGGTACCACCTGCAACAGATGCTAAGCCACAACACATAACGGCAAAGAACTGCGAATCACTCATCCCTTTGAGATATGGCTTAATCACCAATGGCGCCTCTACCATACCAACAAAGATATTCGCCGTGGCCGATAATGACTCAGCACGGCCAGTCCCGAGCAGACGTTGAAGTCCACCACCAATAAAATTGATCACCATAGGCATAAAACCGATATGGTAGAGCGCCGAGATCATGGCTGAGAAGAAGATAATAATTCCCAGTACATTAATGGCAAAAACAAAACCTAATTTACCACTGGCAAGATCGCCAAATAGGAAATTGATCCCCACATTACCATACTCAATCACCCCCGATACCACTCCAGTTACCGCTTCAAGAGCCGATTTACCCGCAGGGATATAGAGGACTAACAGCGCAAAGAATATCTGTAAACCTAGGGCTAAAAACACTGTACGGTAGGGAATGCTCTTTCTGTCTACGGACAGTAACCAAGCAAAGAGTAAAATACTAATAATACCTAATAAGGCGGTCATAACGGGCCTATTTCTATCAAACAAAGGGGGAAGCCGCGCATTGTAGGCAGAAAAGGTTGAAGCGCAAGTTAGGTTAGTTAAAGAGTTGTGAGATATAACGATTAAAACATAAACAGTGAAATAAGCTGTTGTTAAATTAGCGATTTAATCATGAGAGATAAAGATTATTTCCTCTTGGAAATAATCTTTTATTATCAGGAAAAAGTCACTCCCCATTAACGGTGTTTTAGCCATGGCTTTAAGTCACGATCCCAATAAGCGGGTTGGCCAAAATGGCTGCGAAGAAACTCTATAATAACTCTAAACTTTGCAGGAAGGTGTTTACGTTTAGGGTAAACCGCATAAACAGGCAGTTTCTGCTCGGTCTGCCACTTTGGCAGTAGTGGGATCAATTTCCCCTGTTGAAATTCATCAGTAAGTAGATAAGTGGCAAGATGCCCTATTCCATGACCAGAGATGACTCTGTCACGAACCGCTTCGGAGAGATCGATACGAAAATTACCATTGACCTGCACATCCACAACCTCATCTCCCTGAGTAAACGTCCAATTATCATAACTGCGGCTCTTACTATGGTAGATAACACAGTTATGCTCAACCAGATCTTGCGGATGCTCAGGAACCCCATGACTCAACAGATACTCTGGGGATGCGACTAAAACAAAACCAGTATGCGCGAGTCGCTGGGCAACATAGCCATCATGGATCTTCTCCTGATTAGTGATCCAGATATCTAAAGACTCCTTCACCATATCGGTTACATGATCAAATAGGGTTAACTCAAATATCAGCTCAGGATACTCTTGTTGAAGCAGCTCCAGTGCCGGAATGATATGCAAGGTACCAAAAGATTGCGGTAAACCTAGTTTAACCGTGCCGGAGATATCATCTCTGGCATCGAGCATATTGGCACCAGCATCATGCATCAGATCGAACATCTGCTCACAATACAGGGCAAAACGTTTGCCAGCATCGGTAAACGTTAAGGTTCGTGTGGTTCGCTGCACAAGCTGCAAGTTAAGCTCAGCTTCGAGCGCCCCAAGCTGCTTACTCACATAGGAGGTAGATGTGTTTAACTGCTTAGCCGCCAACGTAAAGCTGCCTGTCATCACTAGCGTATGAAAAACAATCATTTGACTGGCACGATGTTGTATCACAGAAACGGACTCCCAGCACAAAATCCCTATTCTACCATCTAGCTTAGCCATCAATAATATGATCTCCTAAATTAGATCACATTATTGCTAAAAAGAGTTAAATCAAGAGGCGTTAAATAGGCTCTTGCTATCAAACCCGCGGCACCTTACTATCAGCTGCAAAAGAGAGGCCCCTTGGTGGCTGAGTTTAATTTAAGGATCCTTACACCTTGAAAAACTTTGATTTTAACTTGCTCACCGTACTGGAAGTGCTGCTTGAAGAGAAAAGTGTCACCTCAGCAGCGGCCCGCTTGCATTTAAGCCAGTCAGCCGTCAGTAAACAGCTAGCCAGATTACGGGACACCTTCGATGATAAGCTGTTTGAACGTACATCACATGGGCTAAGGCCCACACCTAAAGCGTTAGCACTGGCCCCAGAGTTACGTCAGGTACTCAATCAAGTTTCCCAACTTACCCGCCCCAGTGATTTTGAACCTCAGCTGAGTCAGAGAAAGTTCCGTATCCATATGGTAGAGACCGCCTACTCGCTCACTTATCCCTATTTCATGCCGGAGCTTTTGCAGCAAGCCCCAAAAATTAAGTTAGATAGCCAAACTTGGCACCATGACAGTATGGAGATGCTACTGCGTTGTGAGGTCGATTTAGGGATAGCATGTCGAGAGTGGGATAATCGATCGCTAATGCATATTAAGAATATACCCGATGAGTTGGAGTATGTTGAACTACTCAGAGATCACCCTATCTGCTTAGTGAGTAATCATCACCCGCTGCTCAAGGAAGCATGGAACTTAGACACATTTTTAAAATATCGCCATCTGCAGGTCACCTTTGGCGGCATCGAACACTGGCTTTTAGATGATGTACTTAAGTTATCCCACCTTGACCGTGATATCGCAGTCAACATGAGTGACTTTACTAGCGCAATGCAACTGTGTGAGCAAAGTGAACTACTCCTGTGTTGTCCCGCAAAATATGCCTCCCAAATGAGCCAGAATTACGCCCTCACCACGTTAGCCGTACCAACAGATCTAATCCCCGGTGCTTACGTGCTATTTTGGCATAAACACTTTAATCTCGATCTTAGCCATGCTTGGTTAAGGAAGTTGATAGCCACTCGCACAATTGCCCATCATCAGGCTAATCCGCTTACCGATATTCCCTAGCCTTAAATGCTCAACACTGTTAAGCCACAAAAAAAGCCAACAGCATGCTGTTGGCTTTTTAGTCTGTGATACCGAGCAACTGTTTCTAGAAGCCAGATACACCTTTCATGTCAGGAAGGTGATGTGCTATCCCCTTATGACAATCGATACAGGTCTTTTCACCACTTGCCAGCGATGTTGAGTGCATCTTAGCTGCACGGCTCGACTGACGAGTAAAGTCCATATAGTCGAAGTTATGGCAGTTTCGACACTCAAGCGAGTCATTGGCCTTCAATCGTGCCCACTCATGTTCAGCGAGCTCACGACGCTTAGCCTCAAACTTATCACGGGTATTAATGGTACCAAATATCTTACCCCATACCTCTTTCGATGCTTGCATCTTACGAGCAATCTTATCGGTCCAGTTATGTGGCACGTGACAATCTGGGCAAGTCGCTCTTACGCCACTTCGGTTAGTGAAATGGATAGTTGTTTTGAGCTCCTCATAAACATTATTTTCCATCTCATGACAACCGATACAGAAGGCTTCTTGGTTGGTTACTTCAAGGGCGGTGTTAAATCCCCCCCAGAAGATCACACCAGCGACGAAGCCACCTAAGGTCAGAAATCCTAAGCTATAATGCACACTCGGCTTTCTGAGCACCGTCCAACCCTTTTTCAGGATAGAGAGTAGTTTAGCTATCATATCTGCTCCTAGTGCTTAGCTTTCTTATTAGAGTCAGCTTCAATCAAATGATCCATATCTACAAAATCATTTTCAACCAACAACTTAGCTTCAAGTTGCGGAACGTGACACTGGGTACAGAAATAACGGCGTGGTGACAGGGTCGCCAAGAAGTTATTTTCTCTGTCCATATAGTGAGTCACACTCACCATAGGCGCTTGAGAATCTGTGGTTTGTTTACGGTCATGACATGCCATGCACTTGTTCACCTTCAGATCCACTTGGTAACCATCAATTTTATGAGGGATCACCGGTGGCTGCATCGGGTAGTTTCTTGACTGTTTAACGTCAGTATTGCTCACCTTCTGCATGGCAGGTGGTGTTGGTTCGACATTTAATGGCGCTTCACGAAGCGTCGCAATCTTCACATCAGAGACAGCATCGGCTGCCACAGCTGAACCTGTGAAGATAGCAAATGAGCAACTCATTAAAGCGGCGATAGAGACTAATTTTACTGTTTTCATGGTATGGCTCCTTACGCTTTAACGATTTTAACGGCACATTTCTTAAAGTCGGTCTGCTTTGACAATGGATCTGTCGCATCAAGGGTGACTTTATTAATGAGCTGGCTCGCATCGAACCAAGGAACGAACACTAGACCAACAGGTGGTTTATTACGGCCACGGGTCTCAACTCTTGTCTTAATCTCACCACGACGAGAGATAACCTTAACCTCATCACCGCGTCGCAACCCACGCTTTTTGGCATCATCGGGATGCATAAAGCAGACTGCGTCAGGGAAGGCTTTATAAAGCTCAGGGACACGTTGGGTCATAGAGCCTGAATGCCAGTGCTCTAGCACTCGACCCGTAGATAACCAGATATCGTACTCTTCATCTGGAGACTCTGGCGGCGCTTCATAGGGTAGAGCGAAGATCACTGCGCGGCCATCTGGCTTACCGTAGAACTCAAACCCTTTACCTGGTTTCACGTAAGGATCAGAACCTTCACGGAAACGCCATTTAGTCTCTTTACCATTGACCACAGGCCAGCGCAGACCGTGGACCTCATGATAGGTTTCAAATGGCGCAAGGTCATGGGCATGACCACGGCCAAAAGTGGCATACTCTTCAAACAAGCCCTTTTGAACATAATAGCCAAAGTGCTGAGCTTCTTCGTTCATAAACTTAGGATCGGTTTGCTCAAGCGGGAACTTATCTACATTGCCATTTTGATAAAGTACTTCAAATAGTGTCTTACCTTTAAATTCAGGGTTAGCCGCTAATACATCTTTTGGCCACACTTCATCGGTAGTAAAACGTTTAGAGAACTCCATCAACTGCCAAAGATCAGAGCGAGACTCACCTGGCGCTTTCACCATCTGATGCCAGAACTGTGTACGGCGCTCAGCATTACCATAAGCCCCCTCTTTCTCTACCCACATGGCTGTCGGCAAAATAAGATCCGCAGCTTGAGTAGTCACAGTTGGGTAAGCATCGGATACAACGATGAAGTTTTCAGGGTTACGGTAACCAGGTAGTCCCTCTTCGTTGATGTTAGGACCCGCCTGCATATTGTTGTTCACCTGCACCCAATAAGCGTTGATATCACCATCTTTTAGACGGCGATTCTGCTCAACAGCGTGGTAACCAGGTTTTGGTGGAATAACGCCTGCTGGAATTTTCCAAATCTTCTCTGCAATCGCTCTATGCTTAGGGTTTGCAACAACCATATCGGCAGGTAGACGGTGTGAGAAAGTCCCCACTTCACGTGCGGTACCACAAGCTGAAGGCTGACCCGTTAATGAGAACGGGCTGTTACCTGGCGTCGAGATCTTACCCGTTAACAGGTGAATGTTGTAAATAAGGTTATTACACCAGACTCCACGCGTATGCTGATTGACACCCATGGTCCAGAAAGAGGTGACCTTAGTATCTGGATCGGCATACATCTTAGCAAGCTCAATCAACTTATCTTCAGGCACACCTGAGAGTTTGCTAACTGACTCAACATCAAAGTCAGCAACGAACTTCTTAAACGCTTCAAAATCAATTGGCGTAGATTTACCCGCCGTCTTAACATTCTTAGCTTTTTGCTGTAGCGGGTGAGAAGGTCGTAGGCCATAACCGATATCGGTTTCACCCTGGCGGAAATTAACGTGTTTGTTAACAAAATCCCAATTAACTTTATCGTTTTGAATAATGTAGTTGGCGATAAAGTTAAGTATTGCTAGATCGGTATTTGGTGTAAAAATAATACCCAGATCGGCCAGATCAAAAGATCTGTGTTCAAACGTTGAAAGCACAGAAACATTCACATGGGGCGCACTTAAACGGCGATCTGTCACTCGACTCCAGAGGATCGGGTGCATCTCTGCCATGTTAGAGCCCCAAAGCACGAATGCATCAGCCGCTTCCATATCATCATAACAGCCCATCGGCTCATCGATACCGAAGGTACGCATAAAGCCACCTACCGCAGATGCCATACAGTGGCGAGCGTTAGGGTCGATATTATTTGAAGCAAAACCTGCCTTCATTAGTTTAGAGGCAGCATAGCCTTCCCACACTGTCCATTGGCCCGAACCAAACATGCCGATGGCAGTCGGTCCCTTCTCTTTAATGGTTTTTTTCCACTTTTGAGCCATAGTGTCGAATGCTGTATCCCAAGAGATGGGCGTAAACTCACCATTCTTGTCATACTTGCCATCTGTCATACGCAACATCGGTGTCTGAAGTCGATCTCGCCCATACATGATTTTGGATAGGAAGTAGCCTTTAATGCAGTTAAGGCCCTTGTTGACTTCACTCTCAGCATCACCATGTGTAGCAACGACTTTACCGTCACGGGTTGCCACAATCACAGAACAACCAGTTCCACAGAAACGACAAGGTGCCTTGTTCCACTCAAGTTTTGTTTCAGCCGAACTGGTAATTAGGTTGCTTGCGGTAGCAGGCAAAGCTAATCCAGCGACGCTTGCAGCGGTTATCGCTGCATTGGCTTTCATAAACTCACGTCTGTTCATCTTCATTTTTCGCCCTCTTCAAGCACTTCACTTTGGTGGTACACCATGGCCGCTGATAACACACCAGGAATGGCATTAATGGTTTCAATATCTGTCATCAATGATTTCTGAGAGTCACCTTCGAGTACAACAACCAGCTTCACCTCGTTGTTGACCGACAGTTCTGCATTATTCATCTCAATAATGCGCTCTCTTACGGCAGTCATCTGCTCAGGTTGAACCTGTAATACCAGGCTTGTTACGTGAAGTTCATTGCTCATTAAATATCACTCATTTTTATTGTTTATTTGAACTTTTATTTTCTATCCAGCACCTGGTGGACCAGCAATAATTTGAGTAAACCAGATGGCAAAACCTAGTCCGGAAACCAAAATAACTGATAGTAAAGGAGCGAGAAAAACGGTAAGAAAGATAAAGATTTTCAACTCTAAACTTTTCTCTTCTGAAGCTGTGGAACTCATAAGTCCTCCAACGTGGGGGGGTAAACCCGGCACATGGTGAGCCATATAGATCAGACTCATTATTTGACGGTTAATGTCTAGTGTATTTATCAAACTGTTAACTTATTTAAAATAGTAACGTTTATAAGAGCTCAAGCTGTATACCTCTAACTTGGTAAAGCCGATACAGTTTGATCTCTGTCACCATTTCGACACAAAACACCACATAGATCAACAAATACACCCTCATATTTTAGCTTAAAAATCAAACATTCAAATAATAACCATGATCTAGAACAAGTTTTGTTAAATTTACAGTCATTAACACGCCCTAACAGAAGATTAAGCGACTGTAAATATACAGCTAAATGGTTAGTTCTTACTGAGCTATGCCTGTACAAAAAAACATCAAACAAGTGTTGAAGGCTAATTATAGGCTTAAGTAAATAGCAGATGAGATGAATAAAGGGACAGGGTAAATTTGAGGTAATAAAAAAGCGCAGTGTAGGCTGCGCTTTAAACGATAAATGAAGGTGATACCAATCAGTATTAAATAGAGTTAACTCTCTTTAATACGGTTCAATATCCGTTTTTCAGAGATAGGATAGGCAGTACCTAACACTTGGGCAAAGCAGGAGACACGGTACTCCTCTATCATCCATCTCGCATCTAGCAGAGCTTCAGGTATTGCATTCGATCGTGGCACCTTGCCCAGCTGCTCCTCAAGGGCATTTTGAACATTGTTAATGCTATGCATATGCAAGCGATCTCGGTTTGGGTCGATAGGCAGTTTATCCAAACGATTGTCCACCGCTTTTAGGTAACGCGCCATATCAGCCAGTCTTCTCCAACCACAACCTTCAACAAAGCCCTTATAAACCAACTTATCCAGTTGGGTCTGAATATCACTCATGGCAAAGGCGATATCTAAGCTTATCTTGCCTTTGAGTCGCTTCTTTATCTTCTGATACAGGGTCAAGATCTCTTCAACCTTGAGTGCTAATTTTGCCGCAGTTGGATTAAGCTCCTGCCTAACCCACTCTTTGGCAACTTCAAAATCAGCTTCATTGCGCACGTTCAATGCTTTCTCATCCAGCAGTTGCTGAACCGCGGCAGCGAGTATGTCATCAATTAAGATCTGCACCTGACCAAAAGGGTTAAAATACATCGCAAGTTTGGCCTTGTTAGGCAAGGTCTTTTGCAGGTGCTTAACCGGTGATGGCATATTGATCAGCAGCAGACGCTGCAAGCCACCACGATGAGAGCGAAGCGCTTCATTTTCGTCATCAAATAGTTTGATCGAAACACTCTCTTTGTCATCAACCAACGCAGGAAATGCCTTAACTTCGAAGTTACCTTTCTTCTGCTGGAACTGGTTTGGCAGATCACCAAAGGACCACTGGGTTAGTTCAGATTTTTCGATACCAGAATCTGCCACTTTACGAATAGCTTGGGAAACCTGCCCCTGCAAGCTCGCTTTTAACACCTCAATGTCACGGCCTTGAGCAACCAACTTCCCCTTGTCACCCTCTACTTTAAAGTTCATCAGAAGATGTTTAGTTAGCTGACTCTGATCGAAGTCCTCTGGGTTAACCCGAGTTCCACTCATGCGCAGAAGCTGTTTACACATGGCTTCAACTAAACTCATCTCAAACGGCTTCATCGCTTGTAAACAGGCTTTGGCGTAATCAGGGGCAGGGACAAAGTTACGTCTGATAGATTTCGGTAAGGATTTGATAAGCGCAATACACTTCTCCTCCCTCAGACCTGGAACCTGCCAGTCAAAATCCACATTCTCTATCTGATTTAACAGGGCTACAGGCACGTGAATGGCAACGCCATCATCGTCAGCAGAGGGTTCAAAATGGTAACTGACCGATAGCTTTAGGTTCCCTTGATGCCAAAAATCAGGGAAATCTAAAGCTGAGATATGTGAATCTCCACGCTGCATCAACTGTTCACGTTCAAAATCCAGCAGATCTGGATTTTGTTTGCGCTCACGCTTCCACCAGCTAAAGAACTTAGGCGCGTTGTAGATACCTTCAGGTATTTTAGGCTCATAGAAGTCCACCAACGCCTGTTCATCGACTAAAATGTCACGGCGACGAGACTTATGCTCTAGAGCTTCAACTTCCTGCAGTAAGTTACGATTCTTAATAAAAAACGACTCATTTGTCCGCAGCTCCCCCTCTGCAAGGGCGCTGCGAATAAATATCTCTCGCGCTTCAACTGGATTAACTGGCCCATATTGGGTTTTACGTCTGTTGACTACCATCAAGCCATATAGCAACTGATTTTCTAAGGCAACCACACTGCCCTGCTTTGCTTCAAAATGCGGTTCGAGGTAGTTTTTCTTGATCAAATGACCCGCTAAAGGCTCAATCCACTCCGGCTGAATTTTGGCGCAGCAACGAGCGAACAGACGGGATGTCTCAGTAAGCTCCGCCGCCATGATCCATTTAGGCCCTTTCTTGGCCAAAGGGGAACCTGGAAACACAAAGAACTTTCGATTACGAGCACCTAAATACTCATTGTCTTTATCTTTAAAACCAACATGGCTCAAAAGGCCTGTTAATAAGGATTTATGCAGCAGTTCATAATCGGCTGGCTCACTATTAAGACGCCATTTAAGATCATGCACAGCTTGTTTTAACTGAGTATAAAGGTCTTGCCACTCTCGCACTCTCAAATAGGCAAGAAACTCCTTCTTACACTGTTTTCTAAACTGGCTGGATGAGTGTTGCTTCTGTAGTGACTTGATGTGATCCCATAAATTCACATAGGAGACAAAATCTGAATCTTTATCACTGTGCTTCTTGTGAGCCTCATCACTGGCCTGCTTTTTATCCATAGGCCGCTCACGGGGGTCTTGGATAGAGAGCGCCGAGGTAATGACGAGTGCTTCATGCAAACAACCATTTTGATTCGCCTGAATCACCATACGCGCTAAACGAGGATCCACTGGGATCGTGGCCAGTTGGCGGCCCAAGGCGGTTAACGCCAAACGTCCTTTACTCTTAGTCACAGCCTCAAGTTCCTCAAGCAGAAGCGAGCCGTCTTGGATATAGCGCTGATCTGGTGGCTGAATAAAGGGGAAAGAGCCAATATCACCTAAACCAATCGATAGCATCTTCAAAATAACTGACGCTAAGTTAGTACGTAAAATCTCAGGATCGGTAAATTCAGGACGATTAATAAAATCATCCTCGCCATAGAGACGTATACAGATCCCAGGCGCGACACGGCCACATCGACCCTGTCTCTGATTCGCACTGGCTTGAGAGATAGGCTCAATCGGCAGACGCTGCACCTTAGTGCGATAACTATATCGACTGATGCGCGCTGTACCGGGATCGATAACATAACGGATCCCAGGGACAGTTAACGATGTTTCAGCAACGTTGGTGGCTAACACTATTCGTCGCCCCACGTGGCTCTTAAACACCTTTGACTGTTCGCCATAGGAGAGACGCGCATAGAGAGGCAAAATTTCGGTATCGCGGTATTGGCGTCGATTAAGCTGATCGGCGACATCGCGGATCTCTCGTTCGCCGTTCATAAAAATAAGAATGTCCCCAGGACCCTCTTTGGTTAGCTCATCAACCGCTTCAAAAATCCCCTCGGTGAGATCAAGATCTTCATCGCTGTCGCGAACTAAGGGGCGAAAACGGGTCTCAACCGGGTAAGTTCGACCGGACACCTCAATAATAGGTGCATCGCCAAAATGCTGTGAAAACTTATCAAGATCGATAGTGGCTGAAGTGATGATCACCTTAAGGTCAGGACGACGCTTCAGAACACTTTTAAGATAGCCTAAAATAAAGTCGATATTCAGGCTTCGCTCATGTGCTTCATCGATAATGATGGTGTCATACTGATCTAGAAACTTATCATTGGACAGCTCAGCCAACAAAATACCGTCGGTCATTAACTTGATGTAGGAGTCATGGTTAATGGCGTCGGCAAATCTTACTTTAAAGCCTACGGCTTCACCTAAAGGACTATTAAGCTCGTCCGCGACACGGGTGGCAACACTTCTTGCTGCGAGTCGTCGAGGCTGAGTATGACCAATAAGGCCACGGCAGCCCAAGCCTAGCTCGAGACAGATTTTTGGTAACTGAGTGGTTTTACCCGACCCTGTTTCCCCTGCGATGATCACCACCTGATTACCCGCAATGGCGCGGGCTATCTCTTCACGTTTTTGCGAAATTGGTAGACCTTCAGGATAACTGATCTCTGGACGGGCTTGACGGCGCTTCTCTACCTTCTCAAATGCTTCAACGGCTTGCTTTTCAAGCTTTTCAAGATTGGCACGCTTCTTATCAGAATCGACCTCTTTATTTAGCCTATAGAGACGACGCTTAATTTTGGAGGCATCTGCTTGATAGCAAAGATTAAGGTAAGCGTTTGATAGAGGATGTTGTTGCGAACTCAAGACCAGATCCCACTTTTAAAAACAAAAAAGGGATCCTAGCAAGGAACAGGCGCTAATGGTATGGAAAATTAGCCTAGTCGTAAAAATAGAAAGAGATGACCTTTATCGACTCAAGAGTAGACGACGTAACAGTTTCGCCCAGCAAGTTTAGCGTCACAGAGCGCCTTATCAACCTGCTTTAAAAAAACATTGGCGCTCATCCCTTGCTCCCACACAGTGATCCCCTGCGACAGCGTCGTCCACCCACTTAGGGGGGAGTCTGGGTGCAACATTTTTGCCTCTTTAAGTTTTGTTTGTACTTTTTTGGCAATTCTAACCGCCGACTCTAATCCTGTGTCCGGTAGCAGTATTGCAAACTCTTCACCACCATATCTGGCAAGCATATCATCGGGCCTCTGAATACAGCCCTGTATGAGGTTAGCAATATCGATTAGGCACAGATCCCCAGCTTGATGGCCCACACTCTGGTTATAACGTTTAAAATGATCCACATCCAATAAGATCATACTCAAAGGTTTACCGCACCGTTTAGCCCGCTTAATCTCAATATTGAGTCTGTCATCGAGATATTTGCGGTTGCTTATCCCAGTCAGGCCATCTCGCATGGCTAAGTTTTCTAATTTTGACAACAGTAATGTATTCTCATGTTGACTGGCTAGCCCATCATAAAAATGTTGAGCGAACGAAACTCGGCAATGATTTAGCACAAAGCTTACGGTCAGGTAGCTCCCAAGAAACATCAAGATATCTTCATTTCGAATATAGAGATGCATGGTAATCATGGACAAGCAGACAAACAGCAAGCCACTGTAGAAAAATCGGCTATTGGGATAAAAACAGGTCAGTAAAGAGATCGACAAGGTAAAAGCAATAAAGTCCACATATGGCCAGAACTCATCACCGACCGCAATTAAGCCCAGCATTAGCAGTAACCAGGCAAACAAGATAAAAAACAGATTGATGTAGGCGAGTTTTAGATCGTCATAGTTAAACTTTTTGATGGTGATGCGAAGATAGGAAGCGGCAAAGACTGCACCACTCACACCAAAGACTATCTGCAGGTAGTCCCTGTTGGCATTAGTGTCGACTTTCAATAGGCTAATAACGGCAATAAAGAGAAAAAAGATACATGAAAAGTGCACAAACCAGCCAAATCCCCTCACTATTTCAGCGTTGGCTTGTACAATTAATGCTTCATTAAGACGTATCACTTCTCTTTGTTTCATAGAAGAAAAGCTTAGTCCAAGGGCGTCAGAAGTAAAGTGAGCTTAGCCTAATGACAAGCATTATAAGTGCCAAATTCACTTTCACTTTTTAACAAGAGATCCCCTTTATACTGGCGCTAGATAACACTGCTGCATATAGATATTAATCGCATTAAGCACATTGGTTCGATTAATCGTCCCAACAACCTTACCCTCTTCGACCACTGGGTAAACCTTAGGCTTAGGTCCGAGCATCTGCTCCGCCAGTTTTAGGATACTATCTTCAGGCGACACCCAAAGTACGTCACTGCGCATGCAATCACTCACCGTCGCCACAAGATCGCAATGGTAACTACTTTTAAGCATCACAGACATGCAGTCTTGCTGGGAGAGAAAGCCAATTAAGTGTCCAGCGTCATCCACCACTGGCGCCCCAAGTTTATTTCTGTCTAATAACGCATCAACAGCAGTCGCTAAATTCATATCTGCAGTTAGTAGTACTGGTTGACGATCCATATGCTCGGTAATTTTTATAGAATCCATAATCTTCCCCTATGAAAATAATAAACCCAGTCTACCTAACCTATTAAATATCTGAACACAAAACAACCGATAGCTCTAATCTAAATTACCGTAAGCCTATATTTAGTGGCTCAATCAACTTTTGTCACCTAGCATTAAAAATATCAATTGTCTGCATATATCTCCTACTCATCCCCCTCTTTTTAGCATTATTTACTGAAACACACTGATAACAAAGTGGGACATTTTGTCCTAATGCATCTATTTTTTTTGATCTAGCTCATGTTGTTACTTGAGGTTCTCTACCTAGCTCAATTAGCCTGTTTAAGCTTGATTTATGTCAATAATTGGAAATTTTTAAAGCATAGACTGAGTAACGCAATCAACAAATAGCCATTTACATAACAATAACAAGTAAAGGTATAACATGGACACACATGCAGCCCTGTATCAACAGGGAAAAGCGCGTTTGGATATGCTTCGCCAGCTTAAAGCCCGTACTCCACACTCTCTCGAAAATAAAATGATGGAAAATGAGATCACCCGGCGTGATTTCATGAAATGGAGTGCATCAGTTACTGCCATGCTGGCGCTTCCCCTCCCATTTAGCTCTTTAGTCGCAGAAGCGGCTGAGCTTGCAGACAGAGTCCCACTGATCTGGCTTCATATGGCCGAATGTACCGGTTGTTCTGAGTCCTTGATCAGAACAGATACCCCAAACCTTGATTCACTTATTTTCGATCATGTCTCTTTGGAGTATCACGAAACCTTAATGGCCGCCTCTGGCTGGCAGGCGGAAGAGAATCTAGAACATGCAATGGAAGCCTATAAAGGCCGTTACCTCTTAGCCGTTGAAGGAGCAATCCCTACAGCCAATAACGGCAGCTTTTTAACAGTAGGCTGTAAGGGTCATACTGGACTAGAGATAATCAAACATGCTGCAGAAGGCGCTGCCGCCATTATCTCTGTCGGTACCTGCGCTGCTTTCGGTGGTGTTCAAGCCGCTCACCCTAACCCTACAGAGGCCAAAGGGGTTCATGAGGTCATCGATAAAACTGTTATCAACCTTGGTGGCTGCCCGCCCAGCGAAAAAAATATCGTTGGTACTCTGATGTACTACATCATGTTTGGCAAACTACCAGCTCTGGATATGTTTAACCGTCCTAAATGGGCCTACGGCGCTCGTGTTCATGACAACTGCGAACGCCGTGGTCGTTTCGATGCAGGTGAGTTCGTTGAAGAGTTTGGCGATCAGGGCGCTAAAGATGGCTACTGTCTCTATAAACTCGGCTGCAAAGGCCCTTACTCCTATAACAACTGCCCTACCGAACGCTTTAACCACCATACCAGTTGGCCAGTACTTGCCGGTCATGGGTGCATAGGCTGCTCAGAGCCCAACTTCTGGGACGATATGGCCGATTTCGAAAAGCCACTGGGCAGACAGCTCCTCCATGGGGTGGATGCGACAGCTGACACTGTCGGTGCCGTTATCCTTGGCGCAACAGCAGTTGGCATTGGTGCCCATGCCGTTGCCAGTATTTTTGCCAAACCTTTGGAGGAGTAATTAATGAGTCAACGTGTCGTAATCGATCCTATCACCCGTATCGAAGGTCACCTGCGTATTGAAGTTGAGGTTGATGACAATAATACGGTCACTAAAGCTTGGTCATCTTCAACCCTTTGGCGAGGAATAGAAGTTATCTTAAAAGGGCGAAGTCCGATGGATGTCGGTCTTATCGTGCAGCGTATTTGCGGTGTCTGTACTTACTCTCATTACCGCGCAGGAATTGAAGCAGTCGAAAATGCGTTAGGAACTCAGATCCCCCTCAACGCCAAGTACCTACGTTCATTAATGCAAACCTCCTTGTATATGCACGACCATATCGTGCACTTCTATCATCTTCATGGGTTAGATTGGGTTGATGTGGTATCCGCACTAAGCGCCGATCCTGCCGCTGCTGCTGCCGAAGCGATGAAGTACACCAATAAACCGATCGCTGCTGGTGAAGGCGAACTCAGGGCTGTACAAGAGAAAGTAAAAGGGTTTGTAGAAACGGGTAAGTTGGGACCATTTGCCAATGCTTACTGGGGTAATGGCACCTACAAATTCACCCCAGAACAAAACTTAATAGCTCTATCTCACTATCTCAAAGCGTTGGAAGTACAAAGAATCGCGGCTGAAATGTTAGCAATCTTTGGTGGTAAATCTCCTCATCCACAATCGTTAGTCGTGGGTGGCGTAACCTCTGTCCGAGATATGTTGAGCCCTGCTCGACTGCAGGAGTGGAAACAAAAACATGCCACCGTCACCGACTTTATACACCGAGCCTACAAAGCTGACGTGCTAATGGCCGCAACCGCGTTCAGTAACGAGCCCAGCGTACTCGGTGGTGTTAATGTTAAAAACTTCATGTCGACCAACGATTTTGTACTAGCCAATGGGGAATATATTTTTGATCAAGGCGTAATAATGGATGGCGATCTGGCCAATGTGAGCGATGTTAACCCTGATTTAATCAAGGAAGATGTAAGCCATGCCTGGTATAAATCCGATGGTCCTCAACACCCTTATGATGGAACAACAATCCCTGATTACACAGGCTTTGTTGAGCGTGAAACCGTATACGGCAAGCTGCCAACACTCGATGGCGATGGTAAATACTCCTGGGTTAAATCTCCTCGTTACCAAGACGAGCCCGTAGAGGTAGGTCCATTATCAAGCTTATTAGTCAGCTATGCCCGCGGCAATAAGGTTGTAGTTGAATCTGTTAATGGATTTTTAGCAGAAGCAGGTTTACCCGTTGAAGCTCTTTTCACAACCTTAGGTCGCACTGCGGCTCGCATGTTACAGACCTTAATTGTGGCCGAAGAGGGGGTGAAAACTTTCGATGCCATGTTGGTCAACATGCAATCAGATGAATCTACCTATACAAAACCTGTGATGGACTCAGATAAAGAGTATGCCGGTTACTCCATGATTGAAGCGCCAAGGGGGATGCTAAGCCATTGGATCCGCATCAAAGGCGGCTTAGTTGAAAACTATCAGGCCGTGGTACCTACAACTTGGAATGCAGGTCCCGTCGATGCCAATGGCAAGATGGGCCCTTATGAGGCGTCACTTATAGGCCTGACGCTAGAAGACCCAACGAAACCATTAGAAGTAATACGTATTATTCACTCGTTTGACCCTTGTATGGCATGTTCGGTACACGTTATGGATTTCAAGGGACAAGAGTTGAGTGAGTTTCGTATTTCGCCCAACGGCCAATAACAGATTAGGGAGGGATAGCAAATGAGTCATTCTGCAACCCATACTCGAACGTTAATTTTCAGTCCGGCGATCCGTATATTTCACTGGTTCAGGGCACTGTCGATATTGATTCTGGTGATCACAGGATTCTATATTTCATGGCCGTTTCTGGTTGCACCAGAAAGCAATGATGTACAGGTTCAGAGCTATATCCGTTTCGCTCACTTAGTGTTTGGCTTTCTACTGACGGCTGTGACCTTAGTGCGTTTTTATCTGTTCTTTTTCGGTAAAAGTGACATTGAGCGTCGCTCTATCCAAGATGTGCTTAGCGTGAAAAGTTGGCTCGTTCAGCTTAGATCTTACCTATGGAGTGGTCATCTACATAAAGCTGGGGTTTATGGTCCACTTCAATTTGTGACTTATGCAGCGATCTCTTTTGCTGCTCTCTTTATCTGTATCACAGGCTTAGTCCTGTACGCCAACGTCTATCACTTAGGCATGGGCGGCATGATGTGGGAACCAGCAGCCTGGATAACCGCTCAGATGGGGGGATTAGCTGAGGTCAGAATCTGGCACCACTACCTCACATGGGTATTTATTATCTTCACTGTGATCCACGTTTATATGGCTGTCTGGTCAGGGATCAGATTTAAACATAACTCTGTGGACTCGATCGTCTCAGGTTATGACTACCACAAAAAGTAGTCATCACATTAGACAATCATTGACCAAGGTACATCCATTTTTGGAATGTACCTTTCCCATTTTTTGTAGAGCAAGAAAATCAGCACAGATATCCTTAACATAGGCTGATGATTGTTAACTAGATTTACCGTTAAAAGGCAATTATTGCATGAAAGTATTGTTACTTGGGATAGGCAACGTCTTGTTCGCAGATGAGGGTATTGGTGTCCATTTTGTCAATTATATCGAAGATAACTATCAATTTACTCACTGTGACCATCAACTCGATATTACCGATGGCGGCACATTAGCCCAAGGGCTCATTCCCACCATCTGCCAATATGATTACATGATTGTCGTCGATACCGTCAATGCCAGCGGTGTCATGCCAGGAGAGGTCTACTTCTTTGATTTTGACAAGGCCCCTAGCGAGATTGATTGGCAAGGTAGCGCCCACGAAGTTGAGATGCTGCAAACCTTAAACATGATGGATATGGTCGGCGATAGACCCAAAACCTTTATCTTAGGTGTCACCCCCACTGTCCTCGAACCTATGGTACTGGGAATTACAAAACGTATTGAAGCCGCTACTCCCCTGATGGAGCAAACTCTCATCACTCACCTCGAGCTGCTCAACTTTGAATGCAAACGAGTCAATGACATCGATATTCATGACTCTATCCCTAGCTCTTACAAACGCGGAGTTTCAAACATTGAGAACTTACTATGAGAAATATTCGATTTGAATTCACCTGCTCTAGACCTGTCCCTCTTTACGCTCACCTGTGTGATCAATACCTGAAAATAGAGGGGTTATCGATCACTATCGGACTAAATAAGTTCACCTATTTTATTGAAGCAAGAGGCGATCTTAAATCACTGGGCCAACTTGCCGATCAAATTGCTCAAGACTTCTTACTTTCGGTTTGGCTTATTGATTCACAAATCTTACTCATTGATACTCCCATAGGGAGCCGAACACCGTTGACTAGTTCTATTGTTGAGCAAGAGTTTTGCCAAATCTGTGTGCCGCAATTTGGTGATAACCAATCACCACAATTTGGAGACATTGGGCTGACCTGTGAATGCTGCCAAGGACAGACTCGCTTGCAAGAGGACCACCGTTATCTATCTTATGCTGACATATCGGCTCTAGTCGACACTCTGCTCTCACAAAAAGCGCTAACGCTACCCGGCTTGCCTGCTATCACTCTCAGCCTTGATCCTGGAGTCAGCTCATCACAAAATAACCTTCTAATCTGTAACCCTAATAATTTAAATGCCCTGTTCCATTTGCAAGAGCATCATGTATTAGCCCTATCCAGTATAGAGAAACCTTGGATAACAGCTCGCCCTGTGTGTAACCACTCAAAACTAACTGCCCCTCTTTATAACTTGCACTTTGCCCATAACCGACTTTTGATCGTCATCGCTGAAAGACTTAAACAAAAAGGGATCACTTGGGTTTATTATTATTCCAATAATCCTGTTACACCTCTAGCTTGGGTTGAGTCTGGCTGGTGTGAACTTAAGTCAACTAAACAGAATCAACCGATCTTCCTTCCCTTCGCTAACATGATTGAGCCGCTTCATGATGAAGCCTGCTACAGTGGCGTCACAGCTAAGTGGAATAAGGGGAAACTCAGCTGCTGCTCAGATATCAAGACTCTAGAAGCTGACACTTTCTCTCATATCGACTCAAAAGATGCCGCAACCTGCGCCCTTCACGCGGGGAGCCTTGAATACAGCCAACAAAAAAATTGTGCAGTCCTCTACTTTAGCCAACACAACACTAACCAGATAGTCACCTTAGATGGCAAACGTAATCTTGAGTTATTTTTCTCTTTTCCAGAACTTCCCAGTACAGGTTACGACATCTATTACCAGTTAGAGCAAAGTTCACAAAGACAAGTGCTTGAAAAATTTAAACATAGCTACCCACAGGATTATATACGTCTGCTTGATCTGCATTTTGATAAGCCAACTGACAATCTGCAAACTCTCTGGGCCATCGCCGCGGTCATCCTTGGTCTCCCATCTAAAAGCTTGTCCAAAAAAGCACTCTCTGATGCTCTTATTAGCTCAGCTATGTCCCACCGAGGGGTTAATGCTCCTCGCATTGATTATCCCTTAACCAGAGGCGAAGCACACCGAAGTTTAAACTGGTGTAAAACCTTAGGCTGCTTAATGAGTTTTCGTCTCGCCGATGACAAAGAACACCATAAACTGGCGTTCGGTATGCAAGACTCGCTAGCTGATTTCATCGCAAACTGGATAGAGCATTTAGATCAAAATTTCGGCATCAAGAGTGTCATCCTCGCTGGAGATGAGTTTGCTAATCAAGTCTTAAGTCAGAGGATCTCACTTCGACTGGGTAAAAATTTCCCTCTTAAGGTTAATCGACAACTCGATATTGACGGCAATAACCTGGCCATTGGGGCCCTTTACCTAAATAAAAGAAGATCAAAAACACAAGGAGCAAGGCGGTGAATCTCAGCGCAGCTCCAATAATGACTCAATCCCTAAACCCAATAATACGCGTCTCACTGGTGATCACAGGCATAGTACAGGGGGTGGGATTCAGGCCATTTGTTTATCGTCATGCCATAGAGCTGGGCCTAAGTGGATTTGTGCTCAATAATAGCCAAGGCGTGACTATAGAGGTTCAAGGATTATCGTCCAAGGTCAATGACTTTATTCGCCAATTTAGTACGCCACCGCCACTGGCGCGCATCGATGCCATTAAGCAAACTCAATTAGCTAAGGATAGCCATAGCACTCAATTCGTCATTGTTGAGAGTCATAATGAGCTCGATGCAATAGTCTCGCTCTCTCCAGATAAAAGCACCTGTAGTGACTGCCTAGCCGAGATGAAAGATCCTACTAATCGCCACTATCGCTATCCCTTTGTAAATTGTACTAACTGCGGCCCAAGATACTCATTAATAAATGCCCTTCCCTATGACAGAAAGCACACCTCTATGGCACATTTTGTAATGTGTCAGCAGTGCCAGCAAAGCTATCAAAACCCCATGGACAGGCGATATCATGCTCAGCCCATTAGCTGCCCTCAATGTGGGCCAGTGTTGCGCTTTTTATCCCATGAAAGTTCGGTATTATTTGATAAATATCAAGCAGTAGAACATGCTGTTGAACGTTTAAAACAGGGCGACATTCTTGCCATCAAAGGCTTGGGCGGATTTCACCTTGTGTGTGATGCCAGTAATGATGACGCGGTTTGTCGTCTTAGAGAGCGAAAAAAACGCCCCAGTAAACCTTTAGCCGTAATGATGCCAAACGTCGAAATGGCGAAAACCTGGGTAACTGGCGCTGAATTCGAGTGGCAACAGTTAACGAATATTGAACGCCCCATCGTTATAATGCATCAATCAAAAACGCCTGATACAAAGCCTGATGCATATACAGCCCTCTCTATCGACCTAAGCCCATCCATTGCGCCGGGTATCGATAAACTGGGTATCTTCTTGCCCTATACACCACTTCATCAACTATTAATGGATCAACTTCAGCGTCCTCTGGTCGCCACCAGTGCCAACCGCTCTGGGGAGCCGATTATCTGCAATGCAGAAGAGATACAACGTCAACTACCTGATGTCTTCGATGGCATTCTCGACCACGATCGCCCCATACTCAACGCTTGTGATGACAGCGTAATTCAATGCATAGGCAAGGAAGTGCAGATCCTTCGCCTTGCTCGAGGTTATGCCCCTTTTAGCATGCCAATGCCTAGGAAAATCCCTTGTCATATATTGGCGGTCGGAGCGCAACAGAAAAACAGTTTAGCTTTTGCATTTGCCAACCAGATTGTTCTTAGCCCTCATATCGGCGATCTATTTTCTGTGGAAGCTGAGCAGTATTTTAACCACACCTTAGAAACTTTTGAGCGACTTTATCGATTTAACCCTCAACATATCTGTCATGATCTCCACCTTGGCTACTCCCCCTCTAAATGGGCTCAGCAACGCTGTAAGCAAGACAGTAGCTTAACGCAAATACCTGTACAGCATCACTACGCCCATATCTTAAGTGTGATGGCTACGCACCACTACACAGATAAGGTATTAGGTTTTAGTTTTGACGGCACAGGACTCGGCACCGACGCAAGCCTATGGGGTGGTGAGGCGATGATCGCCGATATCAATGGCTTTACACGGATTTGTCACCTTAAATCTTTTAGCTTAATTGGCGGCGAACAGGCGATTAACGATCCTAAACGCATCTTGCTGGCACTGCTATTTCAGCAATACTCTCTTTCTGAAGTGTTAGCAATGCCAATTAGCATCATCGACAACAGTGACCCAACTCTTATCAGTAATCTACATAAAATATGGTCGAGTGGTAGTGCTTGTATTCAAACCTCCTCCATGGGCCGTCTTTTTGATGCTGTTGCCATACTGCTGGGCTTGTTAGATCGTAACCAATACGAAGGCCAAGCTGGCATGTTGCTTGAGGCCGCGGCAAACCAGACTAGTGATTTACCTGATGAGCTTCATTTCACTCTGCCTCGTGTAAAAGATCAGTGGGACACAACTCACCTGATAATGCAGCTCATTAATGCCACAACGGCAGAGACGCTGACAGAGCAAAGAGTTGGACTTATTGCAAAAGGGTTCATGCTCTGTATCTGTGACGCTGTGTCGCAATTAGCCCTAATCTATCCATGGGCACCTGTAGTACTCAGTGGTGGAGTGTTTCAGAATCGATTTCTAAGCGAAGCCTGTCATTCACAATTAAAAAAACAGAAGAGCATACGATTAGACAGCCAAAAATTGCCGATTAATGACGGCGGTATCGCCCTTGGGCAACTTTGGTTTGGCCTACATAAAATCAATGGGGCATTAAGCAAAGCCCCCCAAGAGAGTATTAATACTTAATTTTCCTGACAAAAATCAAAGAAACTTAGTTAGATATAGACCATATTGACCAGATTGAATGAAATGGAGAAGCACCATGTGTAAAGATTGCGGTTGTTCACTGACTCGCCCCGCTCATAACAGCAACGGGCATCACCATGACCATCATTCTCATAGCGAACTACACAGTAATCCCCAGCTCAATGATAAAAAAACCTTGTCTGTGATCCATAAAATTCTCGACAAAAATGATATTGAGGCTGGCCATAATCGTGATCATTTTAACAGCCATGGCGTGACTGCATTTAACTTAATGAGCAGTCCTGGCAGCGGCAAAACCACACTGCTGGAACACTTACATGAATATACAAACCTTAAATACTCTGTAATTGAGGGCGATCTTGAAACCTCTCGCGATGCCGATAGGCTAAAAGCCAAAGGGATCGATGCTTATCAAATTCAAACCGGCTCAGCCTGTCATCTCGACGCATTTATGGTCCACAGCGCCCTACACCATATTAAACTCGACAGCCTCGATATCTGCTTCGTTGAAAATGTCGGTAATCTTGTCTGCCCCGCCTCCTATGACGTTGGTACTCATCTTAATATTGTGTTGGTTTCGATCCCTGAAGGGGATGACAAGGTCGAGAAATACCCAGTGATGTTTCGTCGCGCTGATCTAATTTTAATCACCAAATGCGATCTATTACCTCACTTCGATTTCAGCATTAGTGAGGCTAAAGCACAGATCTCCAAGCTCAATCCCAATGTCGATGTCATTGAGCTTTCCATTAAAGATCCAAGATCCATGACTCAGCTGGCCAAATGGCTTAACACGCATCAAAGAGGAGCTTAATTATGTGCCTCTCTATCCCCTCAGAGGTTGTTGAGCTCCATGAAGATGAACAGAGTGTGACGGTGGAAACGCTAGGGGTAAGACGAAAAGTCAGTGCCCATTTGATTCAAGACCCACTTGAAATTGGTGACTATGTGCTCATCCATATTGGCTTTGTTATGAGCAAGATTGATAAAAGTGATGCACTGGAAAGTATTAGCCTCTATCGAGAGATTGCAGAGAAACTCACAGCTTCGGAGTAGTTGGATGTTAGCGTTAAAGACTTTATACCAAGGGTTTAGAGATCCACAAACCTTAGCAAAACTCGCCACAATGATTGCCGATGAAGCACAACAGCTAATTGAGCCAATCAAGATCATGGAGGTCTGTGGCGGTCATACTCACACCATCATGAAATATGGGCTAAAGCAGCTACTGCCTAATAATATAGAGTTTATCCATGGTCCGGGTTGCCCTGTTTGCATCATGCCAAAAGAACGAATCGATCATGCCGCAATTCTAGCTTGTCTGCCCAATGTTATACTTGTGACCTTAGGTGACATGATTCGGGTACCTGGTTCAAAAGGCAGTCTGGCTGAATTTCGCTCTCAAGGCCATGACATCCGCCCTATTTATGATCCCCTCGATACGCTCAATATCGCTATCAATAATCCAGATAAAACCATTATCTTCTTTGCCATAGGTTTTGAAACTTCGACCCCAATGACCGCAGTGCTGCTTGAACAGGCAGAAAAAAGAGGCATAAACAACCTGCTGTTCTACATCAACCATGTCCTCGTTCCCCCAGCAATCGATGCTGTGATGGCGGATCCAGATGTTCAGGTTAATGCCTTTATCGGGCCTTCGCATGTGAGTGTGATCAGTGGTTCTAAGGTCTACCGACCCTGTGTCGAGAAGTACCAGACACCTCTAGTTGTGTCAGGTTTTGAACCTGTGGATGTGATGGAATCAATCCTAAGGATCGTCAGACAGAAAGTCCAAGGAGTGGCCGAGCTCGATGTACAATATAGCCGCGCCGTCACCGAAGAGGGCAACCTTGCAGCCCAAAACAAAAACCAAGAGACATTTGTTGTCAGAGAATCATTTCGCTGGCGCGGACTTGGTCCCATAGCAAAATCAGCACTTGCACTTAACCCAAAATATAGCCATCGAGATGCCGAAATTATCTACCGCGATCAGCTCCCCAATACTGAAATCGATGATCATAAAGCCTGTCAATGTGGTGATGTATTACGGGGAATTGTTAAACCTAAGGATTGCAAAGTCTTTGGCCGCGGTTGCAGCCCACAAACTCCTTTAGGCAGCTGTATGGTTAGCTCTGAGGGAGCATGTAATGCCTACTATCGTTACAACGGAGTGTCTTAATGTCTGAAAACAACAGCAAAACGGTTCAACTTAGCCATGGCGGTGGTGGCAAAGAGATGAGTGATCTTATTCAACAGATCTTTTTTAAGGCATTTAAGAACCCGATTTTACATAATGAAGAGGATGCAGCGCTACTGCATCTTTCAGGCGAAACAGCCTTCACTACTGATTCTTTCACCGTGGCACCACTCTTCTTCGCTGGCGGAGATATAGGCAAGCTGGCCATTGCTGGCACAGTGAACGATTTGGCGATGATGGGCGCCGAGCCACAATATTTAAGTTGCAGTTTTATTATCGAAGAGGGATTTGAAATCTCCGCCCTTAAACAGATTGTTGCCAGCATGGCAACTGAACTGCACAAGAGTGGCACTCGCATTGTCTGTGGAGATACCAAGGTTGTACCGAAAGGCTGCGCTGACGGTCTGTTTATTAATACATCCGGTGTTGGGCGCATCTTACGTAAAGGCATTTCAGTTAAAAACATCCAAGTGGGCGATGCCATCATCGTATCTAGAGATATTGGCCGACACGGCGCTGCTATTCTGATGGCCAGAGAGTCTTTAGCACTGGAGTCAACACTCACCAGTGACTGTGCCAATTTATGGCCTGTTATCGAACAGCTCATCGCTGCAAATATCGAAATCCACGCCATGCGTGATGCTACTCGTGGCGGCTTAGCAGCTGTATTGAATGAGTGGGCAGCAGCGTCCAATGTGGGGATCGATGTTCAAGAAGATGACATCCCCATCAGTGATGAAGTAAAAGGCTTATGCGAACTCTATGGCTTTGAAGCTCACGATTTGGCAAACGAAGGCACTTTCATCCTTGCCATTCCTCAGGCATTTGCTCTAGGCGTAATTGAGATAATGGCTCGATATGGCCAGAGTGAACATGCCGCCATCATAGGCTCTGTGACCGCAGAGCATCAAGGCAAAGTTGTCATCACCACTCCATGGGGTAGCCGTCGCTACTTAGATCTACCCCAAGGTGAACTATTGCCAAGGATCTGTTAGATGCATGAATATTCCATCGTATCAGCGTTAATCGAACAGTGTGAGCAGCTGGCGCTTGAAAATGGAGCCAATAAAGTCACTCGAGTCGCGATAAAGATAGGCGTGATGAGTGGTGTAGAACCTTCATTACTACAAACTGCGTTTGAAACATTTAAGCTTGGCGAGATCTGCCAAGATGCCGAACTTGAGATGCAGATCCAACCATTAGTACTGCAATGCTATGGCTGCAACAGAAGCAATCAACTTGAAGAGCGACATTTTATTTGCCCCCAATGCAAAAGCAGCGACACCAAGTTAGTAGAGGGAGAGGAGATGCTATTGATGCAGCTGGAACTTGACACTGGATAACACAGTACTAATCGGTATAAGACAGATTAAAACAAGCAGGATTAAACCTAATTTTATAAGCTACGTATATTAATGAAATGGAGTTAAAATGAAAAAAATAACCTCTTTGCTCGCACTGGCCTTAATACCAAGTTTGGCCTGGGCTCACCCAGGGCATGATGGTGTGGGTCTGTTCCATCATATGTTTGATCTACTTCCTATTGTTGCCGCCGTTATCTTGGTCGCTGGTATCTACATCTGGAAGAAGAAACAGTAAAAGTAAAAAGCTGGCATCAATGCAGATGCCAGCTTCAACTCTTTTATTTTAAACCAAGAGTTACTTATCTCGCCAAATCATCACTTGTACAGGTTCACCATTTTTACGTGTCGCACGGTACATCCCCTCAGTATTAAACGGTGTGGCGATATTGCCTCTTTGATCAAGTGCAATCACGCCCCCCGTGCCACCAGCAGTGATAAGACGCTGGTTAATCACCTCATCGGCGGCTTGGATAATAGACTTTTTCTGATACTTGACCTTAGCGCAGATATCTCCGGCCACATGATAGCGAATAAAATACTCACCATGGCCAGTGGCTGATACAGCGCACACACCATTTTCAGCATAGGTACCAGCGCCTATCACAGGCGAATCACCGATACGGCCAAAACGTTTGGCTGTCATCCCTCCTGTCGAGGTGCCAGCGGCCAGATTGCCATTTTGATCTAAGGCTACCGCGCCAACAGTACCGAATTTATAATCCAGATCCAGATAATCACGTCCCATCAAGTGGTTAGCGGCTTGGTAATCTTTTGCCGTCTCAGCAGTTTTTATCTTCTCTTTGGCATCGATAAGTTGGTTATAACGCTTGTCAGTATCAAAGTGAGTCACAGGAACTAACTGGAACCCTTGCGTGAGTGCAAACTCCTCAGCCCCAGCGCCAGATAACATGACATGAGGCGACTTATTCATCACCGCATCGGCCAAATTGATCGGGTTTTTAATATGTTTTACCCCAGCAACCGCGCCCGCATTCATGGTCTTGCCATCCATAATGGAAGCGTCCATCTCATGTTGACCATCGAAGGTATACACAGCGCCAACACCAGCATTGAAAAGTGGACTGTCCTCGAGCACATTGATTGCAGCCTGAATGGCCACAAGACTATCTCCCCCCTTTTCTAATATGCTGTAACCAGCATTGACAGCTTGTGAAAGCTTATCCCGATAAGCTTGCTCCTGCTCTGGCGTCAGGTTTGCCTTTGAGATGGTGCCCGCTCCACCATGTATCGCAATAGAGAAAGGTTTTTCATCGGCAACAACCTGAGTGGTTGATGACGATAAAATAGCCAGCAGTAGGCCAGTAATTTTAATCTTGTGATCCATTAACGTGTCCATTATTTTTATTTGTACTCTTTGTAACCATTTATAGACTTAATTACAATCATCAACTTGCCTGCATTCAATAATCTAGCGACAATGGTCACAGCATTTCTGTTACTGATTAGAGCTACCTCTTTTTGCATATACGTACATTAGCTTCATGGCCATTTAGCCTTATCTTAATCATCAGCTTACTGTGCCCCCTCTTAGCACAGGCAGAAGATTGGCTTAAATTAAACATTAGTGGCGTTTCCGGAGAATTAGATAGAAATATCAAGGCTCACTTAGGCCAATTACCAAACTCAAACGTGCAGCGGCGTGCCTTTATCTTCAACGCAGAGGATAACACCTCGGCCGCACTTCACTCTCTCGGTTACTACCATGGCAAAGTGGACCAAAAAGTATTATCACCTGAGAAAGGAGCCTGGACATTAAGCCTTATTGTAACGCCTGGTGCTCCCACATTAATCGAGTGGGTAGATATTGATCTCGATGGCGAGATCCTCAATGATCCCATCATTAGCGACTGGCTCAATGGGCTAAGCATTAAACCGGGCGATACCCTTAATCACGGTATTTATGAGCAGGTAAAGTCCCAACTTGTCACACTGGCACTCGCCCGTGGTTACTTCGATGGTAAATACACAAAATCGGCTATCACAATCAATCGCGATCTAAACACCGCTCGTATCACGCTCCACTATGACTCAGGTCAACGTTACCGAATCGGTGCCGTCAACTTTGAGGGACAGACACTCAATGATGATCTGATGAATGGTTTAGTCCCCTTCAAGACAGACAGTCCATACAGTACTGCAAATCTTGGAGCACTAAATAGAGAGTTGCTGAACACTGGGTACTTCTCCAATATTAAAGTGCTCCCTCAGGTGGATAAAGCGGTCGACTTGAATGTTCCGATTAAAGTTGAGCTCTCTCCCAGACCAAGCCACTCAATAGAGCTCGGTTTAGGTGTCGATATCGGTAACACCACAGAGAAGGAGTTCGAACCTAGAGTCAGAGTCACCTGGCGAACCCCGCAGATAAACAGTTACGGGCATTCTCAGGAGACCAGCCTAGAGTGGGCTCCCGATAAACCTAAGTTTTTAAGCACTTATACCATACCGCTCACTCATCCACTCAATGATCAGTTAAAAATAAGAGTGGGGATGTTAAGGGATAAATATGGCGTCACTCAGGTTTTTGATCCTGAAGATAACACCTTTAGAAATACCGGAGAGCTTGAGGGCAATAAACGTCTATTCGGGATCATTCGCCAACAAAAACTAGAGAGCCAATGGTTATTTAGCTACTCAGTTGAGGCGATCCGTGAGTATTACACTCAATCTGAAATCGACTACGATCCCACCTTTGTTCTGTTTGGCAGTAGCATCTCCAAGACCATACGAGGAGACAGCAGTTTAGATCCTAAATCTGGTTTCTTTCAGCACTACAGCATTGAATATGCCGATCCTTCCTTAGGCTCTACGGTGCGCCTTGCTCGGCTCCAAACTAAATATAAGTGGATCGATACTTTCTTCGAAAAACACAGAATCGTATCTAGACTCGATTTAGGGATAAATTTGGCTGCAGATGAAGATCTGCCCTTTATCCCCCCTTCACTGCGCTATTTTGCCGGAGGCGATCAGAGTATCCGTGGTTATAGTTATCAAGAGTTAGGCCCCTATTTTGAATACACCAGCAGTGACGATAAGCTAATAAGGCAGGTGATCGGTGGACGCTACCTGATGGTGGGAAGTCTAGAGTATCAGTATTACCTGACCCCATCTTGGCGTGTGGCCACTTTTGTCGATGCAGGTAATGCCTTCGATGTGGATCAAATTGACCCTATTATCTCTGTAGGTGGAGGTATTCACTGGATAACCCCAATAGGCCCCATCAAGTTTGATGTCGGTGTTGGCCTTAAAGGGACTGAAACTGACACAGTTTCCCGCCCATGGCGTATTCACTTAACCATGGGGTCAGAGTTATGAGCCAGATTCCAGAGCAGTTAGTAAAAGAGGCTAGCCAAGAGTCGTTACCCCCCCTAGCCTCTACAAAGCAAAAAGCTGGTCTGTTAACTCACTGCTGGCGAAGCTTTAAGGGCCTATGCAGGCTCTTCATCTACCTTCCGCTTGGTTTATTAATCTTAATCGCCATCTTAATTGGTACCGATTTCGGCAGCAGGATCACGGTATTTCTGGCAGATGCATTCATCCCCGACCTCGACATCACCTATGTGAGCGGCACCATTAATAGCCGCCTTGAGGTGAAAGATACTCACTGGGGAATGGACGGTATTGCTGTCGATGTAAAATCGCTACAACTGACATGGCTGCCCATGTGTCTATTGAGAAAACAGCTATGTGTTGATGAGCTTGTTGCATCAAATATTCAGGTAGAGATTGACACTGATAAACTTTCAGAAAGTGAAGCCGCAGACACTCCCTCCCCTGACAACCTCCAAACCGAGAATGAAGAGAATGTGGAGATCCAACTTCCTTTTGGGATCGATCTTCAACATGCCTCTCTAGCGGGAGTCAAGGTCAGAGTCGATAATATGCAGTTTAATGCCGAGCAGTTACAAACACAGGCTCAATGGCAGCAAACAGGCATAAGAGTTAACCGGCTTAATAGCCAAGGTCTGTTAGTCTCTATTCCCTTAGAGAGTAAAAACTCTGAAGTCAACACAGTAGAGCAGAAGGAGAGCGAGTGGGCCATGGCTCATCTTCCGGAAGTGTTTATGCCAATTCCGGTATTTGTCTCCGATGCCAAGTTCACTGACAGCTTACTTAAACTGGGACAACGACAGGACAACTTCAAACAGATCAAGCTACAGGCCAGTTATCACAGTTTTCTCGTTCATGTTGAGCAGCTTGAGGTTGAACACACCTACGGTAACGCGAGTCTAGCAGGTGAACTCTCCCTTAAAGCTGACTACCCTATGGCACTCTCTGCTGCATTTGATGCTCAGCACATCGCTGAATTACCAGAGCTAAATCCACAAAAACTCACGATAAAAGCAGAAGGTGGTTTTGATAAACTCGCCATTACAGCAACAGGCTCCGGTCACATTGATCTTTCGCTCGATGGGGATATTGCACTTTCATCGCCAACACTGCCCTATCACCTGAAACTTAAGAGTAAGCGATTAACTTGGCCACTCGACAATCCCCTCTATAAAGGTGAATCGATTAACTTATCGAGTCAAGGCAGTTTGAGTCACCAGTCAGTCACGCTCACTGGCCTTTTCAATACGCCCTATCAACCTCAACTTGATATCGATACTGCGTTTGAACATACAGCTCAGCAAATAGAGATAGGCCACCTGAATGCCAAAGGGAGTATTGGCGAACTTACCGCTTCAGGCAGTGCCAGTTATGGAGATCAAATTGGTTGGGACGCTGATATTAAGCTCAATCAATTTAAGATGGAACAGTTGGTTTTGGAGCTGGAAAGCCCACTACCAGCAAGCTCTATTAGCGGTCAGCTCCATACTCAAGGCACATTGGACAGTAAACAGTGGCAGGTAGGGATAGCCCAATCGGATCTGCACGGTGAAATACAAGGTTATCCATTCGAGCTCTTAGGTGATGTCACCATCAATAATAAGTTAAGCCTCAGTGCAAACAGCCTAACAATTAATGCCCTGCAATCGGTTTTACATCTCTCTGGTGCGGTAAAAGATACCTGGGCTGTAAATGCCTTATTAGATATTCCAGATCTAGGCCTCTGGCACCGGGATGCTTCAGGAAGTATTAAATCAAACATTAAGGTTTCTGGACAGAGCAGTCACCCGCAAATAGGGATCATAGCAGATGCATTAGATCTGCAATTTGATCAGTTCGAGCTTGAACACGCTCAAATCAAAGGCAACTATCGACCGCTCGATACCCATGAATTTGCACTCTCAATGAATGCCAAAAAACTCACTTGGGATGATATCGATATTGACTCAGTCACCTTAGGGGCGAAAGGAAACGAGAAGGAACAAAAACTAAGCTTACAAAGTTTCGGTGAGTTACAAGTCGACTCAAAAATGTATTCACGTTTCGACGCTAAAACAGAGAAACTGACCGCAGAGATACATACCTTTAGTGTTAACTCCATAATGGGTCCTTGGTCACTTGAAGCCCCCTTCGATATCACTTGGCAAAACCGTGAACAATCAGGCCTAGTACAGCCCTTTTGTTGGCAACATAAAGAGGGCAATTTATGCCTTAATGATCCCGCAGAACTCGGCGTTAAAGGCGATGCCAGTATTAACTTTAGCGGCGACTTAGGCTCTGTGCTCACCCCTTTCCTACCCGATAACTTCGCTTGGGAAGCGCCAGCTAAACTCAACACCCAGCTTGCGTGGCAACCAGGAGGTAAACCCACAGGTTTCTTGACCCTTAACTTTGAGCCTGGGCATATCAGCCTTAACAACAATAATCGTCAATTAGATATAGGCTACAAACAGTTAAACATACAAGCTTCCCTCGATGAGAAAAAACTGTCGACTCAGGTAAGCTTTGATTCCCATGATATCGCCAGTTTAGAGGGACAACTTGATATTAATGTGACCCCAGACAGAACACTTTCAGGTTACACAAAACTGCATCAGATCAACTTAGAGGCTTTATCGGAGTTTATGCCACAACTTGAGCGTCTCGCTGGCAAGATCTCCAGCGAACTCACCATAGGCGGTACCTTAAGCAAACCCGATATTTCTGGCGAGATAGCACTAAAACAAGGCGAGCTACTTATCACAGCTAACCCAACGCAACTAGAAGATATCGACCTCTCCCTTACACTCTCAGGGCAGAAAGCTAACGTTGATGGAAGCTGGCTTATGGGAGATGGTAAGGCGACACTCGATGGTGTTATCGATTGGGGAGGTGATGAACTAAATGGAGATATCTCATTTAATGGTGAAGATCTGGCCATAATTCAACCGCCTCTAGCCTTACTCAATGTATCACCTGCTCTCAAAATACAGTTTAAGAAACAGAACCTAGATATTCAGGGCGTTATCGATATTCCCTCAGGAAATATCAAGGTAGTTCAACTCCCTGAAGGCGGCGTAGCTGAATCCAGCGATGTGGTATTTGAAGACAGCATCTCCTCTGGTGAGAAGGAGCAGACACCGCTAGCCATCACCTCAAATATTCAGATTAATGTAGCAGATAAGCTCAAAATTGATGGCATGGGCTTGAGGGGTAAACTCACAGGCACACTGGATCTAAAACAGGAAGCGTTTAGGCCGCCTCAGCTCTACGGCGATATTCGAGTCGTTGACGGTAACTATAAATTTATGGGGCAAACACTGGAGATTAAAGCCGGTGAAGTGCAATTTATTGGCCCACTCTCTATTCCCAATCTAAATATTGAGGCGGTCAGAGAGATCAAAGAGGAGGATGTGGTTGCTGGAGTTAGGATCACCGGAACTCCATTAAAACCGATCGTGACACTATTCTCATCGCCAACAAAAGAGCAAGCGGAGATCCTCTCCTACATCATAAAAGGGACAGGTTTTCACAGCAATGACAGCGATCAAAACAGCAGCCTAATGATGGGCGCCGCATTAACCTTAAGTAACCAATTAGGCGGCGGAGCTGTGAATAATATCGGTAACTCAGCAACAACGCTTATTGAGAAGATGGGCTTTTCAAACGTGCAGCTTGATGCCAATGATGATGGTCGAGTGGCGATCAGTGGATTTATCGGTGAAGACTTGATGGTAAAATACGGTGTTGGCGTGTTTAACCCCGGTTATGAGGTGACAGTAAGGTATTACCTACTATCACAGCTCTACCTCGAGACGGTATCTGGAACCGTTGAACAATCTCTGGATATCTACTACAACTTCGATATTGACTAAGATAAGCAGACACAAAGCGGATTTACTGCCATCCTTGGCAAATCTACACAGATGTTCTGACCGCCAAGGATGGTGGAAATGCCAATAAATGAAGGGAACATTTATGGCCAGACATAAAGCAGATTTACTGCCATCCTTGGCAAATCTGCATAAATGTTCCTGACATAAAAAAACCGCAGAAAGCGGTTTTTTTTCAATCCCTAACTGGAATTAATCAGCCAGTTGAGCTTGACTATTCTTAAACCTTTGCCACACCTTGCCACTATTAATGCCATAACTGCGCATCAGTGCTGGTATCGCATTATGATTTTTCTCTTCAGCGAGCTGTTGCAGCGCTTCATAAAACTCATAGGCCAGCTCACGGGCTTTATCAATAGCAAAATAATCTTGACCCACACGACTATAAAGACCTTTAAAGCCATTCAAAATCAACACATAAAGTGGATTACCTGAGTTATAGGCTAAAGTGTGGTGCAACTGGTAATCAAACTCTACATAAGCTTTAGGATCGTTATCGAGTAAGGTGATCTCTTTTAACGCCTCTAACACTTTTTCAGGGTTATGGCGTACGGCACCTTTAAAATAGATTGCACTGATATTGGTTCGAGCAGAGAGCAACTGCTCTAATAAAACAGGCTCACCAGCAGGGTTTAAATCAGCAATCGTCTCAAGTACATTTAACCCTGACGTTTCCCAAATATCGTTCACTTTAGTAGGCTTACCGTGTTGAATCGTCAACCAACCGTCACGTGCTAAACGTTGTAGCACTTCACGTAGTGTGGTTCTCGTCACGCCTATCAGCTCAGATAACTCTCTTTCAGCCGGTAATATTGAACCTGGTGGAAACTTCTCCTCCCAGATAGAACGGACAATATACTTCTCAGCAAAACTCGCAGGTCCCTTGGCTTCGATAATATCTTTGTTTTTTGCCACGGTCGGAGCTTTTTGGACTATCGTCATCAGGGTCGTTTTCCAAATTTGATTCACATTATATTATCCACTGATCATACCAGAGAGAGGATAAATGGAAACCTTTCTAGATCAAAACAGGTTAAGATCAAAGATTAAAGTCCCAAAACACAGGAAAATAAGACGCAATTCATTAATGGAGAGAATTTTTTCCTGCTGAATTCGACAATTTAAGATTTTTTTAAGGTATTAGATGTTAGTAGGCTATTAAACACTAGCCTCTTTGAGCTAGACTTGTGCGGCTTAAAAAATGGTGGTCTCAAACTACTAATCATAATATCTATCAATTTTGAGAGGATGACATGCCTGTGACTATGAGTCAGGCGTTTATTGATAACTTCTTAGGTAATTCTCCTAAGTGGTTCAAAATCGCAATTTTATCATTTTTAATCATTAATCCGATTGTGTTTTATATCAATCCGTTTGTAGCGGGATGGTTATTGGTCATTGAATTTATTTTCACTTTGGCCATGGCATTAAAATGCTACCCACTCCAACCCGGCGGATTACTTGCTATTCAAGCAGTAGCGATAGGCATGACCTCTCCCAGCCAAGTTTTCCATGAAATAGAAGCAAACTTAGAAGTATTACTGCTATTAGTCTTCATGGTTGCTGGTATCTACTTTATGAAGCAGCTACTTCTGTTTGGCTTCACTAAGATGATCACTAAGGTAAGGTCTAAAATAGTCGTTTCCTTGATGTTCTGTACTGCCTCAGCATTTCTGTCGGCTTTCCTAGATGCATTAACGGTTATTGCTGTGATTATCGCCGTCGCAGTCGGTTTCTACTCTATCTACCATAAGGTTGCATCGGGTAAAACTTTCAATGACGATCACGACCACACTTCTGATGGACAGAAACAGTTGTGCGAAGAGGAGCTCGAAGCGTTTCGTGGCTTCCTGCGTAACCTACTGATGCATGCAGGTGTCGGTACCGCATTAGGCGGTGTATGCACTATGGTCGGTGAGCCACAAAACTTGATCATTGCTGCGCAAGCTAATTGGCAGTTTGCCGAATTTGCGATACGCATGTCCCCTGTAACAGTCCCTGTGTTCTTTGCGGGTATATTTACCTGTTTCCTTGTGGAGAAATTTAAAATATTTGGCTATGGGCTACAGCTACCAGAAGCCGTACACAAAATTTTATCTGACTATGAAGCTCATGAAGATGCGAGACGCACCAACCATGACAAGATGAAGCTGGTTGTACAGGCATTTATCGGAATTTGGTTGATTGTAGGTTTAGCCCTTCACTTAGCTTCTGTAGGTCTTATCGGTCTGTCCGTTATCATCCTAGCAACCGCTTTTAATGGTGTAACCAATGAACATGCATTGGGTAAGGCATTTGAAGAAGCGCTACCTTTTACTGCATTGTTAGCCGTTTTCTTTGCAGTAGTTGCCGTGATTATCGATCAGCAACTGTTTGCTCCTGTGATCCAATGGGCACTAAGCTATGAAGGTAACACTCAATTAGTGATCTTCTATATCGCCAATGGGCTGCTCTCTATGGTCAGCGACAACGTGTTTGTTGGCACTGTCTACATCAATGAAGTTAAAGCTGCACTTCTGTCTGGTCAAATCACTCGTGATCAGTTTGACCTATTGGCTGTAGCCATTAACACAGGCACTAACTTGCCTTCGGTAGCAACACCTAATGGTCAAGCCGCCTTCCTGTTCTTGTTAACATCAGCCATAGCTCCGCTTATTCGCCTCTCCTATGGACGTATGGTGTGGATGGCTCTGCCATACACTATCGTACTCTCTATCGTAGGTGTGCTTGCAATTGAGCTTGGTGGATTAGAACAGATGACCCAGTACTTTTACGATAACCAGATTATTACCCACCACTCGATAAAAGATCTGGTTGAACCTGCAGTGTCTTCACACTAACGTCGAGAGTAAATTCAGTGTAAACTGAACTTTATCAGGTTACAAAAGTCTTAAAAACGCCCTCATTGGGCGTTTTTTATTAATGAATTAGGGAGAATTTAGTCTTGAACCCAGTCACTCAATTTGCACAATCTCGTCTTGCTTGGCTTATTTTGGCCGGTACCGCTCTGGGCCTTGAACTGTGTGCACTCTTCTTTCAATACGTGATGAAGCTCGATCCCTGTGTGATGTGTATCTATCAACGTCTCGCGATATTTGGGATTTTGGCTGCAGGCTTAATCGGCATCATAGGGCATAAAAATCGCTTTATGCGCCTGATAGCCATTTTAGGCTGGTCTGTCAGTGCCGCATGGGGATTAAAGTTGGCACTTGAGTTAGTTGATATGCAGACTAATCCATCCCCTTTCTCTACCTGTTCATTCCTACCCGAATTTCCAACTTGGATGCCACTTCATGAATGGCTCCCATCACTATTTATGCCTACCGGTATGTGCACCGATATCCCTTGGGAGATGTTTGGGATCACCATGGGTCAATGGATGATAGGTGCGTTTACGGCATATTTAATCGCACTGGCTGTTTTTGCCATTCCAGCATTGAGCAAAACCCGTTAAAGCTCGAATATCTGATACTAATTGGTATTAACAGTAAAGAATCCACCTTCTGAAGAAGGTGGCTTTGCATTAGCCCCCTAAAAGGGGGCGTTGTCTACTTCAAATCTAATTGCGGCTGCTCCTGTTTTTCAACCTTTTCTTGATGCCTTACATATCTTC
>NZ_JAHZST010000092.1 GCF_019457885.1 Shewanella nanhaiensis
TCGCCGAAGGGCAAACAGCCCAAGAGACCTTCCTCGTCACCGTCACCGATGAGTTCGGCGCCACCGATACCCAGCTCATAACCGTCACAGTCCAAGGCACTAATGATTCCCCTGTACTGTCAATTGAGCAAGGTGACAGCGCCAGCGGCACTGTGATTGAAGCCGGTAACCTCGATGATGGCACCGTCGTCGCTGGCACCGCCATTATTAATGGCACCCTCTCTGTCAGCGATGTCGACACCATCGTCACCGATA
>NZ_JAHZST010000093.1 GCF_019457885.1 Shewanella nanhaiensis
GAGGCCTAGGACACCGCCCTTTCACGGCGGTAACAGGGGTTCGAATCCCCTTGGGGATACCACTTTTTATAATGATTGGATTTCGGTCTGGTTATTCAAGCGTTAAACCTTAGCCTACAGGGTTTAATGAGTATTCACTCTTTGCAGAGTCTAATGCAGTCCGGGTCCCCATCGTCTAGAGGCCTAGGACACCGCCCTTTCACGGCGGTAACAGGGGTTCGAATCCCCTTGGGGATACCACTTTTTATAATGATT
>NZ_JAHZST010000094.1 GCF_019457885.1 Shewanella nanhaiensis
GAACCTGGGGCTGGATCACCTCCTTACCTATACGACTAACTCGACACCTGAGTTGGCAATAAACAGCATCCGTGCGTTTATTGCACACAGCACATCCGTGTGCTTGAGTGTTCACACAGATTACTTGTTCTTGTTAGAGCGAGTGGCACGCCTTGTTGGTGATGCTTGTTCTTTAAAAATTTGGAAAGCTGATAGTATTAATTTAACGATTAATGCGAAATAAATAATTGAGTTCTCAAACACTTAAAT
>NZ_JAHZST010000095.1 GCF_019457885.1 Shewanella nanhaiensis
ACCCCTGTTACCGCCGTGAAAGGGCGGTGTCCTAGGCCTCTAGACGATGGGGACCCGGACTGCATTAGACTCTGCAAAGAGTGAATACTCATTAAACCCTGTAGGCTAAGGTTTAACGCTTGAATAATCAGACCGAAATCCAACCATTATAAATAGTGGTATCCCCAAGGGGATTCGAACCCCTGTTACCGCCGTGAAAGGGCGGTGTCCTAGGCCTCTAGACGATGGGGACCCGGACTGCATT
>NZ_JAHZST010000096.1 GCF_019457885.1 Shewanella nanhaiensis
TCAATTATTTATTTCGCATTAATCGTTAAATTAATACTATCAGCTTTCCAAATTTTTAAAGAACAAGCATCACCAACAAGGCGTGCCACTCGCTCTAACAAGAACAAGTTATCTGTGTGAACACTCAAGCACACGGATGTGCTGTGTGCAATAAACGCACGGATGCTGTTTATTGCCAACTCAGGTGTCGAGTTAGTCGTATAGGTAAGGAGGTGATCCAGCCCCAGGTTCCCCTAG
>NZ_JAHZST010000097.1 GCF_019457885.1 Shewanella nanhaiensis
GCCCACAGCGGTGCCTGCGCCCAAGCTGACGGTGATGTCAATTTGACCCGAGAGCTCAACGTCATTGATAAAGCCATCGTTGTTGATGTCCTCATCGATGGTGACAGTTGGGCTGGCGGGGGCGCCGCTGCCCGTGCCGTAGTCGAGCAGGGCGTTATCGCTGCCCTCTGCAGTGTTGCCAGCAGGGTCGGTGACGGTGGCGGTGACCGCGACGGTGGTGCCCGTTGCTGGTG
>NZ_JAHZST010000098.1 GCF_019457885.1 Shewanella nanhaiensis
TAGAGGCCTAGGACACCGCCCTTTCACGGCGGTAACAGGGGTTCGAATCCCCTTGGGGATACCACTTTTTATAATGATTGGATTTCGGTCTGATTGTTCAAGCGTTAAACCTTAGCCTACAGGGTTTGATGAGTATTCACTCTTTGCAGAGTCTAATGCAGTCCGGGTCCCCATCGTCTAGAGGCCTAGGACACCGCCCTTTCACGGCGGTAACAGGGGTTCG
>NZ_JAHZST010000099.1 GCF_019457885.1 Shewanella nanhaiensis
TAGAGGCCTAGGACACCGCCCTTTCACGGCGGTAACAGGGGTTCGAATCCCCTTGGGGATACCACTTTTTATAATGATTGGATTTCGGTCTGGTTATTCAAGCGTTAAACCTTAGCCTACAGGGTTTGATGAGTATTCACTCTTTGCAGAGTCTAATGCAGTCCGGGTCCCCATCGTCTAGAGGCCTAGGACACCGCCCTTTCACGGCGGTAACAGGGGTTCG
>NZ_JAHZST010000100.1 GCF_019457885.1 Shewanella nanhaiensis
GAGGCCTAGGACACCGCCCTTTCACGGCGGTAACAGGGGTTCGAATCCCCTTGGGGATACCACTTTTTATAATGATTGGATTTCGGTCTGGTTATTCAAGCGTTAAACCTTAGCCTACAGGGTTTAATGAGTATTCACTCTTTGCAGAGTCTAATGCAGTCCGGGTCCCCATCGTCTAGAGGCCTAGGACACCGCCCTTTCACGGCGGTAACAGGGGT
>NZ_JAHZST010000101.1 GCF_019457885.1 Shewanella nanhaiensis
TCATTAATGAGGCGGAGCTTGATGGTCAAATCGACATCACCGTCACCTTAGGGGCGGGCACCGCCGTCGGCGACACCCTTGTGGTCACAGACCAAGATGGCAACGTCATCTTCACTGGCACCGTGACCCAGGAGATGCTCACCAATGGCGTCCCTGTCACCATGGATGCGCCAGCGACAGGCACCGACGTCGTGGTCACCGCCACGGTCACCGACG
>NZ_JAHZST010000011.1 GCF_019457885.1 Shewanella nanhaiensis
TTAGTCTGGAAACAATAGCATTGTGGTCCCACCTGATCCCATCTCGAACTCAGAAGTGAAACGCAATCGCGCCGATGGTAGTGTGGGGTCTCCCCATGTGAGAGTAGGTCATTTCCAGGCGCCTAATTTAGTTTTATGCGTAAGCTTGAAACTAAAGGAGCGGTAGTTCAGTTGGTTAGAATACCGGCCTGTCACGCCGGGGGTCGCGGGTTCGAGTCCCGTCCGCTCCGCCAACACAAAGACGAAAGCCTCTACAGCAATGTAGAGGCTTTTTTCGTTTAAGAGAAAAAAGTAAAGGAGCGGTCACTTTCGACCATCCATGGTCTACGTGACATTTGTGCATCCATGCACTTTACCGTTCGCGACCATCCTTGGTCTTCACGGCATTTGTACTTCCATGTACTTTGTAGTTCAGTTGGACTCACATTGTTCCAGACAATGTTGAGCATACACTCCATCCATGGAGGTATTAGGGCTTTTAATTAGAGATAGTCGGCCTGTCTCACGTGCCGAAGGCACACGGGTTCGAGTCCCGTCCGCTCCGCCAACATTACGATAAGCCCTAGTAGAAATGCTAGGGCTTTTTCGTGTCTGGAATTTAATGTTTTTGATGTAGTGGCAGTCCCGTCCAACAGCATCCATGCTTAACAACCAAGTTCGGCATCCGCCCCTTCCGTTAATGAACACATCGCTATCGCCACTCTCATTCACAAATATGACGATCATTTTTGATTTTGTTTCGTCCAGCGGCTCCTTCTATTTTCTTTGTTTAGCTGTTTCAGAATATATTCGTAATACTTGTCTGAGAATAAGGTTGCTTATGCTGTTATGCTGTACACTGCGTTCCAAATTTTTATATTGCTATACTGAGATCAGTATTAGTTCTGATTATTGTTGAATATCTAGAAGGGTAGAAGTCACTCATGAATTGTCGTCTCGGATGCGGAGCATGTTGTATCGCCCCATCAATCACTAGCCCTATTCCTGGTATGCCAAGTGGAAAGCTGGCTGGTGAGCGCTGTGTACAGCTTTCTGATGATAATTTATGTAAGATATTTGGTATGGATGAACGCCCAGAAGTATGTAGCTCTTTTTCTGCTGCAATAGATGTGTGTGGAAAAACCAATGCCGAAGCGCTTTATCTAATTTCAACATTAGAGTGTCAAACTAGTTAAATATTAAGTAGGTCAATTATGCAGTTAACTCGTTATACCGATTTTGGTATTCGTACCTTAATGTATCTAGCGTTACAGCCTGAAAGAGAAACTCTGTTTCGCATTGCTGAGATCACTGATGTATTTGAGTTATCGCCTAATCATGTTTCTAAAATTGTTCACCATCTTGGCAAGCTTGGTTATTTAGAGACAGTTAGAGGTAAGAGTGGTGGATTTAGATTAGGCATGCCTGCGAGTGAGATCAATATCGGTCAATTAGTGCGGGTGCTTGAAAACTCTCTGGCTCCTATCGATTGTAACAAACCCTATTGCCGTTTTACGCCGGCTTGTAAACTTAGAGGCGTACTCGCTGAGGCTGTTTCAGCTTATCTTGCCGTACTAGATAAGCATAGCTTGGAGGATGTTGTCAGTAATCGTCAGCAACTATTGAAGCTTCTTCCTGAACACAAAATCCCAGTGCTAGAGCTGGTTGGCTAGTTATATCCATTTAGATTGAGTGACATTAAAGTCTTAGCTCCTCTTCTGTTGTATGGCTCTCCTTACTGGCAAGTCTGTAAGGGAGTAGTTCAGAGGTTTTTACTAGCTTAATACCTGCTTTTTGTAACCTAGGTAGATTAAGCTTTAAAAATTCGATAGTTTCTGGGTAAGGATGGGCGATGGCAACTATTTGACCTTGGTTATGGGCTAAAGTGATTAGTTTTGAAAACTGCCTGTCTAAGGCCGCTGCAGATATATCGTTATCTAAAAATAGCTCGCGTTTTAATTGAGGTATGCCTAGCTGATCGGCAGTTGTTCCCGCTTTAGTAAAGCGTGTTGTCACACTGTCTACAAAGTAGAGATCTTGCTGTTTTAGGCTCTCCATTACCCAAAGCATAGGTTCCTCAAGTTGAGTCAATAAACTTCCCATATGGTTATTGGCTCCCTTAGCAAAAGGTACGCTGAGAAAGGCCGATTGAATACTCTTTTTTAGTTCACTCTCCCCCATAGTATTGGTTAGCCCCCCGGGACCTAATGCTTTCCCGTTAAGAGCCTGCATCGGGAGGTGTACCATTATCTCATGGCCTCTCTCATGGGCTGCATTTGCCACTGAATGACCCAGTGGAGTGTGGGGTAATACTGATAGCGTTATGTTTTCAGGGAGTGTCAGTACGGCTTCATCGGATTGACGATAACCGATATCGTCAATGATGATCGCGACTTGAGCTGCATGTGTAAAACTACTTATAAAAACTGCTAAAAAGATTAATGTTAAGCGCACTATAATTATTATCTTTTAGTACCTTATACACGTGGTATTAAAGGTATTTATTGTTTTGTTTTAATCCAAGTAATTGCAGAATTCAGAATTTTATCCTGTGTGTTTTCATCTTGAATTATGATTTCGTCGATTATAGGCACATTTTTGTTATTTGTAACAGTCGTAAGATCCAGTTTTATATCGGGCTCTATACCTTTGCTGTTGATGTCACGCCCATTTGGCGTTGTGTATTTAGCTATGGTGAGTTTAATAGCGTTTCCCTCAATTAGTGTGGGAATTAAACTTTGCACGGTTCCCTTACCAAAACTGGTCTCCCCTATCACTTTGGCTCTGTTGTTTTCCTGCAGCGCGGCTGCAAGCACCTCTGAGGCCGAGGCCGAACCTTTATTGATGAGTATGGTCATTGGAATATTGGAGAGCATGGTTTGTGGTGAGGCGTAATATTCTGAATTAGCATCAAAAAAACGTCCCTCTGTGGATACTATTCTTCCTTTAGATAGGAAGATATCTGCAATTTTTATGGCTTGATCTAACAGACCGCCAGGGTTGTTTCTTAGATCGAGAATGATGCCGGAGAGTTCGACATCTTGCCACTGAGTTAACTCTTTAACCAACTCCTCTGTAGAGTTGTCTTGAAAGCTGGCCAATCTTATATAACCAATTTGATCTTCAAGAACTTTGGCTGTAACCGACTGGATTGAGATAATACTAGGGATAAGAGTTACTTCAAACTCAGTGTCCATACCGGTATGACTTAAGGTCAGCAAGATTGGCAAGTTATTCTGACTGTGCCGTTTAATCTCTTTTAACAGGTAGTCTAATCTGTTGGAGTCGACGGGCTCATTGTTAAGTTTGAGTATCTGATCGCCAGGCTCTATACCTGCTAGATCTGCTGGGGAGTTTGCAAAGGGGGTGATGATGGTGATTTTATTATCTTCAGTGGCTATTTCGACACCAAAGCCAAAGTACTCTCCCTTATTGGCATCTCTGATGTTGGAGAACTCTTGCTGATCGAGAAAGTTTGAGTAGGGATCCAGCTTAGCAAAAATCCCTTCAATGGCTGCTGCGATTAACTCATCTTGAGTGAACTCTGTGACATAGTAAGTTTCAACTGTATCTATGATATCGAGAAGCAGTGGATAGTTTAGACGTGATTGAGCTTGTTCTGCATTTTCCTGACTTGATAGGGTGACAGAAACGCCTAACGCCAAGCCTAACAGGGTGAAGGATAGATAACGTATAAGTTGTGACATAGCAGCCCCTATATGTGGGCTGATGTCATCTTTTAGCGTTTACAATATCTCGCCGGATCGACAGCTTGCCCTTTATGCCTTACTTCAAAGTATAGGCCAGGCTCTGTCTGTCCACCTGATCGTCCGACCAAAGCAACTGATTCGCCTTTATTTACAAGGTCTCCGGCATTTTTAAGTAGTGTCTGAGCATGACCATATAGGCTCATATAGCCCTTTCCATGGTCAACAACTAACACCATACCAAAGCCCCTTAGCCAGTCAGCATAGATCACTTTTCCCGGCGCAATTGCGGTAATTGTCTGCCCTTCTGGTGCTGAAACTGTGACACCTTTCCATTTTACTTGTCCCGATCTCTGGCTGCCAAAACCGGACTTTATACGACCTTTGGTCGGCCATGATAGCTTATTTTTACTCGATAACCCGTCCATCTTTGGACTGTTTCTCATTGCAGTTATCGCTTGCTCAACGACTCGCTTTAAGCTTGCTTCCTCTATTTGGAGCTGCTCTAACTTAGCACCGCTGCTGTTTAATGTTTTTTGCAGTAATGACAGGGTATTTTGGCGCTGGGTCTGTTCAAGGGTGAGCTGTTTAGCTTGCTGCTGCTGGTTTAGGATCAGTTTATTGAGGCGATCTTTTTGGCTGATTTGCTCTTGAGTGATCTTCTCTAGCTCTATCATGGTTTCCTGAAGCTCATTGATGGATGCCATACGAGCATTATTCAAGTATTGATAGTAAGTTAGTAGTCGCTCGATTGTTGCTGGGCTCTGCTGATTTAATAGCATCTTACTGTAATCATGATTACCAGCTAAGTAGGCGCTGGCTAATTGATTCGATAGAGATTCTTGTTGGATCTTTTTAAGTTTATTTAATTCAATTTGTCGGTTATTGAGCTTACTTAGCTGCTTATCTGTTTGGGTTAATGAGGTTTTAGTCTCATTGACTTTTTTGGCCGCAGAGGCGATCGCTTTCTCATCTTTCTTAAGCAGATTGATCAGTTTCTCTCTCTGCTTACTGGTGTTTTTCAGATCTGATTGTTGTTTACTTATTTGGGATTGAAGCTGTTTCAGATCGGATTGACGTTGCTGCAGATCGGAGGCCTGCAGTGGCGTGGAAAGCATGATAAAGCCAGCAAAAATGCTGGCTTTAGAAAGAAAGCGAAAGTTTACCAATTATTATTTACTCATCGAGTTTTATTATTGAGCGGCCAGTCATCTCTGATGGCACATCTTGTCCCATCAAGGTTAACATGGTTGGGGCAAGATCGCTTAATCGTCCGCCCTCCTGAATAGTGCCGTTACGTCCAACATAGATCAATGGCACTAACTCACTTGTGTGAGCCGTATGAGCCTGACCTGTTGATTCATCTGTCATCTGTTCAGCGTTACCGTGGTCGGCAGTAATTAAACACTCTCCATCGACTTTTGCTAAGGCATCGACAACACGACCAATACAGGTATCTACCGCTTCACAGGCTTGTACCGCTGCCTCGAAACTTCCTGTATGACCTACCATATCACCATTCGGGTAGTTACAGATAATTACATCATATTTGGTCGACTCGATCGCTTCGACTAGCTTATCGGTTAGCTCTTCTGAACTCATCTCTGGTTGCAGATCGTAAGTGGCGACTTTAGGTGATTGGATAAGGATCCTATCTTCACCATCAAAAGGCTGCTCTTTGCCACCATTGAAGAAGAAAGTCACATGAGCATACTTCTCAGTTTCCGAGATGCGTAGCTGGGTTTTACCTTCTTTTTGTAGCACTTCACCTAGAGTATTTACCAGATCTGTAGATGGGTAAGCGATAGCGGCACTAATGTCAGCGGCATATTCTGTCAGCATCACAAAATGAGCTTTAGGTGTGACCTCTCTGGCAAAGCCATCGAAATCACTGTCCACAAAACTACGGGTTATCTGGCGTGCTCTATCAGCACGGAAGTTCATAAAGATAAGGGCATCTTCATCATTGAGCTGAGCCGAGTTGCCTTGAGCATCTGTGATAGCAGAGCTGCCAACAAACTCATCATTTTCATCACGGCCATATGCGGCTTCAAGTGCTTCAACAGCATTTGAGTACTGATGTAGTGATTTACCTTGGGTGATTAAGTCGTAAGCTTGAGATACTCGATCCCAGCGGTTGTCGCGATCCATGGCGTAGTAACGGCCAATAATCGAGGCCACACGACCTGTGCCTAATGTAGTAAAAAGATCATCAAAATGAGCTAGGCTGGACTTTGCACTACGAGGGGGAGTGTCACGTCCATCGAGGAAAGCGTGCAGATAAACCTGCTTAGCACCACGTTTTACCGCTAGGCGGCACATGGCTTCGATATGACTTTCATGGCTATGGACACCACCAGGTGACAAAAGCCCCATCACATGGACTGTGCCATTGTTTGCAACGGCTTTATCTATAGCTTCGACAAGTGCTGGGTTTTCATCAAATTCACCGTCATCGATAGCTTTCCCAATTCGGGTTAGTTCCTGATAAACAATGCGGCCTGAGCCTATGTTGATATGACCAACTTCAGAGTTACCCATCTGTCCATCGGGTAAGCCTACATCTAAGCCAGAACCGGAGATCAGGCTATTCGGGTATTGGGCGTTGAGTCGATCTAGGACTGGAGTGTTTGCGTGAAATACAGCGTTTTTTTGCGTATTTTCACGGTAACCCCAGCCGTCGAGGATCAGCAATGCCAAGGGGCGTTTGCGTGTCGTCATACTAGTACCTTTAAGTTTGATAAAGTGGGTAAGTTAAAATTGAATTGGTTAAATATTACTACGTAACACTAGGTGGAAAAAGCAATTTACCTAGATTGAGCTTATCGAAATTGGCTTTGTATGGTTTATGCTCAGCTTTTGAGGAGTTTATTGGGGGAACAACTTGCTGCAATCTACTGCTGCGATGGTATACTCTGTGCCCTTATTGTATTTTCAGCCCTTAGAAGTAGGCAGTTTACCATGCAAGAATATATTGAATTTTTAAAAGCTAACCCAATGCTTAGCTTAGCCTGGATAGGTCTATTCATTGGTCTTATCGTTAGCGTTTTCAAATCAAGTGTTTCAAAAGTGACAACAGTTGATCACCAACAAGCGACTTTATTGATCAATAAACAAGATGCGAAAGTGATCGATGTAAGGGAAAAAGCTGAGTTTAAAAAGGGACATATCATTGATGCAATCAATGTTCCTTTGTCAGAAATTAAAAATAATCAAATGTCTGCCCTTGAAAAGTTTAAAGCTAGTCCCATTATAATGGTATGTAATGCTGGTATGGTGTCATCTCAGGCAGCGCAATTGATGGTTAAAGCAGGTTTTGAATCTGTTAATAATCTAAAAGGCGGCATGGGTGACTGGCAATCAAATAATCTGCCAGTAACGAAAAGTAAGAAGTAGAAATAACTAAAAACCGGGATGGTGATTGAGGGCTATTTCCTCAAGTAACAAAAGCCCTTAAAGAATAGGTTTCAATTTAGGAACCAATAACTTGGATAGGTAGAAAATTATGGCTGAAGTAGCAAACAACGAACAACAAGATCCGCAATTCAACATCCAACGTGTTTACACGAAAGATATTTCTTTCGAAACGCCAAACAGCCCTGCTGTATTCCAAAAAGAGTGGAATCCAGAAGTTAAGTTAGATCTTGATACTCGTAGCGCTAAGTTAGCTGACAATGTATTCGAAGTTGTTTTATCTCTTACTGTTACAGCTAAGAATGGTGAAGAAACTGCATTCCTATGTGAAGTTCAGCAAGCTGGTATCTTCGCAATTAACGGTCTGACTGAGCAGCAACTTGCTCACTCTCTAGGTGCATACTGCCCTAACATTCTTTTCCCATACGCTCGTGAAGCTGTGGGTAGCTTGGTTGCTCGTGGTACTTTCCCACAGCTAAACCTTGCACCAGTTAACTTCGATGCACTTTTCGCTCAGTACGTTAACCAACGTCAAGCTGGTGCTGAAGAAGCTGCTGCTAAAACTGAAGAAGCAAGCGCTTAATTAAAAACTGAACATATCTGTTCAGCATTTTTCAGTCGCTGCTCAGATAGCGCCATTTCGTCCTCGTTTACTTAGTGACGAAATGGCAATAAGCGAGTAGTTATATGAAAAACACTGCCGATATTACGGTACTGGGGGCGGGGTCTTATGGCACCGCCCTTGCTATTTCTTTAGCCAGTAACGGACACAGAACCTTGCTTTGGGGCCATGACCCTGAGCATATCGAAAACCTCAAGCGTGATCGCGCTAACGAAGCGTTTTTGCCTGGTATTACTCTTCCTGATCTACTTGTTCCCGAAGCTGATTTAGCAACGGCACTTGCAGCGTCTAATAATGTATTAGTTGTTGTTCCTAGCCATGTATTCGGTCTGGTGCTTGAACAAGCTAAACCACTTTTGCGTGAAGACTCTCGTATCGTTTGGGCAACTAAAGGTCTTGAGCCTGAAACAGGTAGGTTGTTGCAGGAAGTTGCTCGTGAAGTGTTAGGTGATAAATACCCTCTGGCTGTACTGTCTGGACCGACATTTGCTAAAGAGCTGGCTGCTGGCATGCCTACGGCTATTTCGGTTGCGGGTACTGATGAGAGTTTCACTCAAGATCTTGTCGAACTACTTCATAGCTCTAACCGTTTACGTGTATACGCCAATGATGACTTTACCGGTCTTCAGCTTGGTGGCGCTGTGAAAAATGTGATTGCAATCAGTGCTGGAATGTCTGATGGAATAGGTTTTGGGGCTAATGCTAGAACAGCACTTATTACCCGAGGCTTAGTTGAGTTAACCAGGCTCGGTGAAGCGATTGGTGCTCAAGCTAGTACCTTTATGGGGATGGCTGGACTCGGTGATTTAGTGTTGACCTGTACCGATAATCAATCTCGCAATCGTCGTTTTGGCTTAGCATTAGGTAAAGGCCAAGGCGTTGAAGAGGCACAGGTTGAGATTGGCCAAGTGGTTGAAGGCTATCGAAATACCAAAGAGGTGTACACCTTAGCCAAGCGGTTAGGCGTTGAGATGCCGATCACTGAGCAGGTATACAAGGTGCTTTATCAAGGCGGCACGCCTCATGAAGCGGCTAAGTCTCTGTTAGCTAGAGAGAAGAAATCTGAGACTGAAGATAGCGAGTGATCTACCTCTTCTGTTTATGAGAAAGAGTGAAAAGGATGCTAAAATAGCGTCCTTTTTTGTGTTTGCTCTTCTTAGTGAATACCAAGTTTTAGCCATGTTTGGAGTTAGTAGTGAAACATCATGACGTAATTATTATCGGTGCAGGTGCTGCGGGTCTTATGTGTGCAGCTACCGCAGGTTACCGTGGCCGTGATGTACTTGTTCTCGATAATGCTAAGCAAGCGGGTCGAAAAATATTGATCAGTGGTGGTGGGCGTTGCAACTTTACTAATCAAAAAGTTGAGTCTAATAACTTTATCTGCAGTAATAACCACTTTGTAAAATCCGCTTTAGCTCGTTATCGCTCGAGCGACTTTATTGAGCTGGTCGAACGCCATGGCATTGAGTATCACGAGCGAGATCATGGCCAACTGTTCTGTAATGACTCAGCCAAAGAGATCGTCACCATGCTGATGACCGAGTGCGAGTGGGCAGGGGCTAAAGTTAAGCTAAGAACAGAGATTAACGCCATCGTAAAGTTAGAGTCTGGTCAGTTTCAGCTGACGACAGATAAAGGCGAGTTAGTCTGTGACTCTTTAGTTATCGCTACTGGCGGCCTCTCTATGCCTAAGCTGGGTGCCAGCCCGTTTGGTTATCATCTAGCAGAGCAGTTTGGTCTTAAAGTGTTACCGACTCATGCAGGTCTGGTCCCTTTTACTTGGCATAGCGATCAAAAGATAAAGTTCGAACCTCTTTCTGGAATAGCAGTACCAAGCACTATCACGGCTAAAGATGGCACTCAGTTTAGTGAAGCTTTGCTTTTTACTCATCGTGGCTTGTCTGGTCCCGCAATATTGCAGATCTCAAACTTCTGGAAGCCTGGTGAAACGATTAGCATCAATCTACTGCCTGGTATCGATGTCCGCGCCGCTATCGGGTTAGTACTAGCGAACCATCCTAAACAGAATCTGAGAAATAGCCTAAGCCACTGGCTTCCAAAGCGTTTAGTTGAGGCTCTGTTTGAAGAAACTCTGCTTAATAAGTCGATGAATCAACTGATCCATAGTGAGTTGGAGCAAGTTGCCGTCTCTCTCGAGTCTTGGGAGATTTTGATGAATGGCACCGAAGGCTATCGCACTGCGGAGGTCACGTTAGGTGGCGTGGATACTGATGAGTTGTCATCGAAAACCATGGAGGCTAAATCTGTCTCTGGCCTGTTTTTTATCGGTGAAGTGATGGATGTTAGCGGTTGGCTGGGAGGCTTCAACTTCCAGTGGGCTTGGTCATCAGGTGTGGCAGCAGGACAGGCTGTTTAATTATTTATACTAATCAAGCTCCAATAAATCTAGATTATTGTTTAGTATGTTTTGTGAAAAAATATCTAAAATAGTGACTGGTAAAGTCGATTTAAATTACTGCGACTAGTCTTTATGTAGTGATAGTATCATTAAACTTTCCCTTTACTATTTGGATGAATTTTTTGCTGAAGCTCCTCTTAAGCTTGTTATTTATATTGCTTATCACAGCTTGCTCAAGTGCTCCACCTAGCCCATCAATAGGCTCTGGAGGAGCAAAAACGAATGCGCAAGTTAGCCAAAGTGCGTTAGAGGAGCAATTACTGACTTTTTACAAGGGATGGAAGGGCGTTCCCTATCGCTTGGGCGGCATGAGTAAACGAGGAGTGGATTGCTCTGGCTTTGTTTATCTGGCGTACCAGCAATTACTGACTAAACAGGTGAACAGCGTATTTCCTAGGACCACTGCAGATCAAGTGGAGCTGGGTCGTAAGGTTGGTAAGTCTCAATTAAAAACTGGTGACTTAGTGTTTTTTAAGACTGGATGGTCGACAAGACATGTGGGGATCTATTTGAGTGATAATCGCTTTTTACATGCTTCAACCAGCCAAGGCGTAATGATCTCACGTTTAGATAATAGTTACTGGAAGCAGAAGTATTGGCAATCCAGACGTTTGTCATTTCCTACCTAGATTTACGATCCCATTAACTTTTCAATGATTATATACCCAAACAGCTCTCATTTTTGATGATAAGCCAGATATAATAACGACCAATTATGCTAGTTTAGATGCAACTAATACCATCAGCTTCGGTGCCGTAGATAAGGTTTTCGAAGATATAATCAGGAGTAAGACTTAAGATGACTAAAGCTAAGATCGGTATCGTGACTGTGAGTGATAGAGCCAGTGCTGGTGTTTATGAGGATCTTTCCGGTAAGGCGATTATCGATGTATTAAATGAGTACCTTACTTCTGAGTGGGAGCCTGTTTATGAGGTGATCCCAGATGAGCAGGATGTGATTGAAGCGACACTCATTAAGATGGCCGATGAGCAGAGCTGTAGCTTAATTGTCACCACTGGTGGTACTGGTCCTGCTAAGCGCGATGTTACCCCAGAAGCAACCGAAGCTGTATGTGATCGCATGATGCCTGGCTTTGGTGAGTTGATGCGCGCAGAGTCTTTAAAATTTGTGCCTACCGCTATTTTATCTCGCCAGACTGCAGGTCTGCGTGGTGATTCATTGATTGTGAACTTACCGGGCAAGCCTAAGTCTATTCGTGAGTGTCTAGATGCTGTGTTCCCTGCTATCCCTTACTGTATCGATCTGATGGACGGCCCATTCTTAGAGTGTGATGAGTCAGTGATTAAGCCATTTCGCCCGAAAGCTAAGTAGTTAGTAGTCTGCTCAAGAGCGCGTTTAGATGCGCGCTCTATCACTTTCAATAAATCTATCTGTTCCAATATCTGCTTCAATATCTCCTCGCTTTAACAGCATGAGCTTTTCTTACTTGCGAGATGATAAGCGCTAAAGCCAGTAAACAGCAGTAAGCTGGGGATCGCTACTAAATGTGCAAAGGCATTGGGCTCAGTACTGAAGTGTAACCAGAGAAGCAGCGTCCAACTTAGGATTAAATAACTTAGGCTCAATAGATAACTTTGTGGTTTTCTCATACATCCTCCGACTCTCACATTGCTTAACTTTTCCGTTTTGATTGGTAATAAGTATAAAAACTGGACAAAAAAAGCAGAAGTGTCATTATTGACAAAATAAAGGTGATTAGTGACATTTGCTGTTGGGCAATAGTGAGGAGCTTAAGTGAAGACTATCTATATATTAGCGGCTGGTAATGTCGTTGCTGGTGGTATTATCAGTTTCTTGGATGTGTTCAGCTTCTGTAATACCTATTGGCGGCGTATGAACCCAGGCATTAGTGAAGATCTGTTTCACTGCCATGTGATTTCGCCTGACGGCAACCCTGTCAATACCAATCAAGGGATACAGGTTCCAGCAATTGGATTGGAGGAGCCGGAAGATATCTTAAAGGCGGATGCGGTTATTTTAGCTTCTGCGTTTGTGACTAATCGGGAGGAGTTTCAGCATTATCTTGAAGATTTTACTCCTCTTTTTAAACCCTTAACTCTCTTTGCTGATTCTGAAAAGCCGTTAGCTGCATACTGCTCTGGAACCATGATGTTAGCCGCATCAGGTTTACTCAATGGTAGAAGGGCGACTACTGTCTGGTGGTTGAGTGAGATGTTTGAGCGTAACTTTCCAAAGGTGAGCCTCTGCCTTGAACACTTGGTTGTTTCCGATGGTCATCTGCATACCGCGGGGGCAACCACCTCCAATTTGAGTTTGGCATTGCACATCATAGGTTTATTGGCGGGAGAGCAAGTTGCCAACCAGATGGCTAAGATACTGTTGATATCACCGAATAGGAGCTCACAACAGCCCTTTATGAATATGGCGTTGGCTGTGGATGGCCATAACCATAAAGATGAATTGGTCACTAAGATTCAAAACTGGATGCAGCAGCATATTCAGCAAAGCTTTTTGCTTGATGAGGTTGCCGATAAGTTTGCTGTGGGAAAACGTACCTTAATTAGGCGCTTTAAGAAGGCGCTAAATGAAACACCTGCCAGCTATATGCAGCGTTTACGTGTTGATGAGGCGAAACGCCTGCTTGAAACGACAGAGTTAGCTCTGGAGCAGATAGTTGAGCGGGTAGGCTATGAGGATGTTAGTTCATTTCGAAAGCTGTTTATCCAACTGACTAGCCTCTCTCCCCGCGCATATCGACAGAAGTTTAACACTCATGCTTGCTGTTAGCATTAGAGCTAAAGGGCATTAATCTGCTGTTTTAGATCGTAACTGCTATCTGTCACTATCTTCTCTAGTGTCTGTACCCTGTCTTCTAGATGGCGGTTTTGCTTGCGAAGCAGCTCAAGCTCATCGAGTTTGATATCCGCCTTGGTGATCTTCTTCATTCTGAAGTAGTGTTTAAGGCCTTCGCTAATTGCTGTACTGATGATAAGTGCCAGCATAATAACCATAACAATAATCTCTTTATCCATCGTAAACTCCTTATTAACTTTCTGTTTTAGTTTTGTTTGCGTATTTATCGACAACCTTGCCTGTTGTCGCCCATATCAAGACACCGCCCCAAGCTATAAATGATAGCCCTGCCGGAATACAGGCCAGTAAAATTAGCTTAAAATGCTTGCGGTTAAATATCAGTGCGAGCATGGCAGGTAGAAACCAGATAATGAGCACTCCAACGGCTAGCAGCGCCATAAAGGCATAATTCTCTTGGGCTAAAATCTTATCTATAAATTCCATCTTCTCTCTCCTTTAATGTAAGCCCATCGCCATGAGTACGACGGGCTAAACTGTTTCTATTTATAATCCGAAAACGATTTTCTCGCTTTTGAGTGATCTCTCCATGCCGAAAGCTAATCCGATAGCGATAATAAACGTGGTCAATGAGGAGAGTAAAAGTTGTAGCATTGGGATTTCACGTCCCTTGATAAAGGCGATTAATGCTTGTTGTTGACCAGATACTGGTAACCACTGCAGAATATCTGGCGCTATGTTGTAGCTGGCTGCCATCGACAGCATCATAGGAACAATAAGCACTAAGGTTAGGTATGACTGAGCCTCCTTAAAGGTTTTCGCCATAAAAGAAACAAATAGCTGTAGGCTAGCGGCCATCAAGGCGATAGGCAGTCCAGTCAGTAGCATAAGTAAGATAAACTCTGTGCTGATTGACACCGTAAAGCCAAGCTCCTGCCATGGCACAAAGGCATAGGATATCTTGGATATTATCAGGGTGAGTAGTAGACCAACCATGGCGAAAACAGTCACGGCGATAACTTTGGCCAGTACGATATTACGAGTTGAAACTGGATGACTGAGAAGTAGCGCCAATGAGTTACGCTCTCGCTCTCCTGCACTGGTGTCTATGGCTAGGTTCATCCCTGAGATAAATACCGCGTAGATCATGGTCATGGTTGCCACACCTAATATGACGCCACCTTTAGAGTCAGGTGTCGCCTCATCTTCTACATTGACCTTAATCGGTTGCACAACCCTTGGGTCAATCCCTCGGGCAATTAAGCGTAAGCTACCCATCTCACTGCTGTATGTCTGCAGGTTTCGCTCGAGGCGACGAATAGAGTTTTGCAGCTTTTCGTTTGAGTTATCTGCGATAAGGGTGATCTCCGCACTCAAGCCTTTAGCCATCTGCGCGGCGTAATCATCGCTGATCACTAAGCGGATATCCTTAACATCCAACTTGTCACCATTTTCATTGGTGCTCTGGCTGTCGCCATGGGTGATCCCTTGGCTCGAAAGGTACTTAACCAGATCAGGGGCGTTGCTACCATTTTCTATTTTGATATTTAGATCTTCTGGGCTAGTCATCTGCCCAATCAGCAACATAAACATGCCGCACATCAATAGAGGCGTACCGATAGCGTAGTAGAGGCCTGCCATGACGGAACGTTTGTCTCTTGCTGCATCTATCAGTTCTTTTCTGACCATAGTGATTATATTGCTTATCATGCTGCTATCCCTTCATCTGTGCCGATCAATTGAATGAAGGCATCCTCTAATGAATCCTTTCCTGTTTGCTGACAAAGCTCATCTGGGCTGCCAACGGCGACAACCTTTCCCTCTGCCATAACGATCACTTGATCACATAACGCGGCAACCTCCTGCATCACATGGCTTGAGAAAAGTACGCAGTGACCTTGCTTTTTTAGTGCTTTCAGTAGGTCTCTAAGTACACGGGTACTCATCACATCCAATCCACGAGTGGGTTCATCGAGAATGATATTGGTTGGCTGGTGGACGATGGCTTGAGCCAGTGCCGTTTTCATACGTTGACCTTGAGAGAAACCTTTGCAGCGGCGATCGGCAATATCATCCATATGCAGCTCGGTTAGCACTTTTTGAGTTGCGTCTTTAGCTTGAGTTCTTGATAAACCATTTAGCTCGGCGAAATAGCTGATATATTCTCTTGGAGTGAGTCGCTCATAGAGCCCAAATGGATCGGGAAACAGACCAAGTTGCTGCTTCGCTTGAATTGGAGATTTAGCCACGTCGACACCGTCTATCTCGGCATGGCCTTCATCAGCTTGTAATAGGCCGAAAACGGTACGCAAACAAGTCGTTTTTCCTGCGCCATTAGGCCCGAGTAGTCCGGTTATCTGGCCATCATTAGCCTCGAAACTTAAGTTATTGAGCGCTTGAACATCGCCGATCTTCTTCGACAGATTACAGACCTTAATCATGGCTATCTCCTTGCTCAATAGCGTGTTTTGATTCATCAAGAGGGATGGCCTCAACCGTGCTGGCGTTGAGGTAGAAGTTACGACTGACATCATTGTTTAAACACTCACTGTCGAGCTCGGCAACACTGCCGCTATCGACAAGTTGAGCAATAAGCTCATTACCACATGACTGACCAGCTACACCGTGACTGGCGTAGGGAGCGATAAAGTGTTTTGCATTGGTGAGCTTCTCCATGGCAAGCTCACCCCAACTGGGTGGTGTCGCAGGATCAATCTCTCCTGATAGAACAAGAGTGGGGATATCACTGCTGATCGCAGCTGAGAAGCTTTTATCAACTGCGGGCATCTGCCAAATATCACATGATTGCTCGAATGTGGTGATCATCTCCTGACCAAAATAGGTACTTGCCACCTCTTCTCTCTCATCGGCTGTCAGTCTTTGCCAGTCTTCACCGCAGACAACTGAAGCATGCATCCCCATGGCGATGCCTGTGCTGTCGAGGTTAAGTGCGTATAACCCCATAATTGGCTGAAAATTATTATTGGCGGCTTGATGTATGGCGTGGGGAATAAGCGCACGTATATTGGGTGCATAAAGTGCCATACGAATAGCGCCCATAAACTTACCGCGTGTCATGGTGAGCTGAGTATTCTCGCCTGTTAGAGGGTCACTGACCTGAGTGATGACCGGTGCGAGAGCTAACTTAGCATCGACAGCTTCAAGCTCCTCTTTTAACTGAGGGAACTGTTTATTACACAGGGCATTATCGCTACAGCCCTGAAGAAGAAGGTCAAAAGAGCGACTGATAGCCTGCCCTATCGCAAGTACGTTTTGCTGCATAGGCACAACACCGTCGATGGTGACTGTAGAGAGTACCTGTGGATAGTGGCGCATATAGAGTTGTGCCATGCGTGTGCCGTAGGAGATCCCGTAAACATGTAGTTTCTGGTAATTCAGGTGCTCCCTTACTGCCTCAAAATCTTTTAACGCATTTAGGCTGCCGTATTGAGTCACATCGCTACTGGCTAAGTTATCTAAACAGGCTTGAGTCTCTTTAGTGGTATCAAAGTCAGCTTCATTGGCTGCCAGTGAACCTTGGTAACCCTCACTCTCACAGTTGAGAATGTTAGAGCGTCCAGTACCGCGCTGGTCGATAAGTAAGATATCTTTTTGCTGTCTGACTTTGCTAAAGGTGCGATCGAAAAAAGCGGCATTATCCATGGCCGATTGTCCCGGTCCGCCAGCGATGGCAAGAAAAGCTTCACTGTGATCGCTGTTTTTAATAGCTGGAAGTACAGCGTAATGGATCTGGATCTGCTTGCCTTCAGGTTTATCGGCATTTTCAGGCACTGTGACAAAGCCGCAAGTGAGCTGCTCAGACAACCCCTCAAGGTAACAGCTGCTCTGCTCGCCCAGCTTGTTATCACTTTGAGCTGAACTACTGGCAAGAGCAGGCAGGCTTGAGATGAACCCTGTGATCACGAGTGCACTTAACAGTGTGGGGAGCGCTCTCCCTTGATGGCCAAAACGGGAGAGGAGAGAGTGTTCTCTCGTTCGCTGTCCGTGATATGTCATGCCGATATCCTTAGTTGAAATTTATTCAATGTATGCTAAATTAATACTGTATCGGTGTATCAATGTATTAATACAGTATCTAAAGGCTAATGTTAGAACAAATAAATGTCAACCCCAGTAGTGGTGAACCCATATATCGACAATTGAGCGAGCAGATTGTGCGTTTGATTGTGGGTGGCCAACTGCAAGCTGAGCAGGTGTTACCTTCGGTAAGGCAGATGGCTGAGCATTTTTCTGTTAACCCTATGACTGTGTCCAGAGCGATACAGCAACTGGTTGAGCAGGGATGGTTAGAGCGAAGACGGGGACAGGCGACTCGAGTTGCCACTCGAGAGGTTGACGAGAACAGTTCTAGTCTTGAGTTGGTAAAGCCTCAGGTTACCGCTTTAGTGTCCCAGGCTAAGCAGTTAGGCATTACGCCTGACGAGTTAGCAAGCTTGATAGAGAGCTGCTGGAAAAGTCGTTAAAGCAGAAAAGAAAAAGGATTAAATTGATGGATATCAAGCTAGAACCGCTCCTCGAATTTTGTGATGTAACTAAACAATTTGTCGATAAAACAGCGATTAGTAAGCTGAGTATCCAGTTGTACCCAGGTATGGTCGTAGGGCTACTTGGTCAAAATGGTGCTGGTAAATCGACGTTAATGCGCTGCGCTTTGGGGATTATTGAGCCGAGCTGCGGCAAAATAACCACTTTAGGTGAGCCTGTTCAACAACTGAGCTCAGAGGCAAAGACTCAAATAGGCTATGTGCCACAGCAGCCCTTCGGTTATGAAGGCTTCTCCATTTCCAGAGCATTAGAACTGCATAGAAGTTTTTACCCTGAGTGGGATATAGAGTTAGAGCAGGAGTGGTTGCAGCGCTTTGACTTAGATATTAAGCAGCAAGTTCAGCGACTCTCTGTGGGACAACGTCAATCTTTAGCGCTGATCATGGCGATGGCATATCGCCCCAAGTTACTTATTTTAGATGAGCCTGTGGCGAGTTTAGATCCCATTGCACGTCGAGCATTTATGTCTGATCTGTTTGAGTTAGCGATAGAATCAGGTTCAGCAGTGCTCTTCTCATCCCATATCACCTCAGATCTTGAACGAGTTGCCAGCCATTTAGCGTTAATGCGAGAGGGGGAGCTGATTCTCTTTAAGGAGATGGATAGCGTAAGAGAGGAGGTGAAGTTACTCACTTTAGCTGAAGGTGAAGTATTAGAAGGAGATATACGGGTTCTTAACAGACTGGGTAATAAAGTGCTGGTGGACAACTTCTGCGCTGCTCAGTATCCAGAGATTAAGTCAGAGCCGATGAACCTTGAGCAACTCTTTATGGCGCTTCACCAATGAGCAGCTCTTCGGTGATAAAGTTGACGATTAATCGCTTCGATGGAGCGGTGAGGCTCTGGCTGTTTGATGTCGTCTGTGCCAGTTTTTTTGGGGTGGCGCTGCTTGGGTTACTCCTGCTACTGCCTATCTTTTGGTTTGAAAAGTTTGATGTCATCCCGTTAATGCTCAGTATGTTTCAAGTTTCTGTCTCTATCTCTGTGGCTTGGCAGCTAAACAGATTAGCGGCGACCGAGTGGTCAGTACTCATTCCTCGGTACCGAGGCAATCTTCAGTTTCAGGCTGCCACTCTGCTTCTTTTCTCTTTTCTTATCTGCGCACTGATATCGCTGGTTTCAGGTGTCGATGGCAGTTTTATGCAACTTCAGTTGGCAACAGCCGCAGGATTAATTTTTATCTATCTTTGTCTGATTAAAGTACAAACCTACTATTGGTCTGTGCTGCTCTACCTTTTTCTGATGTCACTCTCATCTTTAGCTAGCCAAATTCCTACAGAGATCAATCTTCCTCTATTGGTGGCTAATGGCGTACTGGCTTGGTTGTTATGGCAAAAAGCGAATGGAAACCCTTGGCACCCAGATGCCAGATCTGTCTATCTCAATGCACAAGAGATGGGAGGAGTTTGGCTACCTGGGCTTAAATCAACCCCCCAATTAGCTAAGTTTGAGCTTTGGCTACATCCAGTCAACTTCTTTATGGGGCCTCTATTGACCATATTGCTGCTCGCTATGCCTATTGTGACCTTGGTCGTTGCCGGCTTATCTAGCGCGATTGGAGGAGATATTCCCGCTCTGTTCCTCTATACCCAGTTTGCTTGTGTAGCTTGTAGTATGGTGCATTGGAGCCGCATTCATCGTTGGCGCGCAGTGGAGTCGCTCTACATGTTGCCGGGGTTTGATGGTAAACAGGGGATGAGAGATGCCTTTAATCTTGGCCAGGTTAAACTGCTTATTTTATTGACCTCTATGATGGGATTAGTGGCTGCAGTGATAAGCCTATTTGATCCGTTAATCAATATAGGCGTTTGGTTTCACCTCGTACTCAGTACACTTTTTGGCTGCGGTCTTATTTTAGGTGTTGGTAGTGGCTGCAAAAATGCGTTGCAGCTTTCGCTATTGATGTTGATTATTATCTGTCAATCTGTGTGGATCTCGACCTCTTTAGGTCAAATTAGCGATGGTGGTGAAATTTGGCTTTGGTTAAGTATTGATATCATTCTTATGGTTTTTTCTTTTGTAACTCTATGGTGGGGAAGTAAAAAACTTTGGGAGGGTGATTTTTTCTAACAGGCTGAATTGAGAGTATCTGTGATCGGTTTAACAATATTTGAGCAAATACTCTTATTTTTTCCTGCACACTCAAGTAAAATAGCGAAAAAAGAGGTACACCTGTACGCTAAAAAGGTCCCAAAATATGTCTCTCGAGCAATACCATGTAACACGTTTAATTAAACAGCAAAGCCATGAAATGGGTGATGCTATCGCGCTCGAAGGATTCGAAATGGCGGCCCCATGGCATCAGGTTAGCTGGCATGATTTTGATAGCATCAGCTCTCAAATTGCTCAGGCGATGATCAATTTAGGCCTAGAAGTACAAGACCGCGCCGTTATTCTGTCTCAAAATTGCCCTCAGTGGACCTGTGCGGATGTGGCCACTCTTAAGGCAAGGGTGATCGTGGTACCTATCTACCCGACGAGCACCTTTGAACAAGCTAAATATATTGTTGATGATGCAAAAGCTAAGTTAATTTTTGCTGGTGATCAAGCTCACTATCAGATGGCTTGTGAACTTGCTGAACAGTGTGACAGCCTAGCTCATATCATTGTATTTGATAAAAATATTTCACTTCAAGATAAGCCAACTCATTATTATTTTGATGACCTTATTGAAAATGCATACTCTTCAGATGTGTTAGTTGAACTGAATCAGCGTCTAGAAGATGCCAATCTTGATGATCTGCTGACCTTAATCTATACCTCTGGCACTACGGGCGACCCTAAAGGGGTGATGTTGGATTACCGTAATATTGCTTCTATGGTACGTCAGCATGATAACTTTTTACCTTTTACCCCAGGTGATGTTTCACTGGCATTTTTGCCATTGAGTCATGTATTTGAGCGTGGCTGGAGCTTCTATGTACTCTGCCGTGGAGGACATAATGTCTATCTTAAAGATCCTATGGCGGTAAAAGAGGCCATTGTGCAAGTTCGTCCTCATACCTTATGTGTCGTACCTAGGTTCCTTGAGAAGGTGTATAGCGCAGTTCAGGATAAGGTCATTAAAGCCCCTGAGCTTAGACAGAAGATGTTTACTTGGGCTATGTCTGTTGGCCATAAGCAGTCTGAAGTTGGTCAAGGGCGGCATAAAGCATCTTTAGGTTTAAGTTTGCAGTGGAGATTGGCGAACAAACTGGTTTTCAGTAAGTTAAAGCAAGTATTAGGTGGTCGACTGAAATTCATGCCCGTTGGTGGTGCAGCACTAGATCCTAATGTGAGCGCATTCTTCCAGAGTATCGATGTTCCGGTGCTTTGTGGTTACGGAATGACGGAGACCACAGCGACGGCAACCTGTAATACCTTAAGTAATCGTGTACCTGGCTCTAACGGTAAGGTGATCCCTGAGGTTGAGATAAAACTAGGCAAAGATAACGAGATATTAGTCCGTGGTGATACTGTGATGCGCGGTTACTATAACCGTCCGCAAGAGACCGCAGAGACCTTCGAAGATGGCTGGTTGAAAACTGGCGATGCCGGTCGTATCGATGAGCAGGGGAATCTGTTTATCACCGACCGTATTAAGGAGCTGATGAAGACCTCCAACGGTAAGTATATTGCGCCTCAACGTGTCGAAGGAAAGGTTGGTTGCTGCCCCTTCATCGAGCAGGTTGCCATTGTTGCAGATGCGAAGAACTATGTTTCAGCCTTGATTGTTCCAGCGTTTGAAACCTTGGAAGCATGGGCTAAAGAGAAGGGGATTCATTATGAGTCGCCGATAGAGCTGCTACGAAACAATCGTGTGATTGAGCACTTCGAGCAGCGTTTAAAGACACTACAGAGTGAGTTAGCTGGTTTTGAGAAGATTAAAAAGTTTACACTCTTACCTGAGGCTTTCTCGATGGAAGCGGGACTTATCACACCAACGATGAAGTTACGCCGTAAGGTTATCTATAACAAGTACGCGTGTGAGATTGATAAGATGTATGCGAGGTAAGTCTCCCATATAAAATAACAGAAAGGATGCTTAGGCATCCTTTTTTGATTCTGGTGGATGGTATTTCGTGGCTAGGTTCTTGTCCTGTCATTGCTTCTGTTTAAAAACTCAGTTAACGTCTTTGGGATAAAAATAACACTCAATAAAATAGGATGGTTATTACCGTGTCAGAGACCTTCTTCAGCTTAGATATTCAGCCCAGATTTAATGAAACCGATGGCTTAGGTCATATCAATAATACTGTTATCCCAGTATGGTTCGAGGCGGCGCGGGAGCCTGTGTTTGAGATCTTTAATCCTACTTTAGATCTGACTAAATGGAACTTGATCGTTGCAGGTTTTACCATCGCTTATACCTCTCCCACTAACTATGGTAAGTCGGTATCGGTTAAAACCTGGATCAGCCGTGTGGGGAATTCAAGTTTTGAGGTGGCGCAGCAAAGTTGGCAAGAGGGGAAGATGACGGCTGAAGCTAAAACCACACTGGTGCACTACGATTACGCCGTCGATAAGAGTCAGGCCATTTCTGCCGATGTTAAATCCCAGCTCTCTCAACTGACTGGGGTTTAACTGTAAATAGAATCATAGAAACTTCTGTACATACCAGCAGCTGGCTTCAATGTTGAGGTTAGCTGAATTAGCCCAAGATAGACCACTTCTTACTAACTTCTCTGCCAACCCTTGGCCACGTAAGCTATCGGGAACAAACGTGTGGGTAAAAACGACTCGGTCATCATAAAGGTTGTAAGTTAATAGTGCCTGTTGCTCATTGATATTAATAATAAATTGCTCTCTATCTTGCTGATGTAATACCTTTAGATCGGCCATTATCGCTCTCCATCAATGCTTATATTAATTAGTGTTAAACCTGTTTTTCATGGCTTTTGAGTGAATCTAGCAGGGTACCAGTTAGCTTAGATTTTTTGCCTGTTTTGAAGTTAAACATCACTACTAGTGAGCTGCCTAAGGTTGTTACTGCTTGCTGAGCCTGACTAAATGCCGTGTAGTGCATCATAAAACGATCTGACTGTACGTCGCTTATTGTCACCCCGACAAGCAGAGTATCTGGATAGGTTACTGGGCGCTTATAGCGTGCATGGTTATCTGCTAACACAGGGCCTATATTGGCGGTTTGCAGCTCACTGAAGAGATTTATCTGATTGAAAAAGTCGATACGGGCTGATTCAAAGTATCTGAAATAGACAACATTATTGACGTGTTGAAGGGCGTCCATCTCTCCCCAAGCTACGGGTATCTCAGTATAGATAGGGTATTGCTTGATAAAGTCATCCATCTTCTTGCCTCGTCGGTGTTCTCAGTAGGTATTCAAACATGTGTTTGACTTGAGGCTTAGCATAACAGCATGGCATAGTGTCAACAAGTTAGTCACTTAGGCTGGAAAAATGAAAAATATTTTTATAGTTCTATCAGTACTTTGTTTGGTTATCTCGCTTTCCTCTCTGGCTTCAGCTAAGACTACACAAATCTATTTACCCGTTAAAAATAGTGCGGATAAGCAAGCACGAGAGGTGATTAAATCGGTTGAAGCTCAGATACAACAGTTAGTCGGTGAGCTCCCTATGAATTCAAATCTTGAGATCCGTTATGGCGCTAAGGATGGGCCATTGTTTGATCCTGAGTCGATGAGAATAGAGATCCCCTATGAGTTTGTGACAGAAGTATTGGAGCGCTTTGAGAAAGACAATTACCAAGAAACAGGTGTGATGCCCTATGAGGCAACACAAGATGCACTACTGCACACTTTAGGCCATGAATATGGCCATGCCTTTATTTTCGCTAATCAAGTCATCGTTTTGGGCCGTGAAGAGGATGCTGTTGATACGTTGGCGACGCTGCTGCTACTCCATACTTTTGAAAATGGCAGTGATATTGCGCTAAGCGCCGCGGATCTGTTTTCGCTGGAAGATGAGGAAGTTCAGGAGTTTGAGGATGATCACTTTTGGGGGGAGCATAGCTTAGATGCTCAGCGCTATTTCAGTACGCTTTGCTTAATATATGGCAGTGATCCTGATAGATATGGCAATATTATTCCTAAAGAGCAGCTTTATATTCAAAGAGATAGTTACTGTGAAGAGGAGTTTTTTCGCCAGACTGAGAACTGGCAGAAGTTAAAAAGTCGCTATCGTGTTTCTTCCCCTAAACATTAACCATAAAAAAAGGCACTCAATGTTGAGTGCCTTATATAAATTCAATCTTTATTCATTTCACTCTTAAAACGTAAGCTCTTTAAAGTTTGCGATCTGCTTAAAGTTGCCAGTGCGTTGATCTGCTGAACGAACCATCTGCAGAGTGCGCATTCCTGCTTCTTCTGCCGCTTTTAGCTCTTCAATCACATCTGAGATAAAGAGCACCTGCTTAGGGGCTAAACTGATGGTATTAATGATATTGCAGTAAGCTTGCTTAAACAGCTTATTACCAGTGCGGGTATCGAAGTGACCATCAAAATGTGGTGTTAAATCGCCGCCATCGCTGTGGCTAAAGAGTAACTTCTGCGCCTCTGCTGAACCAGAAGAGAAGCTGTAGATACGGATGTTTTGCTGTTTTATGGACTCAATCGCATCGATAAAGTCAGGGAAGATATGACCAGTAAACTCGCCTCGGGCATAACCTTGCTTCCAGATCAGACCTTGAAGTGTTTTCAAAGGGGTCGCCTTACGATCCTCTTCAACCCACTGTTGTAGGATCTCAACCACACGTTCAAGTGAAGCATCTGGCTCAAGGGCAATATCTCTAACATCACAGATGCAGTTATCGACTAAGACATTGGTTTCATTTTCTTTTAGAAAGTCGGGTAAGGCTTGAGCTGAATACGTAAAAAGCGTGTCTTTAATAAAGTTAAGATCGGTTGTCGTACCTGCTGTATCTACAACTATGGCTCTGATACCCATGATGTCTGCTTACTCCACAATCTGATTCTGTTAAGTGCTCATATTCGCACTGCTCAGATCCTAAGCCGAAACGGCGACTATTGCTAGTGAATTATGTTCTCTGGTTTGTGTGTGCATTTGAGCTTTTTATACTGCTTTTACTCAACTTTCGATGCTCCCTACTGTTATTGAAGTTAAAAAGGTCCATTAAAAGGTTTTTTACCGCTTATCACTTTTATTTACCGTTTGTCATGTTTTAAGAAAATAAGTTTAGTTAATTAATATTATCTAACTCAAGCGAAAGCTTAGTTTAAATGAAAGTCAAATAATTATAACTTTAAGGATATAAAAATGAAAATTGAAAACACAACAGAGCTTAAGTCGCAATTTGGTGTTGCTGGAACTTCTCAACTGCAAGTTGTTGGTGGCCCAATTTGTATCGGTGTTATGGTTGTTTTAATTGCACATTAATAAGCTAAATAAGGAGAACAAAATGAAAGTTGAAAATACGGCAGAGCTTAAATCACAATTTGGTGTGGCGGGAACCTCTCAATTGCAAGTAGTTGGTGGCCCAATCTGTATCGGTATCATGGTTGTTTTAATCGCACATTAATAAATTAACTAAGGGTAATAAAATGAAAATTGAAAATACAGCAGAGCTTAAATCACAATTTGGCGTAGCGGGAACCTCTCAATTGCAAGTAGTTGGTGGCCCAATCTGTATCGGTATCATGGTTGTTTTAATTGCACATTAATAATTTAACTAAGGACAATAAAATGAAAATTGAAAATACAGTAGAACTTAAATCACAATTTGGCGTGGCGGGAACTTCTCAACTGCAAGTTGTTGGTGGCCCAATCTGTATCGGTATTATGGTAGTGCTAATTGCACACTAATAATTTAACTAAGGACCATAAAATGAAAATTGAAAATACAGTAGAACTTAAATCGCAATTTGGTGTGGCGGGAACTTCTCAACTGCAAGTTGTTGGTGGCCCAATCTGTATTGGAGTGATGGTTGTACTGATTCAAGCATAAACTATAAATGGGTCGCTGACTTGCGTTTACATTATGTTTGCAAGTTAGCTCCCCCCTCATCTTTATTATAAGGAGAGATAAAGTGAAGTTTAATAATAAATTAGAAAGCTTTATGGATAATCCGTCTAACTGGGAAAGTACTGTTCACCGCATGGAGGAGAGTCGTAAAACTAATCTTGATTTCGAGCTTGTACATAAATTAAAAGATATTATGTTTGAAGAGAAGGAGATGGACATAGATAAAGTTTCAAATATCATCAAGGAAAATTCTGGTGCTGTTATTGATAGCATAATATCAGAGGGGCTCAATAATATGGGAGTCGATGACTTTTATGTCTACCCTATTGCTGGGCACACCACATTCTTTGCACAAAGGATCATTTTGGATAGTAATGATCACTTTGATTTAAGTATTGATATTATAGATAGTGGCTTGTTAAATAAATACAAAGCACAGAGTAAGGTGAACCTTAAAGAGAGAGGTATTTCATTTTATGGAAGAGAGACTCTTACTTACTTTATAAAGTCTGGCGGCATGAATATCTCTAACTGGTCGCATAATACCCAAACTAAAGACTTAAAAGGCGCTAGTTGTCAGTCAGATGGTGATAAAAAAGTTAATGATGGCGATGTTGTTTATAAAAAGTCAAATGAAACATATATGTTTGAGTCATCAACTGATAATGCTATTGCTATCTCATTGGAGATAAAGAGAAATAAATCTCCATTAAGCTTAATGTTCTCTGCCTATGATTATCAATTGAAGTTTCAAAACCCATCGGATGAGGTTGATTCTAGAGTACAGCTGCACATTTCACTATTAAAAGCCATGAACTGTATTGAAGCTGTACCCACAATTAAGAAGTTCTTATCTCATCCGCAACATTACATACGTTGGTATGCGATGCAGCAATTACTTGGGTTAGATGCTCTTTTAGTTCTTGAAGAGTTGGAGTTTATGGCTAAATCAGATATCCATGAAGAGGTACGTTTTGCTGCTACACAGACTTGGAATTTGGTTCAGGAACAGTTACTAAAAAAGGCATCATAACAGGCTTATGCTAAGAAAAGTCTTAGTTTATAAATGCGGCTATCTTGATGGCCGCGCCTTTGTTTTTATTATTTAGTATCTAGTTTTATTAACTTTTATAAAGGGTTACATAATCACGGTCTCTATGTGCACAAGATCTTAGGTTAGATTTTTCTTTACCGAAAATCATTTAAATAGACCGATTTTCACTTTTCAACAATACGTATCAGAAATGGTTGATAGTCTTATATTAATCCAAATGCACAGATTAATTGTTACTTTTTTATTGAAACTATTTTCTGTAATTAGCCAAATAAAAGTAGGGAATATTATTATGCCGTTGAAATTTGATTTAAATGAAATCACAGAGTCAATAGAGTTAGATGACTGTTATGAACAGCTAGTTGAAAGCAAGTTTGACTCATCAGATGATGAAAGTTTTCAAACCGTTGCTCCAATTTTAAAGAAGTTAAATAACAATAAAACATTTTTACCTGAAATATTAATGGCAGAACTTGAGAAGCACTGTGATGTGCAAAAGCAAACTAACAAATATACCCCTCAAGTTATTATGCTTAAACCAGCCTCAAAAGGTATCAACTTTTTTATGAGGGCAAATATTTGGTTAGCAAAGAATGATCCATTACTGACTACATCTGGTGAAAAGTCTTTCTTCTATCATGTGCCACATGATCATAACTTCAGCTTTCTAACTTCAGGTTATACAGGGCCTGGCTATGCTAGTGATTACTATGAATATGATTACTATGATGTTGTTGGGTACCCAGGCGAACCTGTTGACCTTAGTTTTATAGAGAGAAAGAATTTAACAGAAGGTGAAGTGATGTTATATAGAGCATATAAAGATGTTCATAATCAACTGCCTGCAGATGAGTTATCTGTTTCTCTAAATATCATGCCGTCAACTATGTTTGCTCACTTAAGACCTCAATATGTGTTTGATGAGACCTGTTCAAAAATTGCTAATAGCACAGTGACTTCTAACTCTTCTGTTGAGCCTATTTTACACCTTATCGCAGAGATGAGAGATGATAAAAGTCGTGAGTTTATGGAACGTTATGCCACAACCACTTGTGTTGAAGAGGATAGATTTAGAGCGGTTAAGGCATTAGTTTCAGTAGAGAATGATGTAGATAAAAAATCTGAGTTGCTGGAGTCTTTAGGTATTAAGTCAAACTCTAAGCTTGTTGCTGAGCTTAGTCGTCAACATCAATCTGTTTTAGGTTTAGTTTAATATATTTTATTGAGGATAATACTATGTTTCTATCAAATTTTGGTTCTGGAAAAATGGTTTTACTTTTACCGCTATTGTTTGCTATCTATTTTTTACCATCAATTATTGCAGTATTGCTTAACCGCGAGCATAAAGGAAAAATTATGGCTGCAAACATTCCTGCAGGGATATCTTGGATAGTATGGTTTGGTATTCTAGCATGGGCTATTTCAGGTAGAGAGAAGGTAAAGTTTTGAAGATGATTTTAGTAAGCGTTTAAACTTAAATATGAAGTTTAAACGCTTATCTATTTTTGTTCTAACCCTCTTTCTTCTTACTTCTTGGGCCCCTATTTAGTCATTAATCCCTCCAAATCTTTCCTTCTGTTAATACTTCCCTCTTACCGTTTTACCGAAAATCATCTTATGTAACCGTTTATCACTTTTCATACATTGCTTTCAGCTGTTTTTGCTATTTTTCCTTTATGTACTTTTAGTTGAGAGAAAAATCTTATGACAACAGTGAACACAGTATTGGATGCATTCGTTGCACCTAGTGCTCTATTTGAAAGGTTTGAGTATAACCAGCGGCAAAGCAGTATTGTTTTAGTGATTCTGTTTGGGTTGATTTTAGCCAGTTACTACCTGTTTTTTGCAGGGATGACAGATGAGTGGTTACTCGCTCAGCAATTGGGTCAAGTTGGTGATTTAAGCATTCAGGAGCGAGAGATTGCACAGGAGATGATGGTGAAAACTTTACCATACACCTGGGTATTTGTTGGTGGTATGACGATAGTTGGTCACCTTTTTACTGTTTTAGGGTTAAGTGCTTTTTTTACTCTGTTGGCAAAGGTGCCGAGTATTGGTATCGGTAGGTTCAGCTTTAGAGATTGGTTCTATTTTATCTCTTGGTGTCAGCTACCTTGGATCGTTAACTATATTGGCTTCTCATTTCTTTTCTTGAGCTCTTCAGCATCAGATCTGCCTTTATCATTAATGCACTATGCATCTTTAGAGCAGCTATTTTTCAACCTAAACCCTAACGACTCTGCATATGGGTTGTATACCACGCTGAACCTGTTCTTAGTTTGGTCGGTAACTATCTCAGTTTTAGGTTTGAGGAAGTGTTTTAACATGAAGCCAATGATGGCGATATTTATCTCTGCCTTTCCATACTTTGCATTTTTTGGGATCTGGTTTCTGTTTATTTAACTTGCTCTTAATGAGAGCTTGGAGTTTAAGATGAAAAAAATATTATCGTTTGCTTTTATTTTACTTAGCGTCTCTCTTTTGATCTTGGTAAGTAAAGAGAAGTCTCTATCTGACGGCCTTGTTGTTGATACTCACGTTGTTTCAGAAGATAAAATTAATGACACCATTTTAGCATCTGGCAATTTAAGATTTGCCAGTGAAATTCAGATCCGTTCAGAGGTTACCGGTATTGTTAATCAGATCTACGTTAAAGAAGGGCAACTTGTAGAAAAAGGTGACCTTCTAATGGAGTTAGATCCAGAAATCTTTATTGCTGAGGTCCGAAAAGCTCGTGCTTCTGTTGAGATTCAGCTTATTGAGATACAACGATTAGAGGAGTTAGCCAATGAGGCCGCTAGACGTGCTGGACAGTATCGAGAGTTATTGGGTAAAGGGTTAACGGATCAAGATACAGCGGCACAACTGCAGAGTCAGTTGAAAGTTGCCAAGATTAATGTGAGAGCGGCAAAACAGGGATTGGAGCAATATAAAGCTATCTTAGCTCAAAGTCAGAGCCGCCTTGATAAGTCTCGTTTTCATGCCGCAATTGATGGTTTGATCTCTACTGTTGACATTAAAGAGGGAGAAACGGTTATTGCTGGGACAACCAATATTATAGGTAGCCCACTAATGACCTTGGCTGATGTCGACTCTTATGTCGCTCAGATCAGAGTGGATGAGGCTGATGTTGCTAACATTGAACTTGGCCAGGAGGTCGAGGTATTTGCTGCGGCAACCCCACAAATGGCTTCCTTGGGACGGATATCCTCAATCAGTACATCTGCCAGAAAAGATGGTGTTAATAAGGGCCTTTACTACAAGGTAGAGGTGATGCTTCAAAAAGAGCAGTTCGCATACCCAGGTATGAGCTGTCGTGCCGAGATTGTTTTAGCCCGTTCAGATGTTGAATTAATTATACCTATTGCTGCGGTAAAACAGTTTGATGGTAAAAGTTATGTTTGGGTGGTTGAGGAGAATAAAGCTGTAAGACGAAATATTCAGCTTGGTTTGTCTACTGACACTGAGCAGATTGTGCTATCAGGGTTGAGCAATAGAGAAGTTGTTATTGTTGGACCTAGTCGCCAAGTCAAAGCGTTAAAAGAGGGGACTGAAGTACAACATAAGGAGAGTTACCATGCATCACTCTAAACCTGTCATTCAACTAAAAGGTGTGACTAAAACCTATCAAATTGGTGATGAAGGTTATACCGCGTTGAAAGGTGTCGACCTCTCTATTCATACCAATGAGTTTGTTGCTATTACTGGCCCTTCGGGGTCAGGAAAGTCTACCTTGATGAATATTCTTGGGTGCCTGTCGACGCCAACAACTGGTGCATACCAACTAAATCGTCAAGATGTGGCTAATTATGATGAGGATAAATTAGCTCATGTTAGAAACTACTCTATCGGATTTATTTTCCAAAGTTTCAACCTGTTACCTCGACAGAGCATATTGCAAAACGTGATACACCCTCTTAAATATCGTGCCATGTCATCGAAAGAGCGTAAAAGCCGAGCCTTGAATGCTTTAGAGAAGGTTGGACTTGGAGATAAAGTTAAGTCACTTCCGAGTCAGCTATCTGGAGGACAAAGACAAAGAGTTGCCATAGCGAGAGCTTTAGTGACTGAGCCTGAAATATTGTTAGGTGATGAACCAACAGGAAATCTGGATAGTAAGACAACCCAGGAGATTATGGCGTTATTTGATGAGCTACACGCTCAAGGTCAAACAATTGTATTGGTGACCCATGAGCAAGATATTGCAGAGCATTGTCAGCGAGAGATTAGGTTGGTCGATGGGCTATTAGCATCGGATGTGTCAAAGAGCAAAGTGGAGTGGGGGGTAGCATGCTAAATAGAGTATTTCATAGCGCATATGAGGGCACTGTGGCTGCGATTGAGTCTATTTTTGCCCATAGTTTTAGAAGTGCATTGACCACGTTAGGTATCATAATTGGTGTCGCCGCTGTCATTACTGTTGTTTCTATAATGGAGGGGTTGAGTCAGGGGGTTGGCAACCAGCTTAAGGATTTAGGCAGTGATATGGTGACGATCAAAGCTCATACCAATACAGAGCTAGAGATGCTTGGGGTGACGAACCAGTTAACCTATGACGACTACCTGCTAATTAAGAGTAAAGTGCCTGGAATTAAAGAGATTGCGGCTAAAATGCGCGCATTTAGTTTTGGTTCAGAGGCAAGGTTTGGTCAATACAGTACTCATACACAAGTTATTGGTACTGAAAGTGATTATCAAAATGTAGTTAATATTTTTCCACTCGAAGGGCGTTTTCTTTCTAATACTGATGACATAAAACGTAGACGAGTTGTATTTGTTGGTAGTTCCGTGTTAAAAAAGTTAAATCTTCCGCAACATCCTGTCGGCGAATTTATATTGTTGGGAGGTGAGTGGTTTAAAATTATTGGTGTTGCAGAGACTAGAGGAAGCTTATTTGGCTTCGATCAAGATAACTATATTATCGCACCTTTTAGCACTATTCGTTCATTAAATGGATCAGACCGCACTAATAACATAGATATTGTTTTCCGCCCAGAGCTGGGTGTTGATTTAGCTTTGTTAAATGACAGAGTTCGTAATTTATTAAGAGGTAAATATCGATTAACTGAGCAAGACCAAGATTTTTTTGAATTTGAAACCGCTGAGAGAACGCGTAAACAATTTAGTGATATAACAGACTCTATTACCTATGTTGCTGCTGGAGTTGTTGGTATTAGTCTAATTGTTGGTGGCATAGGGATTATGAACATCATGCTTGTATCTGTAACAGAGAGAACCAAAGAGATAGGGATAGCAAAAGCGCTTGGTGCTACCTCCAGAATTATTTTGACTCAATTTTTAGTTGAGGCCAGTGTACTAGCTCTTTTTGGAGGGGTTGTAGGTATCTTATTAGGTTACCTGCTCGCCGGTGTTGTGTTTATGTTTATGCCTGTAATAGGTTCCTTGTCTGTACCAACGTGGGCTATTTGGCTTGCACTTGGTTTTAGTGGAACAATTGGCGTTGTATTTGGTATTGCTCCAGCAATTAAAGCTTCAAAATTGGATCCCATCGATGCCTTACGCTATGAGTAGTGCTGTTGAACCTAATTGGTTTGTAAACTATTACCGAAATAGCCGTAACACAAGTAAGAGTTACCGTGCAGCCATGCTTATTATGTTTTGGCTGCATTTTATTTTGACTTGGTCTGTGATGCTTTCACTCATCGAGGTTCCAGAACGTCACTATAACGATATTATTCTTCGTTCTTTTTTAGAAGCTTCATTACTCGTTGCCGTATGCCATTGCTTGCTTAGACCCTACCTAAGAATGAACTTAATTGGCTCGAGTGTGGATATTAAAGGCTCACTTAAAGGCCTCCTATATGTCGCTCTAATCTCTTTTATCTATTTTTTGTCTTCCTACAGCATGGGCCAGATGAGTTTTTTAAAAGGAACTGATATTAGTCAAATCCAAGTGATGACTCAAAAAGGAGAGTTGGGTGGGGAAGTTACTCTATTAGCTATCGCTATTATCGGTACCTTAGAGTCTTTTGCCACCCTATTTTTATGGAGTGTTGCCTACCTCGTATGGCAGTTTCATAAGAATAAGAAGGAGCTGCAGGTTCAAGTTAATGAAAGCCAAATTCAGCAGCTAACTAATCAATTAAGCCCACACTTTCTGTTTAATACCTTAAATAGCATTAGAGCATTAATTTTTGCCGATCAAGAAAAAGCCGCTGAAGTGATCACCCTTCTGTCTGATCTGCTACGAAATCAGATGCAGTCACAAATTCAAATTCAGTCAACCTTAGAGCAAGACTGGTTATTGACCTCTAAATATCTAGCTATTGAGAAAGTACGTTTTGATAAGCGATTAAAGTTAACCGTGGATCTTGATGAGAGTACTTTGCAGGAGCAGATCCCGACATTAACTTTACTGACGTTAGCGGAGAATGCCATAAAACATGGTATCTCAACTAGCAGCAAGCATGGTTTTATCCATATTAAGAGTCAGACTATAACACCCGATACGTGGCGTTTGTCTGTTATAAATAGTGTTTACTCCCCTAAAGATCAACCTGGTACACGAGTTGGCCTACACAATGTAAAAAAACGATTAGAGTTGATGTTTGCCAGACAATATAAGTTTGCCAGTGCTTTAGATAATGAGCAATTTACCGTTTCAATGGAGCTTCCCCATGTTAAAAGTACTAATCGTTGACGATGAGTATTTAGCTCGCTTAGAGCTAACCCGTCTATTAAGCAAGTATGCCGATATTGAAATTGTTGGCGAGGCGGAAGATGGTCATCAGGCACTAGAACTATTAAAAAAAACCTCTGTTGATTTAGTTTTTGTTGATATACAGATGCCAGAGATGGATGGCCTTGAGTTTGCTAAGCAGGCTGAGTCTCAGCAGTTTCAGCTAGTATTTTGTACAGCCTTTAGTGAGCATGCTGTGGATGCGTTTGAGCTAAATGCATTTGATTATATTGTTAAACCAATCATGCCCGAACGGCTGGAGGCTGTATTAAATAAAGTCCGTCTTGTACAGGAAACTTATGATGAGTCTGAACAGGATGATATTCAGTGCTTACCAGATAATCATGGCCTGTTATTGAAGTTTGGTTCCGATTATAAGATTGTCAGAATCAATGAAATTAGCCGTTTTGAGTCTTTGGGAAACCATGTGGCTGTTTACTCTGATTCAGGTAAATCTTATCTCCATATCTCACTCTCTAAAGTAGAAAAGAAGCTCGATCCCGCTGTTTTTTTTAAAGCCAGTCGTAGCGATATTGTCCGTGTTGATCAAATTGACAAAATTGAGGAGGGTATGGCATCTGGGAGCCTACAGGTACATATGAACAATGGACAAGAGATCGATGTTAGTCGAAGACAGGTTCAGCTATTACGTAAAATATTTAGCATCGATAGTTTTTAATTGACTTTAACCCACCTAAATCACGGAAGATAACAGCATGCTAAAAAGGCTAATGTTGAGCTTACTTTTTATTCTTGTGCTAAGTACTGCTTCGGTCAATGCTCAAAACGGTGCTGAACAGAAACTCATCACGACGCTAGATGTCGCCACTTCATACTCTGATAAGCCTATCACTTTTAATGTGATCTTACCTCCGAGCTACTTTAATAACAAAGATAAACGTTATCTTGTGCTATTTGACTTTCATCCCCGTAGTCAGGCGTATCTTAACGGTATGCACGATTGGATGAGCCACAATGGTGATTGGCCATGGCTGGAAACCATTATAGTCACAGCGCCCGATGGCGATAAAACTCTGGGTGAACTAAAAGAGTTAGCCATTGAGGAGAGAGGTGATATTAAGTTGCTCGACTTTATGGAGTTGGCACTATTGCCAGCTATCGATAAGCAGTATAGAACCAATGGCTTTCGGATCATGAATGGCTTTACTGGTAATGCTGGACTTGGCCTCTATACCTTGCTCAACCGACCTGAGCTGTTTAATGCATACTTTGTTGCAAGCCCAGTATTAAGCAAAGACTTTGCTTTTGTCATTAAAGATGCGCCGAAAAAACTGGCTGCAATGAAAGGGAAGCCGCGTTTTCTATTTATGAGTACCAGTGACAGTGGCTTTGAACAGAGGCAACTGGCTAGCTTTGCAGAGATGGAGACCATAATAAAAACCAGTGCTTCGCCAGTGTTGGAATATCATATCAAACGTTTTGATGGCAGCTATTACATGACTCAGCCTATCTTGGCGACAGCCTATGGTATTGAGTTACTCTTTAATGATTATCATAAGGTGCTCGAGCCCGACTCAGAGATATCAAGTAAAGGCCCACGAGCGATACTTGCTCATTATCAATATCTTACTGAAGAAAAGTATGGGTTCGAAGTGCCAGCAACGGCCTCTCTCATTGCCCTTGCTAAGTACGAAGCTGATAAGGGTGGTAAAGCGGTAAAAGATAGAGCGATAGCCATCTATCAAGTGGCTGTGGATGCCTATCCTCACTCACATACTGCCCATCATGCTCTTGCACAAGCCTATGCTGAAGTGGGAAAGTTTGAGAAGGCTGTTACCCATGAAAAGTTAGCTTTGAAAAATACAGATCATCCTTTTTGGAGAGATAAATACTCCAAGAGTTTGGCCGCTTTTGAGAATGATTCTTTGCTTTAAATTTATCTTCTGAGTTTTAAAAGGTTACTGCGGTAGCCCTTAACCTTGTTCTCCCTTTGTTTTTTGTAGATAAAAGGTTAGTATCTCAGCGATTTTAAATATGTTTACTGTTAAATGGATATGGTAAACGGATAAATTTAGGGATAGTAATGAAACTCAACTCTCTGTTAACTGCTGGTATATTACTGGCTGTATCAACACCTGCTTTTGCCGCTAAAGATCTAGGCTTTTACCTAGGTGGTCAAGTGAATCAAACTAGTCTAGAAGATAACATCGGTGTTTTAGATGAGTCAGCTAAGGGCCTAGGAGTCTATGGTGGTTATAACTTCAATGATAGCTTTGGTATAGAAGCGGGTGTTTTCGCAACCGATAGTTTTGTCGATGAGGTTGATGTTCGCATGGCGGCGTTTTCTCTCTCACCTGTAGTACGACACGCTTTTACTGAGAGTGTGACTGGCTACTTGAAAGCGGGACTCGTGCTTAACCGAATCTACAGTGATGATGACGAGATTGATGATAGTTATCAAGGCACGGGATGGCTATTTGGTGCTGGCGTCGATGTCACTATCACCGAGTCTTTGGCGCTAAGAGTGTTTTATGAGATTAATGAAACAGAGCCTGAAAACAGCGAGCTTGATAATTATTATGCCGACATCAGCCTAGTCCAATACGGTATAGGCTTGCACTATCGTTTCTAGCTACCTATGGATCTATCATAGGTTTGAGTTTTCTAAGTTTAGTTTGCTGTTTGAGTTAATCCTTGTTGGGATTTAATTATGCCATAAAGGGCAAGCCCGAAAAGAATGTAGAATAGTTTTACTGACGAAAACTCAAGGGAAATAGGGGAGTGTTCTAGGTGGCTGTATAAAACAGTTGCAGAGGACACTTCAATAACCGTCTTTATTATGGGGTATAGGATGAGTAAGAGTGCCCCCCACTTAGCGGCAATATAAGTGGAAGGAGCTCCGATAAACTTGGCCATAAGCAAAAAGGCAGCAGCTAAAATGCCATTACTAATCCAAAGTAGTGCACTCGCTTGTTGTATTTGAACTGAAGTTACTTCGATTGCAAGAGGGTACTCTTCTAATAACTCAGTTAAGTAGGTTGTTGGTTGCAATACGCCCCAGAGTGGGTAGGCAAGTAATGACACCGAAGCTAAAATTAATATAATCCGAATCATGATAGCTATCTCTAAATTCCATTTTTAATTAAGACAAAAGTAATTTATGTTTGTTCAATAAAAGTGAGTGTCTTACGGAAATGAGAAGATGAAGCTAGTTCGATATCTACCTGCACTGGCTATGGGCTTTTTGCTGGCTCAAATGATACTGACTTTGTTTGGTTTGGCTTCGAGTTATATCTTGGGTTATTTAAGCGCAGCAGATCTCAATGAAAATAGCATTCAGTATCTGTCCTGTTGATTTACAGCCTAAGTAGGTTTATTAGACAACGAGGGGAGATTAAGGACTAAGTTTTATTTTCAAACTTCGTTTGGATTAACGTCGTGGGTCTTCAACCCGCACCCGACCAAGGAGGACAGCTTGTCCTCGCCAACAACATCCTTGTCTAAAAGCCAGTTCGGTATCCGTACCTCTCGCTCAGAGAGGTCATTATCATGACCTTCGCCCTTGGAACCACCATAACGCCCCGACGAAGTTACATGCATTAAATACGGGCCTCATATTCCAATAAAAATTGCCTAACAGCTCAGATGCTGCATCTGATGTGAATGGACTCACAAATGCCGCGATGGCATGGATGCCAAATAGCGGCCATGCAGCCCCGAGCTTGAGTCATCATCCTTGATGGCTCTACAGCATTTTTATCACCATATTTCGGCATGTAAATCCATTTACAAAGCCAGTTCAACATCCATGTTTCTCGTTCATGAACTTATGGCTGCGCCGTATTCACCTTCCAACGGGGATTTATCGAATCTACAGAGTAGATTGTGGATAGAGGACTAAATCATGCTTGCTCAGTCCGTCTGGTTTAAAAATGATGATTCAATAGCACGCTGCACAACTTGTTAAATATAATTATGTGAGTGGCTTTAGCTGTATTGAGTATTGATTCAGTTAAAAGATACTTAGATTTAGGCGGTAGTATCCAAGGGCGCTATATGATGTTCACGTTTGAAGTAAAATCGAAGAGATAGATAACTAGGTGTAAGTGCAGCCGAGGACTTCGATTTCAGGGATGAAATCGCAGAGCGCCCATGGACGGGTTCACAGCGTACCGAGGAAGTACTTGCTCATAAGCCCACGGCAGGTGATAGGTAACATTAGGGGTTAATGTTTATAATGAATCTTCATGGAGTGATAGAAGATTTGCACATGAGGTCGTTTATTCACGTCTGACTTATAGGGATATAGGGATATAGGGAATGCCGTTATTATGTCGGGAACATCGTTGGCCATGTGATCACGACGTTGGCATGTCCATATGTAGCACCTGCTGCAAGCAATAAACATCAGCAAAATTATGGATACCATACAGCCACCAAGTACCCATAACTCCAGATAAAACCATCTAAAACGAGCTAACCTCTATCGTAAGAGAGGTGATAAATTACTGGTGTACCAAGTGACCTGCCTTCACCACTTCAAGGCACACTCCAGCGCCATAGGAGTAGGCAAGCTCTGCTGGTGTAGTGATATCCCACAAACAGAAATCCGCTTGCATACCAGCAGCTAACACGCCAACTTTGTCTTCAACACCGAGTGCCTTGGCGGCATTGCGAGTCATGCCTGTTAAGGCTTCCTCTGGTGTTAAGCGAAATAGAGTGCAACCCATATTTAGCATCAGTAGGCTTGAGCATAGTGGTGATGAGCCAGGGTTATAGTCACTGGCCAGTACCATAGGCACTTTATGTTTACGTAGTAGAGCTATCGGTGGCATCTGGGTTTCACGCAGGAAGTAGAATGCGCCGGGTAATAGGGTGGCACAGGTACCACTTTTACTTAGTGCTACCACTCCATCTTCATCAAGATATTCAATGTGATCCACTGATTTAGCGCCAAGCTTGGCGGCCATGGCTGAGCCGCCTAAATTTGAGAGTTGCTCGGCATGAAGCTTGATATCTAATCCCGCATCTTTGGCAGCAGTGAGTACCCGCTCTGTTTGCTCAATATTGAATGCGATGTTTTCACAGAACACATCGACGGCATCGGCTAAATCTTCTGCAATAACAGCCGGCAACATCTCGTTGATCACTAAATCCACATAGCCTTCGATGTCATCTTTATACTCTGGTGGAATAGCGTGGGCACCTAAGAAAGTGGTCTTCACATCGACATGGTGGTGCTTGCCTAGCTCACGGGCGACACGTAAAAGTTTCAGCTCTGTTACCGTGTCTAAACCATAGCCAGACTTTATCTCAACTGTAGTAACTCCCTCTTTTGCAAGCGCATTAAGGCGTTTTCTTCCCAGCTCAAATAGCTCTGCTTCACTGGCTTCACGGCAGGCTTTAACGGTGGATATTATCCCGCCCCCGCTACGAGCTATCTCTTCATAGCTTGCACCTTGTAAGCGTTTTTCGAATTCGTTCGCGCGGTTACCGGCAAAGACCAGGTGTGTATGGGCGTCGATAAGTCCAGGTGTGATCCAGCCACCTTTACCTCTGTAAAGTGGCGTTGACATAACATCAAACTCAGGCAGCTCTCCTCTGGGCCCCACCCAGGCAATTTTTCCATCTTTTACAGCTAGCGCTGCATCTACTATTGCGCCGTAAGGTGCTGATACAGAAGGGTTCATACTTGCTACGTTGACGTCAATCCAGACCTGATCCCAAGACATGATGTGCTCTCTTATTGATAACTGCGTTTTGTCGAATCAATACTAAATAAAATAAAAGTGTGATCCAACTTGTATTTACTTGTATATACAAGCTAGGATTATAGCGGTAATTTTAATCGTTTGAAAAGAGCGGTTGTTCCTAAAAGGGAAATAAGCACTAAAAACCACCAAAATTGCTCACTTAGATAGGGAGTAAGGTAACAGCTTATCTCGTTTCTTTTAGCTTAGCGCAATATTCAAATATAAGGAGCGCCAGTGGCCACGCCAAAGTTTGCTGAGATCAAACAATATATTCTAGCCCGCATCGAGTCTGGTGAGTGGGAGGAGCATACTCGTGTCCCCTCTGAAAACCAGTTGGCTGAACAGTTTGAGTGTAGCCGAATGACGGCTAGGCGAGGATTAACTGAGCTGGTGGAGAGTGGCGTGCTTGAGCGAACTCAAGGCTTGGGAACCTTTGTTGCCGAGCTTAAGTCTCAATCCTCCATGATGGCGATCCGCAATATTGCCGATGAGATTAAAGACAGAGGACACGGTTACAGCGTGAAACAGCTGGAGCTCACCAGCATTGAAGCGATCGCGCCTATTGCCATCGCGCTTGGGCTAGAAGCTGGAAGCCAAGTGTTCTATTCAGTACTGGTTCACTGTGAAGAGGGCGTGCCCCTGCAGCTAGAGGAGCGCTTTGTGAACCCTAAGCTAGTGCCTGAGTATTTAGCTCAGGATTTTACCACTCAGACACCCCATGAATACTTATCTCAGGTCGCTCCGCTGACTGAAGCTAGACATACCTTAGAGGCCGTTGTCGCCAATCAACATAATCAACAAGCATTGAATATTGAGGCGACAGAGCCCTGTTTACAGATTTTACGTCGTACCTGGTCACGTCAAGGCGTGGTGAGTTTTGCCAAGCTAATACACCCAGGAAGTCGCTTTAGATTGGGCGGTCACTTGACGTTCTAATCGATCTGCTGCGAATTTCGATGAATACCACTGCGTGGTGAAGAGCATAAAAAGCTGAGTAAAAGCGTGAAAAAGATGAAGGGTAAAGCAAGAAGAGTTGGCTGAGTCCAATCGAGATCAAGATGTATATACAAGTAACAAACAAAGTAAAAAACAATAGATCAAATAAAACCAAAGCTCTCTAAAAGAGAGTGATAAGAAACAGATAAATTGAAAGAGGTTAACTAAGATGGATAAGAGACACGACCCTAGCCGTCGCATTATAGCTCCACACGGTAGCAAGTTAAGTTGTAAGAGTTGGACCACCGAAGCGCCAATGCGCATGTTGATGAATAATCTTCACCCTGATGTCGCTGAGCGTCCTGAAGATCTGGTTGTTTATGGTGGCATTGGCCGTGCAGCCCGTGATTGGGAGTGTTACGACAAGATTATTGAAGTACTACAGCGCCTTGAAGAGGATGAAACCTTACTGGTGCAGTCAGGTAAACCTGTTGGGGTTTTCAAGACCCATAATAATGCGCCCCGCGTTATTATTGCTAACTCAAACCTAGTGCCACATTGGGCAAACTGGGAGCACTTCAACGAGTTGGATAAGAAAGGTTTGGCCATGTATGGCCAGATGACAGCGGGTTCTTGGATCTATATTGGCTCCCAAGGGATAGTACAAGGCACTTATGAAACCTTCGTTGCTATGGCTAAGCAGCATTTTGGTGGTTCATCTGCAGGCAAGTGGATCTTGACTGGTGGCCTAGGTGGTATGGGCGGCGCTCAGCCACTTGCAGGTACTATGGCGGGTTACTCTGTTCTCACCTGTGAAGTTGACGAGACTCGTATCGACTTCCGTCTGCGTACTCGCTATGTCGATAAGAAAGCGACCTCACTTGATGAAGCCTTAGCTATGATCGATGAAGCGAACAAGAGCGGTAAGCCTGTCTCTGTTGGCTTGCTTGCAAACGCTGCCGATGTATTTGCTGAGTTAGTTGAACGTGGTATCACGCCAGATGTGGTCACTGACCAAACCTCTGCTCACGACCCGCTCAACGGTTACCTGCCACAGGGCTGGAGCTTAGAGCAAGCAGCCGACATGCGTAAGAAAGATGAAGCGGCAGTGGTTAAAGCGGCTAAGCAGTCTATGGCTGTGCAGGTTAAAGCTATGCTTGCACTGCAAGCTGCTGGTGCTGCAACAACCGATTACGGTAACAATATTCGTCAGATGGCGTTCGAAGAGGGAGTAGAGAATGCATTCGACTTCCCAGGTTTCGTCCCTGCCTATGTTCGTCCTCTGTTCTGTGAGGGTATTGGTCCATTCCGTTGGGCAGCGCTTTCTGGCGATCCAGAAGATATCTACAAGACAGATGCAAAAGTTAAAGAGCTTATTCCTGATAATCCACATCTGCATAACTGGTTAGATATGGCCCGCGAGCGTATCGCCTTCCAAGGCCTGCCTTCTCGTATCTGTTGGGTTGGCTTGAAAGATCGTGCCCGTTTGGCGTTGGCCTTTAATGAGATGGTGAAAAGTGGTGAGCTTTCTGCGCCAGTTGTGATTGGTCGTGATCACTTAGACTCTGGCTCTGTTGCCAGCCCGAACCGTGAAACTGAGTCTATGTTAGATGGCTCGGATGCAGTATCAGATTGGCCATTAATGAATGCTCTGCTTAACACTGCAAGTGGCGCTACTTGGGTATCGCTACATCACGGTGGTGGTGTGGGCATGGGCTTTAGTCAACACTCAGGTGTGGTGATTGTTGCCGATGGTACTGATGATGCCGCTGCTCGTCTTGGTCGCGTGCTTTGGAATGACCCTGCAACGGGTGTGATGCGTCATGCTGACGCTGGATATGATATCGCTAAAAACTGCGCTAAAGAGCAGGGCTTAGACCTGCCAATGTTGGAGAAGTAGAGATGAGCCATTTAGTATTAAAGCCAGGTACCCTGACTCTGTCGCAGATCCGCGATATTAGCCGTAACAAGTTAACACTTGAGCTTGCCGATGAAGCGATTGCCGATATCAATATCAGCTCTGGCATAGTGCAGAAGATTATCGATGAGAGCCGTACTGTTTATGGTATCAATACAGGTTTTGGTCTGTTAGCGAATACCAAGATTGAAGATAAAGATCTGCAGCTACTGCAGCGCTCGATCGTACTTTCCCATGCTGCTGGTACTGGGCAATATATGCAAGATGCGACAGTGCGTCTGATGATGGTCTTGAAAATCAATTCACTGAGTCGTGGCTTTTCTGGTATTCGTCTAGAGGTGATCAACTTCCTGATCCAGCTGGTTAATGCTGAGGTTTACCCTTGCGTTCCAGAGAAGGGCTCTGTTGGCGCATCGGGTGACTTAGCCCCACTATCACATATGAGCCTAGCACTACTTGGCGAAGGTGAAGTGAGCTACAAGGGCCAGATCATGTCAGCTAAAGAGGGGCTTGAGATAGCTGGTCTTGAGCCGATTGAACTGGCTGCAAAAGAGGGGCTCGCTCTACTTAACGGTACGCAAGCCTCTACTGCATTAGCGCTTGAAGGCCTGTTTAACGCTGAAGATCTGTTTGCGGCAAGCTCTGTGATTGGCGCGATGAGCGTCGAAGCTGCAATGGGCAGTCGCAGTCCGTTTGACCCACGTATTCATGCTGCCCGTGGCCAGAAAGGTCAGATGGATGCCGCTGGATTATTCCGTCACCTCTTGGGTGATGAGTCTGAGATCAGCCTAAGCCATGTAGATTGTGAAAAAGTGCAAGACCCATACTCACTACGTTGTCAGCCGCAGGTACTCGGTGCGTGTTTAACGCAAATTCGTCAGGCTGCTGAAGTGTTAGGTACTGAAGCCAACGGCGTAACAGATAACCCATTGGTTTTCCAAGATACTGGTGACATCATCTCAGGGGGGAATTTCCACGCTGAGCCTGTCGCGATGGCTGCCGATAATCTAGCGATTGCACTTGCTGAATTAGGTGCGATTGCTGAGCGTCGTATTGCGCTACTTATCGACCCTAATCTGTCTAAGCTGCCACCATTTTTAGTTGAAAACGGCGGGGTAAACTCTGGCTTTATGATTGCTCAGGTCACAGCGGCCGCATTGGCCTCTGAGAATAAGACCTATGCACACCCAGCTTCAGTAGACAGCTTACCAACATCGGCAAATCAGGAAGATCATGTCTCTATGGCAACCTTTGCGGCACGTCGTCTGCGTGATATGTCTGAAAATACTCGTGGCGTATTAGCTATTGAGTTGCTGGCTGCGGCGCAAGGCCTTGATTTCCGTGCTCCACTGCAACCAAGTGCGGCTGTGGCTAAGGCGAAAGCTGAGCTGCGTGAAGTGGTAACTTACTATGATAAGGACAGGTTCTTCGGCCCTGATATCGAAGCGTCGACAGACTTGCTCCTGACCTCTAGCTTCAATAGCTATCTTCCTGCAGGTGTACTACCAAGCTTGTAGGAGTTAGATTGACTTAGTTAGTTGAAACGAAAGGGCCTAAGGGCCCTTTTTTGTTGCTGGCTTTTATTCAGCGCTAAAGCTTCTATTTTATCTTCTCGAGCTCTAGGGATCATTTGGTTCTGAGATTGAGCGCTAAGTTAGCGGATCTGTTTTTCGATATGATTGGGGGTGGCATAGGCCATATTTGATAGGTGAAGTTGAATGCTTGCAGACTCCAAAATAAAGATGCGTCAAATTGAAGCATTTCGTTGTTTTATGTTGTCGGGAACAGTAACAGGCGCTGCAGAGCTGCTCTATATATCTCAACCTGCGGTGAGCCGCCTCCTGTCTGAGTTGGAGTATCGGGTTGGCTTTCCTCTGTTTGTGCGTACCCATAATAAGTTAGAGGCAACACCTGAGGCTAAGTTGTTCTATCAGGATGTGAAGCGCGTGTTTGTGGGGATGAATAGCCTGACTACCTCGGCAGATGCGATTGCGCGAAATAATCAGGGGCGACTGCGTGTCGGCGTGATGCCTATCTGTTCCAATAGTTTTATGACAGACGTGCTTGCTGAGTTTTTGACTCAACATCCTAATGTGGCGATTGAACTTGAGGCCGCTCCCAGAATTCAACTGCTCGATTTAGTGCGTAGCCATCAGGTTGATACGGCGATTGTGACCAATATTGAAGCCGGTGAAGATGAGTTTAATTTTCAGTTTTTGCGTAAGCATCAAGCTGTGGTTGTGTTAAGTGAAGGGCATCCATTAGCTGATAAAGCTTCTCTGTCACCGGTAGATTTGAAAAATGAACGCTTTATGACTTTAGGTTACGGCAGCCCATTTCGCACCAGAGTCGAAGATGCGTTTATTAAGCAGAATGTAAAACGAAATATTATTTTGGAAGCGCGCGAGCAGAGCACCTTGTTTCAGTTAGTGAAGAAGGGGGTTGGAATCGCGATTTTAGATCCCTTTATTCTACACCTAGGGGTTGAAGGTGTGGTGGTGCGGCCGTTTGAGCCAGTAACTGAGTGGGAGTATTATGCGGTTCAGGCTAAAGGGATACAGATGCCTAGAGTGGTGGGAGCCTTTCACTCCATATTATTGGACTACTTTGAAAGATAATCTTTCAAAAATCTGTAGATTGTTTATTAATGGTAATCAAAAAGCGGTAAAACCGCAGACGAACTTATTCGACTGCGGTATTAGCTAAGCTGAAATGCTCGACTAGCTTCTTACTGCTATCGCTTCGATCTCAATCTGTGCATCTTTAGGTAGACGAGCCACTTCGACACATGAACGCGCTGGGTATCTTGCTCCAAGCTCATCGAAAAACTTCTGGTAAACCTCATTCACAATCGGAAAGTTATTTAAGTCTTTCACGAAAACCGTCATCTTAAATACTTGGTTCATTGTTAGCTCTGCCGCTTCAACGATCGCCTGAACATTTTTTAGAGACTGGTAAGCCTGCTCTGCCACATCGTCTGACATCTCACCAGTTACAGGGTCTATAGGGAGCTGGCCTGAGGTGAATACCATATTGCCGAGATCGACACCCTGGACATAAGGACCGATAGCCGCTGGAGCTGATTGTGTGTTTAGTGCTGTAGACATTTTTATTTCCTGTTTTTATCAGTGGCGGTCACTGCCGCCACCTGTATTGTTTGGTAAATGAAACTTGTTTTAGGCTGGCTGTACCTGAGATTGAAGCTGTTTGTTGTAACGCTTCCAGCCAGTCATGATAGAGAACATCATCACGCCAAGTAGGGCCCAAGGATAGGGAGCCATAAAGCTAATTGACGCACTCGGTACGGCTAAGCCGGAGGAGATAGCCGATGTTTCGACTGCGGAGTACCAGACCATTACCGCAAGACACCAAGGCATCATGTAAAAGATTGAGCAGACTGAGGCGCTCATCAAGTTGGCTCTGCGTTCTGGGCTAATATTGTTCTTCTCGCCTAGTGGTTTAACCAAAGTTGGGCCAACCAAGAGCTGAGAAGGCGCGTTTGAGCTAACTAAGAGTGATGAGACTGAGGTTGAATAGAACATCAACAGCTCAGTGCTTCGGGTGCTGTCAGAGACACGTTCGGTAATAAAGGTCAGTATGTCATCCATGATCCCGCTGTTCATGAATATTTTAATCACGCCCAGTATCAAGATAACGAAAACCACAGCACCTGTAACACCGGCTATCGCATCTTCGATGATGCCGTTGGAGTGGCCACGTTGAGATGGCACTGTGAAGAGATCTGATATAGCAAAAGCTCCGATCCCAAGGCCAACAACAGCAGCGACCAAGATCCCGTAGCTCAAAGCTTCTAATAGGTGGCGACCTTTGAGGGCAAAAAAGACAACGGCAGCGACAGAGAGCAGCATAAGTAGACTCTCAGGTCGGGCACTTTCACCATTTTGAGAGGCTGTTTCCACCAAGCCGTCACCTTGGCCGAAAAAGACTAAGGCCACAAGGGCGATGGCCCCTGCGGTTAAGGATAGCGGCATACGTTGACGAACCGTGGCGCCAAAATCAGCTCCCTGTGTGGTACAGCCAACGATGGTGGTGTCGGAGATTGGTGCGACATTGTCACCAAAAACAGCGCCTGAAAGCAGGGCGAGAGCAACGAATGCAGGATCGGCACCTAAATAAACACCTGCTGGGAATAGAATGGGTGCTAAGGCTAAGTTTGCACCGTTTGATGATCCCGTTCCCATGGCAAAGATAGCCGTAGACATAAAGACAATAACAAGGAACATACTTCCTTGAATACCAGTCGACATACCGAACCAGAGAATACCGTCAACTAAGCCACCGGCTTTCATTAAGGACCCGAGTACAGCGGCGAAGATCCAAGCAGTGATAACAACGACGCCTGTTTTATCTGCGATACCATCTAAGATCGATTGAAAGTAATCCCGCTTACTCTTAACCAGAAACATACCTAAGATGATAGCGATAAAACCTGGTGCCCAGGCTGCTTTAGGACCGCCGACACCGTTGAAAGTAAGCAGTAACATCAGACCGACCATGGTCAGAAGTGGAACCATTCCACCAATTTTTCCAATATGAAACTCAAGCTTTGTTGACTGAGACATAATGATTCTACCTATCACTGAGTGTTAGCTTATAAACATCAGAGATAAAAAGTGTGGCCAAAATGCCTGAGAGGGACTCTGCAGGCATATATATTTTTAGTTATTACTTATTGGCAATCAGTTCTGGGTAGCCGAATAGGGCTGGTGTACCACCTGTATGTAAGAAAACGATGTTTTGATCTTGAGTAAATTGACCGTTGCGGATCATACCTATCATTCCAGCCATGCTTTTTGCTGTGTAGGTTGGGTCTAATAATATCCCTTCTTCTTGACCTAAAATCTCGATTGCTTCATGAACTTCAGCAGTTAACTGACCATATCCTGGGCCTAACACCCAATCTTCACACTTAACTAGGTCGTGAGTAACCCTGTTCTCATCAACACCAAGTAGCTGCAGGACTTTGCGCGTTTTTACTAATACACGCTCGAACTGAGCCACTTTGTCGCGGCGGACGCAGAAGCCATACACGGGAATATCACTGTTTAGGGCGATAAGACCGGCTAAAACACCTGCGTGAGTGTTAGCTGAGCCTGTTGGTAGTACGATGGCATCTATTTTCATGCCAGTTGCTTGTGCTTGAAGGAGTAGCTCTTCGACACAGTCAACATAACCTAGTGCGCCCCAAGGTGTTTTACCTACGGCTCCTAGTGGGATAACGAATGGCTTATAGCCCTCTTTCGTTAGCTCGTCGGCTCTGTCATACATCACCTGATCGGCGCCGTTCTCATCTTCACCCACTGGATAGGTGTGAATTTTTGCACCCATAAGTTTATCTAAGAATGGGTTACCGCTATCTTCATATTCAGGAAGTCTGCCATCAACGCGGTGCTCTAATTGAACCTCTACATGCCAGCCCATCTTACGTGCTGCAGCAACTGTCATACGAACATGGTTAGATTGAACTGCGCCTGTAGTGAGCAGAGCATTACAACCATCAGCTTGCGCCTTACCAACATAGAACTCTAATTGGCGAGCCTTATTTCCACCCATAGCTAAACCAGTAGCATCATCACGCTTTATCCATAATTTTGGCCCATCGAACTTCTTCGTCATATTTGCCATAAATTCGAAAGGTGTTGGTGTATGTGCTAATTTAGCTTTAGGGTATTTATCAGTAAGCATTTTTAATTCCTTTATATTAATTTATTTTCTTGTATCAATATTTATAAGAACAGCTGTATTTAATTTTTGATTGGTTTTTGTTTTATCTAGATGTTGAGTAAGATATTTACACCACTACCAAATAAAACAACTAAAGTAATTTTTTTAAAAAGATTTTGATTAATGAACTTAGCGATATAGTCGCCAAATAAAGCGCCAATAAAAGTCGCTGGAATTAACATCAAAGATGTTTTCAGTGTTTCATTCTCAATGCCGACAAAGGAAGCTTGCAGGCCTAGAGCTACAATATAGGAGAAGGTTGAACAGGTGATCACTGTGGCACGGATCTGATCTTTAGTGAGTGGGCTGCGGGTCAGGTATGCCACAACAACTGGGCCAGGCATCGCCATTGCACTGGCCATCACGCCTGACATAGTTCCGATACCAAAGCAGGAGCCCCTACCCATCTTGGCTGGAATAGCTTCATGGCCTTTACGTACCTTAACCATCTCTAAGATATTCTGGGTTGTTATCGCTAGAATAAGTAAGGCAACGGATATTTTAAGGGCTGTAAGATCGAAGTTACTGAATATAATAATGCCGATTGGGTAGCCTAATGCACAACCTAGCATTATTTTCTTTACTAAATCCATTGGTGCTATTTTTCGGATTTTTATCCAGTGAACGAGAGACATAGCTAAAGTTAATATAATGACAATTTGAACAGCAGAATTAGATTGAAGTAATACAATTAAAAAACTAACGCCAATTAATCCAAATCCAAATCCCGTTGCAGCTTGTAATGTCGCTGCGAAAAACACCGTCATTAATAATAATGAGAGTTCCATAAATGAACCAAAGTTATATATTTAATCTATGGTTCGAATTATATGTTTAAGACACCTATTTAGGTCAATTGACTAAAGATTCCTCAGCTATAACAAAATGTTATGCTGAGGGGTTTTACATTAAAAAGCCGGAAAAGCGTTGCTCTTCCGGCTTTACATTATTTAACCCGTCACTTTGGTTAGAGGCTGACATGGTTAATAGATCACATTCTTGAGTCCATCTCACCTATTTTTAAGCTCACTAGCTCTTTGGTCCAGAGGTTAGGGTCTATGCCTTCGAACCAGAAGATCTTACTTTCACGTTGTTGCCCCTTGCGCAGGTAAGTATCAGGCATTCTGAAAATCGCTTTCCAGACCTTAATGGTTTTGGTCTCTAATAGCTTACCTGTGTCGTCAAACAGGGTGACATCTAGGTTGATCAAAACGTAGTGTTCTGAGCTGTTGCTGGCCAGATCGAAAGTTAGGCCTAAACGGCCATCTTCATCCCATTGACTGTTAAGAAAACTGACTTTGACTCCACCCTTAGCGGTACTTTTAAGTAATTCAGCTTGCGACATGGCGTTGGCTGTTAAGGTGGGAGCTGATATTACTGCTGCTTGAGCTGAGGCTTGTGAAGTCGGGGCACTCGTTGTGGTCGCTGTGCCGACAACTGGAGTTGTTGTCTCTAAAATCACATATTCCCAAGTAAAGTCATCATTAAGTCTGACCTTAGTGCCGTTGTTCAATGTGACTGTTGTTACCTCTGCCGCCATGGCCGGTATAGCTAGAGTGAGGAGTGCGAACCCAATCAGGGTATTAAGTGTTTTACGCATAGGTTTGAACCCAAATAGATAAGTTGGCTCTAGCATAAACCGAATGGAAAGATATTTCATGGAGTTGTCATAGACAAATGCCCTAGAGTTGAACCTGCGCTACAGTTTACATCGCATAGCCTATGCTAATGACAGCAGAATCTGTTGAGGTGTTATATCCAACACCTAGCATCAAGCCCATATCCATCATATAACGTATGCCTAACTCGCCTCCCCAGGAGGTATCAGATCCTTTTTCCCAAATAGGCTCACCATCAACAATTTTAGGGGTTTTACCTGTGGTGGAGTGTGTTTCAAGACTATAGTGAACTGCGCCGCCATAGAGACTCAGTTGCTGAGTTAGGCTATAGCTGAGACCAAATCGCCACATCTTATCTTGGGTGTAACCCTCGGCGGGCTTTATTAGTGCGAGATCTTCCTCTTGGCTAGCGGCATAACCTATGTAGTAGCCCCAACTGGAGTAGTCTGGGTCGAAATGATAGGGGGCTAACGTGATGCCGTACATATTGTTTTCGGCAGGTATATAGTCCAGGCTGATGCTCATTTTAGGCTTAAAAAGCTTTGATGTATCATCTTCGGCCTGATTAGCCATGACATTGAGACTGACTGTTAACGCACTTAGCATAATTAGGTATCTCAACATCGACATACTCCTACTTTTGACTGTATTAAAGGTAAATTGTTGGTAATCTTTGTCCCTCAGTCAATTAAGAATGACTAAACCTATTGAAAAATAAAGAGTTGTGATTGATTTGTTTTGCCTTTGTGGCGAGTTGTTTCTCGGGGTGTTATCCGTTTAACATGGTGCTAATACTTTTTAAGGAAGATTGATAGTGGATCAAGAACTAAGATTGCGGATCTCAAAGTGGTTATCCGACTGGGGAGTTAACAGCACGCCATCGGACGATGTGTCAACTTCGTTGCTTGTCGTGGTAAGTCTCGTGTTAGCCATCATCGCTTACCTGTTTGTCAGGCGTGGTGTTGTGCGCGCCATGAATATCGTGATCCACCGCTCTAAAGTGAGTTGGGATGATATCTTTATGAGGCATAAGGTACTGGAGAAGTTCTCCTATGTTGTACCTGCCCTTGTTATGAACCTCTTGATCCCATTGGCATTGAAAGAGCATCAACTAATAAGCTCACTGGTCGATCGCCTGCTGAGTGTTTGGATTGTGGTGATGTTGGTGCGCGCCATCTATAGTGCACTGGATGCGGTGAATGAGATTGCCGATGTCAATTTAGTGAGTAGGCGTCTGCCGATTAAGAGTTTTGTTCAGCTATTTAAGCTCTTTCTCTTCTTTGTTGCCATCATCATCTCTATTTCAGTTCTGGCAAACCAATCTCCGGTCTACTTCCTCAGCGGTTTAGGTGTCGCGACCGGTTTGGTGATGTTGGTGTTTAGGGACACCATATTAGGCTTTGTCGCTGGAATTCAGCTGGCTGCTAACCGCATGGTGAGCACGGGCGATTGGATCCAGATGGATAAGTATGGTGCCAATGGATCGGTTGTTGAGGTGTCTTTAACCACAGTCAAGGTGCAAAACTGGGACAATACACTGACGATGATCCCCGCCTATGCCCTGGTTTCCGATGCATTTAAGAACTGGCGTGGTATGTCTGAGTCTGGTGGTCGACGCATTAAACGTGCGGTCTCCATCGATATTCACAGCATACACTTTCTCTCTGAGGAGGAGCAGGCCAAGTTAAGTAAGATTAACTGTTTAAAAGAGTATTTCTCCTCGAAAAGAGAGGAGATATCCCTCTTTAATCAAGGTGTTGAAGATGCTGATATGCCAGTAAATAGTCGTCATCTGACGAATATCGGTACCTTTAGGGCTTATCTGATTGAATATGTGACCAGACACCCGCTGATCCATAATGATATGACCTTGCTAGTGCGTCAATTAGCGCCAACATCCGAAGGTGTTCCTATTGAGGTCTATGTGTTTACTACCGATATTCGCTGGAACAATTACGAAGATATTCAAGGTGATATTTTCGATCATATCTTTGCGATCTTACCTGAATTTGGCTTAAAAGCTTTCCAGGGGCCAACAGGTTCAGATATCCGAAGCTTGAAGGGAGAAAGTTAAGAGTTAGAAGTGGAAAGTTTTAAGCTAAGTTCGTTAGCCGTGATTCTGAACAGGTTTCAGAATCCAGCTTTTATGTTTTTAGCTCGCTATTAGTTTTCTCGAGTGACTAAGATGGCCGCTAAGCCGATAAACACACCACCACTGGTTCGATCGAACCAGTGCAGTTTATTGCTAGTTTTTAGAGTTGGCGCTAACACATTGGCCATGCTGGCGTAGAGCATCACAAAGCTGAAATCCACGACAGCCCACGTGATTGCAAGAATGGCTAGTTGGGGGGCTTGAGGAGCTGATATGTCGATAAATTGCGGGAAGAGCGCGCCAAAAAAAAGCAGGTCTTTCGGGTTACTAATTCCCACAAGAAAGGCCTGTTTAAACATCTGGGGTGGCGTGCCTTTGCTCTTGATATGTTGCAGATCTAACCCTTGAGAGCTGGCTTTTGTTAGCAGTAGTTTGATACCGAGAAACAGCAAGTAGGCTGCGCCGCAGTATTTTAAAATCGTAAATCCATACTCAGTTGCACTCAGTAGGGCGCCGAGCCCCGCCGCCGATGCTGCCATCAAAATAAGCGCTGAGGTAACACTACCTAATGCGGTTGCCAAACTGCGGGTTTTACCAAAATGGATACCATGACTCATAGATAATACCGCCATGGTTCCCGGAGAAACGGCGATCAGCAGGACTGCAAAAAAGTAGAGTAGCCAAGTATCAAAGAGCATAGAGCTAATAATGTTTGTGAGATGGAATCTGCACTATAACGAGCGCTGACAGGATTTGCCAGTCTATTTTCCCGGAGTAAAATCTGGGATCACTTTAGGGTGGCAGCCCTTTATAGAGCGGTAGAATTCGATGATCTTATCCATATCTTGCTGCATATCTTCTGTGGTATCTATGCCATTGGCGATCAGTACAGTTTTACTGCCAAAATCTAAGCCGACGGTGACAATGGGAACATTAGCCTTGCTGGCAATATGATAAAAGCCTGTTTTCCAACGTTTTACAGGGCTACGAGTACCTTCTGGCGCTAAGGCTAGTGAAAACTTAGGGTTATCCTGAAACAGGTGCACGACGCCATCGACCAAGTTGTTGCTCTTTCGTCTGTCGACTGGGGTGCCGCCTATCGCCTTGAAAAACCAACCCCAAGGCGGAATAAAAAGCTGATGCTTGCCGAGAAAGTTAACTTTTGCTCCTAAAGCTCCACGGGCTAAAACGCCAATAATAAAGTCCCAGTTGCTGGTGTGTGGGCCCACAATCGCAACATATTGGTGCTCGGTTGGAAGCGCACCAGAGATTTTCCAACCGGTTAATTTTAAAACTAATTTGCAAAACTGTTGAAACATATAGGGAGACTCTAAGCCTTGAAAATAGAGAATGGCCTCAAAACAGGAATATCGAGGCATGAGACCATGAATTAGGTTAGTATACATTATCGCTCACTTCTGGATATATCATGTTTAAAAAAGGACTTTCTCTTATCTTATTGCTGTTTGCGTTTAGTGCGTCAGCCGTGCCTACTGATGATATAGCTCAGGTATTGAAAGCGCAGGAAGCTGCGTGGAATCGTGGCGATCTCGATGCTTATATGCAAGGTTATTGGAACAATGAAAAGATGCGTTTTGTCTCTGGTGATAAGTTTCGCTATGGCTGGGAGGAAACCTTAGCTGCTTATAAGAGGAACTACCCAGATAAAGCGACCTTGGGCACATTGAAGTTCACCATCAAGGAGATCAAGATGCTGAGTAACTACGGGGCCATGGTGGTTGGTCGCTGGCAGCTGACTCGTGCGAAAGATAAGCCCGGTGGTGTGTTTACCCTGCTGGTAGAGAAGATAGATGATCGTTGGGTTATCACCCATGACCACACCTCAGATTAAATTGAACTCCTGTTGGCCTAAGTTGCGTCCTTTACCGTCATACCTGACCTCAATAAAGCGGGTGTTCCCCGATGTATCTTGCAATATGATGCTGGTGGATCGGGTTCCATATTCAGGGTGGCGGATATAGATAGAGGAGAGTAGACGCTCCCACTCTATGGCTATCCCCGTCTGGGGAAGCTCACTCTCTTCTGCGCGAGTTTCATCTTTCATTATGGCGAGCAGGGCTTGAATATCTGGCTCATCTGACTGTGTAATACTCGTCTCTAATGCAATGGTGCCCCGAGCCATTTTAGGCCAGACATCGTCTAGCGCGCCGTTACTGATAGAGTGAAATCCAGGAGTTAACCTTGTTAGTGCTTTCTGGCTACTGTTATAGCAGTAAAGCTCTCTTCTGTTGCCGAAGACCAGATTGAAGGGGTTGTAGTTTTGGCTGTGCTCTCTTAGCCAAGCCGTGGTCATAGGTTCATGATGTTTAAGGGCGTTGATGACCAATTCCCCACGGCTTCTCATTCCATCTTGCTGCGCTTGTGGATCTCTAAAGTTTGTCAGCGCAGCGAAGTCACCGAGCCGGTTTACTCCAAGCCAACTTCCACCTGCCTGAAGATCTTTCCCTGCGAGTAACTCGTTTTCTGGCATCCAGAAATGGGCTTGTTCTGTGGGTCTGTGATGGAACTCATCACGATTAGCACAGACGATAAGTGGGTATTTAGGGTGTTGCTCTAGCGCGATAAACAAGATGCACATAGGCGGTCTAGATCCAAGGATGATATTTTGAATCTAAACCCTATTTAAGCTGATTGCTATCTATTTAATGCTTATGGCTGTGTCCATGGTCGTGGCCATGATCATGTGAGTGGGCTTTGGGCTGAAGATGCATGATCCTAGCCATAAACTTTCTCGGCCCCAAACGCAGTAGACTTGCGGCAAACAGGCAGGCCAGTACCGTTAACGATAGGGTATTGACGCTATCGGGCATGACCATCAAGGCGTGCCACTGTGGCTGGATCATATTGATGGTCACTAAGCTTGCCAGTATTAATCCAAATAACAGAGCGCGTTGAGACCAGTTCATCAGTTTCAGCTGAGCGAGATTGAAAATAGGGGCGACTAAAAGTGCCAGCATCACAGCCTCGGTACTCCAGCCGCTATAGGCCAGAGAAAGAGCCAATACTGCTCCCCCTAGATTACAGAATCGCATCGGTAAAAATACCAACAGCAGAACTGCTACTTGGGTGATTGGGCTAGCTAAAGGCACTGATGGATGACCAATCAGGTTCGCTAAAATTAAGCTCAGTATTATCCAAGGTGCACTGCGATCGACTAAGTGCGAAAAGCCGAAACGTAGCGCGGATTTTGGCAGATGAAGATGAGGATCTGTGGGCTCAACTTTGGTTAAGGTGAGCACTGTGCCTATCATTATAAGTCCGATAAGTTGCAATAGGGCGAACACTGGACCAAGTAGAAGTGCCGTGATGATTAATGCTTCTGGTCCCGCCAAGCGCTGCAACCATCTTTGGGCTAGCGAAGTGTTATCGGGTGATAAACCAAAATGGAATCTAAGGCTAGCTGCGACGTAGCTAAGTAGCAGAACAGGTGCGAGAGTCAATAACCAATCGGCAAGCTGCTCAGTACTGTGACTGTGGTTGTGATGTTCATGTCCGCCAGAGTCGACCATTAATAGTAGTCCAAGCAGAGCGATACCCAGTAAGCTTCCTATCCCTGCGTGATACTCATATTTTCCCTGCTTATCTTCATGGCTTTCACCATGGGGCTGGTGTAACACCACGTGCAAGATAGAGCCGGTGACAAAGGCTTGCAGGTAGACAGTGTTATCTAAGCTTAATTGGGTTAATAGCTGCTCTCCGGCAAAATAGCCAAAGCCTGTTAGTAACATCATCGCGGCCAATACCGCCATAGCCCAGCGCGCACCTAACTGTGGCTTGAGTAACCACCAGATAGCTAAGCCGACCGGTAATCTATGCAGTATCACGCCCAATGCTAGCAGTATGGAGTTGTCATCATGCTGAGCCAGTACCATGGCACTGCCATCTGTGATGGTATGCAGGAGTAGTCCGCCTATGCCTAAAGTCAGTGTTAGGTTATGGGTGACCTCAGAGTAGCGATGGAAGAGTTTTTCACTGGCAGTGGGGCCCCACAAACCTATGATGACGAAGATAATAGCTAGAAACCCGCCATGCTCGAGTAGCTCAGGTAGAATATGCACCAGCACTAAGCCGCCCAGGGATACGAATATAAATCCGTCCAGGCCTTTTTGTAGCCCGTTTTCTGTCGAAAGATATCGGTAGAAGAGTGGGCCTAAAAGTAGAGCGATACAGCTGGCTAATAGATAAAGCATGATTTGTTTAGCTGGGACCTTTAAAAAAGACGGGCTAGTATACCAGTTTCTATAAAATAAGCAGTTAAGCTCGCATTATTTACATCAAGTGTGATCATATTTCACCTCAATAGGGCAGAAACACAGTTAACTGACTTTAGCTTGGGTCATTAATAAGGCATCAAGTGAGCATTATTGTGTAATTTTTCTGTCTGATTGTTGCTAAATAGTTATAGAATATAGTTATTCCTTACCCTAAAAGAGAGGCTTTCGCCCCTATGGATACCTTTTCCGCCGCAGTTATGCTGTTTCTGATCATGGATCCGCTTGGTAATTTGCCGATTTTTGCCTCCATATTACGCCATATCGATCCAAAAAAGCGCCGCAAGGTATTAATCAGAGAACTCTTCTTCGCTTTGATCATCATGTTGCTGTTTCTGTTCGCCGGAGAAGCAATCCTTAATTTTCTGAACTTGAAATCAGAGTCTGTCAGTATCGCTGGCGGTATTATTCTCTTTCTCATCGCGATTAGGATGATCTTCCCACAGCCTGGTGGTGTGGTTGGCTTAGCAGCCGGTGAGGAACCCTTTATTGTGCCCATGGCGATTCCGTTAATGGCAGGACCTTCGGTGTTGGCTGCACTCATTTTACTGGCACATACAGACAGCACACGAATGTTAGATTGGACTATTGCTCTGCTTGCTGCCTGGGGGGTGAGTGCCGTTATTCTCCTCTTCTACAAGGTTTTCACTAAGGTGTTGGGTGAGAAAGGCTTAACGGCGGTGGAGCGTCTGATGGGAATGGTACTTGTGATGATCTCTGTGCAGATGTTCCTCGATGGAATTGCAAACTATATGGCGCACATTGGTCAGGTAAAATAGAGACTGAACAACAAAGGTCTAGTTGTGAGTACTTCAACTGCTCTCCCCTTGCTGTATTGATAATTCATAAGGCTTAGCTAAATAAACTGTGCTGTTTAGCTAAGCTTCCTGCCTTAATTACATCTCCATAATCAGCCAAGCATACGGTATGAATGGCTACTTTTTATCTTAATCCTCTATTAAGTGTAAATATCTCCACAACGTGAGTTTTGTTGCGGTTTATTGCTGTGAATAAGGGGGAAGTGCTGTTACCTTTTGTTGCTCACCTGTTGTGGTTGTGATGATTTTTTGAATCTTATTTTGTTTAAATTGTCATAGGTTAAGACACGTATCACCAAAATAAATGAACCAATACAGCTTGGGATCCGTACTAAACTTAATCGACATGAGTTGTATTGAAAGCGGTGTTAAAAGTGGTAGCTCTGTTAAGTGGGTGCTCAGCTCTTATGAAGAGTGGTAAAACTCTTAATAAATAGAAAGGAAGTCAAGGTTATGATATCGAAAAGCAACGAAGGCATGCTCTTTAAAATATGCCTCTCTATTACGCTCTCTTTAATGGGCTCGACCTTGATGGCTAAACCTTTCGATCTTGCTAACGCAACGTTGGCTGATGCTGGAGTGGTAAATAAGGAGCAGATCTTATACTGGTTGATTAAGCGCGGTGAGCTCTCTGAAGATGCATCTATTGATGAGAAAGCTGCCGCCGTGGATGCATACTCATATCGCAAATTTGGAGGCAGGAATAAAGGCGATCTACTGAGTGCCAAATTTGAGCAGAAACGATTAAAAGCGCTTAAAAAGCACCAAGCGCTGAAAAGTCGTAAAGGGTTTAATGCTCAGCAGTTAGAAACTGAGGCTCTGGCCGATAGTGATGTGACTAAAACCGTCAAAGTGTTGGGAGTCTTAATCGATTTTCCAGATCTTCCCTATGATAATAATCGCCTCTCTGCCAGTGATACTGCTATGTATTACCCCAGTTACCCTAACTCTCATTATGATAATTTGATGTTTTCTACTACAGGTTTTACTGGACCTCAGGGACAGAATTTGCAAACCGGGTATCAATATTATCAGGCGGTGTCTGGTGAGAGCTTCTTCTTTACTGGTGAGACAAAGGGCTGGTTTACTGCTGAAAATAATGCAGCGTATTACGGTGGTAATGATGACAGCGGTGATGATAAAGCGGTACCTGAGCTAGTTAAAGAGGCGGTAACCCAAGCTGTCGCAGGCATGTCCAGTGCAGAACTTGCCAGTTATGATGTGGAAGATCCAATGGATCTCGATGGTGACGGTAATTTTGATGAGCCCGATGGTAATATCGACCATGTGATGCTGTTTCATTCAAGTATCGGTGAGGAGGCGGGTGGTGGCGTGCTGTCTAAAGACGCTATCTGGTCCCATCGATTCTTTGTCTACACAGGCAATAACCCTGGATATACCATACCTGGCACAGGAATGAAGGTGTTTGGCTACACTGTTCAGCCTATTGATGCTGCGGCGGGGGTGGTTGTTCATGAGTTTGGTCACGATCTAGGTTTGCCTGACGAGTATGACACTAGTAACGAAGGGGACGGCTCTCCCGTAGGCTCATGGTCTGTGATGTCTGGTGGTAGTTGGACTGGTAGCATTGCTGGAACTCAACCTACAGGTTTTAGTCCCTATGCAAGATCTTATCTTCAGGAGAGATATAAAGGGCGCTGGGTCAATGAGCAGGAGGTTCTGCTTAACACGATTGATGATTCAGGGGTTGAGGTCGTGCTCAATGAAGCGGTAAATCACGGCTTTGTTAACCAACTCTCTATCCCTTTGCCTGCAGCACCTATCCCTTTTAAAGCCCCCTATGCCGGCGAGTATCAATACTACTCCAATCAGGGCAATCTGATTAATAATGCACTCTCATTTGATGTTAGCTTGCCGAGCTTAACGCCACTGAGTTTAACCATGAAGGCCCATTGGAATATTGAGCAAGATTACGATTATGCTCAGCTGATGGTCAATGGTGTGTCAATTGAAGGTAACCATACTAAAGCCAGTAACTTAATTAACGATGCGAGAAACATAATTACTGCCAGTTCAGCAGATATTGCTGGAGCCGAAGGCGCTAATAACTGGGTGGATCTGGCGTATGACCTCAGTAATTATGCGGGGAGCTCAGTTCGGATAAGTTTAATCTATAAAACTGATGTGGGCTTAAGCGAGTATGGGATAGTTATCGATAACCTTGAGCTCACTCAAGGAACGAGCACTGTTTATGCGGATGATGCTGAAACTGCAGGTAGAATGGATCTTGTTGGTTTCTCTAGAATCGATAATCAACGTCCAGGGGCAGAACGTCGCTATATCGTGCAGCTGCGTAGCCATAATGGTGTCGATGCGGGGCTTGATAGTCACTCCTATGAGCCTGGTGTGCTGCTATGGTTAGAGAATTTTAGCTATGCAGACAATAACTCTAGCTCACACCCTGGAGTCGGCTTGATTGGGGTTGTCGATGCGGATCAGCAGATGATTCTCGGTGGTAATAGTGGGTCTGATACGCAAATTCGTGATGCTACCTTTAGTCTGTTTAATCAGTCGAGCTTTTCTGGTGATGAGCATCTTTCAGCTATCTCCACCTTCGATGATAGCCAAGATTACACCGCACCACTTCAGCCTCAATCGGGTATTATTTTGCCGAAACTTGGCTTAACCATGGAGGTGATAGAGCAAAATGTCGACTCATCTCTTGCTAAGGTGGAGTTTAATTTTGCGGGGGCAACTACGCCCCCTCCTGCATCTAATCTTAGCTCTGAATTCAGTGCTACTCAGGAGGTTAAGGGAACAGTGCTCTTTACTCCAACAGTGACAGGTGGTGATGGTAACTACTCCTATCTTTGGAGCTTTGGTGTTACCGGAGCCACCAGTGCAGAGGTAGAGCCTAGCTACACCTATGCCGCATCTGGCAGTTATTTGGTGACACTAAAGGTGACAGATGGTCTAGGTTCGACTGTTGAAAGCAGCCAGACAGTTGCCGTTACACTGCCCGTAGCCCCTGTCGCTGGATTTACCTTTTCAAGCAATGAGTTGGAAGTTAGCTTTACTGATGGTACGACGGGAGGAGAGGGTGCTTTAAGCTATGCTTGGCAGTTTGGTGATGGACAAACGAGCAGTGCTCAATCACCAACACATACCTATGGTTCTGCTGGAACTTATAGTGTCACCTTGACCGTTACCGATAGCTTGAATGTGCAGAGTAGCAGTACTAGCTCACTAACTGTGACGGCCCCTGCCGCGCCAGCAACAAATGTGACGAGTTCTGACGACGCCGGTTCTGGTGGTGGTAGCCTAGGTTGGTTAACACTATGTTTGCTGGGATGGTTAGGTATTAGAAGAGCGAATCGTTAGTTTTTAATCAATTGCTGAGCCGCGGGAAGAAAGGTCTCACTGACGATCAACTCCTCATCGTGGTAGGAGAAGTAGCGTCTTCGCCCCCAAAGCTCGTGATTGGCATCTTGTTTGAGTGAATGCATTAAGTTGGCCAGCTTATGGCAAGGGGTGAAGTGGGCGACCTCTATTCTGCCGGGAGAGAATTCGTCACTGGAAAATAGCAGCTCTCCCAAAGGCCTTGTGCCTAAAGTGAGGAAGTCGGATTCTTTTTGCTGCAGTAAACTTCCTGGAATTAAGGTACGGGCAAATACCCAAGGGATCCCATCAAGACAGAGCAGTACTTCCCGTACCCAAGCTTGAGTCTGAGAGGGAAATTCACCGCTAAAAGGAGTTAATGTGCCCTCTCCGAGAACTTTTACTTCAAATTCAGCACAGTGTGATCTTAGTTTTTGGGTTAAACTTCCTTTAGAGAGCAACCAGTCTTTTAGAGGTGATTTTGGGAGTTGGTCGATTTTTTCTGGTGAAAACCACTGAATTGATTCACCATATGGAAAGCTTAACCTAATTACACTCATCTGATTCTCGGTACAATACTGACTTGAAAACTGCTGCAGTCTAGCATGTAAAATCCGCGAGCACAGTTTTTTGAAAAATCGAATACAATGCCCTGCATACAATCGCTTGAAATGGAAAATTTGGCTATGAAAAAATGTGACATTTGTACTCTGTTGATAAAAAGAGTGACCTCTTTGCTGCTTATTCTTTCTATCAGCATCTTTAGCTTAGGTGTCAATGCCGAAGAGGAGGAACCTCAGGAGGAGCAAACACAGGCTGAGTACGCTTATTATGGCTTTGAGCCTGAGATAGTGACCAATTACCTTTCAACTGGCAGAAAGTTAGGCTTTGTCCGGATAAGCGTTGAGCTAATGGTGAGAGCGCCAGAAGATCTGGTGGCGATTGAACATCATGATCCTCTGTTGCGTGCGGCGATTATTGAGATCTTGGGAAGCCAAACTGCTGACAAGGTTAAATCTCTTACTGGACGTGAAGAGATCCGCCGTGAATGCTATGAGGCGGTTAATCGTCTTATTGAGCAGGAAACCGGTAAGCCTCTTGTTGTGAATATGCTATTTACTAAATACCTCTACGATTAGTCGCTCAAAAATTTAAAAAATCGTTAATTTCCCCTCTATGATTGCCGTTAACTCCCCTGTTAACGGTATAATCCGCCTTGCCTTCAGCGCTTTAAATGTTCGCTGATTCATTTAATTGGTAAATTTTTTATGACGAAGCCAAGCTCTAAAGCAAGCCGAAAACCTGTGATTAAGTCGGGTAGAAATTCAAAGAGATCTCGCTCTGGTAGTGGCAAAGGAGATGTACAGATTGCTCGATCCATCAATAATCAAAAGCCTGGCCTGCATCCGCGTAACTTACACCGTGATGGTTATGATTTTGATAAGTTAACTAAGGTAAGCCCAGCATTAATCCCCTATGTTCAGCCAAATCCTTACGGTAACCTCTCTATTGATTTTGCCGATCCCCAAGCCGTAAAAGCGCTGAATACAGCATTATTGAAATTAGATTATCAGATAGAGAGTTGGGATATCCCCGAGGGCTTTCTCTGTCCGCCAATTCCAGGAAGAGTCGACTATCTTCACTATATTTATGATCTCTTAGCTGGAGTGGAGCGCTTTGAAAATAAAGCTGAAACTGAGGCAGAGGGACAAAATGTCCCACCTGTAAACTCCCACACTATCAAGCCTAAAAAGATCAAGATTAAGGCACTAGATATAGGCACTGGGGCTAACGCTATCTATCCACTTCTGGGGATCCAGACCTATGGCTGGCGCTTTGTTGCAAGTGATGTCGACCCTATCTCGCTGGCTAACGTCAAGGCTATTGTAGAAGCTAATACCAGTTTGCTGGGTAAACTGGAGACTCGCCTGCAGAGCGATCATCAAAAAGTATTTAGCGGTATCATCAAGCCCGATGATAGGTTTGATATCACCCTGTGCAATCCTCCTTTTCACGCCTCACTTAAGGAGGCGAGTGAAGGTAGCCAACGTAAACTGAAAAACTTAGCTGAGAATAGAGCGTCTAAGGGACACAAGCTTGAGTCTAAAACTCCAAAAGATAAGTCTCAGCTTAATTTCGGTGGCCAAAAGGCGGAGCTTTGGTGTGAGGGCGGTGAGAAGCAGTTTCTTCATAACATGATATGTGAGAGTAAAACATTTGCGACTCAATGTTTATGGTTTACAAGCTTGGTCTCTAAGAAGGAGAATTTAGAGGTTTGTTATGCCGAACTTGAAAGGGTGGGGGCTATCACCGTCAAGACTATAGATATGGCTCAGGGAAATAAGCTGACCCGTGTGCTGGCTTGGAGCTTTTTAACACCATCACAAAGAGGTTTATGGGCAAAGTATCGTGGTTAATACCAATCAGTATAAAGATTTGATCGCTCAGCGAGAGTTTAGCGGTCCTGAGGCAAGGTCCTTAATTGCTCCTGCATTAATGACATTCACCACATCCATGTGGTTTGCAACGAGTGAAGAGCATAGTGAAACTAGGGTTTAGCTCCCTCTTTGTTTATAAAAAGTCGCAGTATCAGAACCGCTAAAACTCGCCTGTAAGGAGTGTTTTTGGCTTGCCTACTTCTGCGTTGAATGAACTCACAAGGGGACAACCATTCTATCATCCATTCGCCTTGAATTAGTTTGCCAAAAGACACTCTGAGTAGATCAACTTCTTATATTGATTGGTATAATTCACGCGGAAACTTGCGCTTAGTGCTGTGACTGCTTTTATCCACTCATCATTGTCATATTGAATATGCCTCAAATATGGGGTTGAAAAAATAGCTTATGCTGTTAGTTTCATATATTCATTTATGGCTTTGGAGCAGTGTTGGATGCAGAGGTATAGGATAAGTACCGAGTTAAGTGAGATGGATATCGATGTGATCCATGGATTTGTCTCCGAAAGTTATTGGGCTAAAGGTATTCCTAAGTCTGTATTGAAAAAAGCATTAATGAATTCACTCTGCTTTGGTGTGTTTACTGACGATAATGCGCAGGTAGGTTTTGGCCGTTTGATCACTGACAGAGCCACCTATGCTTACCTTGCGGATGTCTTTATTCTCGATGAGTACCGCGGAATAGGTTTGAGCAAAGCATTAATGACAAACATAGTTTCTCACCCAGATCTTCAAGGACTGAGGCGTATGGTATTAGCCACACGAGATGCCCATGGCCTATATGCTAAGTTTGGTTTCGAGCCTGTACCGAATCCCGAAATCCTAATGCAAGTTTGGCAACCAGAGGTTTATAGTGTTAGTGAATAACGCCTTAATTCTTTTTTAAATTTAATTTCATCCCACCAATAACATTGGCTAGCTTGTTGAAGTCTCCCTCTTATTGTTCTTTTTTTGTCAACAGTATCTTTCGTTTTCTCCTGTTTATCCTTATTTGGTGACAAGTTAATCTTGGTTCATCGCAAAGCTTTATTGGATAGCTTTTGCAGTGATATGAGGACAAAATCATGGAAAAACTATCAAAATTTGATCTTAGAGAGGGCGGATTTGCAGGCCTAAAAGAGCATAGGTTCGTGATGGATAGCCGAGTATTTGGCCGAGGAAAGGAGCCAAAGACTTGGGATGGTGTCGGTCACTTTGTTTATCTGGCGGACGCTAGGTTTATGCCCAAAGGGGAGACCATGATGCATGGTCACAGAGAGGTCGATGTGATCTCTGTGATGGTTAAGGGACAGATAGCCCATGAAGGCTCCCTTGAGCATGGTCAATCTATAGTGGCTAAGCAGGTACAAGTACAGAGGGCTGGTGGTGAAGGTTTCTCCCATAATGAGATTAATCCTGATGATGTTGAAAATCAGATGATCCAACTTTGGGTGATGCCGGAAACATTAGGTGAAAGAGCCGCTTATCGCTTGTATTCTCCTGTCGATGGTGAGCTCACCCCTATTTACGGTGGTGCAGCACAAACCTTCAATAGCCGAACTCAAGTGAGTGTCGCTAACTTAAACTCAGGAGATGAGATTGCATTGCCAACACCTGCACTCATCTATGTTAGTGATGGCAGTGTCACTCTAGCTAATGAGACTGTTTCTGCAGGGACACTAGTGCGAAGTTCAGTAGCTCAACTTGATGCTAAGTTAACGGCAGTTGAGGAATCACAAGTAATAGTAATAAGCCTATTAGATAGTTAATTTTATTATCTATTTTCATCTGCTTGGAAACGAATTTAGGTGTATGCTATTTTCGTTTCCAAGAGTGGGAAGATGATGGAGTTAGGTTATTACTATGGTGTTTGAGCGAGTACAGAAGCAGAATCACCATGTTGCAGATTCAGAGCTAACTATCTCTTACGATCGCTTTACTACTCGTTTCACCATTAAAGCTGCAGAGGAGGAGGTAATATATTCCGCTCTGCTTATGTTTATCCCTATACGCAATAAAGAGTTATCCATAAACAACCAGTTATTCACTCTGAAAATACGCTGGCTTATCTTGTGGCAATCTAAGCTAGAAAACAGCAAAGGAGTTGTCATCAAGGAGCTCCTCTACCTACGCCGCCGAAAATCCATCAACCTGTTTATCTATTTGATACTAATCACTAGTATTAAAGCCGGCATAATCTTGTCAGCCTAAATCGCTTGCTCGTGCAAAGTAGTATATAAGCCAATTTTCAAGGCTAGTTAGACGTCCACCTCTCTCGCTATAAGCACTGTTGCTGCAGTAAACTATTTGTCCTCTAATGGATACTGGTAGTATTGGTTGGATGATCTACTAGTAAATACTAAGTCGAAGAGAGTGATAACTAGGTGTAGATGCTGCTGCGAGCTTCGGTTTCAGGGCGAAGTTTCACTTTGTGAAACTCTTTGAGCGAGAGGCAGGGATGCCGAACTGGCGGTTTAACATGGACGTTGTTTGAAGACGTAGAGCCCACAGGGCAGAAAATGTTCCAGACATTTTTTCTGCATTTCCACCATCCATGGCGGTCAGATGTACTTGCGGCGTCTCGTAGAAGTAGCTGCACATTCAGCGAGCCGCAGGCTATAGATATAAGTGAAGGTTTGAATATCGAGCATCTACTAAGTACCAACAAAGATAAAAGCTTGATCTTATCAGCTCATAAATCTTGTAGAAGAATCTGTACTTAAGCTGCTGCAAGCAATTGATACGATAAGGGGGCAATGTTCAAAATGACCCAATTCAATACCAAATCAGGCCAAATCAAAAAGTTACTCAGAAAATTGTTAACCAAAAATCCCGTTTATGAAGGGTTCCACAACAACTGCCCACAATCAGTTAGATCATACCCACCTAAGGTGGCTGCCAACTGACGAGTCTGAGTACTTCCTAGCATATCAAATAGGTGCTGTAACTGGCGGCGAAAGTAGATCCCCTGTGGCATCACGAAGTCAAATGACTCGGTGACGAGTGGGATAAAGCCTAGGCCACTCTCCATAGCAACCGACTGACAACCAAAACCGATATCCGCATCGCCCCGTGCTACGTATGCAGCAAGTTCACGTTCACTGTAAGCGGTGACGTTGGCATTGAGGTGTGACAGGGCTGCTCCCTGCTTCATTAACCAGTGCTCTAAATGTTGTTGGCTACCGGCGCCAGCTTGTCTGGCGACCCAGCGCCATGGCAGGGAGACGATTTTATCCTCCTCCTGACACTGCTGTAGCATGTTACTACGCACCATCAGCCCCTGTTTACGGGTGTAGCCGTGTACCATGACCCACTGTTGGTGGTTAGGGTAGCTCTTCAGTAGTGCCGGGTGGCGGACATTACGCTCATCGACACTGCCCCAGTGTAGAGTACAGACATCGGCATAGCCTCGAGAGAGCAGATCCAGGCCCATGCGTGAGCCTGTGGAGCTATAACTGACCAGATCGCTCTTGCCTATCTGTGTCATTAGGCGAGACACTAACATGGATAGCAGAGGATCATCGCTGCCTGTGATGTGCATGCGGTCTGAGAGCATACCACTGTGGCAGGAGTCCATGATCCAGCGGTCGATCAAGATCTTAGGAAATAACCACTTTCCTGTGATTTTGGTTGCAGGTAATACTCTATCGTTCGCCATTGAGTAGACCTTTTTTTCATTAAGATCTAAGTATTCGGCGACCTGTTTAGCACTCATGTAGATGAGCTCACTTGGCTCTGTCATCTGTTTTTCCCGCAAAAATCACTTCTATTGAGTTGATTGTGCATTAAATATTTTCTAATGGTTTCTTAGGACGCTTAGGTGGAATAGCATCAAATTCGATGTTTTCTGCGCCGTTATAGATAAGGAAATGTTTACCTTTAGCGCGGGCTATCATAGTGATCCCAAGCTTTTGAGCAAGCTCAAGTCCCATCTGGGTCGCGCCGCTTCTTGATAGCACTACCGGGATCCCCATCTTGGCAATTTTAATTACCATCTCTGAGGTTAGTCGCCCCGTCGTGTAGAACATCTTGTTATGACCAACATCTTGCCTTAGCCACATCTCGCCAGCGAGGGTATCTACCGCATTATGACGACCGACATCTTCGACAAAACCAACAATTTTATCACCCTGGCATAGGCCGCAACCATGAACTGCGCCAGCATTTTTGTAGGTTTCATTGTAGGCACTGATGTTTTTAAGCAAGCTGTAGATCATACTCTGTTTTAATTGAGGTTGGGGGAGATCTATCTCATCGAGCCCATCCATAAATCCACCATAAACAGTTCCTTGGCCACAACCTGTAGTCACGGTTTTCTCTGAGAGTTTCTCCTCAAGGTCTTGAGTCGATTCCTTAGTTAATACCGCGGCAGAGCTGACATCCCAGTCGATAATAACTGATTCAAGTTGCTCAAGATCTGAGATAAATCCTTGGTTTTTTAGATAGCCTAATGCTAATGCTTCGGCTCTTGCACCTAAGGTCATCAGGGTCACAATGGGGCGCCAGTTTAGGTAAACGGTGAGAGGGCGCTCGCAGGCGATATGTTTCTCTACCTGTTCACCATTTTCATCGATGGCATTCACTGAGATAGTTAATGGCACCTCTGCATCGGTTTTGATTAAGCTAGGTTTATGCTGGCTCAAGGCTGGTAACTCACAATTAGTTATGGACCCTAGCAGCATAGCAATTTTTGTTCCTAGGTTTAGATCCCTAGATTGAATGCGTGATCTCCCTCATTTTCTACTCTTTATTAGGCTAAAAAAGCCCTTTTATGTCCTAGATAAAGCACAGGTGTGGACAAATTGTCCTACTTTTAGAGAGGATTTGATGATCTAGCTCAAAAAAGTTTAGCTTTTACGGTGGCATATAAATTGCTTGCTATAGTGAAATTGCGGTGAAAAGCGCGTAAATACTCGTTATTAGCAGGCTCTATCTCTGATGAATCGCCCGCTATATCTAAGGTGAGATTGAATGCAACATACCGAAAGCCAATGGCCTATGCACGTTTCTCTTAAACGCATTGAGAAACAAGTCGGACGCTGGACCTCTATAAGCTGGGAACTTGATCAAGTACTTCCAGCAACTTGCGAAGCTCCTGAGGGATCTAAGCTCATTATGCTTGAGCTACATAAAGATGAGCGTGGAAGCTACCGTATCAATCTGGATATGGATAACGCCATGCTGTATGTCGTTTGCGATGAGCTTGAAGATGGCACTTGGATACCCGCCATGATATCAGCCGATCAAAATGTCGCAGCCGGTTGTCTAGAGGGTGATACCCCTGTGTTGAACTTGTCGATGCCAGAAGCGGTAGCTTGCTGGATTGAGGCGTTCATTACCCGTCATGGAGAGGTAGAGATATGTGCTCACCGTCGTAAGCATGTAAATCGCCGCAAAAATGAAGGGCCGAGTAATAACAATCAATTTGGGCAGAACTCCTAATGAGCGGATCGGGTGGATTTTTATCACGCTGGAATCTTCGTCGTCAGAAGGTTGAGGATGAGAAATTAGCTGAGGAGAGTGAGGTAGTCTCCCAGCAGGCAGAGCCTATTCAGGAACCTCTTGATACTGAGTCGGTTGATGATCAGCAACTTGAGACTGAGCTTGAAACCCAATCTCATCCTATTACTGCCGAAGAGTTACCAGATCCTGAGAAGATTGAGATTGGCGGAAGTTTTGCCAGTTTTATGGGGGCCAATGTTGATCCAACCGCCAAGGCGGCTGCGCTTAGAGCACTGTGGAAACAGCCTCAATACAATGAGATTGATGGTCTGCTTGAATATGCCCTCGATTACAGCAACCAGCCTAAACTGACTCCTGAACATTCAGCCGAAATAGCCAAGAAGATCTTCCGTCACGTAACCAAGAGTGATGATGAAGAGGTTGAAGCGACGGGCACTGAGTTGGCGCAGGAAACTGCTGAAGAGACAAATTTATTAAGTGAAACCACTGAGGACATTTTGGACGGCGATCATGTTCAGGTGTCCCAAAATGAACCAGAGGCATGTGACGAACCGAAGCCGAGTGTTTCTTAACGTCACTTTAGAGAAGTTTATTATCCATAACTTTGGTATGTGAATTGCTATCTTTCTATCAATAAAAGTACGAACTGTATAAGAAAAGAGAAGCAGCAAGGTCGGCATTAGAGTATTGGAAGTGATGAGCCAATATTTGGGAAGTAGGTAAGCTAGCGTAGATAAGTATTGCGCACTAATGGTTAGAACTAGCTGCCTAGCTGACTGAAACAGCCAAAAACTGTTCGGGAATGCAACGTGAGCAAACATTTGAATAATGATACCGTCGAACTTAAAGAGGTTCGACAACAGGTGTTGGCAAAGACTCAGATCCTCCAAAATCTGATCCCGCCAACCGTAAGCTATACCACAGAGGGAAACGTGTTAGTTATCGGGCCAGAAGATCTGGCTCGTTTAGCGGCAGGTAAACTCTCTAATATGGGTAAGCTGGCGATTCTGGCTAATGAGTCGATCACCAGTCAAGATGAAGACCACCTTGAAAAAGTGATGGCTGCGGCTGAAGACGTTGAGAGCTTTTATAACAAGCTTATCGAGATCAAAGGTTTCTTAGGTCAGTTTCAAGTTAAGGTGGACTCAGGTGATGAGGGAGACGCTAAGACAACAGACTTGAGTCTTGCTGCTATCCGAAAGGCCCACTTCGATCTCATTTTAGACTTGAGCCAATCTCCCTGTATTAACCTTGAGATGCTACCACCTGGCTACTTCTACGTAGGTCAGGATGAAGCTAAGCTCGAAGAGGCGATAGCCCAGCTGCCAGATCTTATTGGTGAGTTCGACAAGCCACGCTACGTTAAGGTTAACAGTGAGATATGTGCGCATAATCGTAACGGTATCGATGGCTGTAACCGCTGCTTAAACTTCTGTCCAGCCGATGCGATTCAAAGCATCGACAAGATGATTGAGATAGACCCTTATCTTTGTCACGGTGCAGGTAGTTGCACTAACGCGTGTCCTACAGGGGCGATAAGTTACGATCTGCCTACACCACAAGCTCTTCACTCCTATCTTCATAAGCTAGTGACACGTTTTCGTGAGCAAGCACAAATAGCGCCAGTTATTCTATTCCATGATGCTGCTAACGGTGCCAAGTTGGTGGGTGAAGATCTGCCCGGCAGTGTTATCCCAGTTGAGTTGGAAGAGATCACTGTGGCCAGTATGGATCACTGGATGTCTGCGCTAGCTTGGGGCGCTCGTCAAATCTTAGTGTTAAATACTGAGGCTACAGCGCCAACCTTGACGCAGATGTTGCAAGGTGAGCATAAGCTGGCAAATGACATTCTCGACGAGATGGGTCAACCTCAGCGTGTCTCAGTTCTCGACGAAACTAGCATAGCCGATCTCAGCCGTATTCTTGAAATCAGTGCTAATTGGCCTGTGATTGTTCCGGGTGAATTCACCGCGACGACAAAACGAAATACCCTATATGCGGCTATCGATCACCTCAATGAGCAAGCGGGTTCAGTCGATACTTGCTTGAGTCAGAGCAATCTTCCCTATGGTCAAGTGAGTGTGAACACGCAAGCTTGTACTCTCTGTCTCTCCTGCGTCTCTACCTGCCCAACTCAAGCATTAACCGACGGTGGTGATAAGCCTGCGCTGCACTTTGTTGAACAGGACTGTGTTCAGTGTGGTCTGTGTGAGTCAGCTTGTCCTGAAAAAGCGATCAGCCTCACTTCGCAGATGAATTTTGATAAGGCGGAGCGCCAAAAACGTCAAACCTTGAAAGAGGAGGTGCCATTTGACTGTGTTCGTTGTGGAACCCCTTTCGCCACCCAATCCATGGTGCATAGGATGCTGGAAGTAGTCGGAGGCCATAGTGCCTTTAGTGCAAATATCGAAAGATTAAAGATGTGCAGCGACTGCCGGGTAAAAGATATGTTTGAAGACATCCTTCAAGATCCTGAAAAGCAACTTCGATAAGAGTTTAGCTATGACCGAATTAGTAAGAGAAGTATCAGAAAACGATCAGTTAAGAGCTGATATCTATCAGCTTCTGGCTGCCTTGTTACGTAGCCAGCCTAGCCCTGAACTGTTGCAGTTTTTATCGGATCTTGAGATCGATACCGAAGATGACAGTGAGATGACCAAGGCGTGGTTAGCCCTTAAGTTAGCGGCTAATCAGTTTAGTGGCGAGCAGCTAGAGGATGAGTATTTCAACATCTTCTACGGTGTGGGCAGTGGCGAGATCATGCCATATGGTAGCTGGTTTATGACTGGCTCCTTAATGGATAAGCCCTTAGCACTTTTGCGTCAAGATTTGATGCAACTGGGTTTTGAGCGTGAAGAGAACGTTAAAGAGCCAGAAGATCACGTTGCCGCTCTTTGTGAAGTGATGGGCGTGCTGATTCTGGAAGCACCAAGTTATCGTCAATTGGCTTTCTATCAGCGTCATATTGGCAGCTGGATAGCGCGTTTTTGTGATTCACTGGCTAAGGCGCCGAGTGCAGCTTTTTATGCAACAGTGGCGCAACTGGCTAAATCATTCTTTGAGGTTGAACAGAGCGAATTTGAGCAGCTACAACTGGATATTCCTGTTAACTGTCCTGGCTCTGAGGCAGAGAAGAGAGCAGCTGAAAGTGCTGTGGAAAAGATTGAACCTAGCACCAGCGAACTTGCATCTTAAGTTCATCGTGTTGGGTTGAGTATTAACACCTGTTTTATCTTGATGAGAACAGGTGTTGCAAAAAACGAAGGGCAACCTTCAACCATCATAGGGCCAATCTCAGATTGGCCTCATTTAAGTAAATATCTAGGAGACACTATGAAGAAGCAAGCTTCCGATATGGGTCGTCGTCAACTGCTAAAAGCCTTAGCTGTGGGTAGTGCGGCTGGTGCAGTCGCGACTGTCAGTGGACAGGCTATGGCGGCATCACCAAGCGAAGAGCCTGTTATGGCTAAAGGTGACGGCTATCAGGAAACGGATCATGTTCGTAGCTATTACGCGTCGTTAAAAGACTAAGTAGCACTAACTAAAGATAATAATATGAGGAGTGTGTGATGCGACTAACTCGCAAAGCAGACCAGGCGGAAGTGGTAAAAAAACCAGCCTTAGGTCTTAATCGTCGTCAGTTCCTTCAGTCTGCAGGTCTTGCAACTGGTGGTATTGCCGCGGCATCTATGCTTGGCGCTGGAATGATGCGTAAAGCGCAGGCGAAAGAGGTGCCACATGATGCGCCGACTGAAACTAAGCGTACTATCTGTTCTCACTGTTCAGTGGGTTGTGGTGTTTATGCTGAAGTGCAAAATGGCGTTTGGACTGGCCAGGAGCCAGCATTCGATCACCCATTTAACGCTGGTGGTCACTGTGCAAAAGGTGCGGCCCTTCGTGAACATGGTCACGGTGAGAAGCGTCTTAAATACCCAATGAAACTCGAGGGTGGCAAGTGGAAGAAGATCTCTTGGGATCAAGCCATTGAAGAGGTAGGTCAAAAAGCATTAGATATCCGTAAGGAATCAGGCCCAGATTCTGTGTTCTTTATGGGTAGTGCGAAATTTTCAAACGAACAAGCTTATCTGTACCGTAAATTCGCAGCAATGTGGGGCACCAACAATGTCGATCACTCAGCGCGTATTTGTCACTCTACCACTGTAGCCGGTGTTGCAAACACTTGGGGCTATGGTGCGCAAACTAACTCTTTTAACGATATCCGTAACGCTAAGGCGATGATGTTCATCGGGTCTAACCCATGTGAAGCGCATCCAGTTGCCATGCAGCATATTCTGGCTGGTAAAGAGCGCGGCGCTAAGATTATCGTCGTCGATCCTCGCTTTAGCCGTACCGCGGCTAAGTCGGATGAATATGTGCATATTCGTCCAGGTACCGATATCCCATATATCTATGGTCTGCTTTGGCATATCTTCGAAAATAAATGGGAAGATCAAACTTTTATCGACCAACGTGTGTACGGTATGGAGCGTATTCGCGAAGAAGCGGCTAAGTGGAATCCTGCCGAAGTTGAGTTGGTAACCAGCGTACCTGAGAAGCAGATGCGCCGTGTGGCTAAGATGCTTGCAGAGACTAAACCTGGCACCGTTGTTTGGTGTATGGGTGGTACTCAACACCATGTCGGTAATGCCAATACTCGTGCTTATTGTATTCTGCAACTTGCGCTGGGTAACATGGGTGTATCAGGTGGCGGAACGAACATCTTCCGTGGTCACGATAACGTTCAAGGCGCCACTGACTTTGGTTTGTTGTTCGATACCCTTCCTGGTTACTACGGCCTGAAAACAGGCTCTTGGAAACACTGGTGTAACGTGTGGGATCTTGATTATGAGTGGGTTAAAAACCGCTTCGATCAAGAGGAGCACTTAGGTCAGGTTCCAATGAACTCAACCGGTATCCCTTGTTCTCGCTGGCACGATGGTGTCTTAGAAGATAAGTCTAAGATCGCTCAGAAAGATAATATCCGTATGTCATTCTTCTGGGGACAGTCTGTTAACACCGAAACCCGTGGCCGTGAGGTGCGTGAAGCACTGAATAAGATGGACACAGTAGTGGTTGTCGATCCGTTCCCTACTATGGCTGGTGTGATGCATGAACGTACCGATGGTGTGTATCTGCTTCCTGCTGCAACTCAGTTTGAAACCTATGGCTCTGTTTCTGCTTCTAACCGCTCACTGCAGTGGCGCTCTCAGGTTATTGAGCCGCTATTCGAGTCTAAGCCTGATCATGTGATCATGTACAAACTGGCGAAGAAGTGGGGCATCGAAAAGGAGATGTTCAAGCATGTTAAGGTCAATGGTGATGAGCCACTGATTGAAGATCTGACTCGAGAGTTCAACAAAGGTATGTGGACCATTGGTTACACAGGCCAGAGTCCTGAGCGTTTGAAGATGCATCAGGAAAACTGGGGTACCTTCGACATTAAGTCTCTAGAAGCACCGGGTGGCCCAGCTAAGGGCGAAACCTACGGTCTGCCTTGGCCATGTTGGGGTACACCAGAGATGAAGCACCCTGGTTCTCAAATCTTGTACCGCACAGGTCGCGAAGTGAAAAACGGTGGTGGTAACTTCCGTGCTCGTTATGGTGTTGAACATAACGGCAATAATATTCTTGCGGAAGGTTCTTACTCTAAAGGCAGTGAGATCCAAGACGGTTATCCAGAGTTTACCGCCGATATGCTTAAGCAGCTTGGCTGGTGGGACGATCTAACAGCCGAAGAGAAGGTGGCTGCCGAAGGTAAAAACTGGAAGACAGATATTTCAGGTGGTATTCAACGCGTGGCGATTAAGCACGGTTGTATCCCTTACGGTAACGCTAAAGCGCGTTGTATCGTTTGGAACTTCCCTGATGATATTCCGTTGCACCGTGAGCCACTCTATACACCACGTCGTGACTTGGTGGCTAAGTACCCAACTTATGATGACCGTATGGTTGCGCGTCTTCCTACCCTGTATAAGTCTATTCAGGAGCAGGATTTTGCCAAAGACTTCCCAATTGCTCTGACCTCTGGTCGTTTAGTTGAGTATGAAGGTGGTGGTGAAGAGACTCGTTCTAACCCTTGGCTTGCCGAGTTGCAACAGGAGATGTTTATCGAGATCAACCCTGCTGATGCTGCCGATCGTGCACTTCGTGACGGTGATGAAGTTTGGGTTCACAGTCCAGAGGGCGCCAAAATTAAAGTTCAGGCCATGGTAACGCCACGCGTTATCGCGGGAGAGTGCTTTATGCCTTACCACTTCGCAGGAGTATTCGAAGGTAAGAGCTTAGAGAAAAACTACCCTGAAGGAACCGTACCTTATGTGATTGGCGAGTCGGCTAACACGGTACTGACCTATGGCTATGACGTGGTGACTCAGATGCAGGAAACTAAAGCATCTTTGTGTCAGATCACTAAAGCCTAACTGAACTTGATGAGGAGATAGCCAATATGGCAGTCATGAAATTTTTGTGTGACACCAAACGCTGCATCGAGTGTAACGGTTGCGTCACAGCTTGTAAGAATGAAAACGATTCCGCTCTTGAGTGGGGAATTCAACGTCGCCGCGTAGTGACAATCAACGATGGTGAGCCCGGTGAGACATCAATATCTGTGGCTTGTATGCACTGTACCGATGCGCCTTGTCAGGCAGTCTGTCCTGCAGATTGTTTCTACCGTACCGACGACGGCATAGTACTTCACAACAAGGATACCTGTATCGGTTGTGGTTACTGTCTCTATGCATGTCCGTTTGGCGCGCCTCAGTTCCCTAAAAAGGGTGCTTTTGGTAGCCGTGGCAAAATGGATAAGTGTACCTTCTGTGCTGGTGGTCCTGAGAAGAACTTCTCAGAAGCTGAGCGTGAAAAGTACGGTGCAAACCGTATCGCAGAGGGTAAGTTACCTATGTGTGCAGAGATGTGTTCCACTAAGTCTCTTCTCGCTGGTGATGCTGAGATCGTATCTAACATCTACCGTGAGCGTGTTGCTGCACGTGGTAACCCAGGTGCTATTTGGGGTTACACTCCCAAGGTTGGCGCGTAAGTGAAGTGAGTTGTGAGCTTAGCTCACAACTCAACTCTTAAAGGAGTGACTATGAAATTAACATCACTACGCAGCCTGTTTGCTTCGCTTGTTTTACCGCTCGTTATCTTAATGGGTTTAGGTTTAAGTACGTCAGCCTTAGCGGCAGATGGACAAAATAGCCAACAAATTGCGAATGCAAAAACCAGTGATGCGGATCTTTGGCGTGCTGTTAAGGCCGGTGATTCCGGTTATACCGTTGCCCAAGGGAGTGAGGCCGGCGTATTAATTAATGTTGTCGGTAATGAAGGCAAAAACATTAAGAATGAATACCTGACACCTGCCATGGGAGTGGCGGTACTTGGGGTATTTAGTGCCTTCTTAATCTTCTATTTTGTTAACGGCCCTTCAAAGCTAACCAAAGGCTTCTCCGGTAAAATGGTGCTGCGTTGGTCGAAGGCCGATCTGATTATCCACTGGGTATTAGCCATCTCATGTTTGGGGTTAATATTTACGGGCATCAATATCATGTTGGGCAAGCATATTCTTCAACCTTATGTGGGTGAGGGAGTGTGGGCCGCACTGATCTACGGCAGTAAGACTATCCATGATTATGTGGGTCCGCTGTTTATCGTGTCATGGATCTTATGTGTGGTTAAGTGGATGCCGCTGCAGACGCTTAAGATGTATGACCTGAAATGGTTCCTTGTAGTGGGTGGTTACATCAACTTTGGACCATTTAAAGGGAAGCACCCTGACAGTGGTTTTGCCAATGCGGGTGAGAAGATGTGGTTCTGGACCTTAGCTATCTTCGGTCTGTTTATCAGTGTTTCCGGTATTATGCTGGTATTGCCTGGCCTAGATCTTCCTCGCGAAGCCTCGATGGCAGCTCTGCTTATCCATGGTCTCAGTGCCATTATTATCATCGCATTTACTATCGTGCATATCTGGATGGCGACGGTATTGAGTGAGGGTGGTATGGAGTGTATGAAGTCCGGTTATTGTGATGAAAACTGGGCTGTACAGCACCATAATCTTTGGTATGACGAGATTAAAGAGAACGGCACATTAGAGTATAAAGACTAGCTATACGCTACCTGTCTTAATTGAAGGTCAAAAGCCCTAGCATTAGCTGGGGCTTTTTTATATCAGGAGGATTCATGCTCGTTTGGGCTGATGTGAATTGAAAAATATCTATTTAAAACAGTAGGCTTTGCTAGCAGTGTGAAGATTAGATACTGGTCTTCAAATAGCTCTACACCCTCTTTTTTACCCGATTTATCTCCGTTAACTCCCCCTTGTGACAGCATAAAATATCAAAATAATCGCCAAAACGATATTTTTTGTCTCATTTTTGTTGATTTTGTGTTTTCAAGTACGTATGGTTTCTTAAGTGAGATTATTTGTCTCATTTTGATTTTTTTTAGGAAAGAGCTTTTCGCTGTAGGTAGACAAAGTGGCATGCCATATGGGCTCGATTCTTTATCTTTTGCTGCTGGCCAGTGGGTCAAGACAGGTAAGAGATGACTGTCATCAGTCTCTGGGATTTTGGTGCAGAGACTTATAAAAAGGAGAACGAGAAATGATTTTGATGAAGTCTAGTGCCCATAAAAAGCTGGCAGGAGTTATCTTGCTTACTTTGGGATCAACCGCTCATGCGGGCTATGAAATTAAACTTGGTGATGAAGACAAAATAGAGTTTGGTGGCTATATCAAGGCCGATGGCCGTTATGTTAGTGGCGCTGTACCTTACCGCGATTACTGGATTGGCTCTGGATCTGTTGGCGCCGATGATTCGGAGTTCCGTTTTAATGCCCGTGAAACTCGATTTAATACTAAATATACCCACAAAGATGTGGTGGGATTCTTAGAATTTGACCTGTATGGCGGTAATAGCAATGTGGGTAATGAGGTTATCTCAAACTCCTACGCCCCTAGGTTACGCCATGCCTATATAAAATATGAAGATTGGTTGCTAGGCCAAACTTGGACAACCTTTATGAATACCTGTGCTATCCCTGAAACGGCGGATTTTGGTGGTCCTCTGGTAGGTGAAGCATTTATTCGGCAGGGGCAGATACGTTACACCTATGGCGGTTTGCAGTTAGCACTGGAAAACCCAGAGAACTATGGTGGGGTCGATGCGAGCGATAAACTGCCTGATTTTGTTGGTAAGTACAGCTTCAATGGTGACTGGGGTGGTGTGTCGGTGTCAGCCTTGGTGCGTAAGTTAGATTCTCTAGGGGTCGATGAGGTGACATTTGGAATGTCGGTAGCGGGGAAAATTAATACTTTTGGTAAAGATGATCTGCGCTTTCAGTTCAGCAAAGGCGAGCTAGGACGTTATGTGGGAGTGGTCGTTGCGAAAGATGTATTTGAGGAGCAGGTAGAGGAGACGACAGCTTATACCGTCGCATACCGCCACTTCTGGAGTGACGATCTAAGATCAACCCTATTTTACGGAAGAGGGAAAGCAGATCTCGCCAATACAGATCGTAGTCACTATGGCATCAACCTCTTTACTAATCTGACCGACAAGTTATCGGTTGGTATGGAATATGGCAATTATGATGTTTCCGATTTAGGTATTGAGGGAGATTCTGACTATTTCCAACTATCGGCTAAATACAGTTTATAAACCTTGATTTTGTAGGGTTTATCACTTTGAGCAGTTACATCTCTAAATAAAATAATGACAAAGGAATAACTATGAAATGCCAAAAAATAGCGCCACTCACACTCTGTTTAACTTTACTGAGTATGCCGATGTTTGCCACAGCTTCCGTGACACAAAATGATATCAACAATGTCGGGGCATATATAAATGCGGTCTTGGTACCTAATTTTACCGATACTCAAAATCAAACGGGAACCACCTATAAAACCCATCAACCTACATCAATAAATCAAGCGCGCAGTGCCCTATATTACCTGAACTTTGCAGAGCAAGTTAATAGCGCTTATGGTGCACCGCGAGGCTGGCAAAGGGTTGAGAATATCAGCTACTCCTCAGGTTTTTATGCCAGTGTTTATCAAAAAGATGCAGATATTATCGTCGCCTTTAGAGGCAGTGAGTTAGGCACTTCTGATTGGGTTACTAATGGGATTATGGTTCAGGATATCGTTCCTGCTCAGTATCAGCAGGCGATCGATGAGTCGAGTCGATTAAAAGTAAAATATCGTAACTCATCGATCCACTATACAGGCCATAGCTTGGGCGGTGGATTGGCAACGGCTGCGGCGATAACTACTGGTGATGCGGCAACGGTATTCGATGCTTCCGGTTTGGCCGATGCTGTGCTTACTCGAATTAAGCAGACGTTATCCGCGGCAGGGAGTGCCGATAATGCCTGGCATACTCATGCAGGTAAGGTGACAAACTTTAATCTTGAGGGCGAGTTTGTTTCAGATATCGATCTGCAACAAGATGCCGATACGCTTGGAGATACCTCTAGGCAGTACGGTGATATCTTTTACCTTTCAGATGATAGATTTACTCCCTTTTACTTAGTCGATAATGGCTTAAGTCGCCACTTTACCACTCCTTTAAAGGAGGAGTTACAGTTCCTATCTCAACCTGTATTTAGAAATAACCCATATGATCATGATTCAATCGATAATGATCTTAATCCTAATACTAGTTTTTTCTATCTTGATTTAACCGATGACACTTTAGATATTTTATTGTGGCAATTTAGTTTTTCAATAAACTCACTGCCAAGTTTACTTGATGATCTTAATCTTTAATTGTTTAGGTTTAAAATCTAAAATATTTAGTAAGGTTTAATATTAATTAAGTTGTAATTGACTTGAACTGTTTTTTTTGCTGAGTAATTTTAGCAGGGAACTCTGCACTCTTTTTTCAGCTGTTTATTTTCGAGTTAGTGTTTTAGTTATGTCTTACAGCTTTATTTTAAATAAACTAATTGGAGTTCAATATGAAAACCATAAAGAAATGTTTTGACAATTTATTATTGAAAAAGATTGTCAGTGTTTGTTTAGTTGGAGGGGTTATCTTTAGCCCTCAAACAATTGCCGATGAGAAATTACGCTGGAAAGTGCAAGCTGTTTTTGGCACTCATCTACCTGCATTAGGTGATCCTATTAAATTTGTTGCAGAGGATATTAAAAATGCCAGTGGTGGAGATATTCAGTTCAAGATTTATGAACCCGGTAAAATCGTTCCACCTTTTGGTATTACCGAAGCGGTCAAAAATAACCAGATATCAGCTGGCTATACTTGGCTAGGCTATGATCAGGGGAAAATACCTGCAGCAGCACTGTTTGCTGCCGTTCCTTTTGGAATGGAGCCTTGGGCTTACTCCTCTTGGTGGTATGACGGTGAAGGGAAAGCATTAGCTGAGAAGTTGTACGCCAAGCACAATATCCATCCGATACTTTGCTCGGTTATCGGTCCCGAAACTGCTGGCTGGTTTAAGAAGCAGATCACCTCTCTTGAAGATATTAAGGGTTTAAAGATTCGCTTTGCAGGCTTAGGCGGCAAGGTGATGCAAAAAGCTGGAGCATCAGTGACGGTTCTGCCTGGTGGTGAGATCTTCCCCGCTCTTGAGAAGGGAGCAATTGATGCCAGTGAGTTCTCAATGCCTGCTATCGATCAGATGATGGGGTTCGATAAGATAGCTAAGAATAACTACTTCCCTGGATGGCATCAAACCTTTACCGCTTCACACTTAGTGGTCAATAAAAAGAGTTGGGATGAATTGAGCAATAGTCAACGAGCCCTTATCGATATGGCTTGTACGGCTGGAACTTTGCGAGCCTTAACGCGAGGTGAAGCGCTACAGGGGGAGGTGATTAAAGGTTTCCCTGCAAAGAATGTGACAGCCAGAACCCTTCCGTCGGATCTGCTCAGTGAATTAAAGGTGTACACAGATCAAGTGATGACAGGTATCTCTGAGAAGGATGCGGACTTTAAAGAGATCTATCAATCCCAACAGAAGTTTTATGAGAGCTATAAAGTTTGGAAGAAACTGGCTTACTTGCCAAACGAGTATTAATTAAGGGCGGTCGTTAGACCGCCAAACTTAATAACGTCTGGGAGAGAATTATGCATACTGATGAGCCTGAGTCAGTTTTGACTAAGTTACCTCATACAAAATTATCAGCTTGGATTGAGTCGGTAATTATAAAAATAAATGAGTACATATTCTGGCTATGGCCAATATTAATGGTTGTAATTGTCTTGAATGTATTAATGCGTTACTTCCTCGGTGAGGGAAGGGTTGAGTTTGAAGAGTTGCAGTGGCACTTATATGCGATTGGTTGGGTTATAGGTTTAAGTTATTGCGTTGTGAAAAATGAGCATGTTCGTGTGGATGTTTTTTATGAACGATTCAGTATTAAAACTCGTTGCTGGGTTGAGTTGTTGGGAATGGTGTTTTTATTATTGCCATTTTTAATACTTGTTATTATTTACGCCATCCCATTCGTTTTATATTCCTGGGAACTATCTGAAGTTTCTACTGCACCAGGAGGCTTACCTTATCGTTGGTTTATAAAGTCAATATTGTTATTTGGCTTTGTGCTTTTAGGTTTATCTGTGATAGCAAAATTATCTCAGGTTATTAATTATCTTATTACTGGAGGTAGATCTACTGCCGAAAAGGAAGGCAAAAATGGAAGTTAATGAGTATTTAGTTATCGCTATGTTTTCCACTTTTGTGTTGCTGCTATTTACGGGGTTTCCTGTGGCCTGGGTGTTAGCGGGTGTTTCAATTATTTTCTCTGTTATTGCGATGGCGTTTGATACTTGGGGGGATACCTGGATAGGCATAGATTGGCAGTATGTCTCGATTGTGATCCCGCGTATCTGGGACACCATGAACAACTGGGTGTTGGTTGCCTTACCTATGTTCATTTATATGGGATTAATGCTGGATAGATCCGGTATGGCAGAAAGCCTTATGGTTAATCTGGTCAAACTCTTCGGTAAGGTGAGGGGTGGACTGGCGATATCGGTTATTTTTGTTGGTCTGTTACTGGCCGCATCAACCGGCATTATAGGTGCTGCGGTTGTGTTACTGACAGTGCTAAGCATGCCCTTGATGCTAAAGCAGGGCTATAACAAGTCGCTGGTTAGCGGCACTATCTGCGCTACTGGCACTTTAGGGATCTTGATCCCTCCCAGTATTATGTTGGTGATGATGGGGGATAGGATAGGCGTTTCTGTGGGGGACCTGTTCTTAGGCGCGCTATTTCCTGGATTATTACTTGCTGCACTCTATGTACTGTACATCTTGATTGTTGGCTTCATTTTGCCCTCAAAACTGCCAGCACCAAAAGATTCAGAGGCGGTATCTTTAGTCGTTATCTTAAAGGTATTTAAAGCCATTCTGGCCCCTGCTGGGTTAATCCTGCTAGTGCTTGGATCTATTTTCTTTGGTATCGCCACTCCGACAGAAGCCTCTGGCGTCGGCGCTGCGGGAGCTACTTTGCTTGCTTGGTGGCACAAAAATCTTAGCCGTAAAGTGATGTTTGAGGTGTGTGAAGCAACCTGCAAAACCACGGCGTTTATTTTTGCTCTATTTGTTGGTGCGTCGGCTTTCTCTTTGGTGTTAAGAGGGCTTGGTGGTGATGAGCTAATTTCGGGTGCCTTGCTGGGGTTAAACCTTAGCCCTACCGGCATCATTATTGCCATACTCTTTGGTGTGTTTCTGCTTGGCTTTTTTCTGGATTGGATAGAGATAACCCTGATTATATTGCCGTTGGTTGCCCCCATCGTCTCTACCTTAGGCTTTGATCTTATCTGGTTTACCGTGTTGTTCTCTGTTTGTTTGCAAACATCCTTTCTCACACCACCAGTTGGTTTTGCTCTGTTTTATATGAAGGGAGTAACCCCCCCAGAGATCTCTATTGGGGATATATATCGGGGGGTCGTCCCCTTCGTGATATTACAAGTTATTGCTTTGATTGTTATTTTTAATTTTCAGCAATTAGTTACTTGGTTGCCAAGTGTTACTTACGGGTATTGATTAGTGGAGTTGCGGACAATGAGTTATCAAGTGTATTTACCTAAGATTATGGAAGTCGGAGGCGGGGCCAGTAAGAAGATTACTGAAGTTTTGCGTAAATTGGGTTGTCAGCGGCCCTTAATCATTACCGATAAGGTGATGTTGGAGCTGGGTTATGTGGCCGCCATTGGCGAGGAGTTAAATTTTGCGGATATCCCTTTTGATGTGTTTGCCGACACTGTTCCTGAGCCGACAGTGGCATCTATCGTTGCGGGCGTTCATCAATTTCACACCGATAGATACGATTCCATCATCGCCTTAGGTGGTGGCAGTCCTATCGATTCTGCCAAAGCTATCGGTATTTTAGGCAGTTATGGTGGAGAGATTCGGGATTACAAGTTCCCCTGCTCAGTTGATGAGAAGAAGATCCCCGTTATAGCGATACCAACAACAGCAGGTACGGGCTCGGAAGTCACTCGTTTTACCATCATTACAGATGACGATGCCGGTGAGAAGATGCTCTGTGTTGGTGCAGGTTTTATGCCTGATGCCGCACTTATCGATTATCAACTGACCTTGAGCCTGCCCTCCAGAGTGACTGCTGACACCGGCATCGATGCTTTAACTCATGCGATTGAAGCGTATGTAAGCAGTAAAGCGAATGCGTTTAGCGATAGTCAGGCGCTCTCTGCAATGAGATTAATCGCCCCTAGTTTGAGGCGTGTCTATCGTGATAGTGACGACACTGAGGCCAGAGAAAATATGATGTTGGGGTCAACCTTGGCTGGCATCGCATTTTCAGCTGCTTCAGTTGCTTTAGTGCATGGTATGAGTCGACCGATTGGGGCAAATTTCCATGTGCCTCATGGCCTCTCAAATGCCATGTTACTGCCAAAAGTAACTGAATATTCTATCTCTGGAAACATTCCCAAATACGCTGATTGCGCTAGAGCTATGGGCTTGGCAGAGAGTCATATTTCAGATGATGACGCTTGCTTAATGCTGATTGTCGAGCTTATCCAACTCAATATGGCTCTTGATGTTCCTACTTTGTCTGAGTTTGGCGTAGAGAAGGAGGCATACCTATCACTCTGTCCGACAATGGCGGATCAGGCATTAGCATCAGGCTCACCAAGTAATAATCCCAGAGTGCCTAACAGGGCGACATTAATTGAACTTTATCAAAACATATGGGCATAGGAGCCTTATCTATGAAGCAGTTGACACATTTTATCAATAATCAGATCACTGAAGCTCACAGTTTACGGGTTGGAGCAGTATTTAACCCAGCTACTGGGGAGCAGGTGGCGGAGGTTGATTTAGCCGATAGCGCTGTTACCGAAGACGCCTTAGTGTCTGCCAGTAACGCCTTTACATCATGGTCTAAAACATCGCCATTACTCCGTGCAAGGGTGATGTTTAAGTTTAAGGTGCTTATCGAAGAGCATAGGGATACCTTGGCTAAGTTGATCACCGAGCAACATGGAAAAGTGTTATCCGATGCTCAGGGGGAGATAACCCGAGGACTCGAAGTGGTTGAGTTTGCCAGTGGTATTCCTCATCTGTTAAAGGGCGAGCACTCATTAAATGCAGGGAGTGGTGTGGATAGCCATTCGATGATGCAGGCCGTGGGCGTGTGTGTCGGGATCACCCCGTTTAATTTTCCTGTCATGGTACCTATGTGGATGTTCCCCGTCTCTATCGCCTGTGGTAACACCTTTATCTTAAAGCCTTCAGAGAAAAATCCGGAGCCTGCACTCTTTTTGGCTGAACTACTTCGCCGAGCGGGGCTCCCCGATGGCGTATTTAATGTCGTTAATGGTGATAAAACCCTAGTGGAAAGCTTGATTTCGGATAGTCGAGTTGAGGCGGTGAGCTTTGTGGGCTCGACCCCCATTGCTGAAGCGATATACAGCAAGGCATCGGCATATGGAAAACGCTGTCAGGCTCTGGGTGGAGCAAAGAATCACATGGTCATTATGCCTGATGCCGAGGTAGAACAAGCTGTCAATGCGCTGATGGGTGCGGCATATGGCTCAGCTGGTGAACGCTGTATGGCGATATCTGTTGCAGTTTGTATTGGGGACGAGACTGCCGATAGAGTCAAAACCAAACTGTTAAAGGCCATCGAAACACTTAAGATCGGTAACGGTGCAGATCAAATGCCTGAACCTGATATGGGACCTTTAGTCAGTGCAGAGCATAAAGACAGAGTGATGGGATATATTGAAACTGGTGTTGCCGAAGGCGCAGAGCTCGTTGTTGATGGACGTGACTTGTCAGTTGTGGATCATGAAGTGGGTTATTTTGTCGGACCAACCCTGTTTGATCATGTTACTAAGGAGATGAAGATCTACCAAGAGGAGATATTTGGTCCTGTACTTGCCATAGTACGAGTGAAGGATTTAGATGCCGCCCTTGCATTAGTGAACAGCCATGAGTTTGGCAATGGTACGGCTATTTTTACCCAAAATGGTCGCGCATCTAGGAGGTATCAAGAGGAGGTTAAAGTTGGCATGGTTGGGATCAATGTGCCAATTCCCGTTCCTATGTCGTTTCACTGTTTTGGAGGGTGGAAGCGCTCAATCTTCGGTCCATTGAATATGCATGGTCCAGACGGTGTGCGTTTCTATACCAAGATGAAGACGGTGACCTCAAGGTGGCCAAAAACCACAGACAGCATTGCAGAATTCTCTATGCCCACCTTGGAGTAATAGATGCTGTTATGGCGACAGGGAGGTCGCACTAATATTATTCGCAACCACCTTTTATCAGCTTTGGGGTTCAGTTTCCCGCTAAGTGGGCGCGGACTTAGTTGGTGGTTCTGTGATCTCCTACTTTTTATGGGGTAAAGAGTTGGTCGTCAGCCAGTAAATAATCACTTCAAAGCGGCGCTGGATCCCTGTATTGTTCTGTAGATGAAAACCTCTTCAATAGTAGAGATGGGTGTGAATTTTTGGTTGGATTCACCGGACTAATAAAGAATAAACAGGAACTCAGTATTACTTATGAGTGAGATAAAGCGAGAGAAAGCATCATCAATTGTCCGTATTCTTGAGGTCGTTGAAGCGATCTCTACCCATGAGTCTCCTATGTCACCGACAGATCTGGGCGTGCTGCTGGATATCCCCAAGCCTACGGCTCATCGCTTAGTCACGACTTTGATTGAGGAGGGCTTTGTTTATACCGATATGCGTGGGCATTTGATGCCCGCTGACAGGCTGCACTCTATCTCATTAGGGGTGATGTATAGCCGTCGTCATACGGCGTTGCGTCAGGCTATATTGAAAAAGCTCTCCAGCCAAATAGGTGAAACCTGTGGGATTGCCATCCCTTCTGGTGCTGAGATGATCTACTACGATAAGGTTGAAGCTAACTGGCCGTTAAGAGTCCATCTACCTGTTGGTAGCAAGGTACCAGCATGGTGTTCTGCTAGTGGTAAGCTCTATTTGAGCACTCTTCCAGATGCCAGACGTCATGCGGTTATTAAGAATATGGTGCTGGAAAAGCTGACAAAGAAAACCATCACTGATCCTGCCTTGTTAGAGCAGCAACTACAGAGCATTAAATCCACAGGTATAGGGCTTGATGATGAAGAGTTTATTGGCGGTATGTCTGCGGTTTCTGTGCCCATCTATTCCGATGACGGTAAACTGTTTGCCTGCCTGTTTTGTCATGCGCCTTTAACTCGAAAGAGCTTAGATGAGTTGCAGAGTTATGTCGGCTTGCTTCGTTCTGCAGCCGAGGAGATTGCAGATATTATCAATAGTAAAACCAGCGCCTATTAAGTTAATTATGCCTATCGAGTCGCGCCTGTTTGGCGCTTCTTGAGTTAGCTCTACAGCTTCAGTCATCTTTAAATTTATCCCTCATTCAGACTCAGATACAGTAGTAAGAAAAGCCTTTTGTGGCTGAAATAGTAATCACTCTTAATTGCCAATCTTCTTAATTAAAAACAACTTAACTTATTACTGTTGTTAACATTTTATTTGCTTTCTTATTGCTGCTTTTGACCCTCCTCCCTACTCGTATTTTATAAAACATGATTCGGTTAACATTTTAGAGGTAATGACCTCTTTTTCGAGATCTGAATCGGGGTTAGATCAATTTTTCTGCTTATTAATTCTCTTATATTGCCCGTGAAATTTATGGATGCTTTTAATAATCAAAATTTTGTACATAGCAACTCGTTAAAAGATAACACTTGGATAACAAGTGACCGCGCTAGAGGTTAATCGATAAAGGTGTTCTGACTATTACAAATAACAAAAAGTAACCCTTTCACACCAGGAGCAAGAATGAAAAAGCAACAGCCTGATCTGAACCGCAGATCTTTGCTGAAAGCACTCACCATAGGCGGAACGGCGACTGTCGCCCTAGCCGCTACAGGTATCAGTGCTGCGCAAGCAACAGAGAGCAATGTGAGTGCTAAAAGCACTGACGGCTATCACGAAACAAATCATATTCGCAGTTATTACAACAGCCTACGTAGCTAAATTAGGAGTGTTCGAGCGATGCAATTAACTCGCAAATCCAACGAGGCACCTAAAGTTGAGAAAAAGACTCTAGGTATTAGCCGTCGTCAGTTTATGAAGCATGCTGGTATCACATCTGGTGGTATTGCTGCAGCTTCACTTTTGGGTACTGGCATGATGCGTAAAGCTGAAGCTAAAGATATCCCACATGATGCACCAATCGAGATCAAGCGTACTGTATGTAGTGCTTGTGCGGTAGGTTGTGGTCTATACGCTGAAGTTCAAAATGGTGTTTGGACAGGTCAAGAGCCTGCATTTGATCATCCTTTCAATGCTGGTGGTCACTGTGCAAAAGGTGCTGCTCTGCGTGAACATGGTCACGGTGAGAAGCGTCTTAAATACCCAATGAAGCTTGTTGATGGCAAGTGGAAGAAACTATCTTGGGAGCAAGCTTTCAACGAAGTTGGCGACCAGATGCTAGATATCCGTAAAGAGTCAGGTCCTGATTCACTTTACTTTATGGGTAGTGCTAAGTTCTCGAACGAAGGCTGCTACATGTATCGTAAATTTGCAGCTATGTGGGGTACGAACAACGTCGATCACTCTGCACGTATCTGTCACTCTACCACGGTAGCCGGTGTTGCTAACACTTGGGGCTACGGTGCGCAAACTAACTCTTTCAACGATATTCAGAATGCAAACGCAATCTTCTTCATCGGGGCGAACCCGGCTGAAGCGCATCCTGTTGCTATGCAGCATATTCTGCTCGCGAAAGAGAAGAACAACGCTAAGATTATCGTGGTTGATCCTCGTTTCTCTCGTACTGCCGCTCACTCTGATCTTCACTGTGCACTGCGTCCAGGTACTGATATTCCATTTATCTACGGTATGCTTTGGCACATCTTTGAAAATGGTTGGGAAGATAAGACTTTCATCAAAGAGCGTGTGTTCGAGATGGAGTCAATTCGCGCAGAGGCGAAGAAGTTCCCACCTAAAGAGGTTGAGCATGTTACTGGTGTTAGCGAAGCTGAAGTTTATCAAGCTGCTAAGCTTATGGCCGACAACCGTCCAGGGACTGTAGTTTGGTGTATGGGTGGTACTCAGCATCACGTGGGTAATGCGAACACTCGTGCTTACTGTATTCTTCAGCTTGCCCTTGGCAACATGGGTGTGTCTGGTGGTGGTACTAACATCTTCCGTGGTCACGATAACGTACAGGGGGCAACAGACTTAGGTCTGCTATTCGATACGCTACCTGGCTATTACGGTCTTAAGACTGGCTCTTGGAAGCACTGGACCCATGTTTGGGACCTAGACTTTGATTGGGTTAAAGGTCGTTTCGACCAAAATGAATACCTAGGTCGCGTTCCTATGAACACACCTGGTATCCCATGTTCTCGCTGGCACGATGGTGTACTTGAGACGCCTGAAAAGTTGGCTCAGAAAGACCGTGTTCGTATGGCTTTCTTCTGGGGACAGTCAGTTAACACTGAAACCCGTCAGCGCGATGTGCGTGAAGCACTAGATAAGATGGACACTGTGGTTGTTGTGGATCCTTTCCCAACAATGGCGGGTGTTATGCACAACCGTACAGATGGTGTGTATCTACTACCAGCAGCGACTCAGTTTGAAACTGAAGGTTCTGTGTCTAACTCTGGCCGTAGCCAGCAGTGGCGTGAGAAAGTTATCGAGCCATTGTTCGAGTCTAAGACAGATCTTGAGATCATGTACCGTCTATCTCAGAAACTTGGTTTCGCCGATGAGTACACTAAGCGTATCGCTAAGAATGCTAACGATCTGCTTGTTATTGAAGACATTACTCGCGAAATTAACCGTGGTATGTGGACAATTGGTATGTCAGGCCAAAGCCCTGAGCGTATCAAGCAGCACACCATGAACTGGGGCACATTCAGCAACAAGACGCTTGAAGCTGAGGGCGGTCCTGCGAAGGGCGAAACTTACGGTTTACCTTGGCCATGTTGGGGTACACCAGAGCAGAAGCATCCTGGTACTCAAATTCTTTATAACACACACAAGCATGTGCTTGAGGGTGGCGGTAACTTCCGTGCTCGTTATGGTGTGGAATACAAGGGTGAGAACATTCTTGCCGATGGTAGCTACTCTAAAGGAAGCGAAATCCAAGACGGTTATCCAGAGTTTACCGCTGAGATGCTTAAGCAACTTGGCTGGTGGGATGACCTGACTGCGGCAGAGAAAGCGGAAGCTGACGGTAAAAACTGGAAGACTGACCTTTCTGGTGGTATCCAGCGTGTGGCCATGAAGCATGGTTGTATCCCTTATGGTAACGCTAAAGCGCGTTGTATCGTGTGGACCTTCCCTGATCAAGTGCCTGTTCACCGTGAGCCGCTATACACTCCTCGTCGTGATCTTGTGGCTAAGTATCCAACTTATGCTGATATGCAAGTCCACCGTCTACCGACGCTGTACAAGACAATTCAAGACAATGACAACACAGCTCAGTACCCATTAGGTCTGACCTCTGGTCGTCTGGTTGAATACGAAGGTGGTGGTGAAGAGTCTCGTTCTAACCCATGGCTTGCAGAGCTTCAACAAGAGATGTTTGTTGAGATTAACCCTGCTGACGCTGCTGATCGCGGTATCCGCAACGGCGACACTGTGTGGTTAGAGGGTGCTGAAGGTGGTCGTATTAAGATCCAGGCCATGGTTACGCCTCGCGTTAAACCTGGTGTGACTTGGATGCCGTACCACTTCTCTGGTGTGATGCATGGCGAAAGCTTAGCGCCTAACTACCCAGAAGGCACAGTTCCTTATGTTATTGGTGAGTCTGCGAATACTGCATTGACTTATGGTTATGACCCTGTGACTCAGATGCAAGAAACGAAAGCATCGCTTTGTCAGATAACTAAAGCCTAAATGCAGAATTAGCTAGGAGAAATGCCGTTATGGCTACAATGAAATTTTTGTGTGATACCAAGCGTTGCATCGAATGTAATGGTTGTGTCACAGCATGTAAGAACGAAAACGACTCTGCTCTAGAGTGGGGTATCCAACGTCGCCGCGTTGTTACCATCAATGATGGTGTGCCAGGTGAAGCATCAATATCAGTGGCATGTATGCACTGTACCGACGCTCCTTGTCAGGCTGTGTGTCCTGCAAACTGCTTCTACAAGACTGAAGATGGTTTAACACTGCACAACAAAGATACCTGTATCGGTTGTGGTTACTGTCTCTATGCTTGCCCATTCGGTGCTCCTCAGTTCCCTAAAAAGGGTGCATTTGGTAGCCGCGGCAAGATGGACAAGTGTACTTTCTGTGCCGGTGGCCCAGAAGAGAACTTCTCAGATGCTGAGCGTCAGAAGTACGGTTCGAACCGTATCGCTGAAGGTAAGCTGCCTATGTGTGCTGAGCTATGTGCGACTAAGTCGTTACTTGCGGGTGATGCAGAGATTATCTCTTCAATCTTCCGTGAGCGTGTTGCATACCGTGGCTCTAAAAATGCAATCTGGGGTTAATCCCTAGCCTGTATTCAGCCCAATTATCCACACCATGGCGACATGGTGTGGAAGATAAGGATGTAATATGAACAATTGGTTCAAACAGATTGGCTTGACCTTAGTGCTAATGTTCAGCGCTATCGGTCTAGCTCAAGCTGGAGCAGAGCAGCCTGTTGCTACTGATGGTCAGATCTGGTCTCAGTTACAAGCGGGCGCCACTGGTGTGACTACCTCTCATGGTGAGTTCCACAATCAGCCGATCAATACCTATGATCTTCGTGTCCTAGAGTTACGTAGCGACCTATTAGCACCAGCGTTAATGGCTGCGCTATTTGGCATGATCATCATCTTTGTGGTTTTCATAAAGATTAACGGTATCTCTAAGCTACATGGTGGCTACTCAGGTAAACTGGTCTACCGCTGGTCTAAGTTTGATGTCTCAATCCACTGGTTAGGCGCGATCCCATGTCTACTGCTGATCTTGACTGGTCTGACTCTGTTGGCAGGACGTTTCTTCTTCCAGCCATACATAGGTGAAGGCCTATGGGCAGGCTTAGTTTACGGTGCCAAACAGGTGCATGACTTCATGGCGATCCCGTTCATGTTAGGTTGGGCGCTTATGACTGTGCTGTGGGCTAAAAATCAGCTGCCTAAGATGTATGACCTTAAGTGGATGATGGTGGTTGGTGGTTACATCAACTTCGGTCCATTCAAAGGTAAGCACCCTGATGCTGGTTTTGCTAACGCAGGTGAGAAGTTATGGTTCTGGGCATTTGCAGTATTTGGTCTAGTGATCTCTGCTTCAGGCATGCTACTGCTATTCCCGAACTTGTTCGAGCCTAGCCGTACATTAAGTCTAATTGCGTTAGTGCTTCACTCTGTTGCCGCTATCATCATTACTGCTTTCTCAATCGTGCATATCTTTATGGCAACGGTTATGTCTGAAGGTGGTATGGAGTGTATGGTGTCTGGATATTGTGACGAAACATGGGCAAGCCAACACCACAACCTTTGGTTCGATGAGATCAAAGAGAACGGTACGCTTAAGTATAAAGACTAGTCTTTAGTGTTGAGTACCTAGGTCCTAGGCGCTAGGAGCTTTTTTAAAACACCTCGCAGGGAAACTTGCGGGGTGTTTTTATATCTGGGTTTTAGCTATTTATTGAGCAACAACTAAAACATGACTCGCTTAACAAAATTCCTCAGTTTTCCCTGCTAGGTGATAGTAACTTATAACCAGTTCACATTTTGATTAACTCTAAAGTGGTATTTTTGTGCTCTGCATTTTGGCCGTGCCATCGCATAAGTTCTATTTTCTTCACGGCTAATAAACTCTGTAACTGCTAATTTAAGGATCTCTATGTCGTCAATTATTCAATCAGCTGGCAGTGAAATTATTAAGCCTTACCAGGCTGATATTACTGTCCCTAACTGGATGCTTAGCTCTATGGAGCGGGTGATGCAGTTCTATGTTGATAGAAATTTGCGACTCGATACTCAGTCGGCAGATATGATGCCTGCACCAGTAGAGGGTAAGAAGTATATGCTCTATGCCCATGTGCCTTTCTGCCACACGCTCTGCTCTTTCTGCACCTTCCACCGTTTCCTATTTAAAGAAGATAAGGCTCGCGCTTACTTTATCTCTCTACGTAAAGAGATGGATATGGTGAAGGCGCTGGGTTATGACTTTGAGTCCATGTATATCGGTGGCGGCACAACAACTGTGCTGGAAGATGAGCTCGCCCGTACCATTGAGCATGCGAAAACCCTGTTTCCAAATATTAAAGAGGTCTCATGTGAGTCGGACCCTCAGCACTTAGATAGCCCTGAGTTTAAACAGCTCGAGGGTTTAGTCGATCGCATGTCTATCGGGGTTCAGAGTTTTAATGATGATATTCTAGCGATGACAGATAGGCTAGATAAGTTCGGTTCGGGTCAACAGACATTCGATAAGATCATGGCGGCTAAAGAGCTGTTTCCTATTATCAACGTCGATCTGATCTTTGGCTTCCGTGGGCAAACCGATGAGATTATTCAACATGACTTAGATATGGCCTCTAAGTTAGATCCTCGTCAGATCACCACCTATCCCTTGATGATCACGCATCAGACACGTAAGAGTGTGAAGGGTAAATTGGCAGCGTCTCAGGGAGATATGGCTCGTCAGTATCGCCAGATCCTTAATAGTTTAAACGGACAATACAATCAACTGTCTGCATGGGCGTTTGGTAAGGCTAACAACGAAGGTTTCGATGAGTACGTTATCGATTATGATGAGTACTTAGGTGTGGGTTCAGGGTCATTTAGTTTCTTGGATGACACCCTTTATGTGAATAACTTCTCCCTTAGAAAGTATCATGAAAATATCAATGCAGGACGCATGGGGGTTGAGCAGCAGAAGAACTACAGCAAGAAAGATGTGATGCAGTATCGCTTCCTACTGGGGATGTTCTCTGGTCGTTTGTCCCGTAAGTATTTCCGTGAAACTTTTGGTGTGAACTTAGATACCGCACTCTTTAAAGAGATGACCTCGATGAAGGTGATCGGGGCAATCAAGAATGATCCTACCGACCCTGATAAGCTGATTGTGACCGATAACGGCAAGATGATGGGGTTATTGATGATGAAGGAGTTCTATTCGGGCATGGATAATGTCCGCGCTCAGCTGCGTAAACCTTTGAAGCCTTGTGATATGTAGCTTCTTTTAACGCACTAAGGCTGTATTTGACTAAAAGGTTGAGGCTGAGCTTCAACCTTTTTGGTTTTCTGCTCTAATCAACTGTGAGTGGGGATGATTGCTGCAAAGGGGTGAAGATATCAATGGCTATGCTATCTGGCTCTATTAGGCTGATTAAATGGTTTAGTGAGTCGGTTGGTGCCATGATGGCATTGGAGTTATGTGCAGTCTCTACCGTGTCCCAGTAGTAGAGCTGTAACCATTGGCTCGATGCATCTTCTGAGTTATCTCCTTGTATTGACTCCTTCAACGAAAGAGATTGATATCTGAATCCCGGTACTTTTTGCAGGTCCGGTACCATCTTCTCTACAGCATCGATCATCTGCTCTGCTTCTACACCTGTTTTTGCTGTCCAGCTAACGGTTTCCACTATATACATCTGTAATCTTCCTTACTTATCTTTTCAATGTTTTATAGAGTTTAATTGTTATTCTGAAGTAGATAATCTACGGTTTCATAAAGTATTAATTTCTTAATAGGAAATAATGTGGGGTCATTTGAGAGGGCACAGCTCTTTAAGTTAATCGTTGAGCTGGGTTCTATGGTAGCGACAGCTAAGGCTCTCAACATCAGTCCATCGGCTGTGAGTAAGCGCTTGGCTGAGTTGGAATCTGAGCTCGGGGTACAACTGCTGAAGCGCTCGACACGGAGCATTGTAATCACTGAAGCGGGTGAGCACTTTTATCAGGAAGTGAGAGAACTTAGTGGACGTTGGCAGTCTTTGGTTGATGAAACCGCTACATTAGGAGAGAGCCCCAGTGGTCGTTTGACTGTAGCCGCACCAGCCCCTGTTTTAAGTCGAGTGTTAATGCCTATGTTGCCCGGTTTTAATGCTAATTTTACTGAGATTAAGTTGGAGTTATTGTCGGTTGATTACGATGACTTACCATTGCGCAGTGCCGATATCTCTCTTGCAAGGCATATAGAAACGTTCGACTCAGGTACTTTTGTTGGTGTGCCGCTGTGTGAATACCGTAATGGCCTGTTTGCTTCACCTGAATATATTGATAAGCATGGTAGTCCTCACAATGTTGAGGAGCTGGTTCAACATAGTTGCCTCTGTTATGGAAAAGAGAATCGCTCTTACCTTTGGTATTTAGGTGAGGAGAGTGTCGAAGTGAAAGGAAGGTTGGTGAGTGATAATACTGAGGTCATTATTCAAGCTGCGGTGCAGGGGATGGGGATCGCCTATATTCCTAGGATGATTATTGAGAGAGAGCTTGCTTGTGGAGAGCTTATGCCTGTCTTAAATCATATTGAAAGTCAGCGCTTTTCCATGTGGGGCTACTACCAGCAGTTAGCTTATCTGCCGGCGAAGACCCGTGCTTTTATCGATTATTTTCGTCACTCTTGGTAACTTTATCTGGGCAGCAGAGGCTGCTCAATAGAGGTTCGGTGGTCAGTTGCAAACTTGGTCTATTCGCTAAATTTGAACCAAGTATTTTGCGTCTTAGACTCCTTAATCTTCTGTTCCAACCTCCTTGCTTCCTCACGTATCTGCCTGATAAAGGGATCATCGTAATTGAGTCGGTCGAACTCATTAAGACAGGCCTGGTATCGCCTTAGCTTGCTCTCTGGTGTGCCTATATTACCCAGTAATTCATCTATGCTAATTATTGATTCCATTCAATAATCCTAGTCTTCCCTGATGTTGATTGTATTTTATCAAGCTTTATATACAGTTAAAAAGTGACTGTGATGTAAATTTTCATATTTAGATAAGCCTTTAATGATTTTCTTTGTAAAACAAATGGTTATAGTTTTGTTGTTGATGTGGATATTTCAGCCTACCCTTTTTCTGACAGAAGCTTGAGAGATCTCTTACATAAAGATTGGCTTTCGGGTCATGCCTAGTGGCTGAGTAAAAATTAGCAGTACGAAAGCTTGAGTTGTTTCCTGAGGTATTTGCTTAAGAGATTATTTAGGGTAGTTTTGGTGATATCAGTTTTAAGATGAGGCTAGAGAGTATGATTGTTCGAGTTGGAGAGTTTCAAGCCGCACCAGGACAAGCTGAGGCTCTGTACCAGTTTCTACTCTCACTTGCGCCCTACATTCAAGGCTCAAAAGGTTGCCTCTCCTATCAAGTGTTGCGTAAAGAGGGAGAGGTAAATGAGTTTGCTGTGATAGAGAGGTGGGATTCTGTCGAGAGTCATCAGCGATCAGTAAAGGGATTTCCACCTGAGCAGATGCAAACTGCAATGCCACTTTTTGGCGCAGCGCCGAAAGGGACATATTACCGTGAGTGAGGAACTGTGCATGGAACTGTTATTTCAGACAGAACGTATTATCTGCCGTCAATTTGAGTCTGGCGATCTACAGGCATTTGCCGATTATCGTGCCCTTCCAGAGGTCGCTAAATATCAAAGCTGGACCGAGTACAGTTATCAGGATGCGTTGACTCTATTTGATGAGATGCAGGGAGCAGAATTTGGCAGTTTAGGTCATTGGTTCCAACTGGCCATATTAACTAAGGACTCTAAACAGATGCTGGGAGATCTGGCTGTTCATTTTATCGATGGAGAGCAGATTGAGATAGGTTTTACGTTTGCCCCAGATTTTCAGGGACAAGGGTACGCATCTGAAGCGGTAATTGGTTTGCTAACTTACCTCTTTTCAAATTTAAAACCTCACAGGGTGATAGCGACGACTGACTGCGAGAATCTTCCCTCTTGGTTGTTATTGGAAAGAGTGGGTTTTCGACGCGAGGCACATTTTATCGAAAATGTCTTCTTTAAAGGTGCCTGGGGCAGTGAGTTTCAGTATGCGATGTTAGCGTCGGAGTGGCGCAGTGGTAACGGAGGTTAGTGAGTTGATCAGAATGGATGCAAAGTTAATTGAAACCGTTGTGTCAGCAGAAGATTTTACCCGTTTAAGAGATATATCTGGATTATCACCAAGATCAATTGAGGCGGCCAGAGTTGGCTTGCCCCGCAGTTTGTTTGGGGTACAGGTGTTGGTTCATCAATATGTCGTGGGTATGGGAAGAGTGGTGGGGGACGGCGCACTGAATTTTGAGATTGTCGATATCGCGGTAGATCCTGCGTATCAAGGTAGAGGTTATGGCAGAATGCTTATGCAAGCCATCATGGAATACCTTGATAGAGATGCTCCAAAGGGCGCCTATATTACCTTAATGGCTGATGTTCCTGAGCTGTATGAGAAGTTCGGTTTTAAACTTAGCCGCCCCGCCAGTGAAGGTATGTTTATCATTAAGCGCTAGTCTACTCTTTCGACTAAAAGAGGATGCGGTTTATGCCTGTATTACTCTATTATAGATTTCTGACGCCAATTTCTCGGAACTATTATGGCTAATATTCTTCTCGTGGCTAACCTCAACTGTGATCGTATTCTGAATCTGGATAGACCCTTACAGATGGGCGGGCGTTTTCATTACCAAGATGGTGGACAAAGACTGGGTGGCGGCGGAGCCAACACCGGAATTGGACTGGTTTGGGCCAAACATAGGGTTGCCCTTGTGAGTCAAGTTGGTAGGGATAAGGTGGGGGATTGGTTGCTTGCTGAAGCGAGCACTCAAGGGATAGATTGTCACCTTATTCAACGTCATAAAGAGAACTCCTGTGAGATGTTACTTGTGATGACTCCGGATGGTGAACGCACTATTATTCGTCCTCAAAGGCCTGTATTTGAGCTAGCATCACCACCAGTGTGGCAGCAATGGGACGCGGTATATTTTAACTCCTCGGCTGAGGGAAGTGTTAGTTGGGCTAAAACAGCACTGAAAAACTGCTTGGTACTAGCCCAATTAGCCAAGGATGAACGCCCTAGGCCTTGTGATATCTTGATTGCGTCGAAAACTGATATGCAGGGGCGCAGTCAGCTCTCTCCATGGGAGTATGGATTGACCATAGCTGGAGATTCTCTTAAATATTTTATTGTGACCGACGGTGCTGATGGCGCTTATCTGTATACCCAGGATGACTGCCAACAGGTGGAGGCGACACTGTCTGAGGTTATCGATACGACTGGCGCTGGTGATGCCTATGCGGCAGGTTTAATACATGGACTTACCACAGGATTAGGCATTCTTGAGTCCATGAAGGAAGCTGGGGTGTGGGCAGGGTTTGCGGTTGCCACACAAAGTTCCATTCCTGGGGAGGGACTGAAGCAGTATCTGAACAATTAATACCAATCTGTGTCATTAATCTGTTATATCGCTGACATTAATTTGTAGTGTTTAACTTTTATATTAACCACATCTATTCAATGCAGATCATTATCCTGAGTTTCCTTCCTATTTTGCCTCGCTAACAGCGAGGCATTTTTTATCCCAAATTCACTATTCGCTTAATTTTGATGCAATTAAACCTGTTTTTAAGTTAAGCTTTAAAGCGTTGTTAATTAAAAGCTCAGATATAAGGGCTATGAATTAAAAGTATTGGGTAGGTGTAAATGGGAAAGGCTGTATGGAGTGATAAGAAGCGGTTTATCTGGATCCTATCGGTTCTTTTGCTAACTGCATTTATTTTTACCAGTGGTATCAGTTATAAAGTAGCTCACGACTCACTGAGTGAGCAGATCTCAGAGAATACTTTACCCCTCACCAGCGACAATATCTATTCAGAGATCCAGCAAGATCTGTTGCAACCTATCTTTATCTCCTCGTTAATGGCTCAAGACACTTTTGTTAGGGATTGGACCATCAATGATGAGGAGGATCCCCAGCAGTTGATCCGCTATCTGAAAGAGATTCAGAATAAATACGATACTGTCACTAGCTTTTTTGTCTCAGAGAAGAGTCGAAAGTATTACCACTCCACTGGCGTACTCAAAAAGATTGAAGATACGGATCCCAATGATGCTTGGTATTTTCGTGTTCGCTCGCTGCCAACATCTGAGTCCTATGAAGTGAATATCGATCTTGATACTGCAAATAGAAGCCGCACAGTCGTCTACGTTAACTACAAGGTGCATGACTTTGAAGGCAACTTTATCGGTGTGACCGGTGTTGGTTTAGCGGTAGAGCGGGTACAAAAGCTGATAAAACTTTACCAGAAACGTTATAACCGCCGAGTCTATTTTGTTGATACCGAGGGGCATGTCACCCTTCATGGAGAGCAGTATTCAGGCAGCCAGACACTACAAAGTTCACCAGGGTTAGAGAAGTATGCTACCCGTATTCTGACCAGCCCGAGCGCCTCTTTCTCCTATGTTAGAGATAATAAAACTGTTTATCTGAATTCGCGCATGGTGTCTGATTTTAAATGGTACTTGATGGTTGAACAGGAGGAGGCAGAGGGAGAGAAGAAGATCTTAAATACCTTCTGGGTCAACATAGTGCTTGGTTTATTGGTTATTGTTGTGATTTTAGTGATTGCGAATCTAACCTTGGGTCGTTATCAGAGAAAGTTAGAGGTGATGGCGTCAACTGATAAACTTACAGGTGCCACCAACCGGCAGATGTTTGAAGAGTATTTCTCCCAATCACTACAAAACGCCGAGAGCTCAGCCGTGCCTGTGTCGGTCATTTTGCTGGATATCGATTACTTTAAGAGTGTGAATGATAACTTTGGCCACAGCATTGGCGATCTCGTGATTAAGACTGTGGCAAATATAATTCGGCATCAGCTGAGGAGCGAAGATATTGTCTGTCGCTGGGGGGGAGAGGAGTTTTTACTGCTTCTGCCTAATATTGACCTTAGTCATGCTGCCGATATGGCAGAGAGAATTAGAGAGTCGATCGCCGAGCGAAAAATCAGTGTCAATGAGCATGAGATCGGTATTACAGTTAGTTCTGGTGTCGCTCAATATAAGCTTGGTGAGCCTAGAGCCGATCTGATCAATCGAGTTGATGTTGCACTTTATCAGGCAAAAGATAGAGGACGTGATCAGGTGGTGCTATCCCATTAGCCATGCTAGCTTCTTGGGAGAAAGAATTGACTTAGGAGGAGTAGATTAAATGTCGGAGCAGTTACTGGTTAAACGTTTATCGGGTCTATATCTGGGCGAAGAGTTCAGTGAGTCGACAGGGATTATTAGTGGGATAGCCAATAAAAAGTCCTCCACCAGATTAGAGGTCAATGTTGATCGGGTCTGTGGTGATGCTCAAGCCGATCCTAAGCATCATGGTGGGCTAGATAGAGTTTTACATCACTTTCCTCGAGAGCATTATGGTCAATATCGCCGCTGGGATATGATGGCGGGTTTTAAGGATGCGCCAGCCATGGGCGAGAACATCAGTACCGTTGGGCTAGATGAGGTTCAGGTCAATATCGGTGATATTATTGCTATCGGTGAAGTTCAGCTACAGGTGACTCAACCCAGATCGCCATGTTTCAAGTTAAACCAACAGTTTGGCCATAAGGAGTTTGCACTTGCGATGCAGACCAGCGGCCTGTGTGGCTGGTTTTATCGAGTGCTCAAACCAGGTGTGATCCAACAAGATGATAGTGTAACCCTGTTAGAGCGACGTACAGAGATAAGTGTGCGTGACGCTATGGCTATCTACTTTGCACCTGAATTTGATGCATCAGCTTATGATCGTCTGGTCAGTTGTGAAGGGCTCGCCACCTCTTGGGTAAATAGTTTACAGAGAAGGTTGGAGAGCCAAAAGATTGAGAACTGGCAGATACGTCTGTTTGGTCCACAAGCGAGTTAAATCATTCAAGGAGAGGAAAGGTGACAGAAGAAGCACAGGTTGAAGTACAAGAAGATAAAGAAGCGCTTAGCCAAGATGAGCGTAACATGGGGATTGCTGTGCATGCCTCAAGTTTTGCAGGTTATATCATCCCCTTTGGCAGCATACTCGGTCCGTTAATTGTTTGGTTGATGAAGCGTGATGAGATAGCTTTTGTTGATGAGTGTGGTCGTAACTGTTTAAACTTTAAGATAAGTTTAATGATCTACATGATGATCAGTGCCATTTTGATGTTTGTGGGTATTGGGTTTATCTTGATCGGTATACTTGCGGTGGTCGATATCGTCTTTACGATTATTGCAGCCATGAAAGCCAGCGAAGGGATAAGTTATCAATATCCCATGTCGATTAAATTTTTAAAGCCACGAAGCTAATCGGTCTAATGCCGAGTTCCTAGGCTCAAGGGTCTAGGAACTGGCAATATCATTCCGATGTTATTAAACCTTAAAACCCGCCACTAAACTATCCAAACGATGAGCCAGTTGATTCAACGACTGACTTGCCTGGGCAACTGCTTCTGATGTATCTGCAGTTCTTTGGGTTATCTCATTGATCTCTGTGACATTACGATTAATATCTTCAACAACTGTTGATTGCTCTTCAGTCGCTGCAGCGACTTGAATGTTCATGTCTGTGATCTGGCCAATCTGTTCACTGATCCCTGAAAGCGACATACTTGCTTCATCGACTGCAATAACCCCCTCTTGAGAGCGAGAGCGACTTAGGGACATAGCATCGACGGCTCTGCTTGCCTCGGCTTGTAGTTTATCGATCATGATCTGAACTTCGTTGGTCGATGTTGCTGTGCGTGATGCTAAATTTCTAACTTCATCGGCTACCACTGCAAAACCACGACCCGCTTCACCGGCGCGAGCGGCTTCGATAGCCGCGTTCAGGGCTAGTAGGTTCGTCTGCTCAGATATGGCGCGAATGACATCTAAAATACCGCCGATTGATTTAGTGTGAACAGCTAAAGATTCGATCACCTCACCAACAGATTCAACATCGCCAGAAAGCTGATTAATGGTGTCTCTAGCACGCAGTACAACCACTTGACCTGAACTGGATTCAGTATCGGCATCTCTTGCGGTATCGGCTGCCTGAGCGGCACTACCAGCGATCTCATTGACTGTTGCGCCCATCTCATTGATTGCAGCGACGACCATCATGGTTTGATCTTTCTGTAGTTGGCTATCACTAAGGGTTTGTTGCGCCTGAGTGGCTACATCTTTTGCCGAGAGGCTAAGCTGCTCGCTGGTCTCGGTCACTTCGATAATTGAGCTTTGGATCTTACTGATAAAGCTGTTAAAACCTTTAGCCAGTAGAGTTAGCTCATCATTTCCCTCTACAGGAAGACGCTGACGAAGATCCCCTTCACCCTCACCGATATCTTGCAGCATGGAGGCGACAACTGAGATTGGTCGGCTCACTGACCCTGCGACAAATATGGCTAAAATAATAAATGCGCCTGCAATCAATAGGGTCCAGATTAAGATCTGATAAGCAGACTCCTGCAGTAGGGCGAAGATCTCAGCTTCTGGGACTTGAGCAACAAGGTACCAGTTCATCGAAGGGATATAGCTACTGGCCACTAACATGGATTCACCATCAACCTCAGTTTTTAGCAGGCTAAAATCACTGCGGTTCAGTAGAGCATTAGTGTTCCCTTCGCGGTAGAAGTTGCTTAGGGAGCCTTTACCAATCTGCTTAGTGTCTGGATGAAGCTTTACTTGCCCCTGAGCATCCACAAGATAGACGAAGCCCGTCTCCTCAATTTTAAAGGATTCCAAAAGAGCAACCATATCATCAAGCGACTTGGCTAAGCCCACTAGTCCACGGCCATTGGGTTGCTGATAGTTGATAAAGAGTTTTACCTCACCATTGGCTTCGGTAAACACATTGAGCATGCGCTCTTGACCACTGTTTTTATAATCGAAAAACCAGCCGTCCTGAGAGGGGTTTAATAAGCGTAAAAAACCATCTTGCGTGTAGTAAGCCGCTGTCTCTCTATCGGCAAATGAAGCTTGAGCGAGTCCATATTGGCTCTTAATTCTCTGTAGCTGCTTAGTGACTAACTGCTCGCTTTCAGCTGGGCGATCATTCTCTAACCATTCGATCAACATATGGTTATTAGCCAGCTGTTCGGCAGCATTCATTAAACTATTGATATCCAACTCAACCTTGTTGCGGATCTGCTGCAGCATATTGGGCAGTTCAGAGGTCAGCATCCGCTGTTCGACCACATGCTTTGCGCTACGCTGGCTCAGTACGCCAACTAAGGCGGTGGATAGGAGTACGGCAAGCGTAACCGTGAGGAGTATCTTCTGTTTAATGGTGAGCATATTAAATTTCATAGTTAGCGACCTGCTGACGTTATCTCAGTTGGCGAAAGTAAATTGGGTGACAATGTAGGATGTGTTGTTTCGGTAGAAACTTAGCGTTTGGTATGAAATTTACGCTTTATTAGAGAGTTGGATTATGGTTATTTTCTGACATAAGCGCAATGTTTTATTTACATCTTAAAGTAAAAACGCACTCATAAGAGTGCGTTTATCTGCTTTTTACATGTTGGGGTAGTTTGGTCCACCACCGCCCTCAGGCGTTACCCAAGTGATATTCTGGCTTGGGTCTTTAATATCACAGGTTTTACAGTGGATACAGTTTTGACTATTGATGACAAATTTCTTTTCACCCTCCTCCTCGATCACCTCATAGACACCGGCTGGGCAGTATCGTTGAGCTGGCTCATCAAACTTAACTAAGTTGACGTCGATAGGGATACGCGCATCTTGTAGTTTGAGGTGACAGAGCTGATCTTCTTCATGGAAGGTATTGGACAGATACACAGAGGAGAGCTTGTCGAAACTCAACTTGCCATCGGGCTTAGGGTAATCAATTTTACTGTAGGCGCTGGCATCAGCCATCTGAGCATAGTCGGGTTTCTCATCCCTTAAGGTGATAGGGAACTTACCACCGAACCAGTTCTGATCGATAAAGTTAAAGGCGCCACCTAAGTAAGTGCCGAATTTGTGCATGGCTGGACCGAAGTTACGGGATTTATACAACTCCTCCTGTAGCCAGCTCTGCTCAAATCTCTCAGCAAAGCAGTCGAGATCTTTTCCGCCCTCTACGCCAGCCATAATTGCCTGACCTATGGTTTCTGCCGCGAGCAAACCACTCTTCATGGCGGTGTGTGTACCCTTGATTTTGGCGAAATTCAGGGTGCCAGCGTTACAACCTATGATAAGTCCACCGGGGAAGCTCATCTTAGGCAGTGAATTAAGGCCGCCCTTAGTGATCGCCCGCGCTCCATAACTTAGACGCTCGCCATCTTTTAGGTATTGAGCGATAACTGGGTGTGTCTTATAGCGCTGGAACTCATCGAAAGGGCTAAGGTGTGGATTTTGGTAGTTAAGATCGACAATAAGACCCACAGCCACTTGATTATCTTCGAGATGGTAGAGGAAGCCACCACCGGAAGCGCCATCGGTGAGAGGCCAGCCACCAGTATGGACCACTTTACCTTGCTGATGTTGTTCGCTGGGGACTTTCCAGATCTCTTTAAACCCTAAACCATAATGTTGTGGGGTTTTGCCATTATCCAGATGATATTTTTCTATTAACTGTTTACCTAAATGACCACGGCAACCTTCACTAAATACAGTGTACTTAGCATGCAGCTCCATACCTGGCTCATAGCTTCCCTTCTCCTGACCATCGGCACCGACACCCATATCACCTATGAGTATGCCTTTAACACTTTGATCTTCATTGAAGAGCAGGCCGCTTGCGGGAAAACCAGGGAATATCTCGACGCCAAGCTCCTCTGCACGTTCGGCTAACCAGCGAGCCAAGTTGCCAACACTGATAATATAGTTGCCTTCGTTGTGCATGGTTTTGGGCAGAAGCGCGTTAGGCATGGCGCGTGAAGCTGAGGCTGAACTCAACATATGGATCTCGTCGCTTTCCACAGCCGTATGTAGTGGTGCGCCTGTGTCACGCCAATCGGGAAATAGTTCCTCGAGTACTGTGGGTTCAAATACCGCGCCAGAAAGAATGTGGGCCCCCACCTCTGAACCTTTCTCTACCACACAGACAGTTATCTCCTGTCCGCTGTCTTTCGACACCTGCATTAGTCGGCATGCTGTGGCTAATCCCGCGGGACCGGCTCCAACAATAACGACATCGAACTCCATCGATTCGCGTTCCATCACTTCACCTCTAGGTACATTTCCCCGTTAAACGGGTGTTTTAATCATGCTCACCACCTTACAACAAAATAAGCCGATGGCACAGTGATATGAGTCTACCGCATCTCTTCTTTGAATGTGAGTGTCGTCACAAAATGTTAACGCTCAATTGATCCTGAGCAAGAAATAACGCTTTAAAGCTAGGGTTCAGAGAGCAAATAGGCCTATAATTGCTCACTGACGGTTCTCCGAGCTTTTTGTCCTACGTCAACGGATATGGACGCTAAGCCGTGGCAATATCGCCACCGGGGTGTGATAAGAAATTCTCTCACCTCCCCTTACTTGGAAAGGTGATCATGTCTCAACTACAAGACAATTTTGGTCGAAGGTTTCACTATCTGCGCATGTCAGTCACTGATGTGTGTAATTTCAAATGTACTTACTGCCTCCCCGATGGCTATCGACCCAATGGTCGTTCTAAGTTTTTGGCGCTTAGCGAGATTGAAAACTTAGTCGCGGCTTTTGCTGAAGTCGGCACTCAAAAAATTCGTATCACAGGCGGCGAACCTACGCTGCGTAAAGACTTTACCGATATTATTCGTGCGGTTGCTGATAACGATAAGATTAAAACCATCGCAACAACGACAAACGGTTACCGTTTAGAGAAGCATGCTAAAGAGTGGTATAACGCAGGCTTAAGGCGCATCAATGTGTCGGTCGACAGTCTAGATCCTAAGATGTTTTATCAGATCACTGGCGAGAATAAGTTTGATGAGGTGATGCGGGGCATAGACGCTGCTCTAGACGCTGGATTTGAACGGGTGAAGATCAATGCGGTTCTGCTGAAAGGCTTGAACGATAAAGATCTGCCACGTTTCCTGCACTGGATTAAAAATACTCCCATAGATCTGCGCTTTATCGAATTGATGGAGACGGGACTTGGGCGTGATTATTTCCAAGCACACCATCTTGCTGGGGCGGATATTAAATCTCAGCTGCTTGCCGATGGCTGGGGCTTGGATCAATCCGCGGTCGATGATGGCCCTGCGCAAAACTTTAGCCGAGATGATCATAAGGGGCGTATCGGTTTAATCATGCCCTATGACAAACATTTCTGTGCTAGCTGTAATCGATTACGTGTATCGGCGAACGGTAAGTTGCATCTGTGTCTGTTTACTGAAAACGGTGTCGATCTTAGAGATCTATTGCAAGATGAGTCTCACAGACCTGAGTTGATCCAGCGACTTCATGGCCAGCTTGCTCAGAAAAAAGAGACACACTTCCTCCATGACGGTATTACAGGTGTGACGCAGCATTTAGCTTCTATCGGTGGCTAAATTCATGTTTATAAAGTGAATCCCATGACCTAGTGCAACTATTTTGCTAACTGTCATGGGTATAATTTCTCAGTCTTCTTCGAAACATAATTAAACAGAGAGTTACTATGGGCCATTGCACTACTAGCCAGTTTATCCCTTTGAATATTGCGGTACTCACTCTTTCCGATAGCAGAGATTTGAGCCAAGACACCTCCGGACAGTTTCTCGAAGATAACTTAATAGAAGCTGGGCATAAGCTTGTTGATCGTAAACTGATCAAAGATGATAAATATGCGATCCGCTCACAGCTCTCTCAATGGATAGCTTCCAGTGAGGTGCAGGTGGTTATCACCACAGGTGGTACAGGTTTTACTGAGCGAGATAATACACCAGAAGCTGTCAAACCTCTGTTTGATAGAGAGATTGAGGGTTTTGGTGAGCTGTTTAGGCATATCACATTTACTGAGCTAGGTACCTCGACGGTACAATCTAGAGCGCTGGGTGGATTTGCTAATCAAACGGCCATTTTCTGCTTGCCGGGATCGACTGGTGCCTGCAGAACGGGTTGGACAAAGATCCTCAAAGAGCAGTTGGATGCCAGACACAGACCGTGTAATTTTGTGATGCATGTAAAAAAGCCTGTATCTGAGTAAATAAAGAATCAATCGTAAAGTAACAGCTGAAACAGATTAAGGTTTTATGTAATGAGTAATGAATTCACCCATATTAACGCCGATGGCAATGCCCATATGGTGGATGTAACTGAGAAAGCGGTTACCGAAAGAGAAGCACGCGCAGAAGCTTTTATCGAGATGGCTCCAGCAACATTAGAGATGATCATGAGTGGCAGTCACCATAAGGGTGATGTGTTCGCAACCGCGCGTATTGCCGGCATACAAGCTGCGAAGAAAACCTCAGATCTTATTCCTCTTTGCCATCCTCTGATGCTGACTAAGGTTGAAGTTGAGCTTGAAGCCCAACCTGAGCATAGCCGAGTGCGTATCACGAGCTTATGTAAGCTGTCAGGTAAGACAGGTGTTGAGATGGAAGCGTTAACGGCAGCCTCTGTTGCGGCGTTAACCATCTATGACATGTGCAAAGCGGTACAGAAAGATATGGTGATCTCACAGACGCGTCTGTTAGAGAAACGTGGCGGTAAGTCAGGTCATTTCAAGGTATAAAAATATGATTAATGTTTTGTTTTTTGCTCAAGTAAGAGAGCTGTTAGGTGAGAGTGCTATTCAAGTTGAAGCGACCGCTGAGATAAACAGTGCCGAAACACTTCGTGCTGTGCTTGCATCAAAAGATGAGAAGTGGGGTAAGGTATTGGCCTCAGATAAACTGCTTGTGGCCGTCAATCAGACCATCAGTGGTTGGGATACTCAGGTGCAAGATGGTGATGAAGTCGCCTTTTTCCCACCAGTAACCGGAGGTTAACCATGTCCGCGAATGTAAGTAAGGTGCTGGTTCAAACTCAGGACTTTAGTGTTCCTGAAGAGTATGCACTGATAGCTGATGATAATAGTGATGGTGCTGTGGTTACCTTTGTCGGAAAAGTTAGAGACTTTAACGATGGCAGCGCGGTGACTGATCTGACTCTTGAACATTATCCAGGAATGACTGAGTCGGTATTGAATCAAATTGCGACTGAAGCCCGTGAACGCTGGCCCCTTAACAAGGTGACGATTATTCATCGTGTTGGCACTATGTCCCTAGGGGAGCAGATCGTGTTTATTGGTGTGACCAGTGCTCATCGTAAAGCTGCTTTTGCTGCTTGTGAGTTTTTGATAGATTTCCTCAAAACCAAGGCACCATTTTGGAAGCTTGAGGCTGGCGAAACGGGCAAGAGCTGGGTTGAAGCTAAAGATGCTGATGAGCAAGCTGCCAAGATGTGGGACAGATCCTAACAGCATCTAAATTAAGGGATGAGCATGATTCGATTGAAGAGGGGATTAGGGCTGGCATTAGCTAGCATAATCTTAGTTTTTGGGCTTAGTGTGACGCAGGTAAAAGCGGCGGATGTGCCTGCTATTGCTGCGGCATCAAATATTAAGTTTGCCCTCGATGAGCTGGCTACTGCGTTTACCCAAGACACAGGTCTTAAGGTGCGGCTCTCTTACGGGTCATCGGGTAACTTTGTTGCTCAGATTAAACATGGCGCCCCTTTTCAGATGTTTCTGTCGGCGGATGAGAGATATATTGAGCAGCTGGCTAAATCTGGCGGAACGCTCGATGATGGCGTGCTCTATGCTGTTGGCAGACTCGCGATAGCTGCGCCAAAAAACTCTCCACTCCAGTTAGATCCTGAGTTAAAAGGGTTAAAGCGTTTAATCGATAGCGGTGAGCTGAAACGTTTTGCTATTGCAAATCCAGATCATGCCCCCTATGGAGAGCGAGCTCGCTTCTTACTAAAAGGCTTTGGCCTTTGGGAGTCTATTACCCCAGCACTTATCTACGGTGAGAACGTATCTCAAGCTGCACAGTTTGCCGTGAGCGGCTCAACTCAGGGCGGTATTATCGCGCTTTCGCTAGCAATAGCGCCGCAATTTCAGAAAATGGGGCGCTATCAGGCTTTGCCTGAGTCACTGCATGAGCCTATCTATCAACGTATGGTGCTGCTAAACAGTGCTGGATCAACAGCGAAGGCCTTCTATCAATACCTGCAAACCGACAGAGCGCGCCAAGTCTTCAGTGATTTTGGTTTTGGTTTACCTCCAGGTGTTGCCAATGGTGCATAGTTGATGGACTGGCAAGCCCTACTTCTTTCGGTCAAGCTCAGTAGCGTTACTGTGCTTATCTTGATCCCTTTTGCTATTTTTGTGAGCCGCTTTCTAGCCTATCGACAATTCAGAGGTAAGTCTTGGGTTGAAGCGCTGATCATGGTGCCTTTAGTGCTGCCACCGACTGTGATTGGTTACTATCTTTTAGTGGGATTGGGAAGCCAATCTTGGCTTGGTCAGACGTTAGAGAGTCTGTTCGGTCATCAGTTGGTATTTAACTTTTCTGGCCTAGTTATCGCCTCCATCTTGGTGAACATCCCCTTTGCAATTCAGCCTATTCAGCGCTCATTTGAAGCTGTACCCGAAGATGTTCGTGATGCAGCGGCTTGCTGTGGCATGAGTCGGCTCAAGGTGCTTTTTAAAATTGAGCTGCCGATGGTATGGCCAGGCGTGTTAACCGCTTTAGTGCTCTGTTTCTCCCATGTATTAGGTGAGTTTGGTGTAGTTTTGATGATGGGCGGCAATATTGCGGGAGAGACCAAGACCATAGCAATCTCCATCTATGACAGTGTACAGGCCTTCGATTTTGCCAGCGCAGGGCAGATGTCATTGGTATTACTTATTTTTGCGGTCACGGTACTGGCATTTACAACCAGTCTGTCTAGACGTATGGGAGCAGGGCATGCCTCAAGACGTCGGTGATCTCTATTGTCAGATCAAACAAGATAAGCAGATCCGTCTAGATGCCGAGTTTGTCTGTAAGGCGGGTGAAGTACTCGCTGTGGTTGGCCCTTCCGGTGGTGGTAAGTCAACGCTACTGCGTATGATTGCCGGTTTGAACCATCCAGAATCCGGTGTGATCCGTTATGGTGAAAGGGATTGGTTTAACGATGGAGATAAAATTCATCTTACGCCTCAGCAGCGTCACTTAGGCTATGTGCCACAACATTTTGGACTATTTCCCAATCTGACCGCCTTAGGTAATGTCGTTGCTGCTCTTGATCATATTCCCAAAGCTGAGCGTGAGCCCAGAGCCAAAGAGTGGCTTGAGCGAGTCAATCTTGACGGTTTGCCCGATCGCTTACCTGCTAACCTTTCTGGTGGCCAGAGGCAGAGGGTGGCTCTCGCTAGAGCTCTAGCTCGTGAACCCTCAGTCTTGCTGCTTGATGAACCATTTTCCGCGGTGGATCGGGAGACCCGTGAGCGACTCTATCTGGAGCTTGCTCGTCTTAAATCACAGCTCTCTATTCCTGTGATCATGGTGACTCACGATCTCAATGAAGCACTACTGCTCGCCGATAATATGATTTTAATTAGCCAAGGTAAGATGCTTCAACAGGGGATCCCCCATGAGGTATTGACCAGGCCGCGAACCGAAGCAGTGGCGAAACAGATGGGTTTGAGAAATATCTTCGATGCTTATGTTATCGCCCAAGAGGAGGAGCGTCAGATCACTTGGCTGAAGTTTGGTGAGCACCTGATAGCCAGTACCTATTTCGATAGCTTAGAGGTTGGCGCCAAAGTGCGATGGGTTATCCCTAATCAGGGGATACGGTTTAACTCTATTAAGCAGAGGCGTCTTTGTCGCAGCTTTAATAAGCTAGAGATCACCATAGATTCCATGTTAACCATGGGAGAGACAGTTCGCTTGATTGCCAGTGTTAAAGGAGTTAAGCATCAGTTACATGCCGAGGTTCCTCTGCATTACTCCAATAAAATAGGCTTAGCGGTTGGGGTGGTGACTGAGGTCGCGTTTAAGTCTGAGCTGATCCATATTTTAGAACCCTAAGAGTGACGCATTAGAAGTAACAATTAATGATCAAAGGTTAATCTTTATTCCATCTCTACAATATGGTCGACCCTTTAAGATATCTGTTAATTTCTAAAGGAGAAACAAGATGTCTAAAGCATTAGCAGGTTCAATTATTTTATCATGCGTATTAACTCTGCCAGCATTCGCTGCATACAATGGCCCAGGCGTCGAAACCTTAGTTAAGAGTGCGAAAGATGCAAGTCACGCGACCGATGATACCCCTGTTGAGTTGACCGGATATCTAGTTAAGAGCTTAGGTGATGAGAAGTACCTTTTCCGCGATCAGTCTGGTGATGTTGAAGTGGAGATAGATAATGCACTTTGGCGTAATATCGAGGTCAATAGTGATACTAAAGTGACCCTTAAAGGCGAAGTTGACGATGAGTGGCAAGGTATTGAGATTGAGATCGATAGCTTAAAGCTAGTGGCTCAATAGTGCGAAGGTATGCGCTAGTATAGATTGCATGCTGGTCTGGTAAATATAAATCCTTTATCTTCAATAATGTGGGTAAAGTGAGTAAAATCCTTGGTAGAGCTGCTTCGTGGTGACGGCTTTTTCCGATTGAGATAAGATGAAGGTTATAGTGATGATTAAGGGAGGATCCATGGCGCGTTGGTTAGTGGGTTTAGTGCTTTTTTCAAGTGTAGGTTTTTCAGCACCAACTTGGGCTGAAAAATCGGTACTAGAGCTGCTGTCTGATCGACAAAACCTCTCTCCTCAGTCCCTAATGCTTAAGATCGAGAAGCAATACTCAGGTGTTATCTGTGAGTTTGAGATCGATGTTGAGAACGGTGAATTGATCTATGAGGTGTCGATAATCGATACCCAAAGAGAGACGATCACCGAGTTTGAATTTAAAGCGAAAGACGGTCACCTAATCAACCAAAAGGTGGAAACCTTAGAGGCTGATGATAAAGACGGTCTTAAGGCTGTTAACCTGATGGAAGATATCGGACAGAGTTTCTACTCATTAGTTCATAAAGCGATGGACGGTCGCCATGGTCATATCTTAGAAGCCCAAATCGATCATGATCTTGGGATCAGTTACCTTGAGATTAAACTTATCGACGAAACTGGCAAGCACAGACTGGCCTTCGATATTCAAAATCAACGCCCATTGCCACTGCTAACCTGGGATTAAATTAGCATATGAAGATATTACTCGTAGAAGATGACGCAACCACTATCGAATATGTGGTTAAAGGATTTACCGAGCAGGGTCACAATATTGAGACGGCTTCAGATGGTCACCAGGGGTTACTGCTTGCCACAAGCATGAAGTACGATCTGATCTTGCTGGATCGCATGTTGCCACAACTTGACGGTCTTAAGCTGTTGGCGGCATTGAGAGCCACAGGGAGCCAGACTCCGGTATTGATCTTGTCGGCTTTAAGCCATGTGGATGAGCGAGTAAAAGGTCTGCGCGCTGGTGGCGATGATTATATGACTAAGCCTTTTGCTTTTTCTGAGCTATTGGTTAGAGCCGAAAAGTTGATGCAGCGTGGTTTATCACAACCAGCCGAAACCGGATTAACCGTAGGTAATCTGGTGATGGAGTTGTTGACTCGCAAAGTGACCTTAGATGGGAACGAGTTGATGCTGCAGCCAAAAGAGTTTCAGTTGTTGAAGTACTTGATGGAACACCCGAATCAAGTGATCAGCCGTACCTTGCTGTTTGAAGCTGTGTGGGATTACCACTTCGATCCTCGTACTAATGTGATTGATGTTCATATTGCAAAACTTAGACGTAAATTCGAAGAGCTAGGTTTTGGCGAGTTGATTGAAACGGTCAGGGGTGCTGGCTATCGTCTCCGTCAAGGGAATTAAGCCCTATCAGAGTAGTGCCTGGCGCATTACTATTATCTTTTCGGCTCTTGTTACGCTCATCATAGGTACCTTACTGCTTGGCATGTATCGTCAACTGATGAATGAACAGGAGCTACAAACAAATCAACATTTGGCTGCAGAGAAGGCGCGTTATCAACAGATGGCGCTGACCTTAGATAAGCGCAGCTTTGCCGTGCAGGTTAAGGCTGCCGATCCTAAAACGGCCTTGGTCGTGTGGCGTAGCTCGTTAGATCTCGTGGGAGCATTAAGTTTGATCCCCGATGATATGCCCATGTTACCCAAAACCCGAGAGTTCCCCATCTTAACGGCGGGCCCCGATAAACTGCATATTTTAACGGGTGGCTTAGTGATGACCCGTTATGGCCCTGTGCTTATTGCTACTCGTACGGATCAGCTTGCGACCTTGATTGATCGCTTCGTGAACGCCGCGATCACCGCTTTGATGCTAACTATCGTACTCACATTAGCCCTAGGTTATCTATTCTCTAAAGCGATATTACGCCGTTTAGTGCAGTACAATCGTCTGAGCCGCTTGATTGAGAAGGGGGAGTACTCCACGCGTCTGCCGGTGAGTTGGCGACAAGATGAGTTTGATATGTTGGCGGGTAAGTTTAACCGTGTGCTCGATACCTTAGAGAATAACCTGCTGGCTGTTCGAGGGGCGACCGATAATATTGCCCACGATTTACGAACCCCATTATCACATCTAAGGATAGGCTTAGAGCAGTTGCCAGATAAGAGTGCGCAAGAGCTACCGGAAGCGTGTGCCATCTTGACTGAAAAGTTAGATCACTGCTTAGCCACGTTTGATGCCATGCTCTCATTGACCCGTATCGAAGAGGGACAGCAAACATTAGAGTTGCAGGACTTTAATCTTAAGGTCTTGTGTGAAGATCTCTATGAGATGGCCGAAGTGATGGCGGAGAGTAATGAGCAGACATTGAGTTTATCCACCTCTGACGATGTTGAGATGACCGGGGATAAGTTTCTGCTGTTTCAGGCGCTATTTAATCTGGTGGATAATGCAATTAAGTATGCTGGTGAAGGTGCTCAAATTGAGATTGTTCAGCAGGGAAGTGAGATCCAGATCCGTGATAACGGCCCTGGTATCCCAGATAGTGAGAAGGAGCGAGTATTCGAGCGCTTGGTGAGGTTAGATCCCAGTCGTCATAATCAAGGCACAGGCTTAGGCTTATCTTTGGTGAAGGCGATTTTTGCTCGCCACAATGCGCAAGTTAAGTTGATGGATAACAAACCTGGCTTGATTGTTAGCATTACTTTTTAACTGGAAGTTCGAAATTAATGAGAGATAGATGTACCAGATAGTTGCCGATGAAACCGATTTTATCGTGATCGCTAAGTCCCATAATGTTCATTTTCATAGCCAAGATGGTAGTGCGGGTGTGATGGCGCAGCTTGAGCAAGATTTAGGGATTAAACTCTTCTCTGTGCATAGGTTAGATACCTTAACATCGGGGCTTTTGCTGTTTGCTAAGTCGAGTCAAGCGGCGGCTGAGTTTACCCGTTTGTTTACTGAGCACAGAGTACAGAAGTACTACCTGGCTTTAGCGAAAGGCAAGCCAAAGAAGAAGCAAGGCTCGATTGTTGGTGATATGGCTAAGTCTCGCCGTAGCATGTATAAATTGATGAGAACGATGGAGAATCCGGCTAAAACGCAGTTCTTTTCTCAGTCGGTGGCAGAGGGCCTACGTCTGTATCTGCTAAAGCCGTTAAGTGGCAAGACTCATCAGTTAAGAGTCGCACTCGCGAGCATAGGTGTGCCTATTTTAGGCGATACACTTTATGGTGGTGAGGAGTCGGATAGAGGCTACCTGCACGCCTTTAGTTTGCACTTTATTTTTAGTGGTAAAGAGTATCAATACATTAATTTCCCTAGTGAGGGGGTGAGTTTTACTGCCCTTAATACAATAAAGCAGTTGCAAATGTGGTCAGAGCCTGAGAAATTAGATTGGCCTAAACAGAAATAATTATTAAAGGAGTTAGTTAATGGACACCAATAAGCTATTACTTGTTGTGATCGCCATCTTGTTACCACCCGTGGCTGTATTTTTAAAATCAGGCGTGGGTAAAGATCTTTTGATCAATATTATTCTATGTCTATTATTCTTCATCCCAGGTTTGCTACATGCGCTTTGGGTTGTGACTAAGTAACTTATAAGTAATTAAGTTATATAGAAACAGAAACGCAGCCAACTGGCTGCGTTTCTGTTTTTTGGCTGTCTACTTCTGAGTAGATCAAATCTTTATTCTGATTAGTATTAGAAAGGCATTGTGAAGCCAATTGTTGCGGTTCGGCCCATCCCCTTAAAGTAACGGGTATCTTTACCAACAGTCTGTGAGTAGTAGGTGTAGTAGTCTTCATTCAGCAGGTTTTGGATCCCTACACTTAAAGTACCATCGTAAACCGGAATAGAGACAGAGGCGTCGACGGTGGTGTAGCCGTCAAATGTTGAATAGATCTCATCGCTGGCATCTTTAAAGTCTTTATCCATAAAGAAGTTTGCCTGAAGTCGAGTGGAGATTTCGTTGTCGAAGTTATGTGTCCAAAACAGATTGATTCGGTTTGGTGACAGGTTTGCACCATCGAGATCGGTATCGACACTCATATCATCGTTTGAGTCGTAACGACCCTTCTGTATCGCTAGGTTCATGCCCACATCATCATGATCGCCAAGATAAGCGGTTATATTGGACTCTATCCCCTCAATGACACTTTTCTCTCGCTTGACCACAAATGAGCCGCTGCCATCCTCTTTCTCTACCATACGCGTGCCATAATCGGTAGATGAGCGGTAGTAAGCTATTTTAGCGCTGAAATACTCCCCCTGATAATCGGCACCAAACTCTATATTGTCGGTCACAACCGGTGTTAGTGCCAGCGAGTCATCTATGCTTGGATTCAGATCTGGGAAGCTGTCGCCGTCACGCAGTACTCGTCCAATATCCGGCATACCGAAACCTTGGTTAAAGCTGGTATAGATACGGGTCGATGGAGTGATTTTATAGGAAGCACCTAAGTTAAATAGGGTTTCGTTAAAGTCTGGTGAGCCACCCTGGATATCTTTGTCACCATAACCATAAAGGGTTTTATAGTCATCGACTTTAAGTCTGGCATATTCATAACGGATCCCGCCCGATAGGGTGAGGTTATCGATAAGATCATAATCCAGTTGTGCGTAGGGAGCGATATTCTCGTAGGTGCTTTGTGGTACCCATGAGGCGCCACTCACGACCATATCTTGTTGTGTGGTGTCACGGAAGATATCCATACCGTAAGCTAAGTTAAGGCCAGAGCCTGCAATATTGTTGGCGAGCATTGAGGCTTTCACTCCCCATTTGACCGACTTATTGCGCGATTGCTCGTAGTAGAGAGATTCACCATTGCTGCCCGTTCCACAAACGGTGACCTGATCGCTACCCTCTAGGCTGGGATCATAGAAATCTGACCAACAGCCACCGCCGTAAACCGCTTCAAAGTTTTGATTGAAAAACTGCAGTTGCATCTGTTGTCCTGCAATATTCTCATGACTATAGGTTAAGCTGGTGGTCGTGACTTGGTTATTGGCCGCTTCCCAAGGCTGATTCTGTTTTATTGCACCAGTAGGGACACCGTTTTCTTTGTCACCTTTAATGGCCATATAGTCGCCGTTATTCTCCATATTAAAGTGGTTAAGCATCAGCTCTAAGCGAGATTCATCAAAGTCATGGCCGAGTTTGAGAAAAAGGTCGGCACTTTGGCTATCCATGGACTCGCCCTGAGTCGTGTCTACACCAATCATCTGATCGTTAGCATCATAATAGACGCCATTGTTACGGTAGCTCACAGAGCCTATCATATCGAGCTGATCTGATTCTCCAGAAAAGGCATAGCTGGTACCAAAGCTGATGCCGTCGGAGTCTAGGCTGTTAGGCACAGTGACATCTAAGCTTACCTGGTGCTCATTATCGCCTGTGGGTTTCTTGGTGATGTAGTTGATGATGCCACCTTGAGCGCCTAGGCCGTGCATCGCATTTGCACCATGGATGATCTCGATACGTTCAATCATGGCTGGATCGATAGTTTGGCCTGAGCGGCCGCCACTTCTAAGTGGGTTTGATTGAGGAACCCCATCTATCATGATTAACGGGCTGCGACCTCTGAGCGTCTCGCCCGTGTTACTCATCTTTTGACGGCTAGGAGAGAAACTAGGGGCTAGGTTACCTATGATGGTGGAAAGATCTTTGGTGGTTCTGAACTGCTGTTCTAGTTGCTCTTGGTCGATAATCGTAACTGTGTTGGGAATGGCACTAACAGGTTTATCCATGCGACTTGCCGTTACTGTAATGACCTCCATATCTCTCTCTTCTGCAGTGGTGGCATTGGGAATAAGGGCGGCCGAGATAGATAAAGCAACGAATGAGATCTTAACGTTCATATCGAGTCCTAGAGCAAAGTGGTGCAATACGGTTTCGCTGAGTATGTTATTTACAGTAAATAGTATTGCAAATGATAATGATTACTGTTGCGGCGAATTGTAGGGAGGTGAATAACTTATGTCCACCTTCATAGTCTTGGATGCAGAAAAAATCATCATACTGTGACTTACACCTCCTGATTTGTTGATTATCCGTTTGAATTGTAAGGTAAAGCGGTGGTTGGTTGTATATTTGTTTCGGCCTTGCTGTGGCGGTTTTTTTTGCAGAGATAAGCATCACTTTGCTCTTAATTAGCTAAGGGGGATTTTTCAATTTTTTTAAATAGTTAATTAACTTCCTCTAGAATTAGTCCCATGTTTTTCCATGTTAAATCGACTCTATATTGGCTTTGAACTCGGTTGAATTTCGATTCTGGCAGTGAAATGCGCTATAATGCGCGGCCTTTACCTCTATCCTGATGGATTGAGTAAAAAATCAAATAGAGTGGGTTAGAGATGAATAGAAAGAAGAAGATCAATGAAACATTGAAGGGCAAGGCTAAAAAAGCCAATGCCAAACTTCATTCGAGTAATAAACCTAAATATATCTCTAAAGCTGAACGTGCACGTATCGCGGAGGCCGAGAAAGATGGCGCTCCAACTATAGATATGAGCCAAGGCTAACCCCTCTCCTCAAATAAATTCAATGTCGTAAAACGAGTAGTTATAGCACCTAGTGCTGCTGTCTCATCTTATGTGCTGAGCATATTTTTTGTATTCAGTATGACCGAATGGAGAACGGCGTTTTACTTATCTATTTATCGAGCCCGTATTGGGATTGATAGAAGGGAGTAGAACTGCAGAGCTTCAAATAGGAGTTTCATGAACACAGTTTATTCAATTGGCGAGCTTGAGTCGTTTTTGGTCGCAATTTTAGTGCTCTTTATTGGGCACTCTATTAATCGTCATGTGCCTTTTTTCAGGAAGTATAATATTCCTGAGCCCATCGTTGGTGGTTTGATTGTCGCGGCTATTATCACCATTTTGCATTTCAATAATATTACCTTAGCGTTTACTCTTTCGATGCAGAAAACACTAATGTTGATGTTTTTCAGTACCGTAGGCTTGGCTGCAAACTATAAGTTGTTGCTTAAAGGAGGATCTAAGGTCTTTCTATTTCTAGGGATCGCGTCTCTGTTTATTCTTATTCAGAATGCTGTCGGTGTCAGTATGGCGACCGCGTTGGGCTTAGAGCCTTTAATGGGACTGATTGCTGGTTCTATTACGCTATCTGGTGGCCATGGAACTGGCGTTGCTTGGGCGCATACTTTCCAAGAGAACTATGGGATCAATACCTTAGAGTTCGCAATGGCGGCGGCAACCTTTGGTTTAGTGATGGGCGGGATCATAGGTGGTCCAGTCGCTCAAAGGTTGATTAATAAGAATAATTTGGTCTCATCTTACGGTGTTGGTGGTAATCATCATAAAGATCATCCAGATCTAGTGACCTATGATCAACTGGAAGAGGACAGGGTGACAGCCAAGAGCATTTTGGAGGTGATGTTTATTCTGCTTCTGTGTGTCTCTGGTGCTAAATGGGTTGCGACGCTTATCTCTAGCTTGGGTATTAGCTGGCTAAAGATGCCTGAATTTGTCTATGCCCTGTTTATTGGCGTGGTGATCACCAATATTACTGAGCTGTCCCATGGTTATAAAATAAAGAGTGAGAGTGTGGATGTATTAGGTACTGTCTCTTTGTCGCTATTTTTAGCCATGGCTTTGATGAATTTAAAACTGTGGGAGATATTTGATCTCGCACTGCCTCTGTTGGCCATTTTGCTGGTGCAAACTGTAACCTTAGCGCTGTTCGCTTATTTCATCACCTTTAGGTTAATGGGTAGAAACTATGATGCCGCTGTGATGGCCGGTGGCCACTGTGGTTTTGGTATGGGGGCAACACCGACGGCTGTGATGAATATGGGGGCACTTGTTTCGAGAACGGGTCCATCGCCTCAGGCCTTTATGGTGGTGCCAATTGTGGGCGCCTTCTTTATCGATATCGTTAACGCCATTATCTTGCAGGGTTACCTCAGTTTTATTGGTTAAACCTGTTTATTCTGCTTATTTAATTAAGCCAGCTCTACTTTTGAGCTGGTTTTTTTATGCATATTGAGCGTGAAATTTAGTCAATCGAGTGTATTTGTAGCGATAAAACCTCTGTTTGATCAAACTGTGAGCCCTCAAGAGTGTGATCTCTATCTTAATCATCATAAATCAGTCGTTTATACGAAATTAGATTAGTCGTAAATCTCAACTCTTGTGGCAGAATGTTCGACTGTTTCGTCACAGGTGAAAAAGGGCATCACAATGACCCTACCTCTGAATGACCAGGTGAAAGGCTTTAGTATCGATCGTCGATTTTGTTGGTATTAGGAGTTTTATGAGTACTGTTTATTCAATTGGTGAACTTGAGTCGTTTTTAGTGGCGATTTTAGTTCTGTTTATCGGGCATACGATTAACCGTCACGTGCCGTTATTTAAAAAGTATAATATCCCAGAGCCTATTGTCGGCGGTCTTATCGTCGCAGCGGTGATCACGATACTGCACTTCAATCAGATCTCTATTCGCTTTACCCTCTCGATGCAGAACACCTTGATGTTGATGTTTTTCAGCACTGTGGGTCTTGCTGCCAGCTATAAGTTACTTCTCAAAGGCGGCACTAAGGTGTTTATGTTTTTGGGGGTTACCTCTCTGTTTATTCTTGTTCAAAATGCCGTGGGTGTCAGCATGGCAACGGCGTTAGGTCTAGAGCCTTTTATGGGCTTAATTGCTGGCTCCATTACTCTCTCTGGAGGTCATGGAACAGGGGCGGCTTGGGCACAAACCTTCTATGAGGACTATGGCGTCAATACACTTGAGTTTGCCATGGCCGCAGCGACATTTGGTTTGGTTATGGGAGGGATCATAGGTGGTCCAGTAGCCCAGAGGTTGATCAATAAGAATAACTTAGTCTCCTCATACGGGGTGGGAGGTAACCACCACAAAGATCATCCTGAGTTGGTGACCTATGATCAACTGGAGGAAGATAGGGTTACAGCTAAGAGTATTCTTGAGGTGCTGTTTATTCTTCTGTTATGTGTTGCTGGAGCCAAATGGATAGGCACGCTTGTCTCCTATCTGGGGATCAGTTGGCTGAAGATGCCTGAATTTGTCTATGCACTTTTTCTAGGTGTGGTGATTGCGAACATTACAGAACTCTCCCATGGCTATAAGATTAAGAGTGAGAGTGTTGATGTGCTGGGTACAGTCTCTTTATCACTGTTTCTGTCCATGGCCTTGATGAATCTTAAGCTGTGGGAGATATTCGACCTTGCACTGCCTCTGCTTGCTATCTTATTGGTGCAGACACTGACACTGGCGCTGTTTGCTTACTTCATTACCTTTAGATTTATGGGAAGTAACTATGATGCTGCTGTAATGGTCGGAGGCCACTGTGGTTTCGGCATGGGAGCAACCCCTACAGCCGTGATGAACATGGGCGCGCTCGTTTCCAGAACAGGCCCTTCGCCTCAAGCCTTTATGGTGGTGCCGATTGTTGGTGCCTTCTTTATCGATATCGTCAATGCCATTATTTTGAAAGGCTACCTCAGCTTTATCGGTTAAGCTATCTCTTGGCTCCTCCTTATCTGCGGAGGAGGAGCCAAGAGCTTGTACACCTTTTCACTCCTTTCCCTTTCTTAAATTTCTCCTCTGCTCACTAATTTAGTATTAGCAAAAATATATTCAGATCATGCAATCAAATTTATCTGCTATTCGTTATAGAGATGACACTTCACTTTTTATAAAGGATAGAACTTGATGAAATCTTCAAATAAAGCGCTTGGTTTAACGGTTGCGGGAATTTTAGCTGCAGGTCTTTCTGTAAGTGCTAATGCGGTACCAGAACAGCCGACTGAATGGGAAAAATGTGCAGGTATCGCTAAGGCGGGTGCTAATGATTGTGGTGCGCTCGATGGTAGTCATGGCTGTGCAGGACAAGCCAAAGAGGACAATCTTGCACATGAGTGGGTGTATGTTCCTGCAGGAACCTGCGACAAGATAACCGGCGGTGAGGTTAAAGCTGTTAAACCGGCGAAATCTTAATGCCAGGTAGTCACTTAGCGGGCGCAGGCATTGGCCTGCGACTTCCTCATGTGCGGGAGATCTTAGCAGCAGGGCAGACAGATATTCCCTGGTTTGAGGTCTTGGTAGATAACTGGCTTGTCGAGGGAGGATTGAATAAACGAATGCTGCAGGAGATAAGTGAGCGTTACCCCATAGTGCTCCATAGCGTGGGGCTCTCCTTGGGGGGACTATCTCCTTTAGACTTAGATTACCTAAAGCAGGTTAAAGCGCTGAAGCAGGAGACCGGAGCCCTCTGGTATTCCGAACATGCCAGTTTCTCTGGCAATAATGATTTTAAAGTGCCAGATCTGCTGCCATTACCCTATACCGAAGAGGCCGTTGACCATCTAAGCCAACGCATTATGCAGGTGCAGGAGTTTATGGGTGAAAGAATTCTGCTGGAAAACGTGTCTACCTATCTAAGTTGCCAATTTAATGAGATGACTGAGGGGGAGTTTATCGCTGCCGTTGCCGACAAAGCAGACTGTTACCTGTTGCTGGATATTAATAACGCCTATGTGACAGCTAAGAATCTGGATCAGGAGATGCAGAGATTTATGGATCTGATCCCAGTTGAGCGAGTTAAGCAGATACACTTAGCCGGATTCCATGATAAAGGAGATTTCCTGCTTGATGCTCATAACCACCCTGTGGACCAAAAGGTGTGGCAGGCGTTTGAGCTATTTATCGAAAAAAATGGTGCGATCCCAAGCATGATTGAGTGGGATAACGATCTGCCTCCTTTGACCCGTCTACTGCAGGAGAGAGAGATTGCCGCTAGCATTCTCGCATCAGCTAAACCTGTGACTCAAGCCGCTGGAGTTTCTAGGGGGAGTTATGCGCTTAGCTGAGTGGCAGGAAGCATTTGTCGGTGTTCTTAGTAAATCAAGAGCCGATGAGGCATTACTCTCCTTGGTTAACAGCAGAGAGGCTGAGCGTTTATCTGTATATCGAAATAATAGTAAGCAAGCGTTAGCGGCCGCTTTAGGTATTAGCTTTCCTATCTGCAAGCAGGTATTGGGTGAAGTGTGTTTTGAGCAACTGGCCCAGCGTTATCAAGGTCTACACCCGCTGAAGTTGAGTAACTTGAATCTTTATGGTGAACACTTTCCTGAGTTGCTCATCGATACTATAGCCAGACACTTGGAGTTTGAAGGTTTAGAGTACCTTGCCGATCTAGCAAGACTTGAGTGGTTGATACAGTTAAGTTATTACGCCGCCGATAGGCTAGCTTGTCAGCCTTTGTCTGATATCTCCACGCTCACTGAGTTACAGCAGGCTTCGCTGGTAATGTTACTGCGTCCAGATGTTTATCTATTTAGCTCTTCATTCCCTCTTTATGAAATCTGGCTTAAATATCAGCAAGAGCAAGATGATATAAAGATCGACTCCCCTCAGGAACACTATTTTTTCGCTATTTACCGTGAGCCATTTAAGCCTAAAGTTCAGCGTATCTCCTCCGATTTATATCAGGTACTTAGAGATATTCAACAGTCACGAACTTTAGGCCAGATCAATGACTCTGGCGTTGATATGAGTGTGCTCAATAGTGGGATCACCCAAGGTTGGGTATGCGGTTTTCATCTGGAAGAGGCTTGATATGCTGAGCCGTGAGCTGTTACAGGGGTTATTTCGTTACTGCTTCTGTCTGACAGCTGAGCAAAGAAGTGCTGAAGATCTGTTACAAACCTCACTGGAAAAATGGATCCGCCGTGGCCAATCGGTAGAGTATTCCCATGCCTATATACGCAAAATTATCCGTAATCAATTTGTTGATGACTGCCGCCGAAATAGCGCTATCGCTTTCGAGTCTATCGAAGAGGGGGCTCCTATTTTACTTGATGAGACCTGCATTGAGGAGCTAGAGATACAGCATAACCTGATCGAGCATGTATTCGAACTACTGAATACTGCCGAGCGTGAAGTGCTCTATCTTTGGGCTGTCGATGGTTATACTGCATCGGAGATATCACAGGAGCTGATGCAGCCCAGAGGAACGATTCTGTCTCGGTTACACCGTATTAAGCAGAAAGTGGCTGATGTTTCCCAAAGCAGTCCCCATAAGCGGTCCGGAGTCAGAGTATGAATAAAAAATATGTGACAAGAGACTCCCTATTTAAAACCTCTGCAAAAGAGTATATCGAACAGAAAGAGCTGGATAGCGAGCAGTTAGATAGATTCGAAAGCCTGCTTGGTGGTTATACCCAGGAGGCAAAACCTAAAGAGAGTAATACTGCCTTAGGTGTTTCTCGCCGAACCAGTGTCTATATGGCGATCACTGCAAGTGTGGTGATGTTATTGATGATGAGCTTGAATCTCTACTTTCAGCAACCATCAAAGATAGGCCTGATAGCCGATGAAGTGGCGATGAATCATATTAAGATGAAACCCTTAGAGCTAAAAACAGCACGGCTTCCTCCGCTGCGGGATTATTTTACCCAACTGGATTTCTCTATTGTTAACTCCTCAATTTTTAGCCAGCAGAACAATAACATGTTGGGTGGGCGTTACTGTTCGATCCAAGGGGTGACAGCTGCTCAGATCAGATATCAAACCGCCGCAGGTAAGAAGGTTACCCTGTATGAGGTGGGTTATGATCCCAAGATCTATGGCGTGTTACCTGATGTGGGCAAGGGGGAGAAGCCCTTACATATCGAAGTTAAAGGGATAAGCGTTAACCTCTGGGTTGAGAAAGGGCTGTTGATGGCAGAGGCCAGAGATATAGGCAGTTAGAGAGGAAAGAACTTTGCTTCGAGTGCCTGCCAACTAACTTCATCTTTGCAGTTCGGTACATGTTGCAGCAGGTAGTTAATATCACCTGTATGCCTTATTAGGCTTAAGATCATCATATGTTCCTGTAGCTGTTTACTCCTAGGGCCTAAATAGCCGTAGCCATCGAGAAAGGCGTGCAATAATGCTGGCTCTCCTAGAGCAAGCAAAAGAGCTGGGGAGGTAAACTCAAACTCAGGAACTGGGCAGGCCAGCGCGTCGCCGAAATCAAAAATACCTGTGAGTTGATAACCATTAGCTACTTTATTCACCATCAAGTTGCCAGGGTGAAGATCGGTATGGATCAGATACAGTTGTGGTGAATCTAGCTGGCTATCTAACCTAGATAAGTGATGTTTAAGATAATCGGGCAGACTCGCAAGTAAGGGGGCTGCTAACTTCTGCTTTTTACGTTTTTCGAAGCAGTTTTGGCTCTGTTTCTTTACAAATTCCCGCCAGTTCACCCTAAGCTCAGTTAACTCTTTCTGAGGGAGCTTGTGTAGCTGAGCGCTAAACTGTCCCAATCTATAGGCGATCTCTGATCTGTTTTTTTCGCTTATCTTGTCCATAACATTTGAGAGAGGAGTGCCAGAAAGCTTTTCAATCACTAAGTAATGCCAGTTATCTATCTCCCCTGAGTAGATAAGCTTAGGGACTTTAATGCCAAGTTTATGTTGATTGAGCAGGCTTAAGCTGAGAAGCTCACTTCGGTATTGGGCGTACCAATTTGGCGCCAACACCTTAACCATATAGCTTTGCTCTTGATGGTGCTGACGGTCTAAAGTGAGCTCAAACACTGGGTTTGAGCCCTCTAGGTTCTGTGATATTTTCTCTACCGTTAAACCGTGGCGGATGATTAGCTTCGCTAACATGGGTTGCCAGTCATCAAGTTGCCAATGATCGCAAATATCGCAAGCCTCATCATAGCTGGGATCACGGGGCAGTATGCTCATTGGTTAAATGCTCCTTAAATGCTTGGCTTGCTGATAATACAGGTCGACATCATTGTGTTATCGGTAGCAACTCTTTAGCGGGATCTGCCTGCTTATGATCGCGTCTGAACAGCTCCCATTGATCTAACGCTTCACCACTTGGCAGGGTACAGATACCAGTATCCAGTGCCAGCTTACCCTGCAGAGATTCACAATACTTAGCCGCTGGGTTAGCCATATCAATGGCGGTTGTAACCTCTTGTTTGTTGGCTTTTCGGTAGAGGGTCCACTCCTCTATCTTCTCACCGCTAGGAAGGTGGCAGATCCCAACTTGCCCTTTAGCTTCATTGTTAATCTCTAGTTTCCCACCCAGTGAAACACAGTACTCTGAAGCTGGATTTGCCATAGAAACGGCTGAAGGTGCTTGTTCTATATCTGCCTTGGCGGAGGTTTGTTCGCTTGGGTTACATGCTGTCAGTGCCACGGTTGCCGTGATAACTAAAGCCAGTGAGGTGATTTTAATCATATCCTTCGATTCTCCAAAAAGAGTAGCGTTATTAATTAGGTAGAATAAATATCACTTGGTATCAGACAGTGATTAGATATTTATATTGTTTGTATAATAACGCTTTAAACAGCAAAAAGGGTTTTTAGCTAGGCAATAACTTTCTCTTATGTCGATTAAGGAACACGTTTTGGAGTTAACGTTTCTTTGGGATGATTTTTTGAGTGGAAGTAATACTCTATCAACGAACTTGACTTTTTGTTGGTACGAGATGTAAACCTGCTTGTTACATCTGTGAGGGTATCTGTATTTTTTGCTGCTTTTTTGGGAAGAGCCGTTGTTTACATCATATCTTTATTTAGTATGCCCCCATCGTTATTTATAAATATTGGGGCATCGGATCTGAAAACAAGAACAGCATTACTACTCGCTACCTGCGTTATGTTGATTGCATCAGGTTGCGCTACACGAAGTGACTGGGAGGCTGTTAGTGGCTCTAAGAGTGACGGAGTTGTGACTTTACGCTATGAGTTAGCAGCTTCAAAAGCTTACTTACCCGACGAACCTGGGGCAATAGCATTGGCTAAGCAAAGGTGTGGGTACTGGGGATTTTCGAGTGCTAAAGCGTTTGATACACAGACTCAGCACTGTAGTGATGAAGTGTGTCGTACGTACATCATCACTAAAGATTATCAATGTATTAATTAATCCCACTTGGCTAGTCATATGTTCTTTTATGACTGGCCTTGGCTCGCTCTACGGTGGCCGCGTTAGCTTAAACGCGAACAACACACTTCACAGTTAACCTGTTTGCTCAACTTCATCTCACGAAACTCCATGGTCATGGCATCGATCATCAATATCCTGCCAATCAGCGGTTTACCTATACCGCTTATCACCTTTATCGCTTCCACTGCCTGCAGACAGCCAATCATACCGACCACTGGGGCTAGTATTCCAGATTCGACGCAGGTGAGGTGCTGTTCACCGAAGAGCTTGCTGAAGCAGTGGTAACAAGGTGCTTCACCTTGATAGTCAAATACTGTCACAGTGCCCTCCATACGGATCGCTGCAGCTGAGATCAGTGGTACCCTGTGGGCAAAGCAGCTTTTATTGAGTTGTTCTCGCACTGCGACATTATCGGTACAGTCCATCACCAAAGTATGTTTAGCAATTAAGGCATCGAACTCATGATCATCAAGTACAGCATTGATGGTCTCTACCTGAAGATGTGGGTTGAGCTCACTAAGGGTTTCTTTAGCGGACTCGACTTTAGGCTGACCGATGTTTTTATCTTGATGTAACACCTGACGTTGTAGGTTTGATAGTTCAACTGTATCGAAGTCCACTAAGGTCATGGAGCCAATACCTGCAACGGCCAGATATTGTGTCGCCGCACATCCTAGCCCGCCAGCACCGATCACTAAGACTTTGGCGAGTTTTAATCTCTCCTGCCCCTCAAAATCCATCGCCTTGATGGAGATATGGCGGCTGTATCTGAGTATTTCACTGTCAGATAAAATCTCATCGCTGTCTGTGGTTGAACTCATCACTGTTTCCTAGGATATAGATTAGCAAAGTACTGAATTAAAAGGCTCTACGGTCACTAAGGTACCGTCTGCTGTGTTGCCCTGTTCCTGGGCTAAGATAACGAAACAGTTAGCTAAGCTCATGGAGGTCAGCATACCTGAGCCCTGTCCCCCTGTGATGGTGACTTCGGCTTCGCCTTGCGCGTTATGGCTTAATATTCCTCTTTGGTACTCAACACGTCCCGGAAATTTACGCAGCTCACCTTTGAGTGTCGCCTTAAGGGTTAAGGGCTTAGTTTGCGGTAATCCCTGCATCTTCTGCAGTAGTGGCCACACTAATTTATAGAAGGTGACCATAGAGGAGACGGGGTTTCCTGGAAGACCGCAGAATATCGCCTTGCCTAAGCGGCCGAAGGCGAAAGGCTTACCGGGTTTGATGGCCAGTTTCCAGAAGGTGATCTCACCCTCTTCATCCAAAATCTGTTTAGTGTAGTCGGCATCACCTACTGAGACGCCACCTGAGGTCAATACCATATCTGCGCAGGATGCGGCGTGGCGGAAAGCTTGTCTGATCGCTTCGGGATCATCTTCAATGACACCAAGATCTATCCACTCAATATTTGCGCGGCTCAATAGGCCCTGAATCGTGTAGCGATTCGAGTCATATATCTGACCCGGTGCAAGTTCACTACCTATGGGGCGCAACTCATCGCCAGTTGAGAAGAAGGCAACTTTGACCTGACGGGTCACCCGCAGCTGGCTGACACCTATGGTCGCCAATACGCCCATTTCGGCTGCGCCTATCTGTGTGCCAGAGAATAGCACCTTGCCACCAGTGCTAACTTCTTCACCTTGGTATCTTATATTGGCGCCTTTGGCTTTAGGGGCTTCAATGAAGATATCTCCCTCTTTAGCTTCAACCTTCTCCTGCATCTGCACTGTGTCATAGCCGTTAGGAACAGGTGCGCCAGTCATTATACGAACGCAGGTGTTGGGTTTAACCTCCCCTTCGAAAGGGTGTCCGGCAAAAGATTGTCCTATCAGAGTGAGGCTTTCATTATGAGCGAGATCGTCAAAGCGAAACGCATAACCGTCCATCGCTGAGTTATTAAACGGTGGTAGATCGATACTCGAAGCCAGATCTTCCGCTAAAACACGTCCTAAGGCATGGGGGAGCTGCACCACTTCGGAGTCGTCGAGAGGCGTGACCTGCTCAAGAAGTCGGGTTATCGCTTCATCTGGGTGCATTAGACTAGGTTGAGAACAGGGATCGGCTTTAGTGGGCATCTGGCTACCTTCAAAAAGAGTGTAAATAAGACTAGGTTCGAAAAGCTAAAGTTGCCCGACATTATGCCATGCTCAAGGGAGAAGACTATGATCTTATACCGATTCTTTAAGGATAGATCTGTATAGAGACAAAAAAGCCCACAATCCTGTGGGCTAAGGGGATCTTGATTGGTATTAACCTGCTGTCGCAGCTTTACTACCAGGGATTGCTTGAAACTGGACGACTTGACCATCTTGCAGTGTTTCAGCGCCGCGGATAACCACTGAGTCACTGTCGGTGAGTTGACCGTTTACTGCAATCCACTCTCCTTCACCGTCACCAAGCTCTACGGGGATCTTGACCGCTTTATTATCGAGATCGACTTTAAATACAAAGGCGCCAGTGGATCTCAAAATGATGGCATCTCTGGGCACTAAAGTGGTGAGCTGCTTAGGGGCGATAGGCAGGGCGAGTGAAACAAGCTCGCCAACACTGAAGGCATCATGCATCTCGATAGGGAGATCGATACGGGCTTCGAAAGTCTGTGAGCGTACGTCGGATACAGGAATAAGGCTGCGAATATTACCGTGGAACTCACCTTGGCTATGATAGATATTGAGCTCATCGCCTTTCTTGACTCGCTTGCTGTGTTTAAGTGGTGCGTGTAGACGGATCTCCAAATTGTCGGGATCTGTCATGGCGATGATCGATTCAGAGCGGCTAATATCTTCTCCAGCTTGATGTTGGCGCTCGGTGATAATGCCATCAAAAGTGGCTTTGACTTCGGTTCTATCAAGGTTATCTAAGATCATCTTTAGCTTTATCTGCTCGAGTTTCAGATTTGCTGCCGCCAGATCGCGATCGGATTGCGCCTTATCTAACTCTGTTTCTGAGGCATTTTTGCTTTTGATAAGCTTTTTAAGTCTACTGTATTCACGCTCCAGACGCTTTAAGCTCACCTGTTCATACTCAATCTGAGCCTGTTGTTGCTCTTTTTGCAGTATCAATCTGGTCTGTTCCAGCCTAGCAACGACCTCGCCGGCTTTGACTAAGGTGCCAGCCTCTTGTACCCAGTCGAGTTTACCATCTATGCCTGAGGTCAGTTCGGCACTGTTTCGTGAGTGGACCGAACCTATCACCATGATTTTAGGCGATAGTGCTCGATTTTCCACTTGAACGACGCTGACCAGACGAGGTGGCGTCTCCTGTTTTTCCGGTGTTTCCTCTTCAGCCATCACAGTGTATGGAAAGAGAAGTGTAAAGCACATTAAGGTTGGGATAAGGGTTTTCATCACTTGACTCCGGTATGAGTTGTTGCAACAGAGACATTAAACGTGTCTGAAACTGGTATTGCTTTTTCCCGATGAGTTAAGCGCAGTAGACTAGGGATCAGGATAAGCGTAAAGAGCGCACTGAATGTCATGCCACCGACAATAACGGCTGCCAGACCTCGGTAGATCTCACTACCGACACCTGGTACTAGCATTAAGGGAAGCATGCCAAAAATGGAGGTTAAGGTGCTCATATAAACAGGGCGGGCACGAGTAGAGACCGCTTGATAGATAGCACTATCGGTATCTAAGCCATCTCGGGTTCCTTGACGGGTTTGATCGACTAGCAAGATGGCGTTGTTGACCACTAGGCCAAGTAGAATGATAAAGCCTATCATGGTCAGTAGATCTAAGCTTTGAAAGCTAAACAGATTAAGCACTCTTAAGCTTATGACCCCGCCGCAGATCGCCAGTGGCATTGAGAGGAGTACCAGCAGACTGTCTTTTGTGGATTTGAACATCGCCGACATCAAAAGAAACAGTATTACCACTGCCAGTAGGAAGTTTGCCCCCATATCTTTAATGGTTTGATCGAGTTTATCTGCACTGCCACGGAACTTAAGGGAGCTATTATCCGGTAGGCTGGCTTTGAGCTCTGGCACAGCTTTGTCATTGATAGTCTCCAATGCTTCATCCAATGACATATCAGCTGGTGGGAAGATAAGTAAACTGACGCTCCGTTTTCCATTGACCCTTTGCAGTTGAGTCGGGCCGACGGTGCGCTTAATGGTAGCAAGCTCTCCTATGGTTTGTATTCCAGCTGCCTGAGTGAATACAGGCGTAGCTGCCAACTGTTCAGGAACCTGCCACTTAGGCCCCTTAAGTAAGATATCCATACGCTCATTACCGTCAAAATATTCTCCGACAAAGAGTCCAGAGGTATAAGCTCGAATAGCGTTGGCAATTTGGGTTCTGTCGACACCTGCTTGAGCTAATCTACGTTCATTGGGGATAAGCTGTAGCTCAGGCTGCGCCATAGAAAGGCCAGGTTGTGGACGCACGACCGCGCCAGGAAGTGCATCGGTGATAAGCTTCATTCCTGCCGCAGCTGAGGCCATGAGCGCCTCCATATCTGGTCCCTGAAGATCTATGTTGATTGCTCGCCCGCCATTAAAGCCAAATTGCAGCAGTGAACCGCGGTTAGTGAATGCTTGGGTATCTGGCAGACCAATTAAGATCTCATCATTAAGCAGCTTAATCATCTCATCTGCTTGGGATGGATCCTCTGGGTAGATAAACAAGATATTAAACGCCGAGTACATGGAGAAGTTGTAACCTTTTATATAAGGTGTTTTTACCTTGTCATAGTAAGGTTTGAGCCTTTCTATGATGGTATCGCCAACCTCTTTCTCTAAGGTTTGTACATTCGATCCCGGTGGCAGAGAGAAGAAGGCAAATATTCCGTCCGATCTAGCCTGAGGGAGAAAGTCGGGGCGTGGCATCAAGGTGAAAGTCAGTGCGCCACTGCCAATGATAAGCAGTCCACACCAAGCAGCCGCTCGCTTTTTGTTGCCAGTAAGCAATTTTATGAGCTGAGTTAGCTTAGACCAAAGGTCTTGCTTGAGCTGCTTATTATCGGCAGGCTTAGGGAATTTGAGCCACAGCAAACTAAACACTGGAATTAAAGTGATGGCGCTAATAAAGGAGGAGACGACTGCGACAGAGAGAGTGAGTGCCAGATCTGAAAACAGCTGACCTTCGACTCCTGGCATAAATAGAATGGGCAGGAAGATGGCAATGGTTGTGGCTGTTGAAGCCATTAGTGCGCCTTTCACTTGAGCTGTACCTTGCTCGATAGCTTCTCGTGTCGTGCGACCTTGCTGTATAAGCCGCACAATATTCTCCTGCACTATGATGGCGGCATCAAGTACCAAACCAACGGCAAATGCGAGCCCTGCAAGGGAGATAACATTAAGCGTACGTCCCATTGCTTCTAGTGAGAAGAAAGCGATTAAAAGGGCGACAGGTATGGTGGATGCAATCATTAAGGTGGCACGGAAGTTTCTTAGAAATGCGAAGAGGATAACCAGTGCTAGTAGCACTCCTATGGCTAGGTTTCCTTTTACCAACTGAATAGCTCGCTTGATATGAATCGAAGCATCAAAGGAGAGGTCCATCACTAAGCCTGCATCTTTTAGGGCACCCTCATTTAGTTCTGCAATGGCTTTATTGACCCCCTCAAGTACTGTCACTGTATTGGCGTCGAAGGTTCCCTGTAGTGTCATGTAGTAGGCTGTATAGCCGTTTCGTTTTGTGAATCCCTGCACTTCAGCCGTGGAGATACTGACATCGGCTAACTCATTGAGGTAGACAGGTCGACCCTCATTGTAGGTGACGATCAATTCGCCTAAATTCTCTGGAGTGTATTGGCCGATAAAGCGAACCGTGTATTGGCGACGACCTACATTGGCTGTGCCACCGGAGATATCGGCGGCCCGTGAGAGGGTGTTTCTGAGCTGATCTAATGTGATCCCCAGTGCAGCTGCGCGGTAGGGATCAAACTCAATGTGTAACTCTTTGGGCTGACGACTTTGTAGTTGTACTGAGCCAACACCGGTGATCTGCCTGAGTCTGGGCTCGACCACATCATCGATGAGCTTTTGATATTGGCCAAAGTCTGTGGCTGGGTTATCCGGTGCCATACGGATAAGCAGAGAAGCTAGGTTAGGTGTTCCGCGGCCACCACCAACATTGATGAAAGGTTCGTTAGCATCGAGTGGGCGGGGAGGTGTTTGGTTTAATGCGTTAATGACATTAATCATCCCCTCCTGCATATTACTACCCACTTCAAACGTGAGGGTGACGGCCCCGAAACCCTGAGAGATGTTTGAGCTCATCTCTATCACACCGGGAACTTGTCTTAAGACATTTTCCTGAGGTTCAATGATATTTGATTCCATCTCCTGGGGAGCGGCAGAACGCCAGTTGTTAAAAACAGATATCTGTGGTTGTTGAATATCTGGCAGCAGTTGGATCGGGAGTTTAGCGATGGCCAGTAGACCAAAGATGGCGATCAACAGAAGAGTGACTAAAGTGCCTGCTGGGTTATGGGTACTTATTCGGGTCAGGTTCATAATTTTTCCAGTCACTTAGAGAGTCTGTTTTCTAGCTCTCTTTCTTAGTCTTGTTTTGAGGTATTCATTATTAGGCGCTAAATACTAGGAATTAATTCTAGGAACCAAGTGTTAATAGGTCTGTATGAAATGGTTAGTAAATGTTGCAGTTGAGGTGTAATTTCAATCAAGGTGAGATTAATGAGAATTATTTGTATTTATAAAACAGTGGCTTAAGTAAATTTTATTGATTTTTTCTCCTCTCTTTATGACAATGGACTCTTACAGACCAGATGATATTGAAATGTTGGTAAGGTGAACTTTACCGCTCCAACATAGGGTTAATCTTTTAAATATATGTAGATAGGAAGAACAATGCTTGCACAAACTATGATAGATCAATTGAATGCTCAGATTAATGTGGAGTTTTTTTCTTCTAACCTCTACCTACAGATGAGCGCTTGGTGCGAAGATAAAGGCTTCGAAGGTGCTGCCAAATTTATGCGCGCTCACGCTGATGAAGAGATGCAGCATATGCATCGTCTATTTACTTACGTGAGTGAAACAGGTGGTATGCCACTGTTAGGTGCTATTGAAGCACCGCAAGCTGAGTTTAGTTCTCTGCTGGCTCTGTTTGAGTACACTTATGAGCATGAGCAGATGATCACTAGAAAAATTAATGATCTAGCCCATGCCGCGTTTACAAATCAAGACTACTCTACCTTCAACTTCCTGCAGTGGTATGTATCTGAGCAGCATGAAGAGGAGAAGTTGTTCAAATCAGTTGTCGATAAGATCCGTTTAGTGGGTGAAGATGGTAAGGCCCTGTTCTTTGTTGATAAAGATCTGGCTCAGATGGCGGTGAGTGAGTCTGAGAGTGTGATGACTGGCGAAGGCGCTTAAGCCAATAAGCTAAGTAAAAGTGGGTTGAGCTAAGAAGCAATAGGCTTGTTTCTTAGCTCTATTTCATTAGATGTTTAGATACTCTTCTAGGTTTTGTTCATCTGTTAATGTTGGCGTCAGCCTCTGTATGAGTAAATTGGTTAACTCGTAACTCGGCAGTGGACGTGAGATGAGATACCCTTGACCAAAGTCACAGCCTAAACTGTGTAAAAACGCCAGTTGTTCTTCAGTTTCTATCCCCTCTGCCACAAGTTTAAGCTCTAAACTTTTTCCCATCATTATAATGGCTTTAATCAGGTTGGCATCGGACTGGCACTCCAACATATTGTCGACAAAGCTTTTATCTATTTTGATCACTGAGATAGGGAAGCTTTTTAGGTAACTGAGGGATGAGTAGCCGGTACCAAAATCATCGATATAGATATCCATGCCGTGATCACGAATCGCCTCTAAAGCATGTAAGCACTGCTCTCTGTCCTCCATTAACATAGATTCAGTGATCTCTATATGCAGGTATTTGGCATCTATACCGTATTTTTTCAGTAATTTAGATATCAGACGATTAAAGGATATCTGATTGCCATTGATAAGTTGCCTGCCTGAAACATTGACCGCCATATTGATCATATAGCCCTTATTATGCCAACTATGAAGATCGATGAGTGCCTGCTCGAGTACCCACTCTCCTATTGGCTCTATTAGGCCTGTCTCTTCGGCAAGTGGAATAAATTGATCCGGTGGGATCAATCCAAACTTAGGATCTTGCCAACGGATTAAGGCTTCAACGCCAATAACGCTGTGATCATTAAGGGTAACTATGGGTTGGTAATTCAGGCAGAACTCTTTTTGAAGCACGGCTCGTCTGAGACGTTGCTCTAGCTGGATCCTCTCCAGCATATTGGCATTCATCTCTGGGGAGAAATACCGGTAGTTACTACGGCCATCCCCCTTAGCTTTATACATAGCGGTTTCGGCGTTTCGAGTTAAAAGCTCTGGATCGTCACCGTTATCAGGATAGAGGCAGATGCCAATACTTGCCGAGATCATCAACTCGTTATGGCTAAGATCGAAAGGTGAGGAGATATGTTTAAGCACAGATTCGGTGAACTTTTTTAACTGCTCCTCTGTTTCGATCTGGGTTTTAATTATCACAAACTCATCACCACTGTAGCGGGCAACAAAATCATGCTGATCTAGCAGGTATTCCAATCTTGCTGCAACCAGGCGAAGCAACTCATTACCTAAGTTATGGCCATAAATATCATTAATATATTTGAACCTATCTAAGTCGATAAATAAGATGGCTAGCTGTGATGATTTCTGTTTACTCTGAAGTATCTCCTGCTGCAATCTTGTGGTGTAGAGATGGTGATTAGGGAGGTTTGTCAGTGCATCGTAATTGGTTTTATACCAGATATCTTGCTCATACTTTTTGCGATTACTGATATCAAGAAATAGGCCTATATGTTGGATAATTTTGCCTGCTTCATCGCGCACGACCGTGATAGCTAGGTATTCGGGGTATACCTGTCCATTCTTGCGTTTATTCCACACCTCTCCTTCCCATTTATCACTCTGTTCCAGAGATGACCACATGGATTGGTAGTAGCCAGCGGGTTGCATATCTGATTTTAACATCGAAGGTTTCTTGCCTTTAACCTCCTCTAATGTGTATCCAGTTATCTGGGTGAAGGCGGGGTTAACCAATTCGATACAGTTATTTTTATCCGTAACCATTATCCCTTCGGCAGAATAGTTAAATACGGCAGCGGCTAAATTCAGCTGGCTATTGGCTTTTAATCGCTCTTTTAACATTAGGTTGAGCGACTGAGACATCTGGGCTATCTCATCATTCCCCTCTACGGCCACTGTCAGATCTAGATGAGGATCTTGGGCCATTTTCTGCATATCTGTAGCTATGGCTGAAACACTACCAACTAAGCTCCTCACCATAATGCGACCTAAAATAAACAGAAGTAATATATTGATGAGGGTGGCCGTTATTCCTACTGTGAGAAAAAGCAGAGAGTCACTTTTTTGCTGAGCACTTAACTTCTCGATTCTGTTTGAGATAGTCGAGCTTAGTTGGTGCAGATCATCAATTCGTTTACTGGTGGTCTGCCACCACTCTTCACTATTGACTTTAGGTGTTTGCAATTGAAGCTGCGAGAGTGAAGCAAGCATAGGTCCATCATCAACGCGGACTAAATTGTCCTGCTCCTGAATCTTTATTCCCTCTTGTTTCAGCTGTTTTAGTTGGAAGATATTCTCTTGGTACTCCCCAATTGTCTCTCTGATCTGAGCGAGAGAGGCGTGTTGTAAAGGGGTCAAAAAATGTTGTTGCTCTATGGTCGAGAGCTTATTTCTAAGCTGCTGAACTTTATCTTGAAACTGATCAAAATATCTAATGTCACCTCTGAGTAGATAATTTTTAAAGTTATGGATTAAACCGCCATAACCCAGTAGAAGGTTGAGCTCCTGTGCCTGACTCACTAAGTGGATCTGAGACTTTATCTTTTGCCTCATTATCAGATATTGAGTATGAGTTTCGCTGGCTAGCATCTTTCTAATGTATTGCTTATGCTCAGTTCCAGCGGTGGAAAGTAGCTGGTTTACAGAGTCATCCAGCTCATTTTCTATGGCGTGAATGGTGATAATGGTATTGGATGTCATCAACTTTGCCGAGAGTAGCCTATTGACGAGTCCTCGCTCCTGACCCGCTAACTCCTGTATATCTAATACATGAAGTAGATCGTTATAGGCACTGACTTGGGAGGCATCTTGGGTATGCATCTGAAGTTGAGATATAAAGAGCAGCAGGCGGTAGTTAAACTCTGAAAAATACTGAAAAGCCGCACTTTCTGGCAGGGAGATGCTTTTCCTAATATCCTGCAGTTGTAGTCCAATGGCTTGGATACGTTGAAAGTTCTCAAATAGCATTTGTGTGCGAGCAGCTTTTTGATTAAGAACTTTTCCCAGGGACTGGTTGGTGAGTAGTTTATTAAGCTGCAGATCGGTCTGCTGCTGTTGTTCGAGTAAACGTCTTTGGTACTTTTCACCTTTGCTGCCGATAAAACCAGCAGTAAGCCCCCGCTCTTTTTGTAATTCGAAGAGAAGATTCTCTATCTCTAAGGTGATCTCGATAGTGAGTGTATTTCTTTGAGCGGCCTGAAAGCTGTCTAACAGCCCAGACATTGTGATGGAACCAAATAGGGAAAGAAGCAACATAGGAATTGCTGCAAACAGGAGTAGTTTATTTTTAAAACTCATCCGGTTTATCACTGATGTCATTCAAGCTGCTCCCTGCGTGTCATGTTGAAGACTATTTTGGCTTATGAATAAATCGTTCACCTAAGAGGTTTCGCTGCTACATTAGCATTTCGCTAAATAGCGTAAAATCAAGTTCAGGGGATAGATGAATTTGACCAAACCTACGCCACTTTAAAGGCAATATTTGGGTTAGGATAAATATCATAGCAAAATGTATCTGTCATCCCTATTTCACCAAAGTCTAATCTAAGTCACGATTTTTCATATATCGAGCCTTAATTGTAACATACTATTTTTATTGGATTTAATTTCTGTCGTATTATTATTTTTTAGATGTTAGGAGGAAAATAGCGATATAACCATATATTTCATATGGTTATAATTGGTAAACAAATTGCGGTAATTGATATTTATTGTTAAGTAAAGGTGGCTAATCATCTGTATGTTTAGCCACATTATTTGCTAACTTTGAATCCGCCTAAAGTTAACTTGCCTTTTCCATGGTTACTTTACGATATTCAACAATATCCTCTATGGTTATCACAGGTAGATTGTGCTGTTGACCAAACTGAATTATCTCTGCCAGTCTAGCCATGGTGCCATCTGGGTTAGTGACTTCGCATAGTACACCTGCGGGCTTTAAACCAGCGAGAAGCATAAGATCTACCGTGCCTTCCGTGTGCCCTCTTCGGGAGAATACGCCTCCAGGTTGAGCACGAAGTGGGTAGACATGGCCTGGGCGAGCCAGATCGTCAGGTACTGCGTTGTCTGCGATGGCTGCTTTAATCGTGGTGACGCGGTCTGCTGCTGAAACACCTGTGGTCACACCCACTTTTGCCTCTATGCTCACGGTAAACGCTGTGCCGTATTGACTGGAGTTATCTTCGACCATAGGGGGCAGGTCTAACTGCTTGATACGTTCATCGGTTAAACAGAGACAAACGATACCGCTGCACTCTCGTATTAGCAGTGCCATCTGTTCGTTAGTTAGAGACTGTGCCGAATAGATAAGATCGCCCTCATTTTCTCTATCTTCATCATCGACAACGAGAACACCTCGGCCCTGTTTAAGGGAGGTGAGAGCGGCTTCAACACGTTCAATGGCTGTGCCAAAAGGGGTAAGTAATGACTGATTCATGGTTAAAATCCTTAATAAACAACATTGGGTTTTCCAGAATCAGGGCGTGCAGAAAATGACGCTGCATAGCTAAACTTAAAAAAGCTGGCCATGCAAACGTACAATAAGAGGCAAGTGAGCAAGCATCACCGAGAAGGTAACGTTAGCTTTTGTCTTATATTCTCTTTCATCCGGACTTAGTACTTCACTATCAGAGTGTTATCTGATTAATGCGGTTCATTACCGTCGGCTCTGGAGTGTTCTATATATCAGATAGAGTTCACCAGATCTGCTTGACCCCAAGTTAGCTTTAGCTGATTTGGGCGCTCGCGGGCTTAAGGCTTAGGTTAATTTAAGCGCTATCACCGCCGGTGGGGAGTTTCACCCCGCCCTGAGAATTTACTCATCTATCTTCGTTCTTGTTGAACGACTAGTGAGCGCGAACATGGTGCGCTAATTTTATAATAATGACAAGTGTATACCCAAGCGACCTCAAAATGCTGAATCCTGCACCTTGAAGTTGTTTGGGTATATAAAGGTTTTGCGCGCTTTTACTTTACCTATCAAGTTATCGAACTTAGACTCGAGCAGACTAACGATAAGTTGTTTACCAAGGATGAGTAATGATTAACAAATTTGCTGTTAGTTCTGCAGCCATATACTTGCCTATATTAGTGCTATTAACCCTATTTGTTGGATGTACCTCTATGACAGATCTGATTTCAGCTCAGCCGCCTGTTGCTGACAAAATTCCCCATGAACTGAATTTGCACGGCATACAGCGCAGTGATGATTACTACTGGATGCGTGATGACGATCGTAAAGATCCTAAAATTATCGCTCACTTGGAGTCGGAAAATAGCTATAAAAAAGCGCAATTCTCCCCCTACGAATCACTGCAACAAACACTGTTTGATGAGCTGGTTGGCCGTTTAGATAAAGATGAGTCCAGCGTGCCTTACAAATGGCATTCTCATTGGTATTCCCGTCGTTATCAGCAAGGTTTTGAGTACCCAATTATTACTAGAAGTAAGGTGTTAGGTCGTGATGAAACTATCTTACTAGATGTGAATCTTAGAGCTGATAAGCAAGATTTTTATGGTCTTGGTGGAGTTCACGTCAGTCCTGATGAGTCTATGTTGGCCTTTGGCGAAGATCTGTTAAGTCGCCGCATCTACAAGATCTACTTTAAAACCATCGAAAATGGTGAACTCCTTGAGGATATTCTGGAGGGAACCGACGGGAGACTGGTTTGGGCTAATGATAATCAACACGTTTTCTATATCAGAAAAGATCCACAAACATTACTGGGTAATCAAGTATTCCGCCATCGACTCGGCACACCTCAAGTTCAAGATACTTTGGTGTATGAGGAGCTAGATGACACCTACTATATTGCACTTGGTAAGAGTTTAGATGAGAGCCGCATTGTGCTTCACCATGAAAGCACTGTGACCAGTGAGATCTCTGTGCTCGATGCCGATAAGCCACTTGGTCAGTTCGCCCCCCTACTAGCCCGTGAAGAGGGTCACGAGTACTCAGTTGCTAAGTTGGGCAGTGAGTACTATATCTTGACGAACTGGCAGGCTGAAAACTTCAGATTAATGAAGGTGAGTGAGAGTCATTTTGCCGATAAGAGCAAGTGGCAACAGGTGATATCCGCCGATCCTGATGTGCGTATTGAAGATATTTTGCTCCTGAAAGATTATCTGATAGTGCAGAGTCGCGATCAGGGAATAAGCCATATTCAGATCCGCCCGTTTGGTGAGCAAACTGCCTATCACTTGGCGTTTAACGATCCTGCCTACGTGGTTGGCTTGGACGTCAATGCTAGCCAAGAGAGCGACAAACTGCGCATCTACTACTCCAGTCCCACAACACCTGAATCAATTTATGAATATGACCTGACTACTAATGGGGAAGCACGAGTCTTACTTAAGCAGGAGCGAATGTTAGGTGATTTTGATAGTGAACTTTATCAGGCGGAGCGTCTGTTTATTGATGCCAGAGATGGTGCCAAGGTGCCTGTCACTTTGGTTTACCGTAAAGATAAGTTCAACAAAGATGGTTCAAACCCGCTCTACCAATATGGTTATGGTGCCTATGGCCATACTATCGAACCAGATTTTGATAGCTCGATATTAAGTCTGCTTGACCGGGGTATGGTCTACTCCATCGCTCATGTGAGAGGTGGAGAGATGTTGGGGCGTCCTTGGTATGACAATGGTCGTATGTTGAATAAGCAAAATAGCTTTAATGACTTTATCGATGTGACGAAAGGACTCGTTGAGCAAGGTTATGGGGATAGTAAACGTGTTGTTGCCGCAGGTGGTAGTGCTGGTGGTCTTCTTATGGGCTCTGTTATTAATCAAGCGCCTGAGCGGTATTTTGCCGTGGCTGCCCATGTGCCATTCGTGGATATTGTGACGACCATGCTCGATGAGTCTATTCCACTTACAACCAACGAGTATGATGAGTGGGGCAACCCGAATGAGAGGGCCTATTTTGACTATATGCTCAGCTATTCACCCTATGATCAGGTCACACGGCAGGATTATCCGCACCTTTTGGTGACCACAGGTTTACATGATTCACAGGTGCAATATTTTGAGCCAGCAAAGTGGGTGGCCAAATTACGTGATTATAAAACCGATGATAATTTGCTGCTATTTCATGTGGATATGGAAGCGGGTCACGGTGGTAAAAGTGGGCGCTATCGTCGCTATCAAGACACGGCACAGGAGTACGCCTTCTTTCTTGGACTATTAGGCTTAGATAAAGACTTGGATAAATAGGTGAGCGAGCCTAAGTGGTACCTGTACATGATCGAGTGTGCCAATGGTCATCTCTACACAGGGGTGACTGTCGATATTGAACGCCGTTTTAGTGAACATGAGAGTGGTGGACCCAAGGCGGCTAAATACCTAAGAGGCAAAGGACCGCTTAAGCTAGTATATCGTGAGCTGGTTGGTGATCGCTCTGGGGCATTAAAGCGGGAACTCGAGATAAAATCTTGGAGTAGAAAGAGAAAATTGGCGTTAATCGCTCACTAAAGTAGATCACAACTTCTATCAAGCTGTCTCTATTAACAGCTAATCAATCTATATATTTTTCTATAGATTGATTAGTGCTGTTTAACTTATGGCCAAAGTGCTAAAACTCTGAAATCCGCGCCAGTGCGCATATTAGATAAATACCTGCCTGTTTAAACTGATTTATCTCTATGTAGTGCACTCCTTTCACACTTTTTTCACTCTTGTTGAGTTAGTCTGCCAGCCTGATGCGATGGCCTTCACTCTCTAAGTTGTCACATAGAGTCGTTAAGCTTTGTGTTTTAAGTATCGTTATCGCCCTGATTTAGGGCAAAAGGACAATTCACTTTAGGGATAGCTTATTGATTATGCGGGGCTGAACATATCTCAAAAATTGATATGTGATAGACCTGCAACTCTGGAGGAGCGATGGCTTCTTTGTTACAAAAGCTCAAGGGTAGGGCACAAGGCAACAAGATCGCTTCCTCCCTACAAGATAACTTTGAAGGATCAGGCTTCCATCTGCTCCTGTTTGCCGTTTTCGTGCTGCATATATTGACGATTAATGAAGCGTCGAATCTGAATGTCTTTAATTTTATCAATGGACTTAGTCCAAGTGTTCCCGCTTGGTTGCAAGCAAGTGTGACCGACATGGGGAACGGGGTGACTTTAGGGGCCGTGATCTTATGTTATCTGGTTTATCGTCCCGAGCTGTGCTGTAGAGTCGTTGTGGCTGCAGTGCTCAGTTTGATCATGGTTCCGCTTCTTAAGCAATACTTCGACGCTCCTAGGCCAGCAGTCATATTGGATTACCTGAATATCATCGGAGAGGTCAGGCATGAACATAGTTTTCCCTCTGGTCATGCCGCTACTGCTTTTCTTCTGGCAGGGATTATCTTTCTATCAACGAGTAAACATTGGTTAAAGCTGCTAGTGGTGGCTACTGCTGCACTGGTTGCTGGCTCTCGTATTATGGTTGGAGCACATTGGCCTGAAGATGTCGTTATGGGCGCGTTTGTTGGGCTCTTATGTGCCTATGGTGCGGTAAAGTTTGTGCCTTTAATTGTTCTTTCAAGTTCTGTCAGAGTGCAGCTTTATTTAGTGTTGTTTGCGACGATTGTGATCAGTGAGTTTAAAAACGGTGATGACTTTCCTCAATATTGGCAAGTTCAGGTTATTCGCTGGTCATTTATTCTCTTATCAGGTTTGCTTATTTTACGTTTCTGGCTGAGAAGTTTTCCACCAAAAATGTTAAAAAATCAAGTTAACTAGCTTCTGTTTTACTCTATGATCATGTTAATTAAGCAATGATCATAGAGCTCTTCATATAGGTGTGGTACTTCCTCTAATATGACAGCAGATACTATTCGGTATGTCATGCTATTAAAAAGTTGATCCCCATCACAAATTGCTATAGTTTCGACGCTAATCAGCGCTTAAGACTTATACAAAAAATAATACGAGATTAAAAAGTTTTTGCGTAAGTCGTTTTAATTAGCAGCAGATTAATCATTTTGGGCGCACTAGTTGGTGTCGTCTTTTTACTAAGCCAATTTTGCTTAAGCTGCTGGGGATAGGTAATGACCTCTTTGGTTGAGGTCAAAGGAAAGGAGAATTCCTTTGACTTTAATACACAAAGAAATGGATTTCAGCTATTAGTTTTTTCGTTGTTTGTTTTACATGTAGTTACCCTTAACTCAGAAACAAACCTTTATCTATTCAATATTATCAATGGATTATCTGGTTTTTCCCCTCAATGGCTATTAGCCATTGTTACCGATCTGGGCCACGGTTCTACACTGGGAACCTTAGTTTTGTGTTACCTAACTTTAAGGCCAGAGATGACCGTTCGTGTGATTGGTGCTTCCATTCTCTCTTTAATACTTGTTCCACTATTAAAGCAGTATTTTGAAGCTCCAAGACCTGCAGATGTATTGGATTCTTTAAATATCATTGGAGAGGTTCGTCATCATTTAAGTTTCCCTTCAGGCCATACCGCCACCGCATTCTTGTTTGCTGGTACTATTTTTCTGGCTGTTAACTGTAACAAGTTGAAGTTCACGTTAATTATGCTTGCCAGCTTAGTCGGCATCTCCAGAGTTATGGTGGGAGCTCATTGGCCAATAGATGTGGTGATGGGCGCGATACTTGGACTTATCTGTGCCTATACTGCGACAAAATTTATTCCTCTGTATTCCTTAGAGCCTAAAGTAAGGGGCTTGAGTTATCTGATACTGTTTTTGCTTTTGGTGGGAAGTGAGATCGGTAAGGTGATGGATCCTGAGCTACTCTGGCAAACTTTAGTGTTGCGATGGAGTGTGTTTATTTTCTGTGGAGCACTGATTGTTCGGTATGCACTGGCCAATAGTGAACTTCTGTTTGCATCAACTCCTATAGTTCCGAGTAGCATAAAAAAGTGATGGGGTGGGCAGCAACTCATTCAAACCTTTATATTGATTGGTATAAGTCGCTGCGCCGGGAAGTTGCTATTATACTGGCAGGTATTACTGCTTCAGACTTACCTTGCCATCTATGTTATCGAAGCTGAGACTGCCTGACCCTGCTTCGATAATTTTCAAACCTTTAGTATCCATGACATTGATGCTGCCTGATCCATCGTCTATGGTGACAAAACCCTGCACCTTTTCGATAGAGAGACTTCCAGAGCCATCGTTAACGCTGACATCACCGTTAACTTGCATGATCTCTATTGAACCTGAACCGTCATCCAGTGTGATATTACCGTTGACATCGGAGAGCGTGATAGAGCCTGAACCATCTTCGATATTCAGATTCTTGCCTCCTTCAATCTCCATACTGCCTGAACCATCTTTTACATCTATATCGGCACTTGAGCCCTGGATCTTGATACTGCCAGAGCCATCGTCGATATCCATTTTCATCTCTGCTGGCACTTTAACAACGAGATCAATATAGGGAGAGTTCCCTGAAACCTTGTAGCTGTCAAAATCCGCTACCAGACGTGCAGTATCACCACGTTTTTCAAGAGTGAGTATGGGGTCTATTCCTTCATAGGTGTAGATATCTGCTTCGAGTTTGATATGAGATAGACCAACAACTCCCTGTATCTCTAAGGCGCCAGCACCGGTTTCGGCTACCAGTTCATCTAGGCCATGACTGTCTAATTGAAGTGATTGGTGAGTATGCTCGGTAGGTGTTCTGCCAGCTCCGTTCACATTAATAATGCAAGCTGATAGTAGTAATGCCGTAAGGCTGACTGCTGCAATAGGTCGTAATGTCATTGTTTAATTCCTTTTTAAATGATCCTAAGCCTTGTGGTGAGTTATCTCTCTGGCGGATCTCATTTTATATTGAGTTTTTGTATGCGTATTCATTTGCAGGGTTTGTGCCAAAAATGTATCCGCATGTTTTTATTGTGTTATTTAGTTTTTGCTGAGTAGTGTGTTAGCTTATGTGCTTACTTGCTGGGAAAATGGACTAACTGTTTAGTGAATTTCCCTATATTGAGAAATAGATAGCTTGGGGATTTTAAGATGGACTACTTAGCAGTAAATAAAAGCGCATGGGATAAACGTACCAAAGTTCATGTGGCTTCAAAGTTTTATGATGTTGACGGTTTTATCGCTGGGAATAGTGCCTTACAGGAGATTGAACTTGAAGAGCTAGATGTAAAAGGTAAGAGCTTGCTACATCTACAGTGCCACTTTGGCTTAGACACTCTCTCTTGGGCTCGGGAGGGGGCTGAGGTGACTGGAATCGATCTCTCTTCAGTTGCTATCGAGCAGGCAAGAGAGTTGGCAGTAAAGAGTCAGTTAGAAGCCAACTTTATCTGTAGCGATCTCTATAGTGCGGCAAAGAAGCTTGAGCATCAGTTTGATATTGTGTTTACCTCATATGGTGCTATCTGTTGGTTGCCTGATTTGAATAGATGGGCCCAAATGATCAAGGCGAGCCTGAAGCCCGGTGGTGAGTTTTATATGGCTGAGTTTCATCCTCTTGAGGCACTGTTTGACGGTTATAACTACTTTGCGCAAGATGAGCCTGATGTCGATGAAGAGGGGACATACACAGAGAACTGTAGTGGTGAGAAAGAGACTTTAGTGACCTGGCCCCATCCGATCTCAGAGGTCTTCAATGCGCTTATTGCTGCAGGGCTTGAGATTAAACGCTATAACGAGTTTGATTTCAGTCCCTATGATGCGTTTGCAAACCTTGAAAAAGAGTTAGTGACAGATAAAAGTGGAAAACAGCATACCCGTTACGCGATGAAACATAATGATCAACGAGTACCTCTGGTTTATTCAATCTCTGCGATAAATAATCCCTAGGCTATAAGTTGTAAATTGCACTGAAATCGCTTTTTCAATGATCATTATTTAGGTGTGTGTTATAAGCTAAGGATACTTATTTACCAGCACCTGTTGTTTATGCGAATTGTATTAGGTCTAGCTGTGTTGTTGTACGCCCACCTTACGTGGTCAGCAGAAGCTCTGCTGATCCAATCTCCTCAGTCTGAAGATGATGCTAGCTATCATTACTATGTTGATCTTATCTCCGAGGTGCTCAAGGAGACTCAAGATGAATATGGGGTTGCTAAGTTAGTTGAAACTGGCTCTTCATATACCCAAAACCGTGGCTTAAATGCATTGGAGTCAGATCAGTTAACGATATTTTGGGCTGGGACAGATCCAAAAAGAGAAAAGCGATACCATGTTATCCGTATCCCCTTGATGGCTGGTCTATTGGGGATGCGTGTTCCTGTGGTTCACCGTTCACAATATCAAAAGTTTCTCGCGCTAGAGAGTGCAGAGCAGCTAAAGCAATTCACTGCCTGCCAGGGAACTCACTGGCCTGATAGTTATGTGCTCGAACAAAATGGTTACCGAGTGGAAAGGGTGACAAAATTTGAGTCCATGTACTCTATGTTAAGGCAAGGTCGCTGTGACTATTTTCCCCGAGGGATCGGAGAGGTTCACGCAGAGCTAGAGCATAGTATGAATCAAGATATGGTAGCGTTAGATAACCTACTGCTCACCTATCCCATGCCCATGTATGTTTTTCTCAACAAGCGGAATAAGCCGTTAGCTAAGCGGTTGGAGCAGGGGCTTAATGCCATGGTTAAGCGGGGAGAGATTTTTGAGTTTGTTAGGCAACACCCAGCGACCCGAGGAGTATTTCCATTGGGCCAATACCATCAGGCTAAATTAGTTAGATTGACTAACCCTCTGCTATTGGATTCCACAGAGCTTGATAACCCGCTGTTTTGGTTTCAACTCTCCCCATATTCAGATAATGTGTTGCTTGAAAGTGAATGATAAAAAGGCCGCATGGAGAGTGCGACCTTTGTTGGAGATACAAGGTTGTTATCACTGCTTGAATTTATCTTGTGATAACTTAACGCTTAACAATCCGCTTATGAGTTAACCCTTGATGACAATCAATGCAGGTCTCCCCCCTCGCGGCTATCTTCTCATGATTCAGCCGTGCACGTTGTGGCTGCTTGGCTAAATCAAAGTTTTCACCTTGGTGACAGTAACGACAGTTAGCTGAGTCATTTTTCTTGAAATCTTCCCAAACACTCTCGGCCATAGCCGGTCTATGCTCTTCAAAGTTTTCCTTGGTAATGGTGCCGACCATCATATGGTATACATCCTTCAACGCTATGGTCTTGACGATCATCTTATCAATAAAAGGATGAGGAACATGACAGTCAGAGCAGGTAGCTGGGATAGTCTCTCCATCACCAAAATGGGATGACGCCTTATACTCCTGCACTATCGTGTCCATCTTAAGGTGGCAACTAAAACAGAAAGCGTTTTGGTTCGATACCACCATCATGCCTTGAAACGATGTTGCGCCTAGCACCAATAGAAACACCCCGATGGGAATGCCCAAAGCTAATGGCCTCTTTAACCAGCTCCACAGTCGTTGCCACCGAGTTTTTTCCCCTTTGTTATTCACTAGAGTCTCCTCAATTGGGGGAGAAAGGGGGTGATCATTACCCCCTAACTCGGTTGCTATTTACTTTCACTTAGGTAGCGAGCTTTAAACTCTTTCTGGGCAGCTTTACGGGCAGCCTTGACCTCATCGGGCTCATTACCGGTAAACCAGGCATGTTCTGGGCGAGCTAAGATCTCATCGAGTAGTTTGCGCGCCTTTTCTGCACCTTGGGTATTACCCTCATGCTCCGCTTTCTCTACCACTTCAAGATATTGAGGAACCATCTCTATGTAGAAGCGTTCGGCAACTTCAAACATGCCGTGCCACTGTACATAGTCTGGCGCTTGCATGGCGGCGCCGTGACGGGCGCGTCTTCCCTCATGGTGCCAGAGGAAGAACCAGGTCCACTCTATCTCCTCATCGAAGGCGGTCTCTGTAAGCATCTTCTGCTCTTTCAACATCCCCATGAGTCGTTTACCTGGGCTGGCAAACTTGTCGTTGTAGAGGTTCACTAAAGAGTCAAACTGCTGATAGAAGCTATCTGTCATCGATTTTGTGTGACAGGACTGACACACATCCTGCATATCGGCGCGTCTATCTTGCCAGCTCTTCACCTTGTGGCCCTGAGCTATCGCTTTGGCATCGATCTTCTCTGAAACTGCTGGACGTAAGGTCCAACTGATCCGGTCGCCAACATCATGGGTTACAGCCTGTTCGCGTGTGGCTGACATATGACAGGTGGCACAGGTTGGAGCGGCATCATAGTCTTCTCCAACAATCCACTTAGAGGAGTCTAAGTTCATGCGATCGACATTGGCGTAAAAGTTAATACCATGCTTAGACTCATCATAAACCTCTTTTTGAGGGTGATCTGGACCTAAGTGACACTTACCACAAGCCTCAGGACGACGAGCTTGAGTCATAGAGAACTCATGTCGCTGGTGACAAGCGGTACAGGCACCGATAGATCCGTCTGGATTGATACGGCCAATACCTGTGTTTGGCCAAGTGGTTGGGTCGAGATCGCCATTAGGCAGCACTTTTACCTCTGAGCCGTGACACTGCCAGCAACCATTAACTGCGGCAGGAGATTTGCCATTAAAGGTCATAGCGCCTTCGACGACTTCAGCAAGGAAGTTATCTAGGGAGCCCATGATCTTACCGGCCTTAGCATGGTGACTCTTAGTGAACTCCTCAACCTCTTGGTTATGGCACTGAGCACAGTCTTTAGGTGAGACGATAACCGAGATAAGTCGACCTTCATGTGTTATCGCATCTTTGTCACCTTTATCGGCTGCATGACACTCATAACAACCTACATTGGCTCCATAGTGCTTAGAGCGTCCCCATTGTGCATAGATGGAGGGATTTTTCTCTTTATGACAAGCGGCACACTCAGAGCTCTCATCACTTAGTTGTTTGAAAGGTTTTAACACCAGCGCTTTTGCTTCTGCATTTGCCGTAGATGTCCATGATAGGCTGACCACCGCGATGAGTGGGAGCAGTATCGATAAGCACCGCCGTACATTTCGAGCATATTCCATTTTATATACCTCTAATTGCACTTAAATTAACTCACAGTTTTTAAATCATCATTTACTCTGATTATTTTTCTTATTTCATTGCTAATTAGTTGTTAATAACAATGTCCCTCCAAGTTAAACCTGTATTTTTTTTGCATGTTGATCTAAATCAATGGTTAATAAATAAGCACGAGATCGGGATCACACTTTGAAAAATAACCATGATAATTGTCAGGTTTATTAAAAAGCTGTGAGTGGTGATGGTTTGTGGGGGTTTTACGTGATGCGACTCAACGAGGGGTGCTGTTTAATTTATCGATTTGCGCTGTATTTGTGATATTGATCCATTGGGTGGTTTATAACTTGTTGGTTATAAATGAGTAATTATAATTATCAACAGATAATCGTTGGCAGGGATGGGAGGGGCTTTCACCGCTCCCATTGTGTGGCTGTAATTAAGAGGTATATCGGTTGCTATTACTTCTACCTTACTTTCGTCCTATTTTTGTCTTAGTACTGGATACTTCATATATTGGTCATCGTAGTATGGGCTGCGCTCGTAAAACCAGCGTAATCTGGCTTTTGGATTGGTGGCGAACAGAGGGTCGGCCAAAGCCAGCTCAAACTCGGCTTGCAGTGCGGGGCTCTCTTTAAGCATTTGCCTCGCTAAAGGTTCGACAGCATAGTTTTCAATATACTCAGTGCGGGTGAAGATAGGGTTAAACAGCCCCCACTGAAACAGTGAGTCGGGTGATTGTGGCTCTAGTAGCAGGATGGCCAGATCTCCTAATGGCTGTTTAGTATCAAGCTTCACTGTACCAGCGGGAAGAGTTGTCTTAATCGAGTGCTTAGTGACTTGCGTATCGACACGTTGACGTCCCTCATAATCTTTGGCGGCAAATTCAGGCTGAGTAAATTGATACTGCTCCAGTGTCAGCTCTGTTTCTTGTTCGATACGAGTTAGACGAATACCATGGTTCTCTAAGCGGGCTATGACCTCAGTCCACTGAGCTGGGATATAATAGGCGCTCGCTCTTTTTACTCGGATATCGGCGACTGTATTACCGATAACAGGGAGATCAGGGTAAAGTTTAGGTTCACCTGTCCAGCGAACTACCTCATTACCGCTTATTTCACTCTTCTCTAAGTGGTAATCGATCCCCTTAAAGTCCCAACCTTTATCTTGCTGCTTCTCTTTCCAGCTTAAGGTCACCATAGGAGAGTAACTAAACTTATCTTTGCGTATGGCGGCTTTGAGTTTAGTGGCTTGTTGTCCAACAGTCTTGAGAGTGGACTCTAGCATCACATAGGTGCCAAGTACTCTCTGTTTAAAGGGTTTTAAGCTGTGGTTTTCGACCAAAATAGTGGGCAGGTGGCGGGCATCACCATAACCGTTAGAGTAGCGTGGACTGGCATTCCATAGCGACATACCTTTAGTGATATCTGTGTTATCGATAGCAAAGACTAGAGGGCCAGGAATATGACCTTGAGATGTTAAATCAGTTTCAATTGCTGGGCGGTAGACTTTTTCGAGCCAATTATAGCTGGCGGGGCTTAAGCCTTGGGGTAGGTTATAACCGAAGGTGACATCGTATTGATAATCGATGCCGTCGGTTACGTGTACATCGATATAGAGATCAGGTTGCCAAGTGTTGATAGCCCTCAACATGTGCTGCATCTCTAGTGAGTCAGCTTTTGCATAATCTCGATTTAGGTTGAGGTTGTTGGCTGTGGTACGCCAGCCCATGTTCAGTGGTCCGCGTTGGTTAACACGATTATATTGAGTCGAGCGTTCATGGCCATCGACACTGAAGATGGGTACAAAGAGTAGATTAGTCTTATCCAGCAATTCGCCTTTTTCACCAATGACAATATCACGCAGTAGCATCATGCCTGCGTCTTTCCCATCGATCTCACCCGAGTGTATCCCTGCTTGAACCAGTACGCTGGGTTTGTCATTGTCGGCTAATGCCTCTGGTGTCGCCACGCCCTCTTGTGAGGCGATAATCATCCAGATATCTCGCCCTTGCGGACTCTTGCCTATACTCACTTTTTTCAGCTTATCGCTCTGGGCGATCAGCTTATCTAACCAGATAAAGGTTTCATCATAGCTAGGGCTGGTTTTTAGGCCATTTTGCTCGAATGGGGTGGCCCACTCATCGTTGGCGCTGAGAAGCAAAGATTCACTCTTGCCATGCCACTCGATAGCGGGTGGCAATATTTTATCATTAATATAGGTCTTGGCGATTTGGGGAGTGGCAGCATCATCTGCTGTGATATCACTTGCGCTGGCGGCATTCGTTGTGGTGACGGCTAGCAGGGTGAGAATTGATAGGGGAGCTAAACGCATATCCATGGCCTTTTGTTGGTCTTGTTATTGGTATGAAACTAGCCAGATATACTTCATTAAAATGCGGGTTAATACAAGAGAGAGAATAAAGTCTGGCTACTTTAATTTGGACTGTAAAACCAAGGATGATTATGCTCTCTCGGTGTTAATTACCTGTTTAGGGTTATAGTTATTATAAAAGTGGGTACATAAAGGGGACAGCATTGGAAGTGGACTACTGCCATTAAAAAGGCCGGTTGTTAAAACCGGCCTTAAATTTTTTGAACTGTTAATAGTTAACTGAGAGAGTTATCTGGCTGCGACAGCTTTCATATTGCCCACTGATTTCCAGCTATTACCGTCACGACGATAAACGGTATTGCTACTGTTCACGCCCCACACATTACCGTCTGTTCCGGCTGATATCTGCTTCAATTTTCCACCGACTTTACTCCAGCTAGAGCCGTTCCTGCGGTAAATATTATTATTAACATTGATTCCCCAAACTTCACTACCATCATCATTGACTGATATTTGTTTTAGGCGACCACTAACTTTTGACCAGCTGCCAGCTACATTGCGTGTGAAGATACGGTTGTTTGAGGTGGTAGCCCACAATACTCCATCATCGGTTGTATCAACAGTTACCAGCTTCTCCCCGCTGTTGAGGGATGGTCGATTAAGAGATGTCCAACGATTGTTGGTGCGATCTCTTTGGTATAGATTACCATTGGTATTAACGCCAACCACGCGTCCCTTTCCTGCAACCTGAATATGTGTGAGAGCACCTGATATACTTTGCCAGTTAGCATGTTGGCTAGGACGGAACCATATACTTTGACCTGAAAGCCCCCATACCTCGCCACTGCTGGTGGAGGAGAGTTGATCCAATGCCCCCGAGTTATGAACCCAGCCTGCGCCGGAAATATCGTGACGGGTTCTGACATAGCGGTTTGTGTCTGTTGCATCAGCTGGGCGGAAGTTGTTTTTGAGTCTAGCTTGATAATCGTGAAACTCATTTTGGCGTTGAGCTATTACTGCTGGGGTGCAGCCTGTCTTGCTATGAACATTACTACAGTCCCAGCCCATAGGCATCTCAACCGAAAATGCTCCCCAATTGGCTGCATTGTTCATGGCCCCCTTGAGTTCATTGACGCCGAAAGGCTTTGCATCGTCTTTAAATACGTTGGTTTGGAAATAAACAGGATCACCCGCTTGGGCGACCTCGAACAGAAGTTGATTGATAGAGCCATCATTGTTGACTTCATCATGGCGCAGACTGTTATTGCCTAATACGCAACGCTTCCCTAGCTTGCTACTGTTTCGGCATTCATCAAAGAGTTGCTTAGTCTTGTTATAGTTACTGCTTTTTTCTCCATTGCTGTAGTTATACTCCTGATAGAGGTGACTACCAAACAGGGTTGGCGTGTTGTGCCAGTTGTCAGCATGTATCTGTATCTGGCGTTGTAGGCAGGCATAATCCTTTTCATTGGTGTAACGATTTCCACCAAGTGCGCGCATGGCTGACATATTCGTTGAACGTACTTCCTTACGACCAGTACGGTTCCACATAATTTCAGAGTGCACTGTCATGCACATAGAGGCGGCTACTCCACCTACTGAGTCATTATCATCATAACGGCTGGCTGCTTCCTGCATCAGATCTTCGTAGTGGTCTTGGTAAGGTGAGTTCCAAAATAGAGGTAACTGGTGAGTTTGGTTGGCACTGGTGTCTTTAAAATACCAAGTGATCTTACCGACATTGGAGTCGCCTTTGACCCAATCAGGTGCGTAAACACCAGTGCGAATACGGATCATTACCTTGTAGCCATCTTTATTGGAAACGCCTTTTCCTGAATTGTGGTTCTGAGCTGCAGTTATAGCGTTATCAATCACGCTCCAGTTAAACTCCCCCTTTTTGGGTTCGATATCTTTCCAGTAGACCTGACAGTAACCGGCGGCCATATTACCTCTTGGGGCTTCGCATTTAGTGCCATCATATTTTCCGCGCATGATTAGCCCTGAAGGGTAGGGTTTTATTGCCGCTTGGATTGATGTGCTTAAACCTGCCAATAACAGCAGTGAAAGCAGCGCCTTAGTATTGAGATTCATCGCTATCTCCTTGAGTCTTTTGTTTAGTGTTTGTCTTTTGACAAACTTTTTTTAGTGACAACGGACTCAACTACAGACTTCTAATTCCGATGTTATATTTATATGTACTATAAATACGATAAAAATAAAAGAGAATAATGTGAGTGGTTGCTTACGTTGAAACCTTCATCAACAAGGGAGGATGGGATGTTTAATGTTGAGGTTAAGGCTTGAAATATAAATTGATAGCCAGATTGTTCTGGTAAAATAGTAATGAAGTCAAAGAGCTAATTTGAAGTTGTATCTGGAAGGAGAGCGACCATGTGGATTATCCATGGTCGCTCTATTGAGCGTCGTTAAGTAAGGTGTCAGCTCGTTAGTTTTTATTTGGTTTCTTTTACGGAGCTTATTCTGGCCACATTGTCTTTCAATCTGTTTTGGTAACTGTGGAACTCACCCTGACGTTGCTTAGCCGTGGCTGAGCTACAGCCGCTTTTATTGAAATAGTCACTACAATCCCAAGACATAGGTATCTCTACTGCAATCGCCCCCCAGTTTGCGGCATTATCCATGGCACCTTTTAGCTCATCGACACCAAAACGCTTTCTACGGTCACTTTTAAATACATTGGTTTGGAAATAGACAGGATCGCCCGCTTGAGCAATTTCAAAGAGCAGCTGATTGACTGAGCCATCATTGTTAACCTCATCGTGGCGTAAGCTGTTATTACCCAATACGCAGCGTTTACCTAACTTATTAGTTGAGCGGCACTCATTAAAAAGCTGTTTAGTTTTGTTGTAATCGCTACTCTTACTACCGTTACTGTAGTTGTAAACTTGGTAAAGATGGCTTCCAAACAGGGTTGGTGTTTTCTGCCAGCTATTAGCGTGGATCTGTATTTGACGTTGTAAACAGGCATAATCTTTCTCATTGGTATAACTCTTATCACCAAGGGCGCGCATGGTTGACATATTAGCGGCCCTAACCTCCTTTCGCCCAGTACGGTTCCACATAATTTCAGTGTGAACAGTCATGCACATGGAGGCTGCAACTCCGCCTATACTTAGCTCATCGTCATAACGGCTAGCTGCTGCTAGCATCAGGTTTTCATAGTGATTTTGATAGGGGGTATTCCAAAATAGGGGAAGTTGGAAGGTTTGTTTAGGACTTGAGTTTTTGAAGTGCCATGAGATCTTGCCTACGTTGGGGTCATTTTTTACCCAGTCTGGGGCGTACACGCCAGTACGGATACGTATCATAACCTTGTAGCCATCTTTGTCAGTGAGGCCCTGTGCAGCATTGTAACTTTTGGCTGCGGTGACAGCTTTATCGATTACGCTCCAGTTAAACTCTCCCTTTACAGGCTCTATATCTTTCCAGTAAACCTGACAATAACCCGCCGCCATATTACCTCTAGGCGTTTCACACTTGGTACCATCATATTTTCCGCGCATGATTAATCCCGCTGTGTAGGGTTTTATGCCTGCTTGGATTGGCGAACTTCCCACTTTAGAGTAGGGTTTGATAGCGGCATGAAGCGGCATGGCTAAACTTACAAATAGCAGGAGTGAAAGCAAGCTTCTGGTATTGAGGTTCATCTTGTATCCCTTGAGTCTTGATCATTGACTGTTCATCCTCGGACAAACTCATACAGTTAGTGACTGCGGGCTTAACTCTATAGTGTTAATTCCGATAACTAGATAGATAAGTAATATAAATGTGATAAAAAATAAAGAGGCTTTACATAAATAGACATTTCTTTGAAGTTTCTGGCATTCGGACTCTAGGAGGTTAAGTTATTTTCGAGTTGGAGGTGTATATTTAATATGAGGTGAAACACCAAGCCATTATGTGGCTGGTGTTTCGTAAAGAGAGTAAGAAAGCAGTACTTAGGTTGTGATTAGATCCAGCCCTGCTGGCGGAATTTTGCCAATGTTTTGCAGAAATATTGCATCTGGGTTGGAGTTCCAATGGATAAACGGTTCCAGCCCTCGCCGTGATTGAAGGGGCGCCCGACTAAAATACCAGCCTGCTCCATGCGCTCCATATATTGCTGATTATCTCCTGTTACTTTATGGAAAATAAAGTTGGTCTCGCTTGGCAGATAATCTAAACCCAACTTCTCTAGTTGCTGATAAACCAAGGCTTTAGCCTGATGATTCGATTTAAGGCTTAATTCGAGCCATTCGGGGCTTGCTAGTGAAGCTGTTGCGGCAACACAACCCAGCAGGTTAGCGTTATCGATACTTGCCTGAGCTCGCATAGCATTAATCACAGTGGGGTGAGCAATGCCATAACCTACACGCAAACCTGCTAGGGCATGGACCTTTGAAAAAGTGCGACACACGACAATATTGGATTGCCCCTGCTGTATCCGCGCAACGGCAGAGACAAATTCTGGCTGGTTAACATATTCGACATAGGCTTCATCAATAATGAAACTTAGCTGAGATGAGGCTTTATCTAACCACTGATTCAAAGGGCTTTGGGGGAGCAAAACTCCAGTTGGATTATTAGGGTTACATAGATAAACAATGGATGGTCCCTTATGTGCTTCAACTTTAGCCTGCATCTTTGCTAAGTCTGTCTGCCATTGGCTATCGAGTTTGACTTTGACCACAGGGATCCCACGTGCCTGCGCATAGTCGATGATCACTCCATAGCTAGGATCTGGCATAACCAACTGACAATTGGTTTGTGCTAATGCATCGAGTGCCATTTTTAGGACCTCTGAAGATCCATTACCATAAATCAGGTGTGAGTTGCTCAATGATAGCGACTGGCTTAAGCCTGCCATCAAGTCACTGCGAGCTTTATCTGGATAGCGCCAAACTTGAGGCAGTGCCTTGTTGATCGCTTGTTGAGCTCTAGGCGCTATACCTAGCGGGTTCTCATTGAAGTTAAGCGGGATAGGCTGGTCTTCGGCAATGCCATTACTGTTGGTTGAACTGCTAGATAGTAGCTTTGTAGCTGTGTTTGAACTGCTACAACCAAGTGTTAATAGGCTGGCACCTAAGCTGCCACAGAGAAATTTACGACGATTAATTTGCATTTTTAGTTATTATTTTTAAGTGGTTATTCACTTATGTTGATATGTAATAACGACTTGAGCTAGCTTCAACGTGTTTTTTTGAGCTGTTGTTCACATAAATATTCTTTTATCTTGGAAGAAGGGTGGGCTTCGCCCTGCTAGGAGGGCACTGCGTGCCTAGGAGAGCGTTCGCAAGCTTACTGCTAGTGCGCTTCGCTGCGAGTGAAAAGCAAAAACGGTTTTGGAGAGTGTTGATTATCTACTGCTGAGTCGTTAGTTTATTGATTAGTAACTGCTTATTTTGCAAGCAGAATTAATCGATGCTGAGACTCTAATGATAACAAGCTTTACTGTTAGCTTTGGGTGATAAATACACAGGCTGTTTGAGCTTATTGATAGCTCTTATTAAGGGGTCAGCCTCATATTCTTTCATGTGATCAGGATGGTTTATGAAACATATTCTAGCATTGGTGCTGTCTTTGTTTATTGCTAGCACAAGCGCAAATAATTTAGGTGAGATAAAGGATGAAACTACCGAAATGACTCAACACAATAAAATTAACTATATTGAAATTCCCGCAAAAAATATTGAAGCAACAAAAGCCTTCTTTAGTGAGGTGTTTGATTGGTCATTTGTGGACTATGGCCCAGATTATTGTAGTTTTGCGGCTCAGGGTGTTGATGGAGGCTTCTTTAAATCAGAATTAGTTGTGTCTACTAAGAATGGAAGCCCACTAATTGTGCTTTACAGTAATTCGCTAGAGGAAACTCAAGCAAAGATTGAAAAATCAGGTGGTAAAACAATTAAGCCTATTTTTTCATTTCCAGGTGGAAGAAGATTCCACTTTAGCGATCCAAGCGGAAATGAATTTGCAGTTTGGTCAGAGTGATACGTAACAAGGCGGGCTTCGCCCTGCGTGCCTACGAGGTCGTTCGCAAGCTCACTACTAGGGCGCTTCGCTGCGAGTGAAAAGCAAAAGAGCATTCTCACCATGTAGAGTTTTGTACTGAACGACTACATCAAGCAAGTGTCACAAGCTTGGGGATAGAGAACAGATGGAGTTAGAGGTTTGAGTTTGCTTAGTTCGTTTATCGTCTAGACTTTTAGGGCTCGATACTCCTTTTTTGAGCAAATCCATTGAAGTCCAAAACTCGCTTCTATGGCGAGCTTTTTATTGGGTGTGGTTTGGATCGTACGTTTAGTGCTAGCACGTATTTGGACAGAAATCAGTTAGTGCAAAGGGTCTAATAGTGGATCGTGGGATTAGGAAATGTATGGAGTCCATATAAAGTTTACACTGACCCCACATATCATATGGAGTCCATATAAAGTTTACACTGACCCCACATATCATAGTTACTTGGTCATCACGATTATAGTTAGTATAATTTGGACAATTCCGTTTCATCTCAATCGCTAATTTAGCAAAATGCTAATCTCTTAAGGTATGGAAAAATTCGCTTAAGTCATGTTCAGCCTTACAGAAGCAGATCAAACTGAGTTCGCGATATAAATCAAGTAATCTCTAACACTCGTCTATCCTGCACCGGATAGGTAGTTCCAAGATCACTAGAAGGTGATGAACTTAACTGATGTTGAGGCACACCAAGAGCTATCAGTTTATCATGGGTATCCGATATACCATCACTATGATTCCAGTTCTCCCAAATAGCATCAGGATAGGCGTTCAAGACGCACCTGAAGTATGGAAGATCGATATCATTAACCGAATGCCCTATCACAATGATTTTTTTGATATCTCCATAGCCTTCTAGCTGAGCGCGATATCGTTCAAGTATCTCAGGGACCGGCTTGTGAAACTTATCTGTTACTGAAGCCAATGTTCTTTGTGACTCATCAAGCCAAGGTGCATTTTCGTTGCATCGCATTGAGGCAGATTGATTACCATTCCCTATTCCATGACCCAAAATGACATTCCATCTGGCTTTACCATGAATATGTAGAACATCTTCATCCGGAATTGAATATACATCCTGAAGAGTAGATGTATAGTTGAAGCTAATGAATTTGGCTCCATCATGGAAATCATAAAGTTGGGAGGCTGAGGTTACGTCTACTGATCTTACCCAAGTGATAAATGAAGTTTTTACATCATCCACCAATTCATCGACTTTTTGAGCTATCTCATCTTCGTAGCCATACAAATGACTTGAGGACTCTACCATGTCTTCCATACTTGGTTGCCATGCGGCTTGCTCGTTAAATTCATCTTCATTGAAGATGCCTAAGTTCTCTTCAAAGCTAGACCACTCTTGATCGTCAAAGAACTCAGGAAAAAACGCAAAATACTCATCTAACTGACTATGATACCGTTGGTGAAAATGCCAATAGCTCGTAGGTAAGCCATTTTGAATATCAAACCCATTACCGATTATGACTAAGGTTGCCACACTGCCTCCCTAAAAATAGACTTTCAAAGCTACATATTTTAACACGCAATAATTGTGTATTTAACTGATTATTAGAAAAATTCAAGACTGTGGGATTGCTCAAACGATTACAAAAAGTATCGTTAACATAGAGCTGCCTGTCGGTGGTTTTCTATACCCACTAGAAGTCACCTATCAACCTTCTAGAGTTGCATCTACTTTTTGTAAAGCTGCACATGCATTTTAAGCGCATTGACTAACTCTTCAGGTAACTCATTATTAGTACAGTTAAGATTGATAACTGTACTCCCATTTGCCTTCGGAATAGTCTCTACAACTGATGACTTAGAGGTGGATGTACTGACTAAGTAGAATAGACCAGTAATGAGACATGCTAAAATAATATTAAAAAAGACCTTCCAACGCTCAGGCTTATGCACAGTTAATAACGAGTTTTCTGATAAATAATTCCATTGAGTTACAATGTTATCTAGCTCTTTTAGAGTTTGTTCATCATTCACTAAGCTCGTTTTAGCTTTCAGAGTTAAGGCTTCAACATTACGGACTAGATTTGCATAACGAGCAGCTAAAGAACGGTGCACTTCAGCCCGCTCACCATGGCGGCTTTGAGTCGTTGTTCCCGAAATAACAGCAGCTGCGACACCAACAAAAATAACTATATATTGATTGGTAATTCCATAGAACATGTCCACAGAAACACTAGTGTCATTACTAGAAGAGAATTGGAAAAATGAAAAAGCTGTAACAAAAATAGTACAATAAATCAGCGCATACCCTAAAACCTGAGCACGAGCAAAAAGAGCCTCCGACCTTTTGTAATGCCCATCCCTAGCTTCCTGACAACGAGTGAGCCACTTGTTTAAAGTCTCGAAGAAATCTATTGTTGCTGAACTATTTTTTCTACCATTTGAATCAGTCATGACTTATCACTTTATAACCTAAAGCTCACCCTAGCGAGCAACAACCAACAATTATAACACCATGAAGATATAGGTTTTTTCTGGATATAACATTCGTGACATTGATCACTTTATATATCAGCTATAAGAGTGGCTATCTAGTAAAATTGGGTTTCTAATATGGCTAAAATTGATATTTAGGTGATAAGAGATGCGATTTCCTAATTTTGATTACAGAGTTCGTTGGGAAGTACCAATTACAACAGAAGAACAGCTGCAAGCTCTTTTTAATAAAAAGCTCGAAACTAATATATTTTATCGAGGAATGCCAAATAAGGAGTTTATAGCTTTAACTTCTTTTTATAGACATTACTTAAATAAATATTCTCCTCCATATGAAGAAATAGGAATTAGTAGTAACGGACACCTCAAAGTGAACTTCCCGAAAATTATTAAAAATGATTATATCAACGAATCTTTTGACATAATTGATGAGTTTGTGACCCAACTAAAAAGGCGTGGTGTTTCTGTTGATCTTCCATTACATACCATTTTGGGTTTAGCTCAACATTATGGTCTTCCAACGAATGTACTTGATTTCACTATTGATCCACTAATAGCTCTTTATTTTGCTACAGAACCAGATCCATGGAACGAGCAAGAAGACTGTGTAATTTACGAAAGTGATATAGAAATGTCAGCAAAAATTGTGGCCACAATGGCGGCAGAAGGTCAATTGGGTTACTTTAAGGACCTAAATGGCTACGAAGAAATTTATCAGCATTTCATGTCTTTATCCAGGTGCATTACCCGAGCAGATGAATCAACAAAAGCACCTTTAATTCAGGATGTTGATATCAAGTACAACCACCGACTATGTAATCAAAAAGGGGTCTTCATTTATAACCCTAGCTGCCACCCGTATGATGTAGAGATGTACAATGTATATGATGAACCATATCGCTGTTCCGGAAGGCAAGTTTATGTAATTCAAGCTCACCTAAAGCCTTATGTTAGAATTTTCCTCTATGAAAGAGGAATAGATAAAGAATATATATACCCTAACAATTCACTTGATCTAAACAAATCACTTATTGAAAAGGCTGTTCGCTCAACAAAAAGAAAGCTCAACATTAGATAAAAGTAGCTAGCCAATATTCCAATAACAAAGGGGTCGTAGCCAATTGGCTTCATTCGGAGAGATAAACACTCAGGTGTAGATGCGACAGTGAGCTTCGATGACATGGATGTCATCGTAGAGACTACAGGGATTGTACTTGCGTCGGCTCACTGAAGTATCTGCACATTAGCCTGCTGCAAGCAATAAATACGATTTAGGCTATGGTATTAAATAAACCAACTAAACACCAAGCCTGTCCGATGCATCAACCAAAAAGATACTGAAGCTTGCTATCCGACAAGTTCTCTAATACCGTGCCACAGAAGTGTTCGCACTAGAAGGTCGCTCCTTGGCATCCTGCCACTGCGACATTGGCGCATCCTTGCACGGCACCCACGGCAGATGATAAACACCATTGAAGCTATGGTTACCAACAAACCATCAAAAATAAAACCTGCGCAATGAACCCAACCAAAAAGATATTTGAAACTTGTTATCTGACAAGAACCCTAACTTGTGAGAGATAGCGTAGATTTATCTGAATCTCCCCCAACTTCATCATCAAAAATGGCCTCAATCGGAGTATCAAAAAGTCTGGCTAATTTAAACGCCAACGGCAAACTGGGATCATACTTCCCCTTCTCAATAGCGTTGACGGTTTGGCGGGAAACATCGAGTTTCTCGGCTAAATCAGCTTGGGTCCAGTCTTGTTCAGCGCGGAGCACTTTTAAGCGGTTTTTCATCTTTCTAAAATCCTAAGGCTAGCGGTATCTGAGTCTGCCACTGATAATGCCGACCATATAGGTTAATGCCATAAGTGCAATAAGATAGGCCGAATCTAACTCCGGAAGGATGCCATTTTTATCTAAGATTGAATAGCTTGAGAAGCTGATAATGGTCACGCCGACAGAAAGTGCTAAAGCATCTAGCTGGATCTTGCGCTCCATCTCATCGAGTTCGATAAGAAAGTGTCGGTAGGAAAATATCATGGTTATGCCTATCCCTGTGTGGAGCAGGAAGGCGATGGCGATCGGGATTTCAGTAAACCATGCTTGTGTGGACAGGTATGAGGTGAGGATTAGGCTGATTGCCCAGAGTAGCGCGAGTATGTTTACCTTGTTGGCATTTTTAATATCCCGTGAAGGCAGGTTTTTAGAGCAGATCGCATTTAAAATAGTTTTCATTGTCTCTCTCCATAAGTCTCTAGCGATGTTCTTCAAATTAGGTGGATAGATATAATGTAAAGCACCCTTTACCTATGAAGATAATTTAACCAAGACATAAAGTAAAGCATGCTTTACTTTATGGCGGGCTTGTTTAACTTTTAGAGATAGGAGACCTAGGGGCTAAGGTTTATTCGCCGTTAACCAATCGGCGACATCTTTATCAACTCTGCTGGGGAAGGGCACGCCATCTTCTCTACCAACATAGAGGAGGCACATATCCTCCCTTTGCAGAAATACTTGTTGGTATTTTGCTAGCCAGTAGTTGAGGTGACTTAGTAGTGGGCCAAGGCTCGCAATCTGATCTTTCAGCTCTGGGTTCTGCTGTAAAATATCTGCAATAGCTTGATTGCCGTTGTACATGGCGCCTTGGGTGATCCCACGGATCTGATCGAAGATAAACTTCTGTCGCTTGGTCAGATCTGGATAAGAGGCACTAAATACTTGTTCCCATAAAATATCTCCTCCAGCTTCAATTCCTAGCATTTTACCGAGTTCATTACGTCTTTTTGTTTGGGCGATAAAAGCGGTTTTAGTGATATCTAATTGCTGTTGTATGGTGATAATAAGTTGGTAGTTATCTGGATTTTCAGGATGAGAGTTATAGCCGAAGTAGGTGAGTATTAATAACAATAAACCAAGAAGCGAGGTTGAAACAGTGATACCTCTTTTAGATGGTCGAACTGGGTGTTTCGGATCTGTGTTGGTGATGGGAGGGACTAACATAAAGCCACCACCGCGACAGGTCTTGATGATATGTTGCGACTTACCATCATCGCCAATCAATTTTCGGGTATCGGAGATAAGCCTAGATAGAGAGGTATCGCTGACTATCTGCTTTGGCCATAAACTTTCAAGCAAGTGATCACGGGACACAACCTGATTACCAGATTCGGCTAGAAGTTGCAGAAGTAAAAACTGCCTATTTTCGAGAGATATGAGTCCATCGTTTACATATAACTGATGTGTTTTAGTGTTTAGATGGCAGTGTCCAAAGGTATAAATCATAGATAAAGGTTATGACCGAAAACTCTTCTTAAAGATCAAGATAAAGAATAACGCCCTAAAAATAAACAGATTCACTTTAAATCAACTTGTTTCAAGTTAGTTTCAAGCTTTAATGAGCCGATACCAGCATGGTTACTCCTCAGATCGCAACTAGGAGTATAAGATGAAAGGATTATTGTCTTTAACTGTTTTACTCATTTTCACGGCCCTTTTAGGGGGCTGTCATGATTCAAAGCAGCTTGAACCAGCACCATCGACCCCAACGGTACCCACACAGCCTCCGGCTAACGAAGTGACCTCACTATCTGTGCTCATCATAGATCAGAACTATCGCGCCTTAGAGGAGGTGAAGTTGACCTTAAGTAGCCAAGATTTTGTATTGGAGACAGAGACTGATAGTGAAGGGAGAGCTCGTTTTGAGGTCGATTATGGCAAGTTAAACTTTCCGCTGATCTTATCCAGCAAAAAGCTGGGGTACAGCAATCAGGTTAAGGTGATTCAGGACCTTGCAGAGAAAGGAGAGAATCAATTTCAGCTACCGGTTTTGCAGCGTCAGCTACCAATAGTGATCGATATTGGGAGGGATACTGAACTTTTTACGACCGATGGAGCTTATCTTATGTTGCCTGCAAACGGGCTTGTCGATGGGGATGGAGATAGGGTAAGTGGAGAAGTTAATGTCACCATTACCCCATTGAATACCGCCAACTCCGATGGATTAAAGCTGTTTCCCGGTAACTTTGAGGGCTTATATGTAGGGCAGGATGAAACGAGTCCAATCGCTACTTATGGGACGACTGAGTTTCACTTTGAGAAAGAGGGAGAAAAGTTGAATCTAGCTCCTGGAGTTGAGTCGGTAATTGAGCTGCCCATCTATGTCGCTCAGCATGTTGATGGCAGTGCAGTTGTTGTTGGAGATAGGATCGAGTTATGGCATTTAGAGGAAGATAGTGGTCTATGGCAGAACTATGGGGATGGCGAAGTGGTGGATTCTCAAAGATCGCCAACAGGTTACGCCTTACGGGCGAGTGTTCCTCATTTTAGCTGGTGGAATGTCGATGTTGCTCCGGAGACCAGAGTTATTAATCTTAATGTCACTGGTGAGGTTAGTGGCGAATGTAAAGTTGGACTTAATGCAGATATGGCTTCAAATTCAAGGCCGGGGTTGAGGGCTTCCACTCAGGTATCAATTCCGAGTAATTCAAGTAGGCGGCTCTTAATTCCGAGTGGGAGACAGGTTAACTTTAGTGCTGTACTCAATGCCAATGGTCAGGTCTATCTTGGCGATCTTCAAGTGGCCGCCAATGATACCGGTGATAACTTTACCATAGAGGTTGTGCCTGAGGGGGGCATCAATCCTGAAGATCCCGCTCCCTATATCGCTAAGATCTATGGGGAAACTACCCCTGAGTTTGAATATGATTTAATCACTAAAAAGCATAGGCATGCGGCTAATATTATTCACTATTACTGGGATGCTAAAACAGGTCACCCGAGGCAAGATGGATGCAGTGAGGATAGGATGCCCGATGGCGAGCCTAAATTGGATATCCATTTGATATCAGATGCTAGGCAGTATGAAGACGTTGAGCTGGGTAACGAGACTGGTCAAATTGATCTCGCAGTATTTCCTTTTGATGTTGAGACGCAGGGGGAGACTCTGCCCGCTGATCCTGAATTTATCTCTTTAAACCTGCTTGCTAGCAATACTTTTGGGAGTGCTAGTCGAGTGATTGAGGTGCCAAACCCAAGAGGCGCTGCCCCCAAATTAAAAGGGATCAGAAGTTATTCTCATGATAAGTACCAAACCTTGGATATTAGATGGAGTGTGGTAGGGGCTGATTCTGGCTATATTGAAGTTTGGCCTTTGAATGATCAAGCTGGCCCTGCTCTAATTGTTGAGGAGATAGACCCTTTTGCTAAACATGCTCAATTAGTGCTTGAAGGTTTACCGATAGAGGGTTTAAGCATCAAAATAACCTATGAGAATCAGTATGATAAACTTGAGGCTCCTATTGTTATTACTGGTGAGTCTTGTGATCTTATGTCTGATCTTCCCTGTGACCAACCGACAAATTAGATGATGGGCTCCTTACCATAGGGAGCCCAATTTGAGAGGCGAATATGATAGCCAAGTATATACGGTGCGAGGTTGCCGAAGCCAAAAAGGGCATTTTCTCTAAGGGGCAGCGCCTTTGGTTGGAGACTGCACATTGTGAGGGCTTTATCTCCCAGCTTGGTGGCTGGGAGCAAGAAACCAATATAGCTGTTATTCTAGCTCGTTGGACAGACATGGAGAGCGTGAAAGATTTTATGAGTGCTGCCCATGACCCCATTGCTGAGAGAGCCAATCAAGTTGGTAGTTATAGCCATATCTCAGTCTCCTATCTGTCAGCTGTGATGTGCATTCGAGCTTTTAATCAAGGAGGTAAAAATCAAGCTAGCTGTGGGTTTATTCGCATCGCAGACTGCTGCATAGATCCCGACAAGCTTGATGAGTTTATTCAAGAGCTGAAAACGCTTTGGAATCCAGGCATGCAACAGGTTGAAGGTATGTTAGGAGGGCAACTCTGGCAGTTTAATGACGAGTCCGATCGCTATCTTGTAACAACCTACTGGGAAAGTGAAGCTGCCCATCGACACTATATGGCTGAATATTTTCCGCGACTAAAACAGCAAGCCGCCACTGACATCATCCACACCATATCTGGTCACAATATCCAAACAGAGCCAAGCTGGAGAGTTATCCCTTAACGACCCGAATGAGAGGATGGGACGTCGAACTGGCTGTTTAACATGGACGTTATTTGAAACTGTAGAGTGCCCAGGGAAGTTTACAGTGTCTCACTGACGTGCCTGTACATAAGCCCACGGCAGGTGATAGATAACAATGAAGTCATGGTCCATAAACTACATATCAAATACCATTAAATATTGGTATGAACCAAACAACCAATAAACCATAGGCATAAAAAATCCCAGCACAACCGAAGTTAAACTGGGATTAATAAAAAAGCTATCAGCCTAAAACTAAGCCAATAACAAGACCTTATTAAGCATTAGGTCCGGCATGCTTGATCGAATCTGGTACTTGATACTTCTCAAAGTTAGCCGTAAAGCTATCTGCTAATTGTTGAGCATACTCGGCATACTGTGCCTTATCTGCCCATGTGTTGACTGGATTAAGTAGCTGAGTCTCAACACCTGGCACTGCAACAGGAACGTGCAGGTTAAGCTTCTCAAGGTGCTCAGTTTCAACCCCTTTTAGCTCACCGCTAACGATGGCGTCGACAATTGCTCGAGTTGTGGGAATATCGAAACGTTTACCTACACCGTGTGGACCGCCTGTCCAGCCAGTGTTAACTAAGTACACTTGGCTATCGAAAGACTCAATGCGCTTCATCAGTAGCTCGGCATAAACTCCTGCCGGACGTGGGAAGAAGGGGGCACCGAAACAGGTAGAGAAGGTTGACTGAATTGCAGAGCTAGAGCCCATCTCAGTTGAACCTACCTTTGCCGTGTAGCCAGAGAGGAAGTGATAAGCAGCTTGCTCTTTCGTCAGGATAGAAACAGGAGGTAACACACCGGAGACATCACAGGTTAGGAACACAACTGCGTGAGGCTCAGCACCGCGGTTTTCCGCTTTACGTAGCTCGATATGCTCAAGCGGGTAGGCTGCACGGCTGTTTTCGGTCAATGTAGAGTTGGTGTAATCTGGGATGCGGTTCTCATCCATCACCACGTTTTCAAGTACGGTACCGAAACGGATTGCGTTCCAGATCACTGGCTCGTTTTTCTGGCTAAGGTCGATACACTTAGCGTAGCAGCCGCCTTCGATGTTAAAGACGCCGCCAGGTGCCCAACCGTGTTCATCGTCACCGATTAAGAAGCGCTTAGGATCGGCTGACAGTGTCGTTTTTCCTGTACCTGATAGACCGAAGAATAGCGTGGTGTCGCCCTCTTTACCTACGTTAGCCGAGCAGTGCATCGGGAGCACGCCTTTTGCTGGTAGGAGGAAGTTCTGTACAGAGAACATGGACTTTTTCATCTCACCAGCATATTTAAGTCCGGCCAGTAGTACCTTACGCTCAGCAAAGTTAAGGATCACTGTTGCATCTGAATGGGTGCCATCACGCTCGGGAACACACTCAAAGCCAGGGGCATTGATAATCTGCCAAACTGGCTTATCGGCTGAGTTAAACTCCTCTGGAACAATAAAGAGGTTGCGGGCAAAAAGCTGATGCCATGCGGTTTCTGTGGTGACCTGAATAGGCTGGTAATGTGCATCATCTGCACCTACTTCCAGTTCAGAGACAAACAGCTCTTTGTCACCTAAATAGGCCTCAACTCGGTTCCACAGTGCAGTAAATGCCTCCTGCTCGAAAGGCTTATTAACTGAACCCCAGTCGATATCATTTTCAGAACTTGGCTCTTTAACAATAAATCGATCGTTAGGTGAGCGTCCGGTACGTTCTCCGGTTTTTGCGACGAGTGCTCCGTTGGCTGTGAGTTCACCTTCTCCGCGTGATAGCGCGATTTCGATGAGTTGTGCTGTCGAGGGGTTACGGTGAGTACGAGGTGTTCCATCCGCCATTAGTAAGGTCTCCATGATTGAGGTCGGAATTGAGTGCCAGTCTTTGCCAGCTTGATTTATTAATTCTTATCAATGTGCGTCTTTGCGCTATGTCCCGATTGTAACGTAAGCGCAAATGAATGTGTGAGGAAGTTTGTGAAAATGGTAAAAAAGATTAGTCAGTAAAGTGTCATTAAGGTAGGCGGTATCAGTCTTAAGGTTGAAATTTTGTTTTGGACTCTAACAAGGGTGCATATTGCATGCCTATAACTGGCCTATAGCGCTGTTGTATATGGTTATTTTTAATTAATCAAACTTTACACTTCACTAGATTGACGAGCTCTGCTAGCAGGAATAGTATCGTTTTAGCTCGTACGAAGACTTTTCTATATACCTTCTATGACGTCTGCAGCGTCAACCTAGAATTTTAAATTTGTTTTAATTCAACGGAGTTAACCTTATGCCTCTTCATTCCAAGGATACGGTTAGAGACGACCTTCTCGATGACATCTACTCGTCAGCTGACCTGGCCCTATCTATGCCAAAGTACAAAATGCCTGAACAGGAACATGACTCTCGCCATGTTTATCAGGTTATTCACGATGAACTTATGATGGACGGCAACTCACGACAGAATCTGGCGACATTTTGTCAGACCTGGGTCGAAGATGAAGTGCACAAGCTGATGGATGAATGTATCGATAAGAATATGATCGATAAAGATGAGTATCCTCAGACGGCTGAACTTGAGGCTCGCTGCGTGCATATGTTGGCAGATCTGTGGCACTCACCAGATGCGGAGAACACCTTAGGCTGTTCTACAACGGGTTCGAGTGAAGCTGCCATGTTAGGTGGAATGGCACTGAAATGGGCTTGGCGTGAAAAGATGAGAAAGCTAGGTAAGCCAACGGATAAGCCCAATTTAATCTGTGGTCCAGTGCAGGTGTGTTGGTATAAGTTTGCTCGCTACTGGGATATCGAGCTACGTGAGATCCCGATGGAGGGTGATCGCCTCATCATGACGCCGGAAGAGGTGATTAAACGTTGTGATGAAAACACCATAGGCGTAGTGCCCACACTTGGTGTGACCTTTACCTGCCAATATGAGCCAGTAAAGGCGGTACATGAAGCCTTAGATCAGTTACAAAGAGACACGGGTCTAGATATCCCCATGCATATTGACGCTGCTAGTGGCGGCTTCTTAGCCCCTTTCTGCGATCCTGACCTTGAGTGGGACTTCCGCTTACCTCGAGTTAAGTCGATCAATGCTTCCGGACATAAATTTGGTTTGAGCCCGTTAGGGGTGGGTTGGGTGATCTGGCGTGATGCGTCGGCACTGGATAAAGATCTTATCTTCAATGTGAACTATCTAGGTGGCAATATGCCGACCTTTGCATTGAACTTCTCCCGTCCCGGTGGTCAGATTGTGGCGCAATATTACAACTTTCTGCGTTTAGGCCGAGAGGGATATCGCAAGATACATCAAGCCTGCTATGACACTGCGATCTACCTCTCAGGAGAGATCGAGAAGATGGGGATGTTTGACATTATCTATGATGGCCAAGGCGGTATTCCTGCCATGAGTTGGTCGTTGAAAGAGGGGGTTGAACCAGGCTTTAATCTATTTGACCTTTCCGATCGGATCCGCTCCCGTGGCTGGCAAATTGCCGCCTATGCGATGCCGCCAAAGCGGGAAGATTTAGTGATTATGCGTATCTTAGTTCGTCATGGCTTTAGTCGGGATCAGGCCGATCTCTTGGTGGCCGATCTGCAGCATTGTGTCGACTTTTTTGCAAAACATCCTATTTCACATAGTAGTGATGAAGCGGAATCTTCAGGTTTTAACCACGGTTAAACTGTTGGTGGACTGCTTTTAGATATGGTGGACAGGGCGAGGAGTGCAGCGGCATAAATCGCTCTGGTTTTAGCCTATATGGATAATATAGGCCCATGGGAAACGATTATGAATATTTCAGAATTGTTTAGTTTTATCTTTGGTTATATTGCTCACAACCCCTTCGTATTTCTCTTCCTGAGTATCGCTATCGGTTATCCTCTAGGGAAGATCTCCATCAAGGGGATCAACCTAGGCTCGACCGCGGGCACACTTGTGGTGGGAGTCGGTATCGCACTCACGGCATTCTCCGTTTATGGTTTGAGGATCGATGCGCCGGGACTGGTTTCCGATATCTTCTTGATGATGTTTATGTACGCCATCGGAATGAAGGTTGGGCCGCAGTTTTTCTCTGGATTAGCGCGGGGAGGCTTAGATTTTGTGGTTATCGGTCTTATCGTGGTGTTCAGTAACTTCCTTATCGTCTTCTTCGGAGCCAAGTTACTGGGATTAGCGCCTGGCTATGCAGCGGGGATCATATCGGGGAGTTATACCGTAACTGCTGTGATGGGGGTAGCTCAGTCAGCTATTACGTCTGGGGCATTTAAAGCACCAGCAGGCATGACACTCGATCAAGTCAGTGCCAATATTGCTGCGGGTTATGCCATTAGTTATATTCTTTCAAGCGTATTTATTATTTTACTTATCAAGTATCTGCCTTCCATGTTCGGAATCGATCCCGTTAAAGCTGGTAAGGATGCTGAAGCTGAATTTGGGGCCGGTGGAGACACGGAAGCGCTGCCTAGTACTAACGGTTTTTCTAATCTGGGCGTGTTGCCTTTAGATATTCGTGCCTATCGAGTCGAGCATCAAGAGCTTGTGGGTCAAAGTATTGAAGGCCTATTTCATCGATATCCCCATGCGGCGATCCTCAAGCTGGTTCGTGGCGATGAGGTGATTGATGCAGCCGATAACCCTAAGCTTGAGTTAGGCGATATTATCGGGGTTCGAGGTAACTACCATGAGTTGATTCAAGGCGGTGAGTCGAGAGTGGGTGTTGAGGTCGATGAACCTCGTGCGCGCAATGTCGACATCGAAGTGGCAGATATTCACTTAGGTAAGTCGGCATTTATTGGAAAAACCATCGAAGAGATTAGTAAAGAAGTCGGATTTGGTATCTACCTCAAGGCTCTGTTTAGGCAAGGGCATCAACTCCCTGTTTTACCGCAATCTGTGGTTGAGATGGGGGATGTGATCCGAGTGGCGGGTTCTGAGTGGTGTGTTCAACAAGCGGCGAAGAAGTTAAATAGCAATCCCATTGTTGAAAGCACACTCACTGAGACCTTTTATCTCGCGCTCTCTTTGCTGATTGGTTATGTCTGCGGTCACATGAGTGTGACTTTGGGGGGAATTCCATTTGCGCTGGGCACCTCGGCTGGCTGTATGCTCACCGGCATCATATTCTCCTTCCTGCGTACACGTAACCCTGCATTTGGCGGCCCGATGAGTGAAGGAGCACGTAGTTTCTTGCAAGATATCGGCCTGAGCTTGTTTGTCGCGGTATTAGCTGCAACGGTTGGGCCAAAGATATTGGCATCATTCCAAGGTATTGTGGTGATTAAGATAGCTGCACTGGGCTTAACGGCGGCATTGGTGCCTCCGCTGCTTGCTTGGATATATGGTCTCTACTTCCGCAAAATGAACCCTGCAATATTGGCGGGAGCCTGTGCTGGCGGACGTAACAGTACTCCAGCGATGAAGGGCGCTCAGGATGCATGTCAAAGTGATATGCCAGCGGTTGGTTATCCAGTGCCTTACGCCTTAACCTCGATGATAGTACTGGTTCTGGGTTATCTGACGATGGTGCTCTATTAATCTCTTATACCGATTTGGCTAAAGACAGATAAAAAAATGCAGCTCATTGAGCTGCATTTTTATTAACTATTGAATGTTACTGCTTAGTCTCTGGCGCTTGTGTGTTGCTGAAGATAGCTGCCACATCAATAGAGTCGAAACTGTAGTTGGTGTTGCAGTACTCACAACCCATCTCAATCTTTCCCTGTTCGGCCAGAATAGACTCAATCTCCTCTCTTGAGACTGTGCGTATTGCCGATGCGCTACGCTCTCTAGAGCAGGTGCATGAGAAGGTGACTGCTACTGGTTCAAATAGACGAACCTCCTCTTGATGATACAAGCGGTGGAGAACCTCTTCAGCTTCTAGCTCAAACAGCTCCTCAGCTTTAACGGTTGCAGTCAGCTGCTCTAAGTGCTCAAACTCAGCGTTATGGTCGCCCTCTGTTGGCAGTACTTGTAGTAGCATTCCTGCAGCTTGTTTACCGTTGGCAAACAGAGTAATTGAGGTCGGAAGCTGCTCTGATTGAGCGAAATACTCCTCGAGACAACCCGCTAATGTGGGCTTATCTAGTGCAACGACACCTTGGTAACGCTCACCTTCGGTAGGAGTTAAGGTGATCACCATATGGCCTTTACCAAACAGTTGCTGCAGGTCGCCATCGCTGCTTGGTTCGCCTTTGAAGCGTGCTACACCACGAAGTTGTTGTAGGTTGTTGCCATTGATCACAGCCAGAGAGACTGGGCCGTCACCTTGTAGTTGAACGCTGATATCACCGTTAAACTTGAGTGTGGCGGTCAATAGTGAGGTCGCTGCAAGCAGCTGACCTAGCAGATTTTGGATTGGCGCAGGGTAATTATGAGCCGAGAGTACCTCTTGGTAACTCTGCTCAAGCTGCACCAACTCACCACGGACGTCGGCATTTTCAAACAGGTAGCGGTGTAAATTGTCTTTACTCATTTAGATCTCAATCTCACAATGTGATTCGGTATAAAACTATTTGGTATAACACTATTCGTATAGCGCGAGTCGGTTAACTTAATTGTTACCAGATATTGCTTAATATATGGCCTTTAATCGTGACTTCAATGGTGAGCTCGATATTAGCTCTCTTTGAAGCGGATTAGTTGCCGGCGCTGCTTTTTATCCGGCTTATGGTCAGGCGCAGGATTATTCAGTACATTCAATCGTCTGGCTTCGGCATAGGTTTCACGTTTCGCTACGCTTTCAGGTGTTTCTTGGTACAAAGTTTGTGCAATTGCCGCATTTTGTCTCTGTTCTGACAGCTTTTTTATGACAATCTCTTTTTCGTCATATCCCTGTCTTAACCTGATGACTGCATCCACTTCTGCAAGCTTGCTGGATTTAGCGCGTTGGCCATTGTAATGAACTTTACCACCATTAATCATCTCCTTCGCGATAGCACGAGTTTTATAGAAACGTGCGGCCCAAAGCCATTTATCTAGGCGAACAGAGGTAATTTCATCGGCAGACTTACTCATTGAGTCTCCATAGGGATATTAAAGATGGGTGAGCTCACAAGCTGGAGATTAAAATCGCTAATCATGCCGGCAATAACCTATTATAGCGATCGGCCTCACACCCTTTTATGGCGCGTAAAGTTAGCATATTTGGGCTCTTTTCGCCAATAAAGCTAATGTTGTGGGCTTGTTGCCGTTAACAGTGTAGGTTAGCATGAGTCAGTATTCGCTAAATTATCGTAATCAGAACAGAGGCCTGTATATAGGGTCCACATTATATGGATTTATTAGATAAAGTTATAAGCAAGGCTGCGGACATCCCGCATAAGCCTCTGAGCACAAGCGTTTTTTGGGTCGGTTTAATTATTGTACTCTACCTGTTTGCTCAAATTACATGGAAGTTAGTTCCTACCTCCGAGCCATCCACAAACTGGCGTCCTACCCCTGCAAGTGTCAGTGCGGGTAAGAGTGTCAGTGTGGCTCAACTGCAGGCACTGTCTCTGTTTGGCAAGGCCGACGAAGCCTCAAGTCAACCTAAAGTTGCACCTGTAGAGGAGCAGATCACCGATGCGCCTAAGACCTCACTGTCGATTCAATTGACGGGTGTTGTGGCTTCGACTGCCCAGCAAAAAGGCTTAGCAGTTATCGCATCGAGTGGCAGTCAAAATACCTATAGCTTAGGCGATAAGATTAAGGGAACCTCCGCTTCACTCAAAGAGGTGTACGCAGATCGCATCATAATAACTAACAGTGGTCGGTATGAAACCTTGATGTTAGACGGTCTTAAATATGAGACTAACGGTCAAGCTAACAAACAACTACAGCAAGCCAAGTCTGTGCGTAAGGTCGATCAGCGCCAAAACAAACAAGTTGCCCAAGATATCTTGGAGTCCAGAGATGAGCTCCTTGCGGATCCGAGCAAGCTGACAGATTACTTAGCTATCTCCCCAGTACAGAGGGAGGGTCAGCTTCAGGGTTACCGCTTAAATGCAGGAAAAGACAGAGATCTGTTTAAACAAGCGGGTTTTAGAGCTAATGATCTGGCAAAGTCGATCAATGGTTATGATCTTACTGAGATGACTCAGGCATTAGAGGTGATGGCGCAGTTGCCAGAGCTTACCGAGATATCTTTGATGGTGGAGCGTGACGGGCAGCTGGTCGAGATCATGTTCAGCCTCCCTTAGTACCTGTATAAGATCTGAAAAAGTTAACATAAGAAATAATAGAATTCGCCGCACGCCAACCTGGCCAAGTGCTCGTGAATAGGAGCAAACTTGCTTACCCTAGTTTATCGTCGGGGACGCATGTGGCAAACAGCTTAAGCTTTATGGGAAGTTAAAATGAATAAGAAGAATATTCGCAGGAAGTTAATCGCAAGTTTAGTGATGGGGGCATCCTTACTTGCTCCTCAACTTGCTTGGTCTGAGCAGTATGCGGCTAATTTCAAAGGGACTGATATTCAGGAGTTTATCAACATAGTTGGTAAAAATCTTAACAGGACTATCATTGTCGATCCTACTGTGCGCGGTAAAATCAACGTGCGTAGCTATGATCTGCTCAACGATGAGCAATATTATCAATTCTTCCTCAATGTACTTCAGGTTTATGGTTATGCCGTCGTCGAGATGGATAACAACATCATCAAGGTCATCAAAGATAAAGATGCAAAAACAGCCGCTATTCGTGTGGCCGATGATAAAACTCCCGGCTTAGGTGATGAGATGGTGACGCGAATTGTCGCTCTCTACAACACGGAAGCTAAGCAGCTTGCTCCGTTACTTCGTCAGCTTAATGATAATGCCGGTGGCGGTAACGTGGTTAACTACGATCCATCCAATGTTTTGATGATCTCTGGCCGTGCTGCCGTGGTGAATAAGCTAGTTGAGATTGTTCGCCGCGTCGATAAGCAAGGTGATACTGAAGTTCAGGTTGTGCCACTCGAATACGCCTCTGCAGGGGAGATAGTGCGCATTATCGATACCCTATATCGCTCTACTGGAAATAAGTCTCAGATGCCTGGTCAGGCACCAAAAGTGGTGGCCGATGAGCGCATGAATGCCGTCATCGTTAGTGGTGACGAGAAGAGCCGCCTACGTGTGGTCTCGTTAGTGAAAAAGCTCGATGCCGAGCAGGCCAGCACAGGTAACACTAAGGTTCGTTATCTCAGATACGCTAAAGCCGAAGATCTGGTTGAGGTGTTAACAGGTTTTGCTGAGAAGCTAGTCAACGATAAAGATGGCGGCGGTGGTCAAGCCGGTGGTAAGAAGCGTCGTAATGAGATCAACATTATGGCCCATGATGACACCAACGCTTTGGTGATCAGCGCGGAGCCAGATCAGATGCGTACCATCGAAAGTGTTGTTAATCAGCTTGATATTCGTCGTGCTCAGGTGTTGGTTGAAGCGATTATCGTTGAGGTGTCAGAGGGGGATGATGTTGGTTTTGGTGTCCAGTGGGCAACCGCAGCAGGTGGTGGTACTCAGTTTAATAACTTGGGCCCGACGATAGGCGAGATTGGTGCTGGTGTTTGGAATGCCAGAGATCAAAAAGCATCTCAAACCTGTAGTGGAGCAGGCGACAACCAAACCTGTACCGATAATCCAGATACTCCCGGTGATATAACCTTGCTGGCTCAAGCGTTAGGCAAGGTTAATGGTATGGCTTGGGGTGTGGCCATGGGTGACTTCGGTGCACTGATTCAAGCTGTCTCAAGCGATACCAAATCAAACGTATTAGCAACACCTTCAATCACGACTCTAGATAACCAAGAAGCGTCATTTATTGTTGGTGATGAAGTGCCTATTTTAACGGGCGCGCAAAACTCAAGTAACGGCAACAGTAATCCATTCCAAACCGTTGAGCGTAAAGAGGTGGGGGTTAAGCTGAAGGTTGTCCCCCAAATTAATGAAGGTACCTCAGTTAAGTTGACCATTGAGCAAGAGGTGTCAGGCATTAACGGTAAAACAGGTGTCGATGTGACCTTTGCAACGCGTCGTTTAACCACCACTGTGATGGCAGATTCGGGGCAGATCGTTGTGCTAGGTGGCTTGATTAATGAAGAGGTGCAGGAGAGTGTACAGAAGGTACCTTTCCTTGGTGATATCCCGATCATTGGCCATCTGTTTAAGTCCTCTTCAAGCGGTAAGAAAAAGAAAAACCTGATGGTGTTTATTAAGCCAACGATTATTCGTGATGGTATCACCATGGAAGGCATCGCTGGTCGTAAATATAACTATTTCAGAGCACTACAGATGGAGCAGCAGGAGCGTGGTATTAACCTAATGCCAAATAGCGAAGTGCCTGTTCTTGAAGAGTGGAATCAATCGGATTACCTTCCTCCTGAAGTAAACGATATTCTTGAGCGTTACAAAGAGGGCAAAGGTTTAGAGACCAAGATGCGTCAAACAGACTCTACCCTGAAATCTATCTCAGATAATAAAGAGAGCGATACTGCCAGCGAAGATAGTCATGATGAGTGAGACACAAGCAACACAAATTGATGAGCTAGCTCAAGTCAGTGATGAGCTTGGCTTAACCGCTGAGAGTGAAACCGATGAGGTGTTTCACTCTAACAGTAAGGAGCGTCTGCCATTTGCCTATGCCCACCGTTTCAAGGTGGTGCTCGATAAGCGTGATGATGCGCTGACCCTGTTTCACACTAGTGAATCTCCCGTTACAGCATTACTCGAAGCGAGACGTTACACAGGTCGTAACTTGCCTCTGGTTGAACTGGCTGCACCAGAATTTGAAGCCAAACTAACCATGGCTTATCAAGCTAACTCTTCTGAAGCTCAGCAGTTGATGGAAGATATTGGTAACGAGATGGATCTGTTTACACTGGCCGAAGAGCTACCTCAAACGGAAGATCTGTTAGAGGGTGATGACGACGCGCCGATCATTAAGTTGATCAACGCCCTGCTCTCTGAAGCGATCAAAGAGGAAGCATCGGATATCCATATTGAGACCTACGAGAAGCAGTTAGTGGTTCGCTTCCGTGTCGATGGTGTTTTGAAAGAGGTGCTTAAACCTAACCGTAAACTCTCATCGCTACTGGTTTCTCGTATCAAGGTGATGGCGCGTTTGGATATTGCAGAGAAGCGTGTCCCACAAGATGGCCGTATCTCATTGCGTATTGCTGGCCGAGCTGTGGATGTGCGTGTATCTACCATGCCATCTAGCCACGGTGAGCGTGTGGTACTGCGTCTACTGGATAAAAATGCTGGCAACCTAGATCTTGTTCAACTGGGTATGACTCACGATGTGCAGGTTCAATTTGAAGAGCTTATCCGTAAGCCTCATGGCATTATTTTGGTGACCGGTCCAACAGGTTCTGGTAAGAGTACCACCCTGTATGCGGGTTTAACTGAGCTTAACTCTAAAGATACCAATATTCTGACCGTAGAAGATCCTATCGAGTATGAACTTGAAGGGATAGGTCAGACTCAGGTTAACACTAAGGTTGATATGACCTTCGCTCGAGGATTGAGAGCGATTCTACGTCAAGATCCTGATGTGGTGATGATAGGTGAGATTCGAGATCTAGAGACGGCGCAAATTGCGGTTCAAGCATCATTAACTGGTCATATGGTGTTATCGACACTGCATACCAACACAGCAGCAGGTTCGATCACTCGACTGCAAGATATGGGAGTTGAGCCTTTCCTTGTCTCCTCGAGTTTGCTTGGGGTGCTAGCCCAACGTCTGATCCGTACCTTGTGTCCAGATTGTAAGTCTGAGCATATTCCGGATCAAAGTGAGCGCGACCTACTCGGTATGTCAGCTGACGATACTCGGGTTATCTATCGCGCCGAAGGGTGTAAGAACTGTGGCCATAATGGTTATCGTGGTCGTACCGGTATCCATGAGCTGTTAGTGGTCGATGATGATGTGCGTGAACTCATCCATACCGGACGAGGTGAACTTGCCATCGAGAAGCACATACGTAAGAGCACGCCGAGTATTCGACACGATGGTATGAGTAAGGTACTTGCAGGTAGAACGACCTTGGAAGAGGTGTTACGTGTTACCCGTGAGGAGTAACATGTTGGCTGTGAATATGGATTTTTCAGATAAACAAATTTGCACTCTTTTGCTGCTTTGTTCAGATTTGGAGATAGGCTATGCCAGCGTTTGAATATAAGGCATTAGATAATAAAGGAAAGCAGCAGAAAGGTGTGATGGAAGCCGATACGGCACGTCATGCCCGTGGTCAGTTAAGAGAACTGCGCCTGATGCCGCTGGAGATAGTGCCGGTTGTAGAGAAGGAAACCAAGGCGAAAACGGGTGGTAAAAGCCTGTTTCAGCGTGGGATCTCTGTTGCCGAGCTTGCTCTTATTACCCGCCAGATTGCTACTTTAGTGGCGGCAGGTTTACCTGTCGAAGAAGCGTTAAAAGCCGTCGGTCAGCAGTGTGAGAAAGATAGGCTCGCCAGCATGATTATGGCGGTTCGCTCCCGTGTCGTTGAGGGCTACAGCTTAGCCGACTCCATGGCCGAGTTTCCCCATATCTTTGACGATCTCTACCGCGCTATGGTGGCTTCAGGTGAAAAATCTGGCCATCTGGAAGTTGTACTTAATCGACTTGCCGATTACACCGAGCGTCGCCAACAGCTAAAGAGTAAGATGACTCAGGCGATGATCTACCCAGTGGTTCTCACTGTTGTCGCTATCAGTGTTATCGCTATCTTGCTTGCAGCGGTTGTGCCCCAGGTTGTCGGCCAATTTGAGCATATGGGACAGGAGCTTCCCTGGACAACCTTGCTGCTTATCGCCTCTTCAGATTTTATCAGGGACTATGGCATTATCATTTTAGGCGTTGCTTTTGCGCTGTTTGTACTCTTTAAGCGTATGCTCACTAAGCCTGAATTTAGGATGAAATACGATTCTTTGCTACTGACACTTCCTGTTATAGGTCGAGTGAGTAAGGGGTTAAATACGGCACGTTTTGCTCGTACTTTAAGTATCTTAACTGCCAGCTCTGTGCCTCTGCTCGATGCGATGCGCATCGCCAGTGAGGTCTTAGTCAATGTGAAAGTTCGAGCGGCAGTAGAGGAAGCAACTGCGCGAGTTCGAGAGGGAACCAGCTTAGGTGCTGCACTGACCAATACGAAACTTTTTCCACCTATGATGCTCTATATGATCACCTCGGGTGAGAAGAGTGGACAGCTAGAACATATGCTTGAGCGCGCCGCCGATAACCAAGATAGAGAGTTTGAGTCCAATGTGAATATCGCCTTGGGTGTTTTTGAGCCTCTATTAGTGGTGAGTATGGCCGCTGTGGTACTGTTTATCGTGCTGGCAATTCTGCAGCCAATCTTAGAGTTGAATAACATGATTAGTGGCTAGTCGCCCCTATATTTTCTGCATCATCTTTATGGTGTAGCCCAGTTTTATTAAGAGGACGTAGTTCATGCAAGCAAGAAAAAAACAGCAAGGTTTTACCCTACTCGAAGTGATGGTTGTGATCGTTATTTTGGGTATTCTGGCCTCTATGGTTGTACCTAACCTTATGGGCAATAAGGATAAAGCCGATATTCAAAAAGCTATCTCAGACATTGTGGCGCTAGAGAACTCTCTGGATATGTATAAGTTGGATAACAGCATCTATCCGACGACTGAGCAGGGGCTTGAAGCCTTGACTCAAAAGCCTACAGGTTCACCTGAGCCACGTAACTACCGCGAAGATGGCTATGTGAAGCGCCTACCACAAGATCCGTGGAGAAATGATTACCTGCTATTGAGCCCAGGTGAGAACGGTAAAATTGATATCTTCAGCGCAGGTCCTGATGGTCAGGCTGGCACTGAAGATGATATCGGAAACTGGAATCTACAGAACTTTCAGTAATCACTGAATCTCTGTTTATCCCGATCCTATGACGTCGCCTAGAGCCACAACTTGATGAGAAGTTTGCATCAAAAAGGCTTCACCTTAATGGAAGTGTTATTGGTCATTCTCTTAATGGGATTGGCCGCTTCTGCTGTGACCATGAGTATGAGTGGCGCCGATAAAAAACGTGAGCTGGAGAAAACGGCTCAGCAGTTTATGGCTGCGACTGAGATGGTGCTGGATGAGACCGTACTCAGTGGACACTTCATTGGCATAGTGATCGAAGATGATAGCTATAAGTATGTTGTCTATGACGAAGCCAAGTGGAAACCTCTGACACAAGACAGGATCTTAGGTGAGCGGGAGATGGAGCCCGGGGTAAGGATCGATCTGGTACTCGATGGTCTGCCCTTAGTGCAAGATGATGAAGAGCAAGATAGCTGGTTTGAGGAGCCTCTGATTGAAAAATCCGAGGAGGATAAGAAGAAGTTTCCTGAGCCACAGATCTTACTCTTTCCAAGTGGAGAGATGAGTGCTTTTGAACTGATGTTTGTCAGTGAAGATGAAACAGGCAAAGAGGTTGAGGCGTTAGTGGTTGGTGATGCATTGGGACGTATGACTCTGGGGAGAGACCATGGTTTCGCTGAGCACTAATATTCGTTCCTCTATAAGATCTTTTCGCTACAACAAAGCGAAAGGGATGACCCTGCTTGAGGTGATTGTGGCACTTGCTGTGTTTTCAATCGCTGCAGTTTCTATCACTAAAAGCTTAGGTGAGCAGATGGCCAATATGCCCATTTTAGAGCAGCGTACTTACGCTCAATGGGTTGCCGACAATGTGATGGTTGATGCTAGGTTGGAGCCGAAATTCCCCGATCTTGGTAAGAAAGATGGGCAAGCAGAATTAGCTGGTAAAGAGTGGTACTGGCGCAAAGAGGTGGTGAAGACCACAGACGATAAGTTTCGCATGATCCGAGTCAGTGTCAGTGACGATGAGCGTTATGAACGTATTGTCGCTCAGGTAAGTAGTTATGTGCTCAACCAAGATAAATAAAACGGCAGGTTTTACCCTGCTTGAGATGATCATCGCTATCGCGATCTTCTCTATGTTGGGCCTTGCTTCTAATGCCGTGCTACAAAATGTGATGCGTAATGATGAAGTGACCAAGGACTTCTCTAATAGGCTTAAGGCGATGCAGCAAGGGTTTGGCGCTTTAGAGCGAGATTTTGGTCAGATGGTGGCACGCTCTCCTCGTTTACTTGAGGGTGGCCGCGGAACAACGGTTTTTCAAACGGGTTCAGATATTTTAGATTCTGAATCAGAAGCCTTAGTGTTTTTTCGGATAGGTTGGCTTAACCCAGATGGGATCTTACCACGAGGAAGCATTCAGTCGGTTGCCTATGTGGTCAGTGAAAATAATCTTGAGCGTTGGTACTACCCCTATCCAGAACCTGAGTTTGGTAGCGATCCGATAAAAACCATAGTGATGCGTGATGTGATCTCGGTGGAATACTCCTTTTTTGTCGAAGACAAATGGGAGCGAAAAGTCGATGCAGCCAATTTACCTAAGGCTATCGCTATGGAGATTGAACTTGAGGGAGTAGGCAAGATCCAGCGTAAGTTTTTACTGCCAGTTGGAGCCAAAGCGGGTTCTGGCGATGACAATGGCAATAACAACGGCGGTGGTAGCAATAACGGCGGTAATAACAACGGCGGTAATAACAGCGGTGGTGGTAGCAATAACGGCGGCGGTAGTAATAACGGCGGTGGAAGCAGCGGCGGAGAAGATGAGAATGGCCGTGAAAAGGGGAATGGCTAATGGGTAAGCTACCCCGTAAGCAGCGGGGCGTCGCGCTGATTGTGGTGCTGCTTATTGTGGCTCTGGTGGCGGTTATCGCAACCAATATTAATAGCCGTAACCACCTCTCTATGCGCCGTACATTAAATTTGGCTCAATACGATCAAGCTTATTGGTATGCACTCTCAGCTGAAGAGTTGACCAAAAAGGTACTAAAGCAAGATCTGGAAGACGCTGAGGGCAGAGTGCACCGCCAACAATACTGGGCTCAAGCAGATGTTGTTTTTCCTGCTGAGCATGGTGAGATTGGCGGTAAGATCAGTGATATGCGCGCTTGTTTTAACTTAAACTCTCTGTCTATCGACACTAAAGGTCAGCTAGATGGCAATGGTCAGCCTAAATTACCACTGGCGGCGATTCAGTATCAGGGCTTATTAATGGCCTTAGGTATGGACGAGTTTTCAGCCGAGCGGTTGACCCATACCCTAAAAGATTATCTCGATGAGGATACGACCGCGAGTCCTTTCGGTGCTGAAGATGCCGAATATGAGTCTCGAAATGTCCCCTATCGTGCTGCAAATACCTTGATGAGTCACCGCAGTGAGTTAAGAGCGGTTATGGGGTATTCTCAGGACATCTACCTTAAATTATTGCCCTACATCTGCGTGATACCGGGTAACACACAGCAGTTGTTGAACGTGAATACGATTGAGGTAGAGCAAGCTGCACTGTTAGCTGGCATGTTTGATGACAAAATGTCGGTCAGTGAAGCGGAAAGTATTATTAACCAGCGTCCTGGCGATGGTTTTGAAAAAATTGAAGACTTTAAAGAGAACTCATCGGTTGCTGGATTATTAGCTGCTGATGCAGCGTTATCATCGAGCTTTGTGGTTGATAGTAAATATTTCCGCCTTGAAGCGGGAGCAAAGGTCGATACGGCTACGTTCCGTTTAGAGAGTATCATCAAGACAGACGGCTCGAGTTTCGAGATATTAACCCGACAGTTTGGTGGACAGAAATAGCATATTGCTGGTTGTATACTTTTTGAGTCACAGAATAAAAATAATGAGTTCTTATCGCCCTAGCGCCATAAGATAGGTGGAGAATGAATGTGAGTGAAAGATTATTTATTCGCTTAGGAACAAGTTCAGATCAAGCATGCTCTTGGTTGGTTTGGTCCGAGCAGGAGCAGGAGATCATCGCTTCAGGTGAGCTAAAAGATGCAAGTGCATTAAGTAGCTTAACCGAGCGTGCCGGTAACCGTCCTGTGGACGTGTTGGTGCCATCATCTGCGATCACATTGACCTCTGTGGAGTTGCCTGAAAAAGGGCAACGTCAAGCCATTCAAGCGCTTCCTTTTATGTTAGAGGAGTCACTAGCTGAAAACGTCGATGAGCTTCATTTTGTTCCCGGTCCACGTACCGATGGCGAGCTGAGTGTTGCCGTTGTTGCACATCAGCAGATGCAGGATTGGTTAAGCTGGTTACATGAGGCAGGGCTTAAAGTTAAGAATGTTGTGCCTGATTGCTTAGCTCTCCCCCTCGATGAGTGCCAGTGGGCAGCGATTAAATTTAACCAAGAGTATCTGGTTAGAACCGGTGAAGGTTCTGGCGTGAGTTTGACTCAAGACTGGTTAGATACGTTATTGCCTAGATTGTTACCAGAAGGGCAAGAGACACCAGTGACCGTTGCAGGACACAGTGAACTGGCCTTTGCTGGTGCAGACATCAAGCCTCAAGCCCTTGAACTGCCGATGTTAGTACTGGCTAAAGGGATACTTTCAGCTCCCCTAAATCTGTTATCTGGTGTTTATACCCCTAAGCGTGAATACGGTAAAAATTTACTACTTTGGCGTAATGTCGCCATTGTGATTGCTGTTGCCTTAGTACTTGGTTTGGTTAATAAAGGGCTCAATATTCATCAAATGAATACAGAGCAGGCGAGACTGAAAGCGGAAAGTGAAGCTATCTATAAGCGAGCGGTGCCGGGCAGTTCGAGAATTGTAAACCTGAGATCTCAGATGGAGAAACAGCTGAGAAGTATGCAGGGAGGCAGTGGTGGCAGTGAGTTTTTCACTATGCTTCAAGGCTTAGAGCCCGCCTTTACTCAAGTGCCAGAGCTAAAGCCTACTACCTTGCGTTTCGACAGTGTCCGCAATGAGCTGAGAATGCAGGTGATCGCTAAGAGTTATGCCCAGGTTGAGCAGTTTAAGACGATAGTGTCAGCCTCCTATCAGCTTGATTCAGGGGCAATGAACAGTGGTGAAGACTCAGTGACCAGCACTTTAACGCTGAGGAGCAAATAAGATGGATAATCTAAAAGCTTGGTGGAATGGTTTAGAGCTACGTGAACAACAACTCGTTGGTACATGTGGTGTGTTTCTCGTTGTAGGGATTCTCTATTGGGGGATCTGGACACCGATCGCCAATGCAGAGCTCGATGCTGAACGTGGCCTACAGGCGCAGCAGAACACCTTAAATTATGTCAAGCAGACAGCGAATAAGATTGCTGGTTTAAAAGAGAGTGGCAATAAAACCAGCTTCAGAGGCAGTTTGAGTGCAGCCGTGAATCAGAGTGCAGGTACCTATGGCCTTGAGATCACACGTATGCAGCCTCAAGGAAATAAGATACAGATCTGGATGGATGATGTACCATTTGATGCCTTGTTGGCTTATCTGAATGATCTGGTGCAGGGAAAAGGTTTGTCTCTTGATAGTATTGACCTTGCTGAGTCGGATCTACCTGGCTTAGTGAAGGTTCGCCGAATCCAGCTTTCACAATAAAGAGCTGATGGTTTTTATTAAGGTGTAGTAGTGAATTTAACGAAAAAGATTATTTTGGGTGTGGTGATCTACTTAGGGTTTATCATCGCACTGTTTCCGGCCAGTGTTGCCGTAAAACTGGCCCCATTGCCAAATAATATCAGTGTGTCTGGTGTTTCAGGAACGATCTGGTCAGGAAAAATTGAAACCTTGAGCATCCAGAGACGACAGCTTGAGCTGGTTCAGTGGCAGTTAAGCCCTTGGGGACTCCTTTTAGGTAAGGCGAATTTAGATCTGGTTATCGGTAATCGTGGAACGGCGGTTAATGGCAAGGGGTTAGTGTCGCTCTCTGGCTCAGGTATTGATGCCGAGGGGTTAAGGTTTGAGGCGCCAAGCAGCTTTCTGCTAGGCAATACCCGTTTACCGTTTCGCACTGAAGTCAGCGGTGAGATAAGCCTGTTTGTGGATACGCTTCAGCAAGGTATTCCCTTGTGTGAGCAGCTAAATGGCAAGCTTTTTCTTAATACTGTTCAGGTCAAAAATCAGTTTGGCAATTATCCACTAGGCGATATTGAGCTTGGACTGAGCTGTGAAGATGGTAACGTCAAAGTACGCTCCGATGAGCAGATGAATCAACTTGGCTTTGATGGCACTGTGTTAGTAAAAGCCGAGAAGATGGTTCAGGTAAGCGCCAAGATTAAAGAGACCGCTTCACAACCAGCGGATCTGAAGAAAGCATTAGCCTTCTTGGGTAAGAAAGATAGCCAAGGTTATTATCCGATTAGTTATCAAGGACGTTTACCCCTTTAATGCAAGAAAGGGGTTTTGCTTGTTTATACCAATCGGTATAAAGATTTGATCGCTCAGCGAGAGTTTAGCGGTTCTGGGGCAAGGCAACGAGTGCAGAGCATAGTTATTCTACGGTTAAGCTCGTTAACGCAGTATCAGAACCGATAAAACTCGCCTGTAAGGAGTATTTTTGGCTGCCTACTTCTGTGTTGAATGAACTCACAAGGGAATAACCATTCTGTCATTCATTCGCCTTGAATTAGCTTGCCAAAAAGCACTCTGAGTAGATGAACTTCTTATACTGATTGGTATTAGTTAGCTGACTTGCCTGATAGCAAGTTTGAAGTATCTTTTGGGGTTAGTTTTACTGGTTCCATTGGGCTGGTTTGGTATTTGACTTATTTGCTGAATACCATAGCTTCATTGGTATTTATTGCTTGCAGCAGGCCGATGTGTAAACACTTCTGTGACACAGCACAAGTATATCTGACCTCCAAGGATGGAGGAAATGCAGAAAAAATGTCTGGAACATTTTCTGCCCTGTGGGCTCTACGACTTCAAACAACGTCCATGTTTACCGGCCAGTTCGATATCCCTATTTCTCGCTCAAAGAGTTCCACTTCGTGTAACTTCGCCCTGCTGTCGAAGGTCACAGCCGCGTTCACACCTGACTAAGGCTTCAACATAAGTATCTCTTCGATTTAAGTTCAGTCTTGTAGCTCATTTTTGGACAAAAGTTCATTAGAGGTAAAGCTCTTAAGGTGATGAGTATCATTAGGGAAGTATGGCAATCGGGTATACGGTAACGCCTGCCGTAGCCGCCGCAAAAAATGGCGCTTGTTTTGCGGTCGGTTGCCAGCACTTGTTATGTCATATTTTTTGTTTCTTTCGGGACTACTCGCCTTTATCAATAGCCTGTTGGTAAGGACTATCCTCAACTTTAACCCGTATTTCGTAAACCTTCTCAATCATTTTAGGATTATGTTTTAAAGCTTGATGTATTGAACCTAAAATAGTACGAGTAGGATCAATCATAGGATAGTTTTCAAGCAAAAGTTCTTTGGCTTCCTGAAAGGCTCTAATTATATGTCTCTTTAGATATATGAGATGCTCTCCAAATGCAAATGTTTGATCATCTTCATATTTAGACTGCATTTCTTTAAACAAGCCTCTTTTCCCAAATTGTCTATTGAAAAATATCCCAGCGCCTTTCCGTTCTTTATTAGGTCCTTTAGTTCTACCACGATGAATTCTGTTATCTTCATTAATATGGCATACAGCATGCCTTACAAAATTAATTAGATCAGTTACATCCTTAACTCGTTTTTTAGAACGTTCTTGCAATTCAGTTGTAACTAGAAGGTCATCAGTAAAATCAATTCTCTTGCAATAGTATTGAACCTTAGACATTAAATCATCCAAGCATATAATCAAGTCTATGAATGCAGACCTCACCAATGGGTGTCTATGATTTCTCTCCTCAAAAATATCTGTATTGAGGATTTGTTCAATTCGATTTAAGTCTTCAATAATCTGTAATTTATCTTCAGCACTTAATTCCATGTGAACCTCGATGATTCAAAAGACATAACAGTATATTAGCCTGAATTTCGAATAAGAACGGTCTTAATAAGAACAGGTTGCCAGTACTTTAATCATTCAAGATTAATAGAAAACCAGTGTCTCAACAATGAGTTAAAACATAGAAAGAGCTCAATCCTAGTTTCTTTGCATGAGTGGAGCAAAGAACCCCCATGATTGCATAAAGTGCAATGTTCATGCAGAAAGAAACGTCACTTGGCCCCAGCCCGCATGATAATTAGGGCTCAGGTTTTGTTTGTTGCACTTCACATTAGTTAGTTATTGCAAAAGTTGATAAACAGAATGTAAATAAACTTCTTCGCTAGCTAATGTTGGACATAGACGAGTGGCAAAACTAAGCCAAATCGAAGAGATTCATGAAGTTAGTGTAGATTCGGCTGCGAGCTTCGATTTCAAGGATGAAATCGCAGAGCGTATAGGGATATATTTACAGCTTCTCGTAGAAGTATCTGCACATAAGCACGCTGCAAGCGATAGGTACCAATTGTAGGTATGACCTTCAATAACCCAACTTAATACAAACTCAACTAAAAGCTATCAAGCTAGATCCTACTATTACCAGCAAGAGGGAGTTTGGGGTGACGGCTAACGGATAAAAATGTCATTGGCGTTCATTCGAACGCCAAAAACTTATTTTGCTAACAGGTCATCCAGCAGAAGGTGATAATCCCCAATAGCGGGAAAGTCGCTAAATACTTTATGGGGTTTCTGGCTGTCTGGGTTAGTGATCCCGAGTTGATGGCCAACACCTGCATCTCTGGACGCTTGTAAAATCACTTCGCTGTCGTCGATAAATAGGCAACGTGATGGGTCTAAGGAGAACTGCATAAAGAGGTGCTGCCAGAAGTGTGGATGCTCCTTGGGGTATCCGGTTTCATGGCTTGAAAGCAGCTGATCTAGCCCAAGTGCTAGGTCTGTATGTTCGAGCTTTAAGGCTAGGCTGTTGGGGTGGGCATTGGTGACTAAGATGCGGGATTTATTCTGTGTACCAAGGGCCTTAAGAAAGGGCATGCTGTCCTGCCTTAGCTGAATTCTGTCCACTAAGGTTTTATGTAGATTTAAGATATCTAGCTGTAGCTCCTCCTGCCAGTAGTCGAGGCAATACCACTCTAAGGTGCCAAATACTTTTCCGTAGGCGGCTTCAACTAGCTTGATGGCTTCTTCAGTGTCGATACCTCTTTGCCGGCTGAGCTCCTGTGGTACCAAATTTAACCAGAAGTGGTTATCGAAATGAAGGTCGAGTAGGGTGCCGTCCATATCGAGTAAGACTGTATCTATCTCATTCCAGGGAAACATATGACGAGTTCAAATCCTTTTCTTGTGGGGTTATTTGAGTTTGTCATCAGCAGCTGTTGAAACGCATGCAGTGAACATCTCTTTTATTATCTTAATTCAATTTGCGTTCTTTGAAGAAATTTGAGTATATGTAGTAAGATTATACTGAAATATCAATTTTAGTCAGGGACTTTCATGAATAACAAGAAGCCAGAGATTTTAGGCGCAGAGATTGTTGCCCAGAGTCGTTTGTTTAAAATTGAGCAGGTGCATCTGAAGTTTTCTAATCAGGTCGAGCGCCATTATGAGAGGATGAAGGGCAATAATCGTGGTGCTGTGATGGTTGTCCCTGTGTTGAACCGTGACACTTTACTGCTAGGGCGTGAATATGCCGCTGGCACTCACTCCTATGAGCTAGGTTTCCCCAAAGGCTTGATTGATCCTGGTGAAGAGGCCCATGAGGCAGCTAATCGTGAGCTGCAAGAGGAGATAGGTTACGGTGCTAGAAAGCTCACCCATCTGATGGAACTGAGTCTAGCTCCCGGTTACTTTGCCAGTAAGATGCAGATTTTCATTGCTGAAGATCTCTATGAAAGCCAACTCGAAGGGGATGAGCCAGAGCCTATTGAGCTAGCTCCTTGGCCGATCGAGAAGTGGCAAGGTCTGCTTGAGAGGGAGGATTTTTCTGAATCTCGAAGCGTAAGTGCCTTGTTTTTAGCTTTGAAATACCTAAAACTGTAATGGTGTAGCAAGAAATTTAACTCTTTTTAAATCTGTAAGTAGTTATAGGCTGTTGGAGCAGTTATGAAGCCAGAAGATTATGTAGAGCAGGCCATTGAGATCGCTATAGTTGCGGGGAAGAAGATCCGTGATATCTATCTTAAAGGGACGTTTGAGAAAGAGACCAAGTCAGACAACACGCCTGTCACTTCGGCTGATATTGCCGCGCACAATATTATCACCTCAGCACTGCAGTCATTAACACCAGATATTCCCGTTTTATCTGAGGAAGATGCCGACATCCCTTTTTCGACACGTCAGCACTGGGATCGCTACTGGTTAGTTGATCCCTTAGATGGCACTGGAGAGTTTATCGCTGGCAGTGGTGACTTCTCGGTGATTATTGCGTTAGTTGAACATAATCGTCCTATCATGGGGATTGTTTATGTGCCGATGACTGAAGTGTGCTACTACGCGATAGCAGGTTTAGGTGCCTATAAGCGTGACGAGAGATCTGAAGTCCGCATTATGAGTCATCAACTTCCTCAGAGTAAAGATCCCGCCTTAAAGTTGGCCGTGAGTCGTCGTCAGGATCCCAAATCTGTTCTTAAACTGTTTAGCCACTCTAAGCACTGCGATCTTATTGTGCTCGGTGGAGCCGCTCTGAAAAGCTGCCTCATTGCCGAAGGTAAAGCTGATTGCTATGTACGCATCGGCCCGACAGGCGAATGGGATACTGGTGCTGCGCAGATCATCGTTGAAGAGGCTGGCGGTCAGATTATGGATATCAGCTTGCAGCCACTCACCTATAACGAGAGAGAAAGCTTAGAAAACCCTAACTTTATCGTGGTTGGCTCCCCTCAACTGGAGTGGGATCAGATCCTGATTAATGAGTGATGTCGTCCAGGTATCTCTGGCTCAGAAGTCGGATCTTCGAGCCATTGATGCGTTAGAGCAAAACTGCTTTTATGGCCACTCCTATCCAGATTTTTTCTTTAGGCAAGCATTGGATTGCTGGCCGAATGGCTTTTGGGTTGCGAAAGATAATCAAGGTAATGTTATTGGTTATCTACTGGCGTCTACGAGTGATAAACCCAATGTTTGTTGGCTTTTATCGGTTGCTGTAGCGGATATTGCTCGTGGAAAAGGGGTTGGGTCAAAACTGATATCGCAGCTTATTAACGCGTTGGCGAGTGATATTAATCAGATCAATTTAACTGTGGCTCCCGACAATCCAGCCAAAGCCCTCTACCTAAGATCTGGCTTTACTGAACAAGGTTTTGAAACCGATTATTTTGGTGAGGGAGAACCTAGGTTACTTATGAGCTATTTTAGAGCGGAGCACACCTAAGGTTGATGTTATTTAGCAGACGTTTTTTCCCCTATTTTGTCACTCAATGCCTAGGTGCATTAAACGATAATGTGTATAAAAACGTACTGCTTCTGATGGTGGCTTATGCCAGTGTCGATCAGCTACCTATGTCGATAAATTTGTTTGTTAATATCGCTGCGGCTGTGTTTATTCTTCCCTTTCTGCTGTTTTCAGCCCATGCAGGCTCACTGGCTGATGTTAAAGATAAAGCTTGGCTTATCAGACGGATTAAGCTGGTTGAACTTGTACTCATGTTGTTCGCTGCGTTAGCTATTTTTAACCAAAGCTACCTCGCTATGCTGTTTTTACTCTTTCTGATGGGAACGCAATCTGCTTATTTTGGACCCGTGAAGTATGCACTTCTGCCCCAGACACTGAAGCCGGAGGAGCTAGTTCGTGGTAATGCCTGGGTGGAGGTGAGTACATTTCTTGCCATTTTGTGTGGCACCGTTGGTGCCGGTGTTTTGGTTTCCAGTGACCAAGGCGTCGGTATTAGTGCGGGGTTAGTTGTTCTTTTTGCAGCAATCGGTGTGTTTGCCAGTTGGAATATCCCCGATTTACCCGCAGATATCGATGCGCATAAACAGCCTAGGAAAGGAAACTGGCAAACGCTTAAATGGGCATTTCAGCAGCGCGATATTTGGGCGGCTATTACAGGTATCAGTTGGTTCTGGTTTCTTGGTGCTAGTTATCTGACTCAGTTTCCTAATTTTACTCGCTTGTTTCTCTTTTCTGATCCCAGTGTGGTGTCGGTATTACTGGCACTCTTCTCAGTTGGTATTGCTGCTGGCTCCTTTATCTCTGTACGCCTTTCTAAAGGGAGAGTTGAGCTTGGCATTGTCCCATTAGGCTTATGTGGCCTGACTCTGTTTGGTATCGACTTTGTGTTGGCGATACCTGCTGGGGTTGAGTCTCTGTATCAAGCTAGCAGTTTTGTGATGAGCGCAGAGCATTACCGTTTGATGTTTGATCTCTTTATGATTGGAGTCAGTGGCGGTGTGTATATCGTTCCTCTGTATAGTTTTATCCAGTCTAAAGCTAAAGCGTCTGAGCGTGCTCAGGTCATCGCCGCCAATAATATTCTTAATGCACTCTTTATGATCACATCGGCAATCTTGGCGATAATCGTACTGCAGTTATTGACGTGGGATATTCCTACTCTGTTTGTGATACTTGCGAGTTGTAATCTTTTAGTGCTGCTATTTATCTGTTTGAGAAACGAAGTGTTTCGCCAGTCTGCATGTCACTTTTGGGTTAAAAAGCCAAAAAAATAGCCCTTAAAGAGGGCTATTTTTGAGCTTGTTATCTGTTTCGATAGTGATCTAACCACTCATGCATCGCTTGATGTGAGCCTTTGAAGATGACCCTTTCCTGTTTCTGTTCAAGCTGATACTGATACATAGGATCGTAGTACCGAGTAAGCAGCAATGATATCCATTCAAGATGACCTTGAGTGTCATTTTGTTGTAGTTGGATATTCAATGCTTTGGAGATGATGGTTTGAAATTCATCATGCAGTTGGCCACCGAGTCGCTTCTTAATACTGGTGATGCTCTGACTTAAGTATTCACTAAAGGCGGTGAAACCCGCTTCTTTACCTAATCTTTCCACATAACCTGAATGCATCTTGTGTACGTATTCATTGAGCAAGCGGGTTAGCCTAGTCTCCTCGGGCTCCTCTAGCACTAAAATATCGGCGCTCTGCATCCCCTCATAAAATGCTTTAGGGATAGCGGAACGTCCAATCAAAAAGCTCTCATCTTCGACAAGCAGGCACTGCTCTTCTCTCTCTTGATGTTTAAGTAGGGCGGCAGCAAGCTGATTTTCAAAGTTAATTTGAGTCGGCTGCCCCTCATGGTAACGGCCAAAGCTTGAGCCTCTGTGGTGTGCATAACCTTCAAGGTCAACGGCTTCGGATCTCTGCAGCAGGAAGTCTGTTTTACCACTGCCAGTGATCCCGCTAAGGATAAACATTGGCTGCTTAGCTGGTGCGTTATCTATCACCTCAATCAGGTACTGTCTCATGGCTTTGTAACCACCTTCGACATAGGGAATATCAACACCAGCTTCTTTGATCCACTGCTGCGAAAGTTGAGAGCGTAAGCCACCACGAAAACAGTAGAGGTATGCATCTGGGTGCTGTTTGATAAACGCCAGCCAGGCATCAACTCTTTGCTGCTTTACCTTACCATTCACTAAAGAGTGGCCTAATGCGATAGCGGCATCTTGTCCCTGCTCTTTATAACAGGTTCCTATACGCTGACGCTCACTGTCCTGCATCAGAGGAAAGTTTGAACTCGAGGGAAATGCCCCCTTGTCGAACTCTATCGGCGCCCTAACGTCTATCAAAGGATGCCCGCTGAGCATGATCTCTCGATAGGCTGTTTTAGGGATGATGTTCCTGCTCATTAGATCAGTTCCACTAAGGTGGATTGTTCGGAATTTGTCAGAGTCCCAATACAGTTAGCGGTGATACCATGGGCTGTTAGCAAAGCCGAGAGCTCTGCTTCTGCTTCACTTGAAACTGATAACAGTAGGCCGCCACTGGTTTGAGGGTCGCAGATAATTGCTTTTTCGATATCAGTTAATTGAGGTAAATGCTCACAATAGCTCTCGAAATTTCTGTGGGTACCGCCAGGAACACAGCCTAGTTCAAGATATTTTTCCGCTTTCGGTAGCAAAGGTAATGCAGGAACCGAGATTTGAGCATTGAGTTTGGCGCCTTGGCACATCTCGATAAGGTGGCCAGCTAACCCAAAACCTGTGACATCTGTCATCGCATTCACGCCTGAGATCTTAGAGGCTAAAGCCCCAATTTTATTCAGCTGACACATGGCATCTACGGCTATCTGAGTATCTTCAGCTGCGATCTTTTTCTGCTTTTGGGCTGTGGTTAAGATGCCTATTCCTAATGGCTTTGTTAGATAAAGCTTATCACCAGATTTAGCCGTGTCGTTTTGCTTAAGCTCACTCAGTGGAATTTGGCCCGTTACCGCCAGGCCAAATATAGGCTCTGGTGAGTCGATACTGTGGCCGCCAGCGAGCATAATACCCGCATCGGCGCAGGCTTGACGTCCTCCGTCAACGACCTGTTGTGCAACCTCTGCTGGTAAGGTGTTTATTGGCCAGCCTAAAATGGCGATTGCCATCATTGGAGTACCACCCATGGCGTAGATATCGCTGATGGCATTGGTGGCTGCAATACGACCAAAAGTAAAGGGGTCGTCGACAATAGGCATGAAGAAGTCAGTCGTGCTAATAATGCCGGTTTCGTCATTAAGCTTATAGACGGCGGCATCATCTCGAGTTTGATTGCCGACCAGAATGTTTGGATCTTCAAAAATAGGCAGTTGAGTTGCCAGTATTGTGCTGAGGACTTTTGGAGAGATTTTACAACCACAGCCAGCGCCATGACTGTATTCGGTAAGCTTGATTTCTGATTGTAGCATTGGCACAAAGTCCATAGTGATTTGGTTAATCAGCCATAATAGACCTATCGTTAGGCCACTTCAATCAAGACAAGTGTTCTGTTTGCAACACAGTGATAAGGACTGTGAAATTTAGAGGGAAATGAGGGCTCTCTATCAAGAAGAACCCTCACATGCTGACTGGCACTATGCAATTGGTACTATGCGTATGAGGCCATTAGCAGTTGCCAGTTCTTCTGTTGTGCTTGGAAGCGTAGCTTTAATTCATCCACTTGTTGCATGAGGTGTTGATTAGCCAGTTGCTGTCGCTTGGCTTCAAGTAACTCTTTTTTCGCCAGGTAGTAATCAGCAAGATGTCTCTTAAGAAGTTCATATTCAGCCTGTAGCTTCTCGAGTAGCTCATCGCCATTGGGGAGGAGGGCGATACGATTTTGTGTCCGCTTAAGCTGCATCTGTAGCTTGGCACTCTCTATACGTTCTTGAGGTGTTATACGTAGGTCTTTAGCTAGACCGCTCCAACTTAAGGCTTTTATTAACCATTTTGTTGGATCGTACTGCCACCAACGAATGCCATTACGGTAATCATTTTCAAAAATATGATGGAAGTTATGGTAACCCTCACCATAGGTTAGCAGTGCGATCACACCATTATCCCTTGCAGTATTCTTATCGGTATAGGGTTGGCTGCCCCACACATGGGCCAGCGAATTAATAAAGAAGGTACAGTGGTGCACAACAACTAGTCTTAGCAGGCCTGCCATCAATAACATGGCTAACATATCACCGTTGAGCCAGCCAATAAAAGCGGGTAGACCGATATTCATCATTAACGCCAGTGCTAGGTAGTGCTTGTGCTGCCACATTACTATCTTGTCATTTTGTAGATCACGTACGTTTTTATAGTCGTGATACCGCTGAGCCTGATACTCCCTGAGCATCCAACCGATATGGCTATACCAGAAGCCCATTTTAGCTGAGTAGGGGTCTTTGTCATTATTATCGACATGCTTGTGGTGCACTCTATGATCTGATGACCAATGTAGTGCGCTATTTTGTAGTGCTAAGGCGCCGCCTAAAGCATAAAGAAAGCGAACAGGTGCTTTCGCTTTATAGGTTTTGTGGGACCAGAGTCTGTGGTAACCGGCCGTGATTGAGAGGCCACTGGCAAAAGCAAAGCCGATAAAGGCAAGCCATTCTAAAATGCCATAACCATAGGTTAGACCGTACCAAGGAACGAGTATTGCTGCACCAAGAAAGGTGATAGTGAAAAGGGCTACATTTGTCCAGATGAGTGGAGGTTTCGTCATTATTATTATCCAGTTAAACTTTGAGCGTACATCTGTACGCTAATTTAGCTGCTGAAACTGGATTGGTCAAGGTAGAAAGGTGATCTAAGGGCTGTGTTTTGGTAGCAAAAAATGTATGATCTTGTGTTAACACTTAATTTGCGGAACCGCTATGATGGGCATTAGAGCACAGCAGAAAGAGAAAACACGCCGAGCATTAGTCGATGCAGCGTTTAATCAATTGAATGCTGAGCGGAGTTTCTCAAGTCTGAGCTTGCGTGAGGTTGCACGCGAAGCCAAAATTGCACCGACCTCTTTCTATCGTCATTTTAAGGATATGAATGAGCTGGGCCTTACTATGGTCGACGAAGGTGGTTTAACCCTACGCCAGATGATGCGTAAAGGGCGTCAACGCGCTGAAGCCGGTGGCAGTGTTATTAGGATCTCTGTTGATACTTTTATGGAAGTGCTTGAGTCTAATCCAAACGTCTTCAGGATCTTGCTACACGAACGTTCTGGTACTTCGGCCCCATTTCGTGCGGCAGTTGCGCGTGAAATTGAGCATTTTATCTCAGAGCTCGCTCACTACACAGAAGCGACGGCAAAACGAAGCCCTGAACTTGCCCGTGCACAGGCTGAAGCTTTAGTTACACTTGTATTTAATGCCGGGGCGGCGGCACTGGATATGAAGCGAGTGGATCGTAAGATATTAGCCGACAGATTGGTGATACAGCTTCGTATGGTCGCTAAGGGATCTGAAGCGTTACAGCATAAGATGGACAAGTAATTTCAAAATATAGAAAAGGGCCTTTATGGCCCTTTTCTATTGAGTGCTATGTCGCTCTATTTTCTCTCTAAGAAAACCCCAGATTCCATATGATCTGTATATGGGAATTGATCGAATAGCGCAAAGCGGGTGATCTTGTGGGTTTTGCTTAACTCAACCAAATTGTCGATAAGTGTATTAGGGTTACATGAGATGTAAACAATTCGCTCATAACCTTGCACGAGTTTTACAGTATCTGGATCCATACCTGCACGTGGCGGGTCAACAAAGATGGTGTTGCAGTTATAGCTATCTAAATCGATCCCCTCTAACCGCCTAAAGCTGCGCTTTTTCGCCATTGCATCGGTAAAGTCTTCTGCTGACATACGGATAATTTGTAGGTTATCAATCTCGTTTATCTTAATATTGTACTGCGCAGATTCAACAGAAGGTTTAGCAAGCTCAGTGGCTAGCACACGATCGAAGTTTTGCGCTAGCGCGATAGAGAAGTTACCGTTACCACAATAGAGCTCCAATAGATCGCCTGAACTGTTCTTGGTGACATCAATTGCCCATTCAAGCATCTTAACCGATACTTTGCCGTTAGGCTGAGTGAAGCTGTTCTCTATCTGATGATACTGTAACTGTTCACCATTCACCTGTAGTGATTCGACCACAAAGTCCTTATCGAAGATCAGTTTTTGTTTACGTGCGCGGCCAATAATATTTACGTTAAATTTGCTTGCTAATCTCTCTTTCAGAGATTTTGCTTCTGTTTCCCACTGTTCATCGAGCTGCTTATGGTAAAGCAGAGAAACTAGAATCTCACCACTTAAGGTTGAGAGGAAATCAATCTGGAACAGTCTGTGTCTAAGTAAAGGGTTTGACTTTAATTCAGCGATAAGCGCAGGCATCATCTCATTGATCAATTTGCTGGCAGGTAAAAATTGATCACAGCGAACCTTACTATTAAGTGCTTTATCAAACATGTAGTAGTACATATCTTCGCCATCATGCCAGATACGGAACTCTGCACGCATACGATAATGGGCTGGCTCAGAGCTAAATACTTCTAAATTTGGTGTATCAAAGTCAGTGAATATGTTTTCCAGCTTGATACGTTTTTCTTCGAGTTGCGCATCATAGGTATTAGGATCCATTGCTGCTAAATTCATTTATTGATCACCCTTGGTGTAATAGATCTGCTGGGCATCTCTATTTATGCCACTGTGTGGCGTTATTTAATGCTTATTTAACGCCTTTTAGCGCTAATACACAAAATTGCGAAAATATTTTGGGGCCGAATTATTATACTAGAGAGCAAGGAAGTCCAGTTTCTAGCTTCCGATTTCCAGATTCTTGTGTGAAAATTCTAATATAGCGACCATCACTAATAGCGGAGAGTGGAATTGTCAGGACCCATACTAGTTTTTGATTCAGGCGTAGGAGGTTTATCTATCCTAGATGAAATTAGGAGAGTGCTACCTGATCAAAGCTACTGCTACCTGTTCGACAATGCGCGTCTTCCATACGGTGAATTAGAGGAGCAAGAGCTTATCGATGGATGTGAAGCCCTGATAACAGCAACTGTTGCGCAGCTTGGTGCTTCATTAGTCGTAATCGCTTGTAATACTGCGAGCACTTTAGTTTTGCCGGTATTGAGAGAGGCATTAACCATTCCTGTGGTTGGCGTTGTGCCGGCAATTAAACCCGCCGCTCTATATTCTCAAGCAAAGCATATAGGATTACTTGCGACTCCTGGCACGATTAAAAGAAGTTATACGCACAGTTTAATTCAAGAGTTTGCGGCTAACTGTCAGGTTGAACTTTATGGTTCATCGGAACTTGTGCTACTTGCAGAGAGAAAAGCATCCGGTAAGCAGATACTGCAAGGTGAGATTGCACAACTACTATCTCCTATTAAAGTGTCGGGTATAGATACACTGGTATTAGGTTGTACTCACTTTCCTATTCTTAAAGATGAGATCCAACAGTACTTAGGCGGTGGGGTTTTGCTTCTCGACTCAGGAAAAGCGGTTGCAGCGCGAGTTTCTAGTTTGATAAAAGAAGAGAGCAAGCTAAATAAGCGTCAAAGAGAAGGTTATTCTAAAGAGATGATTGCACTATATACGTTGGAGATTGGTGAAGGGCTTAAAAAGTCATTAGCCGAGTTTGGTTTTTCAACATACTCGAAAGCCCAAACAGGCTAATGATCTTATATATACTCAAGCTACCTCAAGATGCTCGTTTCAGAGCTCCCGTAGGATAGCTGAACAAGGCAGTGATTGAGGATAATGGTTATTCCCTTATTGATATCACTAACGTAGTGCAGGGATTCTACGGGAACTCCCGAAGGGCATGGCGAGAAGCAACATTTTTCTGTGTTATGAAATATTGAATTAGAATAACTAGTCCTACTATTTCATGCCTTGAACTCTGTCACTTCTCGACATGCTGAATCCTGCATCTTGAAGTTGTTTGGGTATAAGCTAAATAAAGATTAAGCTCCAGCTTCCTGGCGCTCACTTTTATCAGCATCTTGTGATTTAGCTTCTCTCACTTTTAATGTACGTTCTTGGAAATCGAATTCATTAAGTTTGTTCATGGCTTTCTTGGCGCCAGCTTCTGACATCTCAATAAATCCAAATCCTTTACGACGACCAGTTTTACGATCTCGTACCAAACGAACTGAGTTTACCGGCCCATATTTTCCGAATAGTTCTTTTACTTCCCCTTCATGTACGCGGTATGGCAGGTTGCCAACATAAAGAGTCATAGTAGGGCCTGTATACTGCTCAACACTTGCAGCATTGTTAGCAGCTGGAGATGATTTGCCCTGAAGTGCGAATACAACACTTGCGATAATTGCACCAGTGAAGAAGGCGATAGCGGCATTTAGGTCTGCGAACTGAGTAAACGCAAATGCGCCTACTATTGCGATAATCAAAACGATAAGAAATGGCTTTTGCATATATATGATCTCTGAAGAATTGATAAATAACTGTTAATAGCAGGTATATGGTAATGAATTATTTACTATTACACTAGTCTATTGCCGAAAAAGTGAACTTGAGCGACTCCTTGAGTAAGGTTTCTATATAGATAAAGTATAGAAATGGCTTTTATTTGGACAAAACAGAGGGGGAATGTATAAAAGTTCATCGAGTGAACATAAATGTTGAAAATAGGGCTTGCGCTCTTCTCTGGCATCCCTATAATGCGCAACCACTGAGACGGCGCAGCAGGCTTCCAGCCTAAAGTAACGGTCACAGTGTGATGAAACAATGAAACGTATTCATCAGGTAGAAAGCGGTTTAAGTGGTTCGTAGATGTGGCTTAGATATAAGAGTATTTATCTCTTCTGTTTAAGAAAGCGTCGCTTGAAAAACTTCTTAAAATAAGCGCTTGACGCCAACCACGGAGAGTGTAGAATACGCCTCCTCAAGCCAGTGACCTAGCGTCAACGGCAGCACGATTAAGTGCAACGCTCTTTAACAATTTATCAAGTAATCTGTGTGGGCACTCACAGGTGTTGAGTTATTCGAAACTACTTCTCACGAGGTAGTCAAAAATTTTCTCAATGAATCACTGAGTGACACATAGTAATATGTAGCTTCATTAACTTTAGAGTTAGTGAAAAACAGTATAATTCATTGAGCCGTTCTTCATCCTTAATCGGATGAGAACAAAAAACTTTAATTGAAGAGTTTGATCATGGCTCAGATTGAACGCTGGCGGCAGGCCTAACACATGCAAGTCGAGCGGAAACAGGAGAGTAGCTTGCTACTTTCGCTGTCGAGCGGC
>NZ_JAHZST010000102.1 GCF_019457885.1 Shewanella nanhaiensis
CATCGTTACGGCCTTCAATGATGATGGTGGCAGTGGTAGGGGTCACGCCGCCATTGCTGTCAATCACGTTATAGGTGTAGGTTAGTTCAACACTCTCACCCACGGCTAAGTAGTCATAGGCATTAGGCGTGACGGTGAAGACATTGCCCACTAGGACGACGCCGCTGGCGTCATTGCCACTGGTTTCAGTCACGTCGCTGACACTGAGGT
>NZ_JAHZST010000103.1 GCF_019457885.1 Shewanella nanhaiensis
CATCGTTACGGCCTTCAATGATGATGGTGGCAGTGGTAGGGGTCACGCCGCCATTGCTGTCAATCACGTTATAGGTGTAGGTTAGTTCAACACTCTCACCCACGGCTAAGTAGTCATAGGCATTAGGTGTGACGGTGAAGACATTGCCCACTAGGACGACGCCGCTGGCGTCATTGCCACTGGTTTCAGTCACGTCGCTGACACTGAGGT
>NZ_JAHZST010000012.1 GCF_019457885.1 Shewanella nanhaiensis
ACTATATCGAATATTTCTATAATCCAGTGCGACATCATGGTAGTAATAACGGACTGTCTCCGATGAAGTTCGAGAAGCAGTATTTTGAGAAACTAGGAAGTGTCTAGAAAACTAGGGGCTTACCACACTGTAGAAGAAAGTAACAGTATTAGAGTGATTAGGAATTTGGTAAGCTTCTCCATAAAAATCCTTTTTATAACGTTTAACTAACTTTACTATAAAAGTTAGCGGGTTACGAGAGATTATTGAAGTTCACGCTTAGATGTTGAGCTTTCTTGTACAAAGGGAGTAGGGCAGAGCTTGGGAGCACCACAGCAGAACTGATGGGCTGAATGTGACTGTGATTGTGAAAGAGTCGAAGGTGGATAAGCTACTGATTGTGAAAAAAGTCGAGATACAACAGATCTCAGAGGAGGAAAGAAGAGAGCTGTTTGATAGGGTTTCAATCAACTGAAATTAATACTGACCCGATTAATTTTAAAATCAATATTTAGAATGAGTTATAAGTATCTAAAAAGCGTTCTTTTGAATGAGTTTCATCTTCACCAAGTAAAACTTCATTCAATTCAATCTTTATAGGTTCACCATTTTGTGAGAATTCCACAAAAATAAATTCCATGTAATAGTTGATAAAATATTGATTATGGTCCCCTAATGTCTGGTTTTGATCCATAGGTTTGAACGAATTTGAATGGATAAATGAAATATCTAAACTAGGCTTACTCTTTTTATAATACCCTACATTTGCCTGAACCAACTTAACTTCAACACCTTCTAGCTCTGGCATTCTTTCTTTTATGTAAGCCCGTGCTTTTTCTTCAAGTAATTCGACATTAAGTGAAGCAAGCCTTCCCCAACTAAGGTTGTCTGTTTTTGCATACAGATTCCCATGAAGTAAGAAAAACAAAATTAGAGTCAAAACAATCCAATTTTTCATAATATGAAACTAGCTCCATTTCAAAACTACTCAAAGAATATAACGAGACCGTAGAATTACTCGTTTTTGATTAATTTTTAACACAATACAGTGACAGTATCGAAGTTTCGATGGCTATTCAATTTTTTCACTTAGCTTAAATCTTTGATGAGTTTTTAGCGGAGGTGGTGTTTTCAAGGTAGTTTAGGCGAGCCAGAGTGGATAAGTTACTAAGATTGTGTAAAAAGCAGAGATACAACAGCTCTCAGAGGAGGAAAGAAGAGAGCTGTTTGATAGGGTTACAATCAACTAAAATTCCCCCATTAATTACACTTGCTCACTCTCTGCCTATAGTTATTGAATTAGGATTCCAGTGTTGTTGATTATTTTAAATAACTCGAACCTTAAACCGAAGATATGTGGTGTTTTAGAATAACAGTGTAGATGCAGCTGTGAGCTTCGATTTCAAGGATGAAATCGTAGAGCGTATAGGGACATATTTATAGCGTCTCACAGAAGTAGCTGCACATCAGCCTGCGGCAAGCAATAGATTACTTTGAACTTAGTTGAACTAAAGAAACGAAACAGATAACAATGAAAGTTGATGTATCAGAGCTAACTAAGAAGGAACTGCTCATCAAGTGCCAGTAGGCACTTGAAAGCAATTATGGTCTCCCCACAGGGACTCGAACCCCGATCGATCGCTTAGGAGGCGACTGCTCTATCCTGTTGAGCTATAGGGAGACGGGAGTGATTATACTGGTTTTCTCCTTAATGAAAAGAGGGGATGAAAAGCTAATTAATTTAGTTGATTATTTCTTATACTCTTCATGGCTCACATCTTTATCGCGATGTCGTTAATCTGTACATTGTAGGCGGCTTTTTGGTTCACTAACATTGCTGTGGCAGTGTCTTGAGTAACTTGGTCTATCTTAATGGTCGCTTTACTCTCACTGGCTACGGCACGCATCTTGTCAAAACGGTCAGGAATGTTCTCTTGAAGGACCAGTTGGAAGGTGTCTCCGACGCGGATCCCATGGCGGCGACCTAGATTAATGATCACTCTGTCATGTTGCTTAGCGACCACCTGACCAAGAATGGGTCTGCAGGTTAGACTGGTATCAATCTCTTGTACTGCTTGGGCTAGCACCTTGTCGATATTTTTTCCGTAGGCTGAATTCCAGAATCGATTTTGATTCGAGGGAACCGTTTCCTGACGTTCAAACTCCCAGGGCGCCGATGAGGTGAAATCTTGACTCCAGATCTGCTCGCCACTGATCCCGTGGTAAAGGGAGAGTCTGAGTTGAAATTGTCGAATGGGATCGCTGCTCCATAAGCCAAGCATATGACCTTCTGCTGGATCGGTTGAGATATCGATTATCTCTGGAAGCAGCACATATTGGCTGTCGGTTATTTCGCTGAGCCAGCTAGGTAATCTGTAACCTCTGATATCCACTAAGGCTTGTTCTATATCGAGTCGCTCATTGGCATGGATATGGGAGAAACTGCTATTTGAGGATTGGGTTAATGCATTACCAATGCGAACAGAGAGGGCTTTTTCAAAGGCGCCGATATTGCCGTAACGCAGTTGTGCTCTGTCTCTTATCATCGACTGGGGCACCAATACTGCGGCTTTTAGTGATTGACTGTCACATTGGGCTTGGTGAGCGCTGGCTCCGATAACATCAACTCTTACCATGACAGTGAGCTTACTGCCCTCTACTAGCTCGTTGATGAGCTCAACTTTAGCGGCTTGAGACTGTTTTTGTAGTGAAAAACTGTCCTGTGTTAATTGGCCATTATTAACCGTTTGAGTACTGGTAAAGCTGGCGCCATTTTGAAGTGTGGCATAGGTCAGGGCTTGATGAATGGCATCTTCGCGAGCTTTGGTGACATTGCCATCAACAATATTAGACTCCCCTTTGACGACGACCCAAGCAGCCACAGCTAAGTGGGAGTAGAGCGATATTAAGGTAAGCAGAAGCAAGGTTACAAATTTCATTTTATATCCATCTATTGCCGTCGATATCTGTGATGAGTGGCGCTATCGACATAAAAATGACAGTAACAGCGACTGTCAGCCATATGTTTAAGGTGAAGCAATTATCATGCCTCTATCGAATACTCTGAGAGGGAGACTCATTGAGTGGCATTACCCTCTAGGCATGTTATCTAGCTATACCGTTAATGTGACAGTGAAAACTGAAATTAGTCGATTAAAGTCATTAGCTTTGTAGTAAGCCAGCTGTAGTATTTATCATTGCCGTGGATCCAATCATGATTACCGTCAGCGTATTGTATCTCGGACAGATAAGTTTCAGGATCTGTGACCTCTTGATCGAACGTGGTCGCTGCATTAAAGAAGGTAAGACCAAATTGACTCCATACATATTCCACTGCATAGAAATATGAGTAGATGAGGTTTGTCATCGATTTTGACTCTTTAAAGTACTGACAAAATGGTGGATCGGATACCACTATCACTTTGTGTCCCTGATTGTGAAGCTTCAACAAGATAGAGAGTTGATCGGTGAGATCATCATTAAAATAGTCGACAAACTCTTTTGTGGTGATTTCATCAACGCCTTCTGGGTAGGTTTGGTCTAACCATGTGGAAAATCGTGAGATATTCTGATGTGTCTGCATTCCTAGATTGGTGATGATGGTGGAATTCGCTAAGGTTTTATCTTGCTGATGAGTATTTAAGTTAACAAGTATCTCAGACCAAAGCTTCCTCGAAATGGCACTCTCGAGGGGAACAAAATACTCGGCATCACACATGGCAAATTTCTTTTGTGAGAACCCTGAACCGTTCATAACCATACCGCCACAATGGGGGATATCCATTTGGTTTAGTGAGCGTGATAGTTTGCCCATATGGCTGTCACCAAAAAGAGTGAGGTTCACTTTTTGGGCTTGTTGTTGGCTCCCTTGAAGCTTTTTTGTGGCTTCGAGTAACTCATCTTCGCAAACGACTTCATTAGTGTCCGGTTGCTCTATGGTGGTTTGAGCTGTTTCATCTTGAACTGTTTTAGGGGAACTCTGTTTATCAATCACAGATTTGAAATGCTGCATAACATAGTTGACAGCCTGTGGAGTGACAGATCTTAGGTTGCTTTCAAATCTAAAGTCGCCAGCATTGGGAACGGTTATTAGTTCGTATGAGGGGAAATAAGAAAATTCGGAGTAATGATCGCTCATGAAGCCTGCAACGGTCCGCAATAATGATTTTGAACCTTGATTGGCAACTAAGATATGTTTATCAGTCATGGTAGCAGTTAAAGGTACTGGTGATACCGTTAAAATGATCTGAATCGCCGGGTTGATGGATTTCACTCTGGCGGAAATCGCTTTAAGATCTGCACATAACTCTTCATAGCTGAAGTTATGGAACTGATAAATAGAATCATCAAATTTGCCAGAGATGATCCCTGGGCAACTGGGATAGAATACACCTTCATTATCTCTCCAGGCCTCAGTCAACCCTAAGGTAAAAACCAGTACATCTGTGGTTGTGATTGTTGCGCGCATTTCTGCCGAGGCCTCGCTGCGAGCTGTCACTAAATCAGCTAGTGAGTCAAAACCTGCAGGATTAAAATTGGGCCTTAATAGATCGTAATACCTGTTGTCCTTACAATAAGTGGCGCAATTAATATCGAGTTGACTGCCCTTATCCTCAATATCAAACCATTGCAGAAAGCCCCTTGGTGTATAGAGGTTACCAAATGCAAAACTGGAAACTTGGTTGGATTCAAGCTTACTTTGATTAAATAGATAACTACCTGCGTTTAGCCACTTACCAACATGCTGTGCAAAGCAGGATCCTATGGATGAGATCCTAGGTGTACGCTGATTTAAATGAATGTTATGAAGTTTGGGAAAGATCTCGTGTCCAAGTTTAATATCAGCAACACCAGTACGCCAAAAGGAGCTATCGCCTTGATGACTATAAGGTGTAAATCCTGTTTTTTGCATAATGTTAGCTCCAGATCTTTAATAACTTAAAACGAAAAAGTGCCATAGTTATGGCGGTTTACGTTCTTCTTTGCTGATTAAAGCAATTAGTGTGCCTCTAAGACAGCGTTAGATAAATAGATTAAAGTTATGTGCTAAAAGGCCGATGAAGGGCTAGTAGAGCTGTATTAGCTCAGAGAGTGCGTGTATTACAGTGTAGTTAAAGTCCTTTTGGCTTGATACTTGCTTTCTCTATAAGGTTATTAAGTGAGCTTGTCAGTGTTAGTTTGCCTAATTTGGGATGTTTGTTTTTATATTAGCTCTGTCGATTCATTGAATTGTTTGTTTATTTTAAGGTTTAGCCATGCGTACCCTACAGCTTGTTTTAGTTACATTACTCCTTAGCGGGTGTGCTCAGCAGGTACACACAACCAAGTCACCGCTTGCCGACGGCAATAGGTTGCCGTCAACGTCGGCCATTAATCATGTGTCACAACAGATCGCGAATGAGTTGGTAAGGCAAAATGATGCTTTACGTGCTAATCAGCCTTTGCTGGTTGCTACACCAGTTTTGTTAGCTGATTTAAATCAGACCAATGCTGTAGGACTTCAGCTTCAGGAGGGGTTGACTGCGGCAATGCACGATCATCAATTTAGTTTGGTCGATATCAATGTGGGCGAGAATATTCGAGTTACCCCTCAAGGTGATTTTTTATTGACACGAAACTGGAAACAGCTGCCAACAGATATTGCTGTTGAGCATGTATTGGTGTCGACCATGAGCATGAGCAGCGAAGGGATGGTGATTAATGCCAGAATCGTTAATATTACCAATAATCGTGTTGTTTCAGCCTCTCAAGCGAGTTTTGGACTTGAGCAGTTACCCGGTTATTTAAGGGTGTCAGAACAGGTGGTCTCTCAAGATGGGTTACTGTACCGAGACAGCGGCATGGGAGAGAAAGAGGTGAGAGTGATTGGAGGTTTGAAATGAATAAGTATTTAATCTTGACGATATTCTTACTATCTGGGTGTGCATCCCAAGATCGATACGTAGAGTGGGAGACGCAAAAACCTGAGAGCTTTCCAAAGCTGACCGCTATAGGCTATGCAACTTTAGATGCCCAACCCTCGAAGAGTAAGTCTCAGCAGGTTTTGATGGCGATGCAAGCATCTAAAATTGCCGCTTACCGTGAGTTAGCTGAGCAGGTTTATGGCCAAGAGCTCTCTGCGACCAGTAAGGTTAACGACTGGATGCTAACTGATGATGCAATACAAGCATCTGTTACAGGCATTATTAGAGGGGCTAAAGTGGTCAAGAGTTATCCAGCGGGAGAGCACTACGTCACTGAATTGGAACTGGATTTCTCACAAGTTTGGGCGCTTTATCAACAAAACAATAGGCCGCAAACAATTAAGAGTGTGACCTATTTTTAACTCTTAAGAAGCAACAAGTAAAAAGTTGAGGATTATCCCTCAACTTTTTTAATGTCATATTTCTACTCCTAGTTATTGGTACCCCCGAGCAAAACAGATGGTTTCTCTTCTTCATTAAACACACCTTATTGGATCCTATTAATTATCAGTTAACGATGAGGGATGGGAGTTGTACTGACGAGGCGAGAAAGATTCGGATACAAGTGTGCTGTGTACTGAGAGAGCAGGGAGCAAGCTTAGAGGAGATTAGCAGACGTTAGCTGCCGATTAAGCTTTTAAGTTATTTCCTAAGGTCGATATCGTCGATGTCTTACCTTTGCCGTTGTAAGTAAGGCTTGATGCATTTCTACTGGCCTGAAGGGCTTGGGCGAAACGATTGACACTGGCCAAGTTGAGCTCAATTAAGCTGGCATTTTCCATATTAAGCTGCTGACACTCTGCAAGCTGCTCTTTGGCAATCTTCACTTGATTGATGAGAGCTGGTTCAGTCGAAAGCGCTGCAATGTCCGGTTGAGCGGATAGAACACCATCATTGGCCTTTAAGGCGTCAAGTAACTTAGCTTTGCTGGAAGCCAGTGTAAGTAAAAGCTCGGCATCTTGATCAACCAATGCGCTTTTTTCTTCAGATATCGTTACTTTCAGCTCTTGTAATAGCTGATGTTGCTTTTCAATGATGCTGGATAGTTGGCTCATAAAAACTAATTGAGATCCTTGAGTTCATTCTCAAACATAGCGATATTGCTAGCAAGCTTTTCAGGATCGACTTTATAGCGTCCCTCGGCAATCGCAAGCTTAATTTCTGCAACTTTCTGTTTATCCACTTCTGGAATGTCACTCAACTTGGCTTGGATGCTTTGCAGCTGTTGAGCTTGAGAAGTGATCGATACAGAGTCACTTTTAGGAGGCGTGCTGATTGAACTCGCGTTATTGCCAGCTTGACTCGTTTGAGTGTTGGTTTTGTTCGCTGATGCCTTGTTTACATGGGCGTTAGCAGCGGAGTTTACTTGTTTAATATCAATAGCCATCATCAGGCTCCAGCAGTAAAAAAAAGAAGAACATACTCGTGTATCGGCAAGGATAAGTAGAGCTTTAGTATATTTTTACGTTTTTTACATTCTAACTTCAACTTCACCTACACCCGTGACGGTAGCATGTAGACTTTTATTGGAATGTGTATTCTTAATTCGGATTCTATCACCTAAATTACCATCTCGCAGCGCTTCACCGACAGTTTTTATTACGACATTTGCCGAACGGGCGTATATGGAGACTGTATCGCCTTTGCATACAAAGCAGAGGTTACCACTAAATATAGGCTGATTAGGGGGAATGCGTCTCTTAACTCGAGTGCCGACCACCTGCTTAATGTCATCAAACTGCTGGCCTCTAAGATTGGTTCTATCGACATATTCGATGATCACATCATCATTGGAAAGCAAGTCTCCTGGGCCTAATGTCTCCCTTGCAACGACAACTGGATAGAGTATGTCTACGCGCACTGAGAGAAAAATTTGCCAAGGATAGTCCAGCTGTGGACTATCGCAGCTTATTTTTACTGTATTGGTTCGCTTAATGGCCCTGTTTGTCGCAAGCTCTGCTTTAACGGGGGGGAAACACGCAGGTGGTGTAATTCGTGTATCTAGACTTTGAGGGGTGATCTTTACTTTAGCATCACCGGAGACATCTATTTTTTTTTCTATGGTCTCTATAGCTAAATTTGATATGGTCGATAAAGAGGGCACACTAGCCTGAGTAACACTTAAGGCGTGTGTTGAGAATAATAATGTGAAGAAAATGAGTACATTTTTTACTTTCATAATGAATAGACTAGCTTGAACCGCTAGATTACACCTATACTTTCGTAAAGAACGTGATTTTGCACTTCTCAAATCTAAGGGAAGGAGTCATAAACTTGACTAATTCACGTTCTGGTTGTGAGATATATCTATTCAAGCAATTAATATGCCTATACTCAGTTAAGTTATGAAATGTAGGTCAGCATCCTAAAGACGACAAGGCAAGCGTATTATGTCAAGTATTCTTGAGTCAGTTAACAAACGAACCCAGCTAGTTGGGGCGAACCGCTTAGAGCTTTTACTTTTTAAGCTTAACGGCCGTCAAAGGTTCGGAATCAACGTGTTCAAAGTTAAGGAAGTGCTCCAATGTCCACCCTTAACCAGTTTGCCTAAATTAAGTGCATTTGTTAAAGGGGTTGCGCATATTCGCGGTGCGACAATATCTGTGATTGATCTCAGCGCGGCAACTGGTGGCCGCCCAATTGAAGATATCGACGGCTGTTTTATCATTATTTCTGAATACAACCGAAGTATTCAGGGCTTTTTGGTAAAGTCAGTAGAGCGGATAATTAATATGAATTGGGAGGCGATAATGCCACCACCACAGGGATCTGGACGCTACTCTTATCTGACCGCTGTGACAGAGATAGAGGGTGAACTCGTTGAGATCCTTGATGTTGAAAAAATTCTTGATGAGATATCTCCTGTTAAAACTGAAATTAGCCAAGAGTTAAGTGAACAGTTAACCGTAGATAAAGATGATAATTTTCATATCATGGTTATCGATGATTCTGCAGTGGCAAGAAAACAGATCATTCGTGCTCTTGAAGCATTGGGGCTGCAGATTGATACGGCTATTGATGGTAAAGATGCGCTTGATAAATTGACCAAAATGGCCGAAGAGATGGACAATGTCTCCAAGGAGATCCCGCTCATCATCTCAGATATCGAGATGCCAGAGATGGATGGCTATACTCTAACTGCAGAGATTAGGGATAATCCAAAACTGAAAGATATTAAAATTGTACTGCACACCTCCTTGAGTGGAGTATTTAATCAGGCCATGGTCGAGAAAGTTGGGGCGAATGATTTTATTGCTAAATTTAATCCCGATGAGCTTGCTGCGGCAGTGAATAAGCATTTAAGTCTAGAATGATAGAAGATTGAGGGCTGCGGTTTTTATATTATGCTTGTTTCTTTATACTTGCTAATGTATAACCCAGCGCTCTATACGAAATGATGCTGTAATAGCCTGTTTTACTGATATTAGGATATCTAGGTGCCAAATAAATCACTTGCTGAAACTGAATACACACAATTTAGATTATTTCTGGAACAACACAGTGGTATTGTGCTGGGTGATAATAAGCAGTATTTAGTACGCAGTCGCTTAGCACCTTTAATGGGACAGTATAATCTTCCATCCTTGTCAGAAGTGGTCAAACACTCCATGAAGCCGACAGAGCGGCAGTTGAGAGCGTCGGTGATTGATGCGATGACCACGAATGAAACCTTATGGTTTAGAGATAGGTACCCTTTTGAGTTGCTGTCTAATAAGTTATTGCCCGAATATGGCAAGCTTGGTAGACCACTTAAAATATGGTCGGCAGCCTGCTCCTCAGGTCAAGAACCCTATTCACTTGCAATGACTATCTTAGAGTATCAACAGAAAAAGCCAGGAACCTTGCCGGGTAACGCCTCTATTTTAGCAACGGATCTATCTCCCTCTATGCTTGAAAGGTGTAAAAATGCTGAGTATGACAATTTGGCATTAGGCAGAGGCTTGTCTGAAGAGCGCAAGCGTCAGTTTTTTACGGCGACCAATGACGGCACTATGGTGATCAAGGACAATGTTAAGCGCCTAGTTAACTTTAGAGCCCATAATCTACTTGAAAGTTACACCTTGCTAGGTAAGTTTGACATTATATTTTGTCGTAATGTGCTTATCTATTTCTCTCCAGAGGCAAAGGCCAAAATCCTGCGGCAATTTGCTGCCGCTTTGAACCCGAAAGGGATACTCTTTCTTGGCGCGTCTGAGTCAATTGCCGGATTAACAGAGGAGTTTGATATGATCCGCTGTAATCCAGGTATTTATTATCAAAAGAAAATTTAAATGATTATCTAAACTATCGTCTATATTGAGTTTGAAACTAAGCGCCAGTGGTTTCTGGGTTAGTTTCATGCTCTGATAGGGCATCTATCCTCATTATATTCTCTGTTACCTCTTCGTTAAGCCATTCTAATTAAATCTGTTTATTAAGTGCTTCAATCTTTTCTTACTTGCCTTTAACGTTCTCAAGCTCAAACCTCCTCATATACCGATTGATATTGTATTTTCTGGCATGACTATTGCTTTGTTATTGACATTGAGTTTAGGAGGCAGTTTTATGGCGATTAGTTTTGATAAGGCGTTAGGAGTTCACCAATATACACTAGGGATCCGCTCCCAGCGTGCTGAGGTTATCTCTTCAAACATAGCCAATGCAGACACTCCTCACTATAAAGCGCGTGATATCGATTTTGATAAAGCACTGCAATCAGCAAGGAGTCAACAGCGTGGACTGGCGATGACTGGCAGTGACAGTAAACATTTTGATTTAGCAGCCCTCTCTGAACAACATTATGGTTATAGAGTGCCTAATCAACCAGATACCGGTGATGGTAATACCGTCGATATCCAGCAAGAGCAATCAGAGTTTATGCAAAATGCCCTTGAGTATCAGATGTCGCTGGGATTTTTAGACAGTAAGTTCTCTGGACTTAAGAAAGCACTGAAAGGAAATTAATGATGAGTTTATTCAATATTTTTAACGTTTCAGGCTCAGGTATGTCGGCTCAATCAGTGAGATTGAACACCACTGCCAGTAATATTGCCAATGCCGATTCAGTCTCCAGTAGCATTGATGAGACATACCGAGCAAGGCATCCCATTTTTGAAGCTGAGATGGCTAAAGCCAGTCATCAGCAGCAATCATCACAATCCGTTGCCGTTAAGGGCATTGTTGAGAGTGATGCGCCTTTGCAGAAGGAGTACTCTCCGAATCACCCAATGGCTGATACAGATGGCTTTATCTATAAACCGAATGTGAACGTGATGGAGGAGATGGCGGATATGATCTCAGCGTCTCGCTCATATCAGATGAATGTGCAGGTTGCTGAAGCGGCTAAATCTATGCTTCAGCAAACCTTAAGAATTGGCAAATAGAGGAGCTAAGCAGTGAGCCTCATTAATCCGCTAAATAGTGCCCAAAATGTGGGCGGTGCTTCTCAGACACCGAATCAATCTGTGGCGCCGGCGCAGCAAACGGCTTCGGCAGCACAAGCTGCTACGCAAAATACTGAACAGACGTCGACAACGGGAAATCCATTTATTGATGCGATTCGCTTACCGGATGAATCATCGATACCTGAGCCGAATAATCAGGAGTTGACCCAAGAAGATTTCTTCTCTCTATTAAGTCAGCAGTTGTCTATGCAGGACCCGTTCAAGCCTGTTGATAATGATCAGATGATCGCTCAGATGGCATCATTTTCTACGGTAGACGGCATTAATAACCTTAATGATGAGATTGTTAACCTTAATACAGTGATGACATCGAGCCAGGCGCTGCAGGCATCTGGCTTAGTAGGACAGAAGGTGTTGATCCCATCTGATACAGGGCATGTTTCCGCTGAAGGGCGAGAACTTAAAGGGATCATCAGTACCCCAGAAGCTATTGAAAGCATTACTGTGCGTGTTGAGGATGAAAAAGGTCAGTTAATCAAGTCGTTTACTGTTGACGGCAGTGCCGGCGGCAACGTGGATGTGGCATGGGACGGACTTGATAAAAATGGTGAGCCAGTTGCCGACGGTAACTACTCTATCAAGGCATCCGGCAAAGTCGATGGTAAGAGTGAAGATTTAGCCGTATCAACCTATGCCCACGTGACCAGTGTTTCACTGGGTACGGCAAGTACAGGTGCCATTCTTAACTTACGTGGTGTAGGTGGTATTAAGATTGGAGATGTATTAGCCGTCGCTGAAAGCTAGCTAAAATAACAAGCTTATCTGCGAAGTGGATGGGTTTAAGTAATAAATTATCCTGAACCTTAGGGGACTGGATATCAGTTCAAACAATGAAGTGATGACAGGATTGTCATCATTCAGAAATGAATCGAAATCGAGGTGAATTATGTCGTTTAACATTGCATTGAGTGGTATTTCCGCTGCCCAGAAAGATCTAAATACCACAGCGAATAACATCGCTAACGTTAACAGCATTGGCTTTAAGGAATCTCGAGCTGAATTCGCCGATGTATACGCAAACTCCATTTTTGCGAACAGTAAGACTGCGGTTGGTGGAGGTGCGACAACGAGTCAAGTAGCTCAGCAGTTCCATCAAGGTAGCTTACAATTCACCAACAATGCCCTAGATATGGCGATTAATGGTGGCGGCTTTTTCGTTACATCAAGCAGCTTAGATTCACAAGATCATACCTTCACTAGAGCTGGGGCGTTTAAAGTCGATTCAAATAACTATTTGGTGGACTCGCAAGGTAATTTCCTACAGACATTTGGTGTCGATAAAGATGGTAACTCAACATCGGTGAGTCTAACGACGACGAGTCCAGTGGTCATTCCTGATACCGCAGGTAGTCCAAAGATGACAGATGAAATTGGGATACAGATGAACCTAAATGCGGGCGATGACACCTTAGACCCAGCAGCATTTGATCCAAACGATCGTGATACTTATAACAACTCAACTGCGGTGACCTTATATGACTCTTTAGGTGAGCCTCATATTATGACTACCTACTTTGTTCGTCCTCCTCAAGCAGCATACACTGGCGCAAGTAACTGGGTGGCTTTCTACGCCGTTGATGGAAAGCAAGTTGATTTAGCAGGTCCCGCTGGTACGTATCAAACTGACACGAATAACGATGGTACTGCCGATGGTACTGGCTCTGCAACAACGGCTGGTGGATGGAAAGGGTCGGTTTTGACCTATAACGATACTGGTGCATATATTGGTAGTGATCCTGCGGTTGTGACAACAGAGGAGCTTGGTGTTAATGGTGCTGGGGTACTAGGCCCAGGCGCTGATGGTACCCAAACTTTGGCAGTTAAATATAATAATCCAACTCAATATGCTTCAACATTTGAGGTCACTGAACTCACTCAAGATGGTACAACTGTTGGTCGTTTAACCAATGTTGAAGTAGGGGCCGACGGTCTAATTAATGCCAGCTACAGTAACGGCTCGACGGTTCCGTTGGCGAGAGTCGCTTTGGCTCGTTTTGCCAATGAACAAGGCTTGACTCAAGTCGGTAATACTTCATGGAAAGCCAGTTTAGATTCAGGCCTTGCCCTTGCCGGTGAGGCAAACAGCGGGACGTTTGGTAGTATTCGTTCATCGGCTCTTGAGCAGTCGAATGTCGATTTGACCACAGAGTTGGTCGACCTTATCTCTGCCCAAAGAAACTTCCAGGCAAACTCAAGAACCTTGGAAGTGAACAACACTTTGCAACAAACGGTACTTCAGATCCGATAGCTCCATTAAAATAAGAGGAGCGGTCTACACCGCTCCTCTTATTTTCTCTAAATCTTCTTGCTGCTCACCCTTTATATTCTCTAGTCCTATTTCTACCACCGCCAATAATTTGTTCCTATTGTGGCATGTAACTTGCTGCATATTATTCATATAAAGTTTTATGCGAAAGATTGACGGAGGAGCTGGTGGATAAATTACTCTACGTCGCAATGAGTGGCGCTAAGCAGAATATGAACGCTCTGGCGGTACGTGCGAATAACTTAGCTAATGCTAATACCGATGGCTTTAAAGCGGACATGGAGCAGGCGCGTTCTATGCAGGCTTTCGGCGAAGGTTTGCCGACGCGCGTATTTGCAATGACGGAAAATCCATCGGCAAATTTCTCCTCAGGTCCACTTAAAACAACCGGGCGAGATCTTGATATTGCGATTAATGGTAGTGGCTGGATAGCCGTTCAAGGTGCTGATGGTGGTGAAGCTTATACTCGCTCTGGGAGCTTAAGTTTCGACACTTCAGGTTTACTGCGTAATGACAGAGGAAACCCTATTATGGGGGACTCTGGTCCTATTGTTTTACCACTGCCGATAGAGAAAGTTGAGATAGCTCAAGATGGGATTATCTCAGTGCGTCCCTTAGGGGCGACAGCTGAAGTGATTGAAGAGGTCGGCAGGATTAAGTTAGTCAATCCTGGCGATGGAAATATGATGCGAGGAGCTGATGGTTTGTTTCGACAGATGTCAGGTGAAATTGCTCCTGCTGATCCACGTGTTGCCGTTGAAAGTGGTGCGGTAGAGGGCAGTAATGTGAATGCTGTCGATGAGATGGTGTCTTTGATTGATATACAACGTCAGTTTGAGATGCAGGTCAAGATGATGAAAACCGCAGAAGAGATGGATCAAGCATCCTCTTCATTAATGCGTATTAGCTAGGAGATTATATTATGCATCCGGCGTTATGGATAAGTAAGACTGGGTTAGATGCTCAGCAAACCGATATTTCAGTTATCTCCAATAATGTGGCTAATGCCAGCACCGTTGGTTATAAAAAGAGCCGCGCAGTTTTTGAAGACCTTCTATATCAAACTGTCAATCAAGCGGGTGGCGTGAGTGCATCAAACACTAAACTGCCTAATGGATTAAACGTTGGTGCGGGAACAAAAGTCGTTGCCACTCAAAAGGTATTTACTCAAGGCAACATGCTGACTACCGATAATTCATTAGATCTGATGGTTGAAGGACCTGGATTTTTTGAAATTCAGCTGCCGGACGGCACTGCTGCTTACACCCGAAATGGTCAATTTACACTGGATGACACTGGGCAGATAGTGACATCTGGCTCTGGGTATGTGGTTCAACCCGCGATTACTATTCCTGAGAATGCCACTGGTATTACAGTTTCCGCTGAAGGCGAAGTGTCGGTAAAAACAGCTGGCACTGCTGAGAGTCAGGTGGTTGGTCAGCTAACCATGTCAGACTTTATCAATCCAAGTGGGTTAGATCCCATGGGACAGAACTTATATACGGAAACGGGCGCCAGTGGTACTCCTATTCAGGGAACTGCATCTCTTGATGGCATGGGGGCTGTGCGTCAGGGCGCTTTGGAAACATCGAATGTGAATGTAACCGAAGAGTTGGTGAACTTGATTGAGAGTCAGCGTATCTATGAGATGAACTCTAAAGTTATCTCGGCTGTTGATCAGATGTTGTCATACGTGAACCAGAACCTATAGAGGCTTCGCCATGAATAAATATTGGTTATGGGCTGTATCAAGCTTGGTACTTCTACCTGTGTTAGCTGGTTGTGCTTCAACGGGAGGAAAGCCGATTGCAGACGATCCTTACTATGCGCCAGTCTATCCAGAAGCGCCACCGACTAAAATCGCGGCAACGGGCTCCATGTATCAGGACAGTCAAGCTTCCAGTCTTTATTCTGATATTAAAGCACTGAAAGTTGGCGATATTATTACTGTTATCTTGATGGAGCAGACTCAAGCCAAGAAAAGCGCTAATAATGAGATTAAAAAAGGCACGGATTTGTCCTTGGACCCTATTTATGCAGGCGGCGGCAATATCAGTATTGGAGGTCAGCCAATCGATCTTAGATATTCAGACAGTATGAATACCAAACGTGAATCTGGAGCCGATCAAAGTAATAGCTTATCAGGCAGTATCTCTGCAAACGTGATGCAGGTGCTAAATAACGGCAACTTGGTTATCCGTGGTGAAAAATGGATCAGTATCAATAATGGTGATGAGTTTGTTCGTTTGACGGGCATTGTTCGCTCTCAGGATATTCGTCCTGACAACACCATCGACTCTCCACGTGTGGCGAATGCAAGGATACAGTACAGTGGTACAGGCACTTTTGCTGATGTGCAAAAGGTGGGTTGGTTAAGCTCATTCTTTATGGGCAGCTGGTGGCCTTTCTAAGGAGGTAAACATGAAACTTAAACTATTTCTTCTATCTGTTTTGCTGTTAGTTTCAGGACCTAGTCAGGCTCAGAGGATCAAGGATATTGCCAATGTGCAAGGCGTGCGAAGTAACCAACTGATTGGCTATGGTTTGGTTGTTGGTTTGCCAGGTACTGGTGAGAAGACAACCTATACAGAACAAACCTTCAAAACCATGTTGAAAAACTTTGGTATCAATCTGCCTGATAACTTAAGGCCCAAGATTAAAAACGTTGCTGTGGTTGCCGTACATGCTGAGATGCCAGCTTTTATTAAACCTGGTCAAACTCTTGACGTGACGGTTTCAAGCTTAGGTGAGGCAAAAAGTTTACGTGGTGGCACCTTGTTGCAGACCTTCCTCAAAGGGGTAGATGGTAATGTTTATGCCATTGCGCAAGGGAGCATGGTGGTCAGTGGCTTTAGTGCTGAGGGACTCGATGGTTCTAAAGTTATCCAAAATACACCGACAGTGGGACGTATCCCAAATGGCGGTATTGTTGAAAGAACGGTGACAACTCCGTTTTCAACAGGCGATCACTTAACATTTAACCTACGCCGCGCCGACTTCTCAACTGCTAAGCGACTCGCAGATGCGATCAATGAGTTGCTTGGCCCTGGCATGGCTAGACCGCTCGATGCTGCATCGGTGCAGGTGAGTGCACCTAGGGATGTTTCCCAGCGTGTCTCTTTTTTGGCAACACTTGAGAATATTCAAGTAGAACCAGCGTCAGAGTCAGCCAAGGTGATAGTTAACTCTCGAACCGGTACCATTGTTGTTGGAAGAGAAGTTCGCTTGCTTCCTGCTGCGGTGACCCACGGTGGCTTAACGGTAACGATTGCGGAAGCGACACAGGTTTCACAACCGAATCCTCTTGCTGGTGGTCAAACCGTAGTGACGGCCGATACCACTATCGATGTAGCGGAGGAGGATAGCCGTATGTTTCTGTTTAACCCTGGAACGACATTGGATGAGTTAGTTAGAGCTGTTAATCTTGTTGGCGCTGCACCATCAGATGTGTTGGCTATTCTTGAAGCGTTAAAGATGGCTGGTGCACTGCACGGCGAACTTATTATTATTTAATTTTCATTACCTCTGTTTATCAATAAGAAAGGCTTAGCTAAACAGCTAAGCCTTTTTCAATTCAGTTAAGCCTTTTCAATCAAATAGAAGTCACAAATATATTCAGCTTCTTACTGCCACTCAGTATATTTGGTATGCCATTTGCACCAAATAGACATCAACGTCTGATTATTGTCGCTACTGTTGGAACACTTTATGGAAAAGCTTTCAAACTCATCTCACTTTTTGGATCTAGGAGGCCTAGATTCACTTAGGGCTCAAGCCAAAAAAGATGACAAAGCTGCTTTAAAAGAGGTTGCTCAGCAGTTTGAAGGTATTTTTGTTCAGATGCTAATGAAGAGTATGCGTGATGCTAATGCAGCGTTTGAGTCTGACAGTCCAATGAATAGCCAATACACCAAGTTTTATGAGCAGATGCATGATCAGCAGATGTCTGTAAATCTTTCTGATAAAGGGATGTTGGGCCTTGCGGACCTTATGGTGCAGCAGCTCTCGCCAGAGACAAGCAATGTCACCCCCGCATCAGTACTTAGAGGCAATGCTAATTTAGGTGGAGGTGTTGAGCAGGTGATGGTGATGAGTCGTGCAACTCGTGGGGAAGCCATTACGCAGCCTGTTTCTCAATCAGCACTAGAGGCTGAAGCGGCAATGGCTCCGCTTCAAGCTGTGTTGTCTGGCAAGCAATTGCCGTCTGAAGCGACCAGATCAAATATGACATTTGCAGATCGTAATGACTTTATTGCCAAGCTCTATCCCCATGCTAAAAAAGCTGCTGACAGCTTAGGTACACAACCTGAGGTCTTGATTGCCCAATCCGCGTTAGAAACCGGCTGGGGACAGAAGATGGTTAAGCGTCAGGGTGGCGACTCGAGTAATAACCTATTTAACATCAAGGCAGGTAATCGTTGGCAAGGGGATAAAACAGCAGTGAGAACCCTTGAGTTTGAACAGGGGGTTGCAGTACAGCAAAGAGCTGATTTTCGAGTTTATGATGGGATTAAGCAGAGCTTTGATGATTTTATCAGTTTCATTTCCGATGGACCAAGATATCAAGAAGCGATGAAGAAAGCGGCTAATCCGAATGAGTTTATTAAAGCCTTACAAGATGCAGGTTATGCAACCGATCCTGAATATGCCAACAAGGTGATTAAGGTGATGAAGTCACTCTCATCTGAGCTTCAGACAGTTATATCGGGAGATAAGTAATGAGCTATCAGCTTATCAGTATCGAACAATTTAGGAGTGCCTAGTAATGGGTATGGATCTTCTTAATATTGCAAGAACAGGTGTTTTGGCCTCTCAGTCACAACTGGCTGTTACCAGTAATAATATTGCCAATGCCAATACCCAAGGCTATCACAGGCAGGTCGCTGAGCAATCGAGCTTGGATAACCAACGTCTGGGCGGTAACTTTTTCGGCTCTGGTACTTATATCTCAGATGTAAAACGTATTTATAACGATTACGCGGCAAGAGAGCTAAGGATAGGCCAAACCAGTGTTAGTGAGGCGCAAGCCACTCAAATTAAGATGGGGGAGCTGGATCAGCTATTTTCTCAAATAGGCAAATCTATTCCTCAGGGGTTGAACGATCTTTTTGCGGGATTGAATAGTTTAGCCGATCTACCTGACGATATCGGGATTAGAAATAATGTATTAGGTTCGGCAGGTCAGCTAGCCAGTAGCTTGAATCAGATGCAAGCACACCTAGACGGGCAGATGAAGCAGACCAATGATCAGATAGCAGGTATTACCGACAGAATTAATGAGATAGGTAATGAGTTAGGTCACATTAACCGGGAGCTGATGAAGTCACAGGGCGAAGATATGTCGCTACTGGACAAGCAAGATGCGCTTATTCAGGAACTGAGCCAGTACTCCCAAGTTAATGTGATCCCATTAGATACAGGGGCAAAAAGCATCATGTTAGGTGGTGCTGTGATGTTGGTGTCTGGCGAAGTCTCTATGTCAATTGGTACGACTGCTGGCGACCCCTTCCCGAATGAATCGAGAGTGACTAGTTCTGCAGGGGCTCAGACTTTGATTATCGACCCGTCGCAGATGGGAGGGCAACTTGGTGCTCTATATGAGTTTCGCAATGAAACCTTAGTTCAAGCCCAGTTAGAAGTTGGGCAGCTTGCTTTAGGCGTTGCTGATGCTTTTAATCAGGCCCAGTCACAAGGCTTCGATCTTTCAGGCGCACTTGGACAGAATATCTTTACTGATATTAATGACCCTAACATGGCTGTGGGCCGAGTTGGTGAGTTTGGTACTAATGCTGGTAATGCCAATTTAAGAGTTAACATTGATGATACTTCTGCCTTAACTGGTGGAAGCTATGATTTAACGTTCACTGCGCCCGGTACTTATGAGCTAACAGACATCAATACCGGAGTGGTTACCCCCTTAACCTTAAATGGCTCTCAACTTGATGGTGGAGAGGGCTTCTCTATTCATATTGACTCTGGCGCATTTGTTGATGGTGACAAATTTGAGATCCGCCCGTCAGCTGGTGCCGCAGCAGGTATTAAAGTTGAGATGACCGATCCCAAGGGCATTGCAGCAGCTGGGCCGAAAATTACAGCGGGGACGGCTAATTCCGGTAATACCCAAATTGAGATCCTTAGCATAGATAGAAACAATGTGAACTTACCTTTAACGGGATCTGAACTGACTTATCAGATAGATCCTGTTGCAAATACCTTCACAGTGTTTGATGCATCGGGAACGTTAGTGAGTGCCGCCGCTCCATATACACCACCTACCATTACCAGCAATGGTTTTAGTTTTGATGTAAATACGACATCTACATCGACAGAGAGTTTTACTTTCGATTTTACCTTTGCTGAGGGCGATAACAGTAATGCTGTTGCAATGGCACAGCTTAGCGAAGCTAAGTTGATGAATAGTGGCGGATCTACATTAACCGACGTCTATGAAGGCACTAAGTTAGTTGTTGGCGGTAAGGCGAAAGCGGCAGCCGTTGCTGTTGGCTCTGCCGAAGCAGTTTTCACCCAAGCCTATAACCGAGTTCAGAGTGAATCAGGGGTAAACCTTGATGAAGAAGCCGGTAACTTAATTCGATTTCAACAAGCCTATCAAGCGTCCGCAAGGATAATGACAACGGCTTCAGAGATCTTTGACACCTTATTTAGTTCTGTTCGATAGGGGAAGCGAATATGAGAATTTCTACTTCGCAGATGTTTAATCAAAGCATCAACAGTGTTCTGGATAAACAGACTGCTACTAGCAAAATATTAGATCAACTATCGAGTGGTAAGAAGGTCAATACTGCGGGTGATGATCCAGTAGCGTCGGTAGGCATTGATAATTTAAATCAGCAAAATGCCCTTGTTGATCAGTTTATGAAGAATATTGACTATGCCAAAAATCGCCTTGGTTTGAGTGAAAGTAAGCTTGGCACGGCAGAAACATTAGTTGCTTCAACGCGAGAGCAAGTGATCCGTGCAATAAATGGTGGCCTGTCAGAGTCTGAGCGGCAAATGATTGCCGATGAGCTTAAGGGAACGTTAGAGGAACTGCTTGCGGTTGCAAATACTAAGGATGAATCTGGTAACTATATCTTCGCAGGCTTTGAAACTGGCAAGCAGCCTTTTGCCTTTGATAGTACTGGAAACATGATATATAGCGGTGATAGCGGAGCGCGGGAAGCGGTTATCGCTTCGGGTGTTACGATTGCCACTAATATCCCAGGTGATAACGCTTTTATGAATGCTCCTAGTGGCTTAGGCGATTACAGTGCCAATTATCTGGCGAGTCAAGTAGGTGAATTCTCCGTTGATAGTGCCAAAATAACTAACCCAGGTACCTATGTTGAAGATACCTACACCTTTACTATGGTGGGAGCGAATCTGGAGGTTAGAGATTCAAGTGCCACATTAGTGACAACAGAAGTTGGCTTTGATCCCACTAATCCTATCTCCTTTAACGGGATGGAAGTAAAGCTAGACGGAATGCCTGCTGCAGGGGATAGCTTCTCAATTACCCCTCAGTCAGAGGTCAGTATTTTTGACACGATTAATCAAGCAATCTCTCTACTTGAAGATCCTAATAAGGTGAATACCCCACAAGGTGTTTCTGAATTGGCACAGATATTGAATAATATTGATAGTGGTGTCAATCAAATAAGTATTGCTCGAAGTGAAACAGGCAACAGCCTTAAAAGCATCGAAAGCTACAGTACTCACCATGTAGATGAGAAGTTAGTGAATAGCTCAACTCTATCTATGTTGGAAGATCTTGATTATGCATCGGCAATTACAGAGTTTGAGAAGCAGCAGTTAGCATTAAATGCGGTTTCAAGTGTATTTAGCAAGGTAGGGTCTGTTTCACTGTTCGATTACATATAGACCCTGTTTGAGTAAAAAATCAATCTAATTTTAGCCAAGGTCGCAATCTTGGCCTTGTACTAAGAAAGAGGAAGTCAAAATGGCTATTACAGTTAATACTAACGTGACATCACTGAAAGCGCAGAAAAACCTGAACACATCTAGTGGTAATCTAGCGACCTCCATGGAGCGTTTATCCAGTGGTTTAAAGATTAACAGTGCAAAAGATGATGCGGCCGGTCTTGCTATCTCTAACCGCCTGAATTCACAGGTACGTGGTTTGGAAGTGGGCATGCGAAATGCTAATGATGCGATATCAATTGCACAAATCGCAGAAGGTGCGATGCAGGAGCAAACAAACATGCTTCAGCGTATGCGTGATTTGACCATTCAGTCTGAAAACGGTGCAAACAGCACTGAAGATTTAGCAGCGTTAAAAGCTGAGATGGATCAACTTGCAACAGAAATTGATAATATTGGTACTAGTACGGCATTTGGTAATACTAAGTTGCTACAAGGCGGTTTTTCAGCTGGTAAGATTTTCCAGGTTGGTCACCAAGAGGGTGAGGATGTCAAGGTTGTTGTTAAGAAAACAGACAAAGCTTCTTTATCTGTTGCCGCGTTGAATAATGCAACTTCTGCAAATAGAGCCTCATCATTAGCAGCTATCGATAAAGCAATTAAGACCATTGATACCCAAAGAGCAGATCTCGGTGCGGTGCAGAACCGTCTCGCTCACAATATCAGTAACAGTGCTAATACCCAAGCTAACGTTGCTGATGCGAAGAGCCGTATTGTGGATGTGGATTTTGCCAAAGAGACTGCTACTATGACTAAGAATCAGGTACTGCAACAAACAGGCTCAGCTATGCTGGCTCAGGCAAATCAATTGCCACAAGTTGCACTCTCTCTTCTAGGATAAAAATGGTTATGCCAGAAAGCGACTCATGCGCATTTAGTGTAGAGTCGCTTTTAGCTATCAATATTTTTAATGTTTGTTTCTTATTGTTTTTCATCATATTTATTTATCTTTAAGTTTTATTGAAAAAAAAGATTAAAGATAAAAAATCCTCTGCCGTTAAATATACTGTAACCGATATGCTCCGCCTGGCTAAGAAGACAGGCAAAGTTTCAAGCCAGGTATTAAAGAGGAAACAAATTATGGCTATTACAGTAAATACGAACGTTACATCATTGAAGGCTCAGAAAAACCTGAATCACTCCAGTGGTAATCTAGCTACCTCTATGGAGCGTCTATCAAGTGGTTTGCGTATTAACAGCGCAAAAGATGATGCGGCAGGTCTAGCGATTTCAAACCGTCTTAATAGCCAGGTTCGTGGCCTCGAAGTCGGTATGCGTAACGCAAACGATGCTATCTCTATTGCTCAAATTGCAGAAGGTGCAATGCAAGAGCAGACTAACATGCTACAACGTATGCGTGATTTGACTGTTCAAGCAGAAAACGGTGCAAACAGTGCTGATGATATAGCTGCACTTAAAGCTGAGATGGATCAATTAGCAACTGAAATTGATGCAATCGGTACTAGCACAGCATTTGGTAATACTAAACTGATGACTGGTGGTTTCTCTGCAGGTAAAAACTTCCAAGTGGGCCATCAAGATGGAGAGGATGTTAAAGTTACTGTAAAGAAAACCGATAAAACATCACTTTCTGTTGGCTCATTAGCTTTAGCTACCTCAGCCAACCGCGCATCAGCATTAGGTGCTATCGATAAAGCGATTAAGACTATTGATACGCAACGAGCTGATTTGGGTGCGATTCAAAACCGTCTTGCTCACAACATTAGTAACAGTGCGAACACTCAGGCAAACGTTGCCGACGCTAAGAGTCGTATCGTAGATGTGGATTTCGCGAAAGAAACATCAGCAATGACTAAGAACCAGGTACTTCAACAAACAGGTTCAGCGATGCTAGCTCAGGCTAACCAGCTACCTCAAGTTGCTCTATCACTACTATAATATCAACTAAAGGTTAGTTGATAGATGATATAGTTGAAAGGGAGGTTCGGTCACGGATCTCCCTTTGTTGGTTCTAAGATTGTGAAGTTATATAGTGGGAGGAGAGTACAGTTATGGATATCAATTTTACAAACTCATCCAGCACAGCAACTGCTAAAATTGAGATCAGTACTACGCCGGTTAAATCAACTGCTGCAGAGAGTTCAGATCTTGAACGTCGTGCCACAATTCAAGCAGTAGAAGAGACTGAAAAAGAAACTGAAGTTCAGTCAAAAACCAGTCAAGCTGAGATGCAACAACTCGTTGAAGATCTATCTGATATGATGTCGGTTATGCGTAAAGGCTTAGCCTTTAAGATCGATGAGAGTTCAGGCAAGAATATTGTCAGTGTCATGGATGTTGATTCGGGTGACATTATTAGGCAAATACCTAATGAAGAGGCGCTAAAATTAGCGCAGAAACTGTCTGAAGTGACAGGTCTCTTGATGAAGACTGAAGCTTAAGCAATCAGTTTTATATTTAGTTTTAACATTATAGTTTTATGAGGTTTTTATGGCATTAACAGCGACGGGAATAGGTTCTGGGCTTGATATTAACACTATTGTCGGTGTTTTAGTTGATGCTGAGAAAGTGCCCAAAGAAGCTATCTTTGATAAAACAGAGAAGACCATCGATGCGAAAGTGTCAGCCATCGGTACACTGAAAAGTGCATTGTCGACGTTTCAAGATGCGCTTGAAAAACTAAAAGATGGCAATAACATCAATCAAAAATCAGTTTCGACTGGTGACAGTGAGTTTTTAACGGCAACGGCCGATAAAACAGCACAAACTGGAAGTTACAACATTAAGGTTGAGCAGTTAGCCACAGCTCATAAAGTGGCTGGTATTAATGTTGCTGATCCCGCTGCAGCAGTCGGTGAGGGCAGTTTAGACTTAACGGTTAATGGAAATAGCTTTTCTGTTGATGTTGATGCTGGTGATTCCCTAGAAGATATTGCTAAAAGCATCAATGATGCCACAGATAATGTGGGCGTGACTGCAACGATTATTACCAGTGATGCAGGCAGCCGATTAGTGCTTAGTTCTGATGTCGAAGGACCAGATAGCCAGATAACGGTTGCTGCGACTGATACGGTTGGTACCGGTTTAAACGATATGTTTGGTGGAGTTAATCTCACCGAACTTCAAGAAGCGAAGCCTTCAATTATCCATGTGGATGGTCAAAAGATAACCTCTCAAACCAACGATGTTAAAGGGGCTATCACTGGCGTTACTCTAAATCTAACTGATGCGGATATCAATACGACTAGTACTGTTAAAGTTGAGCTGGATAAAGAGGGTATTAAAGAGAATATTACCGGCTTTGTTGATGCTTATAACAGCCTTATTGAGTCCATTGATAAGCTTAGTGCTTATGATACTGAGAAGAAAACGGCTGCGGCGCTTCAAGGGGACTCAATGATCCGCTCGATAGAGTCTCAGGCACGTAACCTAATCAGTTCAAGAGTTACAGTTGATGGTGAAACTGTTGCCCTTTACGATATTGGGATAACGGCAGATCGCTATGGTAAGTTGTCTGTTGATAGCACAAAACTTGATAAAGTGATCGATGAAGATATTGCTAGTATTGAAGGACTGTTTGCTACGGATACTACCGGTATAGCAGTTCAATTGGATGAGCTTGTTGAGGGCTATGTTAAAACGGGCGGCTTAATCGATTCTCGTAATAATGCCTATACCAGTGACAAGCAGAGATTAGATGATCAGCGTGAAGCATTTTCATTAAAGATGGAGCAACTGCAGGCTAGATTGTTTAAGCAGTTTAATGCCATGGATCTTGTAGTTGGGAATCTTAACCAACAAGCTGGTGGTATTATCAGTGGACTTAATTCGCTCCCAGGTGTAGTTAAAGCCCAAAGTTAACCCAAATTTGTTACTGGAGTAAATAGTGCAAGACTTTCATGCGTTGGAGGAGCTAAATCAAGCTCTTGAACAGTTACTAGCAAAACTGGATAAAGAACCTGCTGAAAGTGAACTTGCTGATGAGTTGGTATCAGAATTGCAAGTACTGGTTGGTAAGCGTCAACTTTTGCTCAATGAGTTACTTGCAGCAATTAAGCTTGAAGATAAAACTATGTGGCTCAAACAATTAGAGCTGACTCAACGTTTTGAGCAACAAGCTAAAGTTATAATGCGACATAGACAAGAGTTGATGCATCTGAGCAGTAAAAGTAAGCGACAAATAAACGTTTACAAGTCAATCGGTGCTAAATAGGTAGGTATATATGAGAAAGTCACTGCAATCATATCGTAAAGTATCTGTTGAGAGTGAGATCTCAGTTGCTTCCCCCCACAGAATTATACAGATGATGTTTGAAGGTGCTTTACAGCGTTTGGCACAAAGCCGTTACGCAATAGAAAACAATGATATTGCTAACAAAGGCATCTATATTGGTAAAGCCGTTGGCCTTATCACAGGTTTAAACAACAGCCTTAATATGGAGGCTGGTGGCGATATCGCAAGTAACCTTTCAGATCTCTACGATTTTATGTTACGACGCATTTCAGAAGCCAATATGAATAATGACATACAGGCTCTTGATGATGTCAGTGATATCTTAAAAACAATTAAAGAGGGCTGGGATGCTATTCCGCCAGAGAAGCATCATATGGCGTCTCATTCAGAAGCAATGTAATTCAATAATCTTCACACATATCTTCAAGGGGCTAATCAGCCCCTTATTCATTCCAAATAAAGTCGGCACTAGTCAAAAAGTTGACATCGACACTCTAATTTGTTGAGTATTTCATCAAAAAAAAAATTAGTTCTGCTAAAATCAATTCAGTGGAGCATTAAATGCATCAGGTACTTGCTAATAGCCTGCTGATAATACACTATTCCTCATGGTAGTGATTTCTTACATACTATTATGGAAATGCTACTCCGCTTTTACAGCAACAAACACTAATAATTAATGCGAATAATAACCAGCGCTTTACGGCTTTTTGAATGATGCAAACAGATCAACGAATTCTACTTGTCGGTAACCAGTCTGAGCGAATGAATCGCTTATCTTGTGTATTTGAGTTTTTAGGTGAACAAGTTGAGTTAGTCGCAGTCGATAAACTCGAACTGCGAGTTCATAACACTCGATTTCGAGCTTTAATCATCTCATCCGACATACAGTCTAAAGAGTTACTACAAACTCTTGCAGCTACCTTGCCTTGGCAGCCGATATTATTGCTTGGCGAGATGGATGGCGCTGTTGCGTCTAATATACTCGGCCATATTGAGGAGCCTTTAAATTATCCTCAGCTGACAGAACTTCTTCACTTCTGTCAGGTTTTCGGACAAGCTAAACGTCCTGACATCCCTACTAGTGTTAATCAAACCAAACTGTTTAGAAGTATGGTTGGTAGAAGCGATGGCATAGCTCAGGTTCGTCATTTGATTAATCAAGTTGCTCCCTCTGATGCGACAGTGCTTGTCCTTGGCCAATCAGGTACAGGTAAAGAGGTTGTGGCGAGGAACATCCACTATATTTCAGATCGCCGTGATGGGCCTTTTATACCGGTTAACTGTGGTGCAATCCCTCCTGAGCTTCTTGAGAGTGAACTCTTTGGTCATGAAAAGGGCTCATTTACTGGAGCGATAAGTGCACGAAAAGGGCGCTTTGAACTTGCCGAGAAAGGAACGCTTTTCTTAGATGAAATTGGTGATATGCCTCTACAGATGCAGGTGAAATTGCTTCGAGTTCTTCAGGAAAAAGTGTTTGAAAGAGTCGGTGGCTCTAAATCGATTACTACTGATGTGCGTGTTGTTGCGGCGACGCACCGTCAACTAGAGTCAATGATTCTAGAGGGGGAGTTTAGGGAAGATCTCTATTACCGTTTGAATGTCTTTCCTATCGAAATGCCTGCTTTATGCGAGCGTAAGGATGATATCCCACTGCTTTTACAAGAGCTTGTTAGCCGAGTGTATAACGAAGGGCGTGGAAAAGTTCGTTTTACTCAAAGAGCAATCGAGTCATTAAAAGAACATGCATGGTCAGGTAATGTCCGTGAGCTGTCTAACTTGGTTGAGCGTTTAACGATCCTTTATCCTGGTGGGCTGGTTGACGTTAATGATCTGCCAATAAAGTATCGTCATATCGATGTGCCTGAATACTGTGTTGAGGTCAGTGAAGAGGAGCAAGAGCGTGATGCGCTCGCTTCCATATTCAACAGTGATGAGCCTGTCGATATTCCTGAGACACGTTTTCCTAGCGAGCTTCCGCCTGAAGGTGTGAATCTTAAAGATCTATTAGCTGAGCTCGAAATCGATATGATTAGGCAGGCGTTAGAGCAACAAGATAATGTGGTTGCCAGAGCCGCTGAGATGTTGGGCATTAGGCGAACAACCTTAGTTGAGAAGATGAGAAAATATGGAATGGGAAAAGAGTAATACCGAGTAAATTACTTTCCCAATAAATTGAGCCCTTAAATCTGCCAGTTTCTGTTAGCTATAAGGGCTAATCTATTATTTTTAGTCAACCTTTATTAGTTAAGCTTACTTCCACTACCGGTTATTTTTCCATAGATAACTGATACTTATATATCAATAGCCTCCTTATTCCCTCCTCTTTGATTTTGTGGCGTAAATTCTGCATGTAGCCTGTTAGCAGCAATTTTTTGACGGAGTAAATATGTCCGTAAGTCCTCAAATACAACAGGATACGATATCTCAACACTCTCATAAGTGGTTGGATATTGCGCCAGCAGCGAATATGTCCAATCGAATGGAGCATATTCTGCAAGCTATGCCATCGGGCATTGTTATCATAAATGGTGATGGTGTTGTTACGGACACAAACCCTGTTGCGGTGAAGCTATTAGGCTTACCCTTAGAGGGATTAAAGTGGATTCAGGTTATCAATCGCGCCTTTTCTCCTCAAGACGATGATGGACATGAAGTATCACTTCGTAATGGCCGCAGGGTGAAGTTAGCAATCACTCCACTAACACCTGAATCTGGTCAATTAATTGTTTTAACGGATTTGACTGAAACGCGTATCTTACAGAAAAATCTATCGCATCTTCAGCGTCTCTCTGCCCTAGGTAAAATGGTGGCTACTTTGGCTCACCAAGTTAGGACACCACTAACTGCAGCGCTTTTATATGCTTCCAATTTAGCTAGCCCTAAATTGACGGATGTTTCCAGAAAAAGGTTTCAGGGAAAGCTAGTCGATAGGCTTAATGAGTTAGAGCATCAGGTGAATGATATGCTCTTGATGGCTAAAGGTCGTCAGCAGGAGCAAGGCGAAGCGGAGTGTATCTCAACGATCATGGAAAGCGTTCTCGCCAATTGTGAACCGATTGCTGATCAGCACCTGTGTGAACTTGAATTTGTAGATAGCTCGAAGAGTCTATTTCTGGCTAATTCGAGTGCGTTAAGCTCAGCGATTAATAATCTGGTCGTTAACAGTATTGAAGCTGGCTCAACCAAGGTGAAAATTTGTGGATATGAAACACAGAGCAATCTACATATCGACATTATTGATAATGGTAAAGGTTTAGACAAGGCGATGCAGCAGAAGGTGCTTGAACCATTTTTTACCACTAAAGCACAAGGTACTGGTTTAGGTTTAGCGGTTGTTCAATCTGTTGTGGCAAATCATAGTGGAAAATTGCAACTGAGATGTGAAAAAACAAAAGGGTGTACGGCTTCATTGGTTTTCCCCAAATTATTGGGCCAAGACTCTGAAACCTTAGATAACCCCTTGGTAAAAGAAGTCGATGAAGGAGCTAAATATGTCTGAAGGTAAACTGTTATTGGTCGAAGATGATCACTCTCTTCGTGAAGCCCTATTAGACACTCTTTTGATCGCTCACTATGAATGTGTTGATGTTGCTTCTGCAGAAGATGCGATTGTAAAGCTTAAACACGAATCATTTGATATGGTGATAAGTGATGTGCAGATGGAGGGCGTGGGCGGTTTAGGCTTACTAAATTACCTTCAACAACATCACCCACAGCTACCTATGTTACTTATGACGGCATATGCAACGATAGATAATGCTGTGAATGCCATTAAGCTTGGGGCTGTTGATTATTTAGCGAAGCCCTTTGCTCCAGAGGTTTTGTTAAATCAAGTATCTCGTTATCTCAAGCCAAAACTGTGTCAAACGCAACCTGTTGTTGCAGACGAAAAGAGTCTGGCGCTACTCTCTTTAGCACAGAAAGTGGCAGCTTCAGATGCTTCAGTGATGATCATGGGGCCAAGCGGTTCTGGTAAAGAGGTTCTGGCTAGGTTTATTCACCAAAATAGCCCTCGTGCTGAGCAACCTTTTGTCGCGATTAATTGTGCTGCAATTCCTGAAAATATGCTCGAAGCGACCCTATTTGGCTATGAGAAAGGGGCTTTCACCGGTGCTTATCAGGCTTGTCCTGGTAAATTTGAACAGGCGCAGGGAGGAACCTTACTACTTGATGAGATCTCTGAAATGGAGCTAGGCCTTCAGGCTAAGTTATTAAGGGTACTTCAAGAGAGAGAGGTGGAGCGAATTGGCGGCCGCAAGAATATCAAGTTAGATGTGAGGGTATTGGCAACCTCTAACCGCGATCTTAAATCTATGGCAGCATCAGGTGATTTTAGAGAAGATCTCTACTACAGAATAAATGTGTTTCCTTTAGTCTGGCCTTCGTTAAACCAAAGGCCTGTGGATATATTACCACTGGCTCGTCATCTGTTACTTAGGCATGCAACGACATCGGGGATGTCGGAGATCCCTGATTTTGAAGAGAGTGCTTCTCGCCGCCTGCTGACTCACCGATGGCCAGGTAATGTCCGAGAGTTAGATAATGTGATTCAGCGAGCCCTAATTCTCTTCACTGGCGGGAATATTACAGCCAATGAGATCATAATTGATGCGGACGAAGTGATGCTCACTCAGGATGTGAAGTGTCATACTAGCACTCAAGAGAGTTCGCTTGAGTTGGATGCACTTGGAGATGAGTTAAAGGCTCAAGAGCACGTGATCATTCTAGAAACTTTGACCCAGTGTCAAGGTAGTCGCAAGCTTGTAGCTGAGAAGCTAGGTATTAGCGCCAGAACGCTTAGGTATAAGATGGCCAAGATGAGAGATGCAGGTATTCAAATCCCAGCATAAAGCGACACTTTTTTGATTTCATTTTATAGCTTAAAGGCACTAACTTTAGTGCCTTTTTAGTATTACCCCCTACATATACAATTTTATCTCTCTTTTTTGTATTTCACCACAACTCATCTTTATGGCAAACAAATTGCATTAGTTCTTACCAAGAATCATTTTCGTCAACTATCCGTCATTTCTACTGTTAGTCGACTGTTTGGGAGAAACCTATGCAAATCGGAGCAAACTCTTTATTGCAAGAGATGAAGTCACTGAGTGGAGAGATCCCTACAGGCAGTATCACTCCCCAGATAACGCAGCAGGTAAGAAGCACTTCAGGTAGCGATTTTGGTGAGTTGTTATCACAGGCTGTTACCAGTGTCGGTGAGCTACAAGCTAACTCTGGGGAGTTAGCTTCTCGGCTCGACATGGGAGACACAAGGGTTACCTTGTCTGACACAGTTATTGCGCGTGAGAAAGCCAGCGTAGCATTTGAAGCGACAGTTCAAGTGAGAAATAAACTGGTGGAAGCCTATAAAGAAATCATGAGTATGCCTGTATAATACGTTGCATTACTTAGGGTTTATCTATTTTTAGTTGGTATTTTGACCACAAATGATTAATAGACAAGCAGGGATCTATTTTGAGTACAGATATGGTTGTAGGTACAAATTCCACATTGGCAAGTGATGATATTGCCGGTGGCGTTCAGGAAGAGAATAAATCAGGTGGACTTGGCTCATTTGGTGGGGTTGATATGTTACGCCAAGTGACAATGGTGCTTGCACTTGCTATCTGTCTTGCTGTGGCTGTCTTTGTCATGTTGTGGGCCCAAGAGCCAGAGTTTCGACCATTGGGTAAAATGGCAACTGAAGATATGATCCAAGTACTCGATGTGTTGGATAAGAATAAGGTTGCTTATAAAATAGAGGGTGATGTTGTTAAAGTGCCTGAGGAGAAGTATCAAGAGGTCAAATTGATGCTTAGTCGTGAAGGGGTGGATAGCGCGTCAAGCAGCACTGACTACCTGAGCCAAGATAGTGGCTTTGGTGTAAGTCAACGGATGGAACAAGCGAGGCTTAAACACAGCCAAGAGCAAAATTTAGCTAGAGCGATTGAAGAACTAAGAAGTGTTACTCGTGCAAAAGTGATATTGGCCATTCCAAAGGAGAATGTATTTGCAAGAAATCGCTCGAAGCCTAGTGCTACCGTAGTGATTAGTGCACGCCGTGCAGGTTTAGGTCAGGAGGAGGTCGATTCGATAGTCGATATCGTGGCTTCTGCGGTGCAGGGGTTAGAGCCAACTCGTGTCACCGTTACCGACTCCAATGGTCGTTTGTTAAATTCAGGCAGCCAAGATGGTGTGTCGGCTCGAGCTAGACGAGAGCTTGAGTTGGTTCAGCAGAAAGAGTCTGAATACCGCAATAAAGTTGAATCCATATTAATGCCGATCCTCGGTCCAGAAAACTTTACATCTCAAGTTGATGTGAGCATGGACTTTACCGCTGTTGAGCAAACCGCAAAGCGCTTTAACCCAGATTTACCAGCACTTCGCAGCGAGATGACAGTTGAGAATAGCTCTAACTCGGGAGCGATAGGCGGTATACCTGGTGCTTTGAGTAATCAGCCTCCAATGGAAGCGAACATTCCTCAAAATGCATTAGAGGGTGAACAGAGTGAAGCAAGTAAGAACCCAGGCTCTTCTCATAAAGAAGCAACTCGTAATTTTGAATTAGACACCACCATCAGCCATACCAGACAACAGATAGGTGTCGTTAGACGTGTTAGCGTCTCTGTGGCTGTCGATTTTAAGCCAGGTCCCGCAGGTGAAGATGGACAGGTCAATCGAGTACCAAGAACAGATCAAGAGATGGCCAACATTCGTCGCCTACTTGAAGGGGCGGTTGGTTTTAGTACCCAGCGTGGTGATGTGATTGAGGTGGTAACAGTCCCCTTTATGGATCAATTGATCGAAGAAGCACCGGCACCTGAATTATGGGAGCAACCTTGGTTCTGGCGTGCCATTAAACTTGCCATGGGTGGCCTAGTGATCCTCGCGCTGATCCTGTTTATCGTCCGACCTATGCTGAAGAAACTTATCTACCCAGATAGCAGCAATCTCCCTGATGAGCCAAAATTTGGAGATGAGTTAGCAGAAATTGAAGATCAATATGCATCGGATACCTTGGGGATGTTAAACCGTCCTGAAGCTGAGTATAGCTATAATGATGATGGCTCTATTTTGATACCAGATCTGCATAAAGATGATGATATGATTAAGGCGATTAGGGCACTTGTGGCTAATGAGCCGGAACTGTCTACACAGGTCGTTAAGGGTTGGTTACAAGACAATGAGCAATAATACAGAAGTGGCTGAGGCCGGGGGAAAAGGCACATCGGTAATCGATGACCTTACAGGTGTCGAAAAAACAGCGATCTTACTGCTAAGTTTAAGTGAAGCGGATGCCGCATCAATTCTTAAACACTTAGAGCCGAAGCAGGTACAGAAAGTGGGTATGGTGATGGCGGCCATGGAAGACTTTGGCCAGGAAAAAGTTATTGCTGTACATCAGTTGTTTCTTGATGAAGTACAAAAATACTCCTCAATTGGCTTTAACAGTGAGGAGTTTGTGCGTAAAGCTCTGACAGCTGCATTAGGTGAAGATAAAGCAGGCAACCTGATCGAACAGATTATTATGGGAAGCGGTGCGAAGGGATTGGAGTCGTTAAAATGGATGGATTCTCGCCAAGTTGCGACGATTATTCAAAACGAGCATCCACAGATCCAAACCATTGTTCTCTCCTATTTAGAACCTGATCAGGCGGCTGAAATTTTTGCACAGTCTCCTGAGAATACCCGTCTGGATCTGATGATGCGTATCGCTAATTTGGAAGAGGTTCAACCTGCGGCCTTGCAGGAGCTGAATGATATTATGGAGAAACAGTTTGCTGGTCAAGGTGGTGCTCAGGCTGCCAAGATGGGTGGTTTGAAAGCTGCGGCTAACATCATGAACTACTTAGATACAGGTGTTGAAAGTCAGTTGATGGAGACGATGCGAGAGTCTGATGAAGAGATGGCGCAACAGATCCAAGACTTAATGTTTGTATTTGAAAACCTTATTGATGTTGATGACTTAGGGATTCAAGCACTGCTAAGAGAAGTTCAACAGGATGTCTTGATGAAAGCGCTCAAAGGCGCAGATGATCAGCTCAAAGAGAAAATATTGGGTAACATGTCTAAACGTGCTGCAGAGTTACTGGCCGATGATCTCGAAGCCATGGGGCCTATTAGGATCAGTGAGGTGGAAGTGGCGCAGAAAGAGATCTTATCCATCGCTCGTCGTCTAAGTGACAGTGGTGAAATTATGCTGGGCGGTGGTGGCGGTGAAGAGTTCTTATAATGAAGTCCAATAAACCTGAAGGCCCAGGCGAAGTTCACCCACCTGAAACTGATATTGAGTTTAGCCATTGGCATATCCCGGATGTAACGACAGCAGTTCCCGAAGATGTCTCTAACCTTTTTGGACGAAAATCGGCTCAAAAACCGGTCACGGAGGAGCCTGACTCAATTTTACCTCCGACCTTAGGGCAGATAGAGGAGATTAGGCAGGAAGCTGAAAATGAAGGTTTTGCACAGGGAAAAGAGGAGGGGTATCAAGCTGGCCTCGAAACTGGGCGTTTAGAGGGACTAAAGCAGGGCCATGATGAGGGATTCGAGCAGGGAAAAGAGCAAGGTTATCAAGAGGGGGCTGAGAAAGCACTAGAGCTCATTAAACGGTTTGAAGGTTTGCTTGAGCAGTTTGAAAAGCCCCTTGAACTGCTTGATAATGAGATAGAGCAGGAGCTTGTATCATTGACATTAAAGCTATCTCGCGCTGTGATTGGCCATGAGATTAAAACCCACCCAGAACATATATTATCAGCATTGAGGCAAGGTGTTGACTCGCTGCCTTTGAAAGAGCAAGGGGTTGTGATCCGCTTGCACCCAGAAGACCATGAGTTAGTCGACTCGTTATACAGTGCCAATCAATTAGAGAAAAATCGTTGGGATCTAGAGAGTGATCCAAGTTTGACTCCTGGTGATTGTATTATTCTAAGTCAGCGAAGCAGTGTCGATATGCGACTTGAGAGTCGAATGAGTACTGTATTGCAGGAACTAGAGAGTCACGAGCAGAATTTAAGCCAAACTGTTGAGCATCAAAAACAGGCCTTAGATATCGCCTCTGAGCCGAGTAAAGCGGTAGAGGCTGTGCCTGAAGAGGAGCTCAATGTTGAGGCTCAACAGGAGAGCGCTGGTGAAGTAACTGATGAGCCAAATCATCATGTTGAAAATGGCAAAGCTCAAAACACTGATGATGCTTCTCCAGATAAAGCGGATTAACCCTTTATTCCTATATAACTGACGATTTATGATCCTCATTCTAGGTATTTATTTCAGAGCAAAAGGCGAATACAAAGATGCATAGCCGCCAAAACCAACTGCTGAATAGAATCAAGCAACAGTCTGGAAAAGTACACCCTTTCATCGCAGAAGCGAGTGGCCAACTAGTGCGTGTGGTTGGTTTAACGTTAGAAGCTACCGGCTGCCGCGCGCCTATCGGTAGCCTTTGCAGTATAGAGACATTAGCGGGAGAGCTTGTTGCCGAGGTGATCGGTTTTGACGATGAGCTCCTGTATCTCATGCCCATTGAGGAACTTAGAGGCGTGTTACCTGGCGCTAAAGTTACCCCTCTTGGTGAACAGAGTGGCTTGAATGTGGGCCTTTCTCTGTTGGGAAGAGTACTTGACGGTAATGGTTTACCTTTGGACGGTCTAGGCCGATTACAAACTGATCAAAAGGCTCCAAGACATGCCCAGTCTATTAACCCCCTGTCGCGCAGAGCAATCACTGAGCCTTTAGATGTCGGCGTGAGGGCTATCAATGCCATGTTGACTGTGGGTAAAGGACAAAGAATGGGGCTTTTTGCGGGATCAGGTGTCGGTAAAAGTGTCTTGCTTGGCATGATGACTCGTGGAACCACTGCCGATGTCATTGTGGTGGGCTTGGTCGGTGAGCGTGGCCGAGAGGTTAAAGAGTTTATTGAAGAGATATTGGGCGATGAAGGGCGAGCTCGCTCTGTCGTTGTTGCGGCACCTGCAGATACATCACCACTTATGCGATTACGAGCTTGTGAAACATCGACGCGTATCGCGGAGTATTTTCGGGATCTAGGCTATAACGTACTTCTATTGATGGACAGTTTGACTCGCTACGCACAGGCACAAAGGGAGATTGCATTGGCGGTTGGCGAGCCTCCTGCAACTAAAGGTTATCCACCTTCGGTATTTGCAAAGCTTCCTAAGTTAGTTGAAAGGGCGGGTAATGGAGGGCCTGGACAAGGTTCCATCACAGCATTTTATACTGTGTTAACTGAGGGGGATGACCTGCAAGATCCTATTGCTGATGCTGCTAGGGCAATCTTGGATGGGCATATAGTCCTCTCGAGACAACTGGCTGATTCTGGACATTATCCAGCAATCGATATTGAAGCGTCAATAAGCCGTGTTGCGCCTATGGTCATTAACCCTGAGCATTTAGAAGCGATGCGCCGAGTTAAGCAAGTTTACTCCCTCTATCAGCAGAACAAGGATCTTATCTCTATCGGTGCCTACACCCAAGGGAGCGATCCAAGAATAGATAATGCTATTCGCTTGCAACCAGCCATGAACGCTTTTTTAAGGCAAACCATGAAGGAAGCAATTCGATTTGACAGCAGTGAGCTTATGCTGAGCCAGTTAGGCGCTCAGTGTAAAGTTTAATGACAAGTGTTTTTAAACAGCAAGAGTTGGTGGTTTAATGGCGAAGCATGATCCGTTAGATACAGTGTTAAAACTTGCAAAAGAAGCTGAAGAGCAGGCGGGCTTGCAGCTTAAGTCGGCGCAATTGATGTTGCAAAAGTGCCAGAGTCAGCTTGAAGCGCTGAGGAATTACCGTCTCGATTATATGAAACAGATGGAAAGTCATCACGGTAAAAATATCAGTGCCAGTTATTACCATCAGTTTCATCAATTTGTCAGGCAGGTAGATGAAGCCATTACTAAACAGATCACCTCTATTCAAGAGGCTGATTCCCAGAGAGAGCACAGACAGAAATATTGGCAGGAGATGCAACAAAAAAGGAAAGCTGTTGAATTGCTACTCTCTCATAAAGCAGATAAAGCCCAACAAGCTGAACTAAGGCGCGAACAAAAAATGACCGATGAGTTCGCATCTCAACTGTTTTACCGTCAACGTACTCGTTAACCCATTTCTTTTCCCTCTAACCTCTTCTTGGCATTGAAATTGCTTCGCTTATAGATATAGATCTTGTCGGCCTAGTCGGTCGACATTTTGACGCTGACTGTGAGCCTTTATATTATTGACAGGCAGTGTTTTTTTGGAGGCTTTATGCAGAAGATGACCAATGTACTTTTAGCCAATAACAAAGCTGAAAGTAAGCCAAGTACAGAGAGTAAACAAGTCACCCAAAGTGATGGAAAAACGACTAAGGATAGTGATTTCTCCACTGCATTACAGCAAGCAAGTGTTGAAGCAAAACAACAGGTTAAATCTGCATCCAAAGAAACTTCAAACAGCGAAAGTAAGCAAACTCGTGCTCAAGATCCTGAACTTCAAGCTAAAGCTGAAGGCAGTATTGTGGCTGAAGAGGCAGCTGAGCAAGATGGTGACTTGATTGATGTATCCCATGTATTGGCGCAAATCAATCTGGCCTCAGAGTTAAGTAAAAGTACCTTAGAGTCAGAGAGTAAGATTAGCGGCGATAGTTTGCCGCTTGATGAAATGCTCATTGATGAGCAATCCATTGAAACCTTAATGGCCAAAATTGATGGAGAGACCGAACAAGACCTCGATATTGTCGATGCAGAAACGTTAGAACCTCTTGATGAAAAGCTGTTGGCTGAATTACAAAGGCAAAGCGGTCTTACAAAAGAGGAGTTACAAGCACTTTCACCTGAGGTCTTGAATCAGCTCGTTGTACTCGTTAACAGTGGTGGTGATTATCAAGCGATGCTGGATGCCATTGAGAGTGATAAAATCTTGCCTGATGATGTAGCCATAACCGGACAAGAAGCTGAACTCTCCGATGCCGAGTTGCCGCATAACATGCAAGCATTGGCTGGTATCACTGCAGAGAAAGAGATGAAAAAAGGGCAAGGTTCACCGAGCAATAGTGAGACAAAGCCATTAACAGGTGAACAGTTAAGACAAGTAGAAACTGCTAAAGAGGGGCATTTAGTTAAAGGAGAAGAGCCTAAAGTCAATCAGCTTCAAGGGCAAGAGCTAGCGTCAAAGCCAAAATTTGATAACGACAAGTTCAGTAACATTTTAGGAGAGAAAACCTTAGCCCAATCTGAAGCTGCATCTAAGGCGAATAAAACAGATGGTCAAGTTATTGCCGAGCAGCAACTTAAAGGAGCTGAATTAACGGTAAAACTGCAGCCTGTCAAAGCAGGAGTTGAGCAATCCATTGTATTAAGTGAATCGTTACAGGGGGGAGAGTCTAAGTTGCAACAAACAAGTTCCCTGTTATCGCCTCAACCTCAACGAACAGATATCGCTCAGATACAAGTGTCATTAAGACAAAGCAATGAACAGCAGGTTCAGTTACAAGATATGATCCAGCGATTTGCTCCAGTGATGAAGCAGCAGTTGGTTACCATGGTGAGCCAAGGGGTTCAACATGCTGAGATTAGGTTAGATCCACCTGAGTTAGGCCAGTTAATGGTAAGAATTCAAGTGCAGGGCGATCAAACTCAAGTGCAGTTTCAGGTGGCGCAGCATCAAACCCGAGATCTTATTGAGCAGGCTATTCCACGATTGAAAGATCTCTTATCTGAGCAGGGGATGCAATTGACTGACAGTCACGTTTCTCAAGAAAACTCGAACAATGGTGAAGGTGAGCAGGCAAGCGAGGATAATGGAGATCAATTTACCTCTGAACTGGATGAAATCTCAGCAGAAGAATCATTAATAAGCTCAAAACAAGCAACTAGTTACCGTTCGGGTATAGATTATTACGCATAAGCAGGTAACCTATAGAGATCAATGTGAGGATCGCGCCAATTTTAGCTACAATCCTTATTATGAATACATTGCAGATCTAGCGTTAACATCTAGAGGCATTTTAAAAAAGGAAATAAAATGGCTGATGAAGAATCATTAGAACTTGAAGAGAATGGCGAACCGAAAAGTAAGAAGAAGCTAATTTTTGGTGTCATTGGCCTCGTTTTATTATTGGCGATTGGGGGGGGAGTTTGGTTTTTCTTAGGCTCAAGCGAACCTAGTGATGAGGCTGTTGTTGAAGGTGAAGCGGCTGAAGTGGTTGAAGAGGTGAATACCGGAGAGGCTTTCTATGTCGGTATGCCTAGGCCATTTCTGTTTAACTTGCCAGGTGCTGCCCGTTCAAGGTTAGTTGAGATTAAAGTCCAACTGATGGTTCGTGGTGGTGACGATGATGTCTTAATTAAAAAACATATCCCGTTAATTGAAGATGCACTGCTGACCACTTTTAGCAGTGCGGATGTTCAAAAAATGAGCTCTTTGGCTGGGAAAGATGAATTACGCCAATTAGCACTGTTAAACGTTCAAAACACGCTCCAGCCTGTTACAGGGCGAAAAGTTGTCGAGAAAGTACTGTTTACTGGCTTTGTGATGCAGTAACTGGTGACTGAATTTATTAAGTTTTTCCGATTCAGATTAACTATATGATGTTATTGCTTTTGGGTAGAAACTCTTACCTTAAAGCAATGAGTATCAAAACGTTTGTATGATGAATCGTCCCTTTTTAGTTTAATAAGGCTATATTGTGAGTGATCTATTAAGCCAAGACGAAATTGACGCGCTACTTCACGGGGTAGATGACGTAGAGGAAGAGGAAGTTGATGAGGGGGGAGTGGATGCTCGCTCCTATGACTTCTCCTCCCAAGATCGTATTGTGCGCGGACGTATGCCTACGCTTGAGATTGTCAATGAGCGTTTTGCTCGCCACCTGCGTATCAGTATGTTCAATATGATGCGTCGTGCAGCCGAGGTTTCCATCAACGGTGTACAGATGCTTAAGTTTGGTGAGTACGTACACACGCTATTTGTTCCAACCAGCCTAAATATGGTGCGCTTTAACCCGCTTAAAGGAACTGCGCTTATCACCATGGAAGCTAGATTAGTTTTTATTTTGGTGGATAACTTCTTTGGTGGCGATGGACGCTTTCACGCTAAAATTGAGGGGCGTGAGTTTACTCCGACAGAAAGACGAATTGTGCAACTGCTGCTGAAGATTATCTTTGAAGATTATAAAGATGCTTGGGCACCAGTCATGGATGTAGAGTTTGATTATCTGGACTCAGAAGTTAACCCTGCAATGGCCAATATTGTAAGTCCGACAGAGGTTGTTGTTATCAGCTCGTTCCATATTGAGGTCGATGGTGGTGGCGGTGATTTCCACATCACTATGCCTTACTCCATGATTGAGCCGATACGAGAGCTTCTCGATGCCGGTGTACAAAGTGATACGCAAGATACCGATATGCGTTGGTCTCAGGCATTAAAAGACGAGATCATGGATGTTAATGTTGGCCTAGATGCAACGGTTGTTGAACATGAGATCACACTTAAAGATGTGATGGAGTTGAAGCAGGGGGATATTATTCCTGTTGAGCTTCCTGAGCATATCATTTTGCGTGTTGAAGACCTGCCAACTTTTAGGTGTAAATTAGGTAAAGCTCGGGATAACCTCGCGCTTAGAGTGATCCAGAAAATTCCTCGACCTGAAACAGCCAAATCTGAGCTTCATTTGATTACCCGTAAAGCGAAAGTTCGGGAAGTGAAAGAGTTATAACATGCTAAATAGCGTGTTTCCCAATAAATATCATGGTTTAACACGTTGTTTGATGATGAAATATTAAGGTGTAAAAGATGAGTACTGAAGATACTGGTGATGATTGGGCAAATGCAATGGCTGAGCAGGCGTTAGAAGAGGCCGAAGCTGTTGAACTTGACGAGCTGACTGATAATAGCACAGCAGCGGATCTGTCAGAGGAGGATGTTGCCAAATTAGATGCGATTATGGATATCCCAGTGACCATCTCTATGGAAGTGGGACGTAGCTTTATCAATATTCGTAACTTGCTACAACTTAACCAAGGTTCGGTTGTTGAGCTGGACCGCGTTGCAGGTGAGCCTTTGGACGTCATGGTTAATGGCACGCTTATCGCTCATGGCGAAGTTGTGGTGGTTAACGATAAATTTGGTATTCGTTTGACTGATGTGATAAGTCAAACGGAACGTATTAAAAAGCTTAAATAAAGGCCCTAAAATGCTCTCATTGCTAGTTGGCGGTGCTACAGCCGCCTCTGAGTTAGCGCCCCCCGTGGAGAAAGGCACTGGGATGGACGCGTTATTAAATATGATGGGAGGACTGATTATGGTCCTCGTGTTGATATTTGTATTAGCCTATATCGTTAAACGGCTTAACTTAGTGCCAGCTAGCAATGGTGTGTTGAAGATGGTGGCGGCAACACCACTTGGACAAAGAGAGAAAGTGGTGTTGATAGAAGTTGAGGGGCAGCAATACTTGCTAGGGGTTACCGCTCAGCAGGTAAACTTGATCGATAAGCTCGACACTGCTGTCAAAACAGATCCTGACTCCTTCGCAAATCGACTGCGTCAAGCTAAGACAAAACAACTATGAATCGATTGTTGCTATTAATTACCTTCACGTTACTGCTTTTCTCTCCTGATATTTTTGCACAGGATGGCATATTACCTGCCGTGACCGTGTCAACTGGCGCCGATGGCGATACTCAATATTCGGTCACAATGCAGATATTGCTGCTGATGACGGCGTTGAGCTTCCTGCCTGCCATGCTCATTATGTTGACATCGTTTACACGTATTATCATTGTTTTATCTATTCTTCGCCAAGCCATTGGTTTACAACAAACCCCCTCCAATCAGGTCTTGATTGGCATGAGCATGTTTCTTACTTTTTTCATTATGTCACCGGTTTTTGACAAGGTTTATGATAGCGCGGTAAAGCCTTACATGAATGAAAGCATGAACATAGAGCAGGCATTTCATGTTGGAAAAGAGCCCATTAAAGAGTTTATGTTGGCGCAAACCCGGGTAACAGATCTGGAAACCTTTGTAGAGATCTCTGGTTATCAAAATATTAACTCAGTAGATGAAGCTCCTATGAGCGTCATCATTCCAGCATTTATCACCAGTGAGTTAAAAACAGCCTTTCAGATAGGCTTTATGCTATTTGTCCCATTTCTGGTACTCGACCTTGTGGTTGCTAGTATTTTGATGGCCATGGGTATGATGATGTTATCTCCTATGATTGTCTCTTTGCCCTTTAAAATTATGTTGTTTGTACTTGTCGATGGCTGGAGCTTGGTTATGGGTACTTTGGCAAATAGTTTTGGGACTTAGGGGGCTATATGAGTCCAGAATCACTGGTTGATATTTTCCGTGAAGCCTTATCCGTCATCGTTACTATTGTTTCGTTGATCATCTTACCTGGCCTAGTGATTGGTCTTATTGTGGCGGTTTTTCAGGCTGCAACCTCTATCAATGAGCAAACCTTAAGTTTTTTACCTCGTCTATTAACGACACTATTTGCGCTTATGTTTCTGGGACATACATTGATTCAAACCATGATGGAGTTCTTCTTTGAAATGGTGAATATGATCCCGCAGGTGATTGGCTAATGAGTGTCTGTGATGCATTTTTTTTGAATATATGTCTGCTTAGAGAGCAGAGCATGGTTAGTCTGAGTCGATAACCATGGAGATATTAATGGGGACCTTAATGGATGCTATTGCATCCTATATGTGGCCATTATTCCGTGTCGCCAGTATGTTGATGGCGATGGCGATTGTCGGTGCCAATACAACCCCAGTTAGAATACGACTGCTGCTCTCGATGACCATTACATTTGCCATCGCCCCCGTACTTCCTCCCATGGAAAACGTTGATCTATTTTCTATCTCATCAGGCTTTATTATTTTTCAGCAGATAATCATTGGCGTGGCAATGGGGTTTGTTACTTTACTGGTTATGCAAACTTTTGTCCTAACGGGTCAAATTATTGGTATGCAGACAAGCTTAGGTTTTGCGTCAATGGTTGATCCCTCATCCGGTCAGCAAACACCTGTGATCGGTAACTTCTTTTTGCTGCTCACCACCATGATATTTTTAGCTGTCGATGGTCATTTAGTATTAATTCGTATGTTGGTTGTTAGCTTTGATACCATTCCAATTTCCGACCAAGGGATCAGCATTGCAAGTTATAAGCTATTAGCGGAGTGGGGGGCATATATGTTTGGTGCTGCCTTGACTATGTCAATGACAGCCATTGTTGCCCTGCTTATGATTAACCTTTCATTTGGTGTCATGACACGGGCATCCCCTCAATTGAACATCTTTGCCATTGGTTTCCCGGTTACTATGGTTACAGGGCTATTCATTCTATGGTTAACCTTAACCCCGATTATGGAGCATTTTGGCGCGGTATGGCGCGATGCACAGCTGCTTTTATGTGACATCGTTGAACTTCAATGTAATGTCGATGGAAGGTTTTAATGTATGGCTGAAAACGACAGTAGCCAAGAGAAAACCGAAGAGGCAACCCCCAGACGCAGGGAGCAAGCGCGAGAAAAAGGTCAGGTTGCCCGTTCAAAAGAGTTAGGTACCTCTGCGGTTCTCCTCGCTTCAGCAGTCGGCTTTGTCATGGCAGGTCCTGGCATTGCAAAAGCATTAGCGTCAATTATGACGAATCTATTTACCATTGATAGAGCACAAGTATTTGATACAAATGAGATGTTTCTTATATGGAAGTTTATTGGGCTTGAGTTAGCATTTCCTATTTTAAGTTTGATAGCCTTTCTAGCGGTTGTATCATTTATTGGTAACATCGTCCTCGGTGGGATCACTTTTTCGGTTAAAGCATTTATGCCCAAGCCTGATAAGATGAGCCCTATCAAAGGTTTTAAGAGAATGTTTGGTGTACAAGCCTTGGTTGAATTAACTAAAGGTATCGCTAAGTTTTCGGTCGTTGCCTTAGCGGCTTACTTTCTGCTCAGTTTCTATTTCGATGATATTTTAGCCCTCTCTCGTGAGCATCTTCCTGGTAATGTTTATCACTCTTTAGATTTACTTGCATGGATGTTTATACTGCTTTGCTCCTCTACCTTGCTCATTGTGGTTATCGATGTTCCATTTCAGATCTGGAATCATAATAAGCAGTTAAAAATGACCAAACAGGAGATTAAAGATGAGTACAAAGACACCGAAGGGAAGCCTGAGGTTAAAGGAAAAGTAAGGCAGATGCAGAGGGAGATGGCGCAAAGGCGAATGATGAGTGAAGTGCCTAACGCTGATGTTATCGTGGTCAACCCTGAGCATTACGCTGTGGCTGTAAAATATGATGCAATGAAGTCCACCGCGCCTTATGTGTTAGCCAAAGGGGTTGATGATGTTGCATTTAAAATTAGAGAGATAGCACGAGAGCATGAGGTTGCTATTGTTTCTGCTCCCCCTTTAGCTCGTGCGATTTATCATACGACGAAAATTGACCAAGAGATCCCTGAAGGGTTATTTACCGCTGTTGCTCAGGTGTTAGCTTATGTATTTCAGCTTCGTCAATATCAACAAAAAGGGGGAAGAAAGCCGACTCCCATTCCCGTCAACCAGCCCATTCCTGATGAGTTAAAGCATTAAGTCATGTTTAATTATACTTTCGCTGTTAATTTGTTCAGTTGGAAAGCTGAAACATTCATTTAACGGGATTTAAGGAGTATAGTGACAAACTTGGAAAATATTAATTAAATCAACCGCTATTAATTAATGAAGTATATTGGCTTAAATCTTGCTGTATCAGAGCTAGATGTCAAAGTTTGGACTCTTTTTAATGGATGTTAAAGCAAGCCTAGGTCAGTTTAAAAATATTAAACCTGCTCATTTTAAAGGGGTGGGGACTCCACTACTTGTACTGGCAGCCTTGGCGATGATTGTGCTGCCAATACCTGCATTTCTGCTTGATATCCTGTTTTCTTTTAATATCTCATTAGCATTAGTTATTTTACTTGTGGCTATCTATACGGATAGACCATTAGATTTTGCTGCTTTCCCTAGTGTTCTGTTGGTTGCGACTCTCTTGCGGTTAGCACTTAATGTCGCTTCGACTCGAGTGGTATTACTTGAAGGGCATAATGGCGGCGATGCTGCTGGTAAAGTGATTGAAGCCTTTGGCTCAGTGGTCATTGGCGGTAACTACGCCGTGGGTTTGGTTGTATTTTTAATCCTCATTATTATCAACTTTGCCGTTGTAACAAAAGGTGCTGGTCGAATTTCAGAGGTGAGCGCTCGCTTTACCTTGGATGCTATGCCGGGCAAGCAGATGGCCATTGATGCCGATCTAAATGCGGGGGTGCTCAATCAAGACCAAGCTAGAATACGACGGGCTGAAGTGACAAAAGAAGCCGACTTCTATGGTGCGATGGATGGTGCTTCTAAATTTGTAAAAGGTGATGCCATAGCGGGAATAATGATCTTAGTGATTAATATACTAGGTGGCTTTGTCATTGGTATGGTTCAGCACGATCTTGATTTTTCAACTGCGGTTGAGATCTACACTCTGCTTACCATTGGTGACGGCCTAGTGGCTCAAATTCCTGGTTTGCTACTTTCAATCGCCGCTGCATTAATGGTGACACGTCAAAACGAGTCTGGTGACATGGGCCAGATGATGATGAGCCAGATGTTTGACAGTCCTAAGTCAATTGCTATCGCATCAGGTGTGTTATTGATTATGGGGATTGTACCAGGCATGCCCCATTTTGCTTTTATCTCTTTCGGCATAATCACGGCTTCTATCGCTTATTTTCTTCATCGAAAACAAGAGAGTAAGCGAGCGCATGCATTAGAACTTGCGCAGAAGTCTCCTGCTGAAACTGCTGACGCTAAACCAAAAGAGTTAAGTTGGGATGATGTACAACATGTTGACACTATTGGTTTAGAGGTGGGGTACCGTTTAATTCCTCTTGTTGATAAAGGCCAAGGCGGTGAACTGCTTGGTCGAATAAAGGGGGTGCGTAAGAAGCTTTCTCAAGAACTGGGCTTTTTAGTGCCGGCTGTGCATATACGCGATAATTTAGACCTCTCTCCAAACAGCTATCGAATCTCTTTAATGGGAGTTGCCTCCGGTGAAGCTGATATCAGACACGATTGTGAGTTAGCGATTAACCCAGGTCAGGTGTACGGCAAACTTGATGGAGTTGAAACCACAGATCCTGCTTTTGGCTTAGAGGCCGTTTGGATCGCCCCAGAGCTAAGAGAACATGCGCAATCATTAGGTTACACCGTTGTAGATGCTGCCACGGTTGTTGCTACTCATTTAAGCCAACTATTGACGAATAATGCGGCCAAGTTACTTGGCTATGAAGAGGTTCAGCAGTTGATGGATATGCTGAAGAAGCACTCTCCTAAGCTTGTTGATGGATTTATTCCTGATGTTATGCCCTTAGGTACTGTGGTGAAAGTGATGCAGAATCTACTTAATGAAGGAGTGTCGATCCGCGACCTTAAGACGATAGTACAAACTTTGTTAGAGTATGGGCCAAAGAGTGCAGATACAGAAGTGCTTACTGCAGCGGTTCGAATTTCGCTAAAACGTATGATTGTTCAGGAGATCAGCGGGCCTGAAACTGAAATCCCTGTCATAACTTTGGCGCCAGAGTTGGAACAGATGTTGCATCAGTCTATGCAAGCGACAGGGGGGGAAGGTCCGAATATCGAACCGAGTCTTGCTGAACGAATGCAGAAGTCTTTAGAAGATGCATCACAAAGGCAAGAGATGATAGGGCAGCCCGCAATATTGCTTACTTCAGGTATGCTACGTTCAACCCTATCTAGGTTTGTTAAGCATACAATCCCGAATCTAAGGGTTATCTCCTATCAGGAAGTACCCGATGAAAAGCAGATAAGAATAGTGTCTGCAGTTGGCCAGTAGAGGGTGTGTAAGTGAAGATTAAACGATTTTTAGCAAAAGATATGCGCACAGCCCTAGCTCAAGTCAAAGAGACTCTAGGCTCTGATGCTGTCATTATGTCAAATAAAAAAGTGACAGGTGGCATTGAAATTGTGGCGGCAGTTGATTATGACGAACCTAAGCCCAATTTACAGAAAGCTCCAAAGGCACCGGCGACGCCAAGCTTCATGGATCTGGCTGAAGAGAAGATATCGCTGGGTTTTAAAAGACCAGTAAGAACCGAAACTAAGGCAAATCCTGCCCCGGCTGCAGACTCCTTACAAGCATTACTTGAGCGACAGCAAAGTAGAGTGAACCAACAAGCTAGCAATAAAAGTGCTGAGCTGGAGATGCCTGACTGGGCGAAAGGGTTACAAGCTCCTGAGGTAAAGAAAGTAGCTCCTGAGGTTGAACCCCAGCAATATACGCAAAGAAACCATGGGAATTCGAAAGCTAATTCAGGGTCTAATCAAGAGATGGATGCCATGCGTGAAGAGCTGGCATCGCTACGTAATTTACTGACACATCAAGTGACCTCTCTATTATCTGAGCAGAAAAGCCGTACAAACCCAGTGGGCGCCATGTTAGAAAGTAAGCTGTTAGAAGCTGAGTTTTCTCCAATGGTAGCGACAAAACTATCAGATTTAAGTGAACACTATCAGCCTGCTGAATTAGTCAAAGCTTTGCCTCGTTGCTTAGCAAATATGCTCGATAATCAGGGAGATGATATTGTTCGTCAAGGTGGTGTTGTTGCTTTTGTCGGTCCAACTGGAGTAGGTAAAACAACCACAGTGGCAAAGTTAGCCGCTCGATTTGCTGCACACCATGGTTCAGATCAAGTTGCACTGATAACAACAGATCATTATCGTATTGGAGCCTTTGAGCAATTGGCAACCTATGGCAAAATAATGGGGTGCCCAGTTAAGCAGGCTCATGATCTCAATGAGTTGGAACAAATTCTTTATCAGTTCCGTAATCGCAAGCTAGTATTGATAGATACAGCGGGTATGGGACAAAGAGATCTAAGACTTTTTCAACAACTAGATAATTTAGCTGCAAATAGCAGATTACCTATCAGGAGTTATCTGGTACTGTCAGCAACAGGACAGAGAAGAGTATTAGAAGATGCTGTCGCACAATTTAAGCGAATTCCGCTTTCGGGGGCCGTGTTAACTAAACTTGATGAGTCAGTTTCTTTAGCGCCAGCGTTAAGCGTATTGATACAAAGTGGGTTACCATTAAGTTATGTTACTGATGGTCAAAGGGTTCCTGAAGATATGCAAGTTGCTGATACATTAGCATTAGCAAACAAAGCGCTGTCAGTGTTAAACAGGAAAGAACAAGCAATAGAACAAAACAGTGAGCGCTCTGAAGAAAGGGCCTATGCATTTGAGTAAAGTGATGACTCGGGATCAAGCAAGTGGTTTACGTATGATGAATCAACCATATAACGATAAAGTAAAAGTAATAGCGGTTTCTGGTGGTAAGGGTGGCGTTGGTAAAACCAGTGTGTCAATTAACACAGCTGTTGCATTGGCAGAGAAAGGTAAGCGGGTTTTAGTTTTAGATGCGGATTTAGGACTAGCCAACGTTGATATTATGCTTGGGCTTCGTGCTGAGCGTAACTTGTCTCATGTATTATCCGGTGATGTTGAACTGGATGATATCATTGTGCGTGGTCCTAAAGGCATTGGAATCATTCCTGCGACCTCCGGTACTCAAGCAATGGTGGAACTCTCTTCTGCTCAGCATGCTGGGCTTATTCGTGCATTTAGTGAGATGCGCACTCAGTTTGATGTCTTGATTGTTGATACAGCAGCTGGGATTTCAGATATGGTGCTGAGCTTCTCCCGTGCATCGCAAGATGTATTGGTCGTTGTGTGCGATGAACCTACCTCTATCACTGATGCCTATGCGCTTATAAAAATATTAAGTAGAGAGCATGGCGTCTTTCGCTTTAAAATAGTTGCAAATATGGTGCGAAGTTTACGGGAAGGTATGGAACTCTTTGCTAAGCTTAGTAAAGTTACAGATCGTTTCTTAGATGTCGCATTAGAATTGGTCGCTACAATTCCTTTCGATGAAAACTTGCGAAAATCTGTACGTAAGCAAAAATTGGTTGTAGAAGCGTTTCCAAAGTCGCCTGCCACCATCGCTTACCATGGCTTAGCAAATAAGATTATTAGCTGGCCTATTCCTCAACAACCAGGAGGACATTTAGAGTTCTTTGTTGAGCGATTAGTACAGAAGCCAGAGTATCAAGAGGACAGAGCGAGTGAGTAAAACCGCTGCGTATACTTGTTTAGATAATAAAGCTTCAATCGTTGAACAGTATGCTCCATTGGTTAAAAAGATTGCTCACCATCTTTTAGCGCGCTTACCAGCGTCAGTTCAAATTGATGACCTGTTACAGGCAGGGATGATGGGGTTACTCGAAGCTTCTACAAATTTTGATGGCAGTAAAGGCGCAAAATTTGAAACCTTTGCTGGAATACGGATCCGTGGCTCTATGCTTGATGAGATACGCCGTGGAGACTGGGTTCCAAGGTCGGTACATCGAAATCAGAGGCGTGTTGCTCAAGTTATCGATGAGTTAGAACAAGAGCTAGGAAGAGATGCAAAAGACACTGAAATTGCTCAAAGACTTGATATATCGCTAAATGAGTACCACCATATTCTTAATGATGTTTCAGTTGGAAAGGTGGTTGGAATTGAAGATTTAGGCGTGTCACTTGATGTTGTTGGTCAAGCAGAGGAGCGAAAGGATGACACTTTTGAATCGATTGCTGATGTTGAGTTTCATACAGCCTTGGTTGAAGCGATTAAGCTTTTACCAGAAAGAGATGGATTAGTTTTGTCGCTTTACTATGATGAAGCGTTAAATTTAAAAGAGATTGGGTCCATTCTTGAAGTTAGTGAGTCACGAGTTAGCCAGATACTAAGTCAGGCAATGCTCAGACTAAAAGCTAAACTTAAGCATTGGACAAATAATAAGATCACGTAAGTAATAATTAGAGCTCCGCGGAGGACACTTTGGACAAGAATATGAAGATTCTCGTTGTTGACGACTTCTCAACAATGAGGCGTATCATCAAGAACTTGTTAAGGGACTTGGGTTTTAACAACACTCAGGAAGCTGATGACGGTTCCACAGCATTACCTATGCTGCAAAAAGGCGATTTTGATTTTGTCGTTACCGATTGGAATATGCCAGGAATGCAAGGTATTGATCTATTGAAAGCCATTCGTGCTGACGATGAATTAAAGAATATTCCTGTATTAATGGTGACTGCTGAAGCTAAGAGAGAGCAGATCATTGCAGCGGCTCAGGCTGGTGTTAATGGTTATGTTGTCAAGCCGTTTACAGCTGCAACATTGAAAGAGAAGTTAGACAAAATTTTCGAACGACTCGGTTAATCAAGGTTGTGTTATGCAGGCTACTACTTCGGGGTTAATCTCACTAGAACAAGCTAGCAAACTTGTAGACCTGCTTACTCAGGGTGAGCAGGAGCAAGCTGATGACTTGGTCAGAGAAATTGCAACACCTATCCAAAAAGAACTATTCGATGAGGTTGGAAGACTAACTCGACAGCTACACAGCGCTATTGTTGATTTTCAAGTTGATGACAGACTGGTGACTTTAGCAAGCACTGAGATCCCAGATGCTAAAGAGCGCTTAAATTATGTCATCGATATGACAGAGCAAGCTGCTAATAAAACCATGGATGCTGTTGAAGAGTGTTTGCCTCTTGCTGATGTGCTAACTACAAATATTCAGTCGGTTAAGCCTAAATGGGCGAAACTGATGAAGCGAGATATTGAACTGACTGAATTTAAAAAACTATGTCACGATGTTGAGCAATTTGTTGAGCAGAGTGAGCAAGATTCTATACGCCTCAAAGAGCTATTAAATCAAATATTGTTGGCCCAAGATTTTCAGGATTTGACGGGGCAGATTATCCGCAGGGTGATCGATTTAGTTCGAGAAGTAGAGAGTAATTTAGTTTCGATGTTGACCGTATTTGGTGAGCAATCTGTTGTCGATAGTTTACCTACGTCGGAAACAGGCATTGAAGCTGAAGGACCGATAGTGAACGCAGAGGAACGAGAAGATGTCGTAGCTGGTCAAGATGAAGTTGATGATCTGCTATCGAGTCTAGGTTTCTAATTAGGAGTCAAATTAATGTCATTTGATGTTGATGAAGAGATACTGCAGGACTTTTTGATAGAAGCGGGTGAGATTTTAGAGCTTTTATCAGAACAGTTGGTCACTTTGGAGAATAATCCAGAGGATACGGAACTGCTAAATGCCATTTTCCGTGGGTTTCATACGGTCAAAGGGGGGGCTGGTTTTCTCAGTTTGAACCCTATGGTCGATATATGCCATGAAGCTGAAAATACGTTTGACCTACTTCGTACAGGTAAGCGTGATGTTTCTGCGGAATTGATGGATATTATTTTGCATGCTGTCGATGCCATCAACTCAATGTTTGCTCAAACGCAGGCGGGTGAGGAACAAGATTCTGCCGATCCTGATCTTCTTGCTAATTTGAAACTTCTCAGTGCAGGTAAGTTATTACCTAATGAAGGTGGAGCAGATGCCGTTGAAGAGAGTTCTGAAACAGATAACTCAGCTGCGGAAATATTTGAGGAGCCAGCTCAAGATGAAGCTGAAGTAGACTCAGATCAAGGCATTGATCTATTTGATGAAGAGCCAGCCTCAGGCGATGGTGATAGTAGTATTGATGAAATTGATGAGTCTGAGTTTGAAGCACTGCTTGATGCTCTTCATGGAAGCGCAAATGGTGCGGATAAATCTTCAACAGAGCAAACTAGCGAATCAAGTTCAAATGATGATATTACTGATGATGAATTTGAATCGTTACTGGATAATCTCCATGGCTCTGGCAAATTTAAAGCTAATGAACAAGCTGCTAAAGTGGAGGAAACTCCGCCACCTCCGGTCGATTCTGATGACATTTCGGATGATGAGTTTGAAAAGTTGCTTGATGAATTACATGGTTCTGGTTCACCCAAAAATGTCAGTGAGCCAGCCCCAGCAGCGGTAGAAAAGAAAGCTAAGCCTGAGAAAGTTGTACCTACTGAGCCTGTTCCTAAAGATGTACCTGTTCCCAAAGCTGCACCAGCTCCTAAAGCTAATGCAGCACCTAAAGCAGCAGGAGCTAAACCTGCAGCTACCAATATGCCTCAGGCTGAAACGACGGTGAGGGTTGATACTGCTCGTCTCGATCAGATTATGAACATGGTTGGTGAGCTTGTTTTGGTGAGAAATAGATTGCTTAGCCTTGGCATCGCTCGTGATGATGAGGAGATGTCTAAAGCTTTGGCAAATCTCGACCTAGTGACAGCCGATCTACAGGGTGCAGTCATGAAGACTCGTATGCAGCCAATCAAGAAGGTGTTTGGCCGCTTCCCACGTGTTGTCAGAGATTTGGCTCGTACACTGAAAAAAGAGATCGATCTTAATATGATTGGTGAAGATACCGATCTAGATAAAAACCTTGTAGAAGCACTGGCAGATCCACTAGTCCACTTAGTGAGAAACTCAGTTGACCATGGTATTGAGATGCCGGATGTGCGAGAGGAAACAGGAAAGTCCAGAACCGGTACAATTACCTTGTCTGCAAGTCAGGAAGGCGATCATATCTTGCTTAAAATTGAGGATGATGGCGCTGGAATGGACCCCGTAAAGCTGAAAGAGATCGCTATCAGTCGTGGGGTGCTGGATGAAGATGCTGCATCGCGTATGTCCGATACTGAAGCTTATAATTTGATTTTTGCTCCTGGTTTCTCTACCAAGGTTGAGATCTCAGATATCTCAGGTCGTGGTGTTGGCATGGACGTGGTTAAAACACGTATTGCCCAACTCAATGGTACGATTCATATCGATTCCATGAAAGGGAAAGGCACGGTATTAGAGATCAAGGTTCCACTTACTCTGGCTATTATGCCTACGTTAATGGTTGAGGTTGCTACTCAGGTTTTCGCCTTGCCTTTATCGAGTGTGAGTGAGATCTTCCATTTAGATTTAACCAAAACAAATATTGTTGATGGTCAGTTGACCGTCATTGTTAGGCAAAAAGCGGTGCCACTATTTTATTTAGAACACTGGTTGAGCCGAGACCCAAGCGCATTGGTGCATGGAGATAAAGAGCACGGACATGTTGTTATTGTTCAGTTAGGTACCAGACAGATAGGTTTTGTGGTTGACTCTTTGATCGGCCAAGAAGAGGTGGTGATTAAGCCACTAGGTACCCTGTTGCATGGCACTCCAGGAATGGCTGGTGCAACAATTACATCCGATGGCGGAATAGCTCTTATTCTTGATATTCCTGGTTTATTAAGTAATTACGCAAAAAAATAAAACTAAATGCGGATAGGAAATTGAATGAGCATTAAAGTTCTCGTTGTTGACGATTCAAGTTTTTTTCGTCGAAGGGTGAGTGAAATTGTTTCTAAAGACCCTGATTTAGAAGTCATTGGCACTGCAGTTAATGGAGCTGAAGCAGTAAAAATGGCGGCAGAGTTAAAACCTAATGTCATTACCATGGATATAGAGATGCCGGTAATGGATGGTATTTCTGCTGTGCGGGAGATAATGGCAAATACCCCAGTTCCTATTTTGATGTTTTCCTCTCTGACACATGATGGCGCAAAAGCAACGTTGGACGCTTTAGAAGCGGGGGCGCTAGATTTTTTGCCAAAACGTTTCGAGGATATTGCAACCAATAAAGATGAAGCAATACGGCTATTACAGCAAAGGATTAAAACCATTGGGCGTAGAAGGGTTTATAAGCCAATTACTCCTTCTGTAACTAAATCAGCGCCAACACCTGTGTCAAGGCCTTTGACAACATCTGTCGCACCAAGAGCTGTAAGTGGTTCGGCAGCATCTCCTAAACCTAGTATTATTAATCGTGCCTCCGGTAAAAAATATAGAATATTATTGATAGGTACATCAACAGGTGGTCCTGTTGCGCTGCAAAAGATATTGACTAAATTTCCGCAAAATTACCCTCATCCCATCTTGTTGATCCAGCATATGCCTGCAGCCTTTACGCCTGCTTTTGCTTCTCGCTTAAATGCCTTATGTAAAATAGAGGTAAAGGAAGCTGTGTCAGGAGATCAATTAAAAGCTGGTCACGCCTATTTAGCCCCAGGTGGAATGCAGATGATGCTAGAACGTGCCGGTACTCATGGTCGCTTGAAGATTGTTGCTGGAAGTGAAGATATGAATTACAAACCATCAGTGGATATCACTTTTGCTTCAGTGTCTAAAGTACTAGGCAAAGATACATTAGCTGTTATTTTAACTGGGATGGGAGCCGATGGTAGAGAAGGTTCACGTATGTTGAAAACCTCTGGAGCGACAATTTGGGCACAAGATGAGGCTTCATGTATTGTGTATGGTATGCCGCAAGCTGTAACTGCTGCTGGCCTTTCAAGTCAGTCTATAGGGCTTGAACAGATGGCAGATGCTATTTTACGAGAGTCATCAAATGGCTAAGTCTAAGGGAAAGTTTAGTACTTTCTCTATTTTGATCATCTTTCTACTTTCAGTTGCAGTATTCGTATTTGCCTCCTTGTACCTTGAAACCCGGCATAAAAATGAGCTCTTAGTATTAGAGGTTCAACGGCTGGAAAGTAGTCAAGTATTACTTATGGTTCCTGATGAGCAAGCTGAAGTTGTTGCTAAGTGGATGTCTGAAAACCCAGAAGCAACAAAAGCCCTGTTAGAGCAAGCCAAGCCAAAACAGGAAGTGAAAGTCAGTGTTGGGCCAGGAGTCGTTGATTCAGTTGTGAACACACCCGCTTTTGACAAGAATAGTAAAACGGCTGCACTAGAGATGAGTGATGAACATGTTGATGAAGCTCAATTTGTTTCTGAAAATCTGCCGCAGGAAAAACGAACAGAAAATACGATTGACGATATGAGTGAAGTATTGCCTAAACCTAAAGAAGCAGTTGTACCTTTTCAAGAAACGATAAAGAATAAAATAAGTACTGACAAAGGGGATGAGAGTAGACTGGTTGCCCCTAGAACTATTTCAGAAGATGAACAAGGTGTAAAAGTCATCGTTTTGCCACATGGTGGAATTAGAGTGACAACCCGAGAAAATGATTAGTCAGACAACTTAAGGATAGCAGTTGAGGGGATTTCTTTGAAAATCTGGACAATAGCGAATCAAAAAGGGGGAGTTGGTAAAACAACGACTGTAGCGAGTTTAGCTGGTACCTTAGCTAAACGCGGCTTGAGGGTGTTGATGATCGATACCGATCCCCATGCTTCTTTAGGCTACTACCTTGGTATTGACTCTGAAGATGTTAATTCATCTCTTTACGATCTTTTTTTAGAGCATAGGCAACTGACTACAGAGTTAGTAAAAGAGCATATAGTTTCTACTCAAGTTGAGGGGATAGATCTACTCCCATCAACAATGGCATTGGCAACGCTAGACCGCTCATTAGGGCACCAAGGCGGTATGGGGCTGATACTCAAAAAGATACTATTGTTGGTTGAAGAGAGCTACGATATTGCGTTAATTGATTGTCCACCAGTGTTAGGCGTGTTGATGGTGAATGCTTTGGCAGCGAGCCAACATATCATAGTCCCTGTTCAGACTGAGTTTCTTGCTATTAAGGGGTTAGATAGAATGCTTAAAACCATGATTTTGATGGGGCGTTCTAAAAATATCAAATACGGCTACACCATAGTACCAACTATGTATGATCGTCGAACAAAAGCCTCATCTGCGGCATTACAGCAATTAAGTCAAGATTATGGGGAGCAGTTATGGATGGATGTAATACCAGTGGACACTAAGTTTAGAGATGCAAGTTTAGCTCATCTTCCGGCATCACATTTTGCTGCGACTAGCCGTGGTGTAAAAGCATATGCAAGGCTGTTAGATTATCTACTTGCAGGAGCATCACCTCATGTCAAACTCAGTTGATGATGCGGTTTTAGATTACTTCTCGCTATTATTGGAAGATGAAGAGAGCAGAGCAAATACTGATTTACCTGTTGAAACGGCTAAATCGCAAAAAACAGTTCAAATTCTGCAGAAAGAGTCTAAAAGCAACGTTGCTAAAATCTGTGAACAGGAAGAAAAGAGTGACTTAGCAGATATAGACAAATTTGAAGCGTTAAAAAATAGCGTCTGTGAAGAGGCCCTGCAAATTCAGAAACAAGCTAAATTAAAAACAGAGAGCTTCGTTAATACAAAAGAGCAAGATCCATTTCTTAATAAGTTAGCATTAGAGCAGCTACTTGAGCCTTTATTTAAGCCTGAATTAAAAGAAGCTACACAGGAAAAAGTAAAAGATGTTGCCGTAGCTAAAACAGATAGCAAGCATAAGGGGACTTCTGAGGCGAGAAAAGCTAAGCCTGAAGTTCGAGAGCAGGTGCTTGATGAGCAAAAACAAGCTGTAGAAACAAAGCTTGAGACAAAAACGGGAGAAATTCCGCCTAAAGTAACAAAAGATCTACTTGAAACTCTCGATGATGAGTTTCAAGTACTATTCTTTAAAGTGGCAGGCTTAACATTGGCTGTGCCGTTAGTTAGCTTAGGTGGGATTGTTAAACTTGATAGGCTCAACCATATTATGGGAAGGCCTTCGTGGTATAAAGGGGTTCAAACTCATAGAGATTCGCAGTTAAATGTGGTCGATACTTGTGCTTGGGTTATGCCTGAGAAGTATGATGATGCATTAGCTGAATCCGTAAACTATCAATATGTTGTATTATTAGAAGATAGTAACTGGGGATTAACGTGTGAATCCTTAGTGAATTCGGTAAAAATAATGAAATCGGATGTCAACTGGAGAAGCAGGTCGGGTAAGCGCCCCTGGTTGGCTGGAGTTGTAAAAGAGCAGATGTGTGGCATATTGCATGTGCATTCACTCATTGAGTTATTAAATTCAGGTTTAGGTAGTCAGGATCCTGTTGGCTGAGGTAAATATGACAGACGCAAATCAAGTAGCGGTAAGTAAAGACGACGAAGTGTTGCAATGGGTAACCTTTAGGCTCGACAATGAAACCTATGGCATCAATGTCATGCAGGTTCAAGAAGTGTTAAGGTATACGGAAATAGCCCCTGTACCTGGCGCTCCTCACTATGTGTTGGGGATCATTAACCTTCGAGGTAATGTGGTTACAGTGATCGATACGCGATCACGTTTTGGCTTGGCATCTTCAGAGCTGGATGATTCTACTCGAATCGTGATTATTGAAGCAGAGAAGCAAGTGATCGGCATTTTGGTTGATAGTGTTGCTGAAGTCGTTTACTTACGTGGCTCTGAGATTGACAATGCACCAAATGTCGGTACTGAAGAGAGTGCTAAGTTTATTCAAGGCGTTAGCAATAGAGATAATGAGTTATTAATTCTCGTTGATTTGGATAAATTATTGTCCGATGAAGAGTGGATGGAGTTAACACAAGTCTAAACGCCACCTAATCCTGAATTTTAGTCCCTAGCTATTAGGGGCTGATTTCTTGTTTCTGCTTTATAAGAGTTTTAATAGCCATGATTGGTGATGAAATTTTAATCGCTGCACTTGTGTGTGTAATTGCCTGTTTAGGTTTATTACTTTATCAGCATATTCAAACAAAAAAGTTAAAGAGTAAGGTTGATGCGTTAACCCTTTTAGTGAAGGAGAGTGATCGCCAACGTGAGAGCGTTAAGCGTGAACTGCAGGAGCTAAGGAGTGGTACTATTGGTGTCGGTAGGCGTATGTTGGAGCTTGAAAAGAGAGCTTCTCAGCATGATGCGAGATTAGATGAAGCGAACCAACAAGACCCTCAAGCTAAGCTCTATACCCGTGCGATGAAAATGGTCGATTTAGGCGCTGGTATTGAGGAGCTAGTACATGAATGTGAGATCCCTAAAGCTGAGGCTGAATTGTTAATCCGCCTTCATGGCAAAGGGTAAGCAGAGAAGGAGGGGCTTCGCCCTGCGAGGACAGTACAAGTGCCTGCTAGGTTCTAGGACGCTTCGCTGTGATATAAGAAAGTGCTGGGATCCAGTTTTGCTTTTTACCGTAAGTGAGACATAACGTTCCGTTATCCGTAAGCGTAGCGTTCTGCATTGCTCTAGATTTTATCGCAGGTCGTAGGCCTATCTCGCAGTGAGCTTGCGAACGCCCTAGCAAGGCTTCCGCGACTGTCCTATAAGCTGACGCAGTCAGCGCTCTTCTTAGCTCGTATTTATACCTCCTCCATAATTTTTTTGTGCATATTGTTCCACTCCTGTGGAAATTTCCCATCTAGCATATAAGCAAACGCAATTATCTCTGCAATAAGTAGGTATAGCTCTTTTGGGATCTCTTCACCAAGTTCCAAGTTTTGCAGGAAATTGCTTAAATCTGCATTTTTATGGATGTGAACACCAGCCTCTTTAGCCACTGAAATTATCTCTTCGGCGATTAGACCTGAGCCTTTAGCTGTTACCTTTGGGGCTTTGTTACCATCGAATCCCAATGCAACCGCTTGTCGTGTTATTTCGTTTTCCTGTTTACTCATGGAGCTCCTTAGTCGCGACTGACTTTTTATTCTGATTGGTATTACTATGCTTTAATTTTTACTAAAAAGTGCTCGCCTGGTAGTAGCGTGGCTGGAAGTTTCGAGTATTGTGCAGAGACTTTCTCTGGCGTTAGTCCAATATCGCTTAGTTTCTTTATTAACAATGGTAGTTGAGTGTCAATTTTCTTCAGCTGTTCACTATGCTCTGCGTTAATGGTCATTGTTAACTTTGAGTCAATGACGTGAGCTTGAAACAGTATGGGGCCTTGAGATAGATTAAACTTTAGTTGGAGCTTCCAGTCTGCTTGTTTATCCTCACCGTCTCTGTTCTCCTGAGAGAAATGTCCTTCAAGGTTATCTTGATGTTGATTGAAGGAGTAGGGAAGGGTGAAATACCAATTATTTTGTCCATTGGTATCATTGCTGGCCTGAGTGTAGAGAGTCAGGTTACTAATGAGCTTTCCGAGGGCTTCAGTTGTTCCTGCCTTATCGAGCATGGTCAGCAGTAAGTTACTTATCCCCGTTTTTTGTTGAGTTTTTTGAAAGTACTCTCGTGTTGCTGGGCTTATCTTGACAGCGCTATTTAGCTGCTCACCTCTAAGGCCTAGAAGAAGGTGCAAAAGTAGCGATAATGAGTTGGTATGAGACAGTGTGGCATTATTGATTGCTTTTGTATCAAAAGGAGTACTGAACTTTAGCTGATCGAGTAACTCACCTTTTATGGAATTAGGCCTTGCAAGTGAAGATAACATCGAAGGGGTCAAATTAGGGAGTAGCTTGGTTAATAAGTTCGCGATGTTATTTTGTGACGGCTTTATTGATTCGCTATCTGGGAGACTACCAGCTCTACCAAAAGCTTTATTTAATGCTGCTAACATCAATGCTTGTTTTGTTTGCGTATTAGATACAGCGGCTTCATTAGCTTTCCCTCCTTCTGCATTAACTGCTTGCTTTATCTCTATGTTGGCTTGGTTTAGAGGTTTCAGTTGAGCTATTTGAGGCTTATCTGGCGCGGAGGGGGTTAGGTGCTCCCCTTTTTTATTAGCAAGAGTGATACTTTGCTCCCCAATTGAGCCAGTTGGTTTAATGGAGGATGTTGTAGCTATGGGCTGGTTGTCGCTTTTTGTGGCGTGGCTTGAGTTCACTTGATTGGGGATTAGGGAGTCTGTTGATATTTTACTTAGTGGCTTAAATAGGTGCGAGTAAAGTTTTGCGATCTCTGGTTTGGCTTGAATCATTGAATTTTTGTTGCCTTCTAATGACATATAGCCTTTGTCTGAATTAGCTAGGGATAATTTGATATCAGTTTCTGCCACAACAGGTTTTAAAATAAGTTGCCATTGATTTTTAACAAAATGAATTTCAGGTAGCACTATTATCTGGCTTGAGCCTGTAGCTGGTAAGGCGGTGGAATGTGGTATCGTTAGCTTTAATCCGTTCGACAGGGTCAGAGCCCTATTCAAAAGATTCGCAGGAGGTATGGGGTAGCCGCCTTTTCTTGAACTTAATAATTTAAGTTGATTTAGGTTTATGCCACTCTCTTTAACAAGTCCTTTGAGCGCTTGAGGAAGCTCCAATGAAATTGACTTACCCAGTGAGATAAGTTTATTGATGGTGCCTGTGAGCTGTTTTGCTTCATTGGCTGTAGAGTGAGGTGATGAAGGGACTTTAATTAAATAATCTACAATAGAGGAGTGGTTAAGCTTTATCTGATTTGCTAGAAGGTCGATACTATAATGGTTACCTCGGACTAAGACCTGCTTTAGATTAGCAGACAATATTATTGCTTCTGGCTTTATTAATTGAGATTGAATTGCTTTTAACTGCTCAGTACTCATTTTACTTAACGCTTCAGAGGAGAGCTGTTGTGGCAAAACAGAACCTTTTGAGGTGATAGATTGACTCGCTGCAGGGGAGTGACTTGTATCGCCTTGGGCTGAAATTAGGTTGTTTATCGGTTTATTTTGGTCAGCCATGTAGTGTTTTCCACTGAAGTTACATTTGTTTTTACAAATTTATTCATTTAACAATTGATCTATTTTTTTTGCCGAGTATCCTTATCGGACTTACAGTATAATCATACTCACTAGTCTAGTTCTATATCATCCTAGGTTACTGTCTTTATCGTCATAATCGAAGAAAACCTTTAGTGTTGAATAGCTGATTAGTACAAATGACTGAAATGGATTCAGTCATGTAATCTAAGAGAGAAATATGAAGCTTAACAGGATAATGCTAATTGTAGCATCGTTGATCATTTCCCCCATTGCACTATCAGGACAGGAGGTCCTAGTAAAGCATGCTTCTAAGAATGAGGTCCATCAACAGAGTGCATCGTTAGATGATGAGGCCAATCTTGACATCAGATCGGAAACTTCACCGACTGTAACTATCTCATATAATGATCCTAGGGATCCGATAGAGGGCTTTAATCGGGCAATGTGGGATTTTAATTACCATGTTATGGATCGGTATCTCTATCGCCCCGTTTCTCATGGGTATAAGGATTACATTCCATTACCTGTAAAAACGGGTGTAAATAATTTTGTGACTAATCTTGAAGAGCCAAGTACTTTGGTTAATAACACTCTACAAGGGAAGTGGGGGTGGGCGGCCAATGCAGGAGGAAGGTTCACGATTAACACCACTATGGGTTTGCTTGGTGTTATTGATGTGGCAGATATGATGGGACTGCCACGTAAACAAGATGAGTTTAATGAAGTGCTAGGCTACTACGGTGTTCCGAATGGTCCCTATTTTATGGCTCCTTTTTTAGGGCCTTATGTAACCAGAGAACTCGCATCGGATTGGATTGATGGCCTATACTTTCCATTATCAGAATTTACAATTTGGCAGTCTTTACTTAAGTGGGGTCTTAAAAGCCTTCATCAACGTGCAGAAGCGATTGATCAAGAGAGGTTGGTAGATAATGCTCTGGATCCTTATACTTTCGTTAAAGAAGCTTATTTTCAACATATGGACTATAAAGTGTATGATGGAGATGTACCTGTAGATTTAAGTGAAGATGAGCTTCTGGATGAGTATCTTGATGAACTAGAATAAGAGCTTATTCAGGTCTTCAGAATTAGCTTGTATGCCAAACATACAGTTAACAGATAAAAGCTAAATGACGCTCATATTCTATAAAAGGACCTTGAATGGCGCTAAAAGAGCTTGTTGTATTACTTGTTGAAGATGATCCTGTTTTTCGTCGAATTGTGGCTTCTTTTCTGGATAGCCGCGGTGCAACAGTGCTTGAAGCTGATGATGGTGAGCAAGGTCTAGATAGATTTAAGCAGTATGCCGTTGATATCGTATTAGCAGATTTAAGCATGCCTATCATGGGCGGATTAGTCATGTTAAAGAAGATGTCAGAGATTAACCCAAGCGTTCCCTCAATTGTTATTTCCGGTAATCAAGTGATGGCTGATGTCGTTGAGGCGCTTAGGATAGGCGCTAGCGATTACTTAGTTAAACCTGTTGCAGATCTCTTTCTTATCGAAAGCGCTATTAAGCAATGCCTTGATGAGCGACATATGAAAGATGTGCAGCTCGAAGATATGGAAGAGCTCTCCTACCAAGAGCTGCAAGACAATTTAGTGCTTTTAGAGCAAAATGCTGAAGCAGCAAAAAGTGTTCAGCAACAGCTATTTCCACCATCTCAAATTAACTACCCTTGCGCTAAAATTGATTACAGCTTATTTAAAAGCGATGAAGTGAGTGCATACTTTATTGATACCGTTAATGTGGGTGAGCGGCATCTTGTTATGTATATGGCACACTTCACTCCTCAGGATAATCGCGCTGCATTTGGTAGCGTTCTTTTAAAGAGCTTTGTAAATCAAAAGCTGAAGCTTTTTCGTGATGGCTCAACACAAGCTATTATCGAGCCATACAACATGCTTTGTTATCTAAATGAAAGAATGACTAAGTCTGGCTTAGATATCTTTATCGATATTGTTTATGTGGTTGTAGAGCTAACTCAATTTCGTGCTTCAATCGCCCAAGCAGGGCATGGTTTACGTTGTTATCTTCGTAACAGTGAAGGACTGATGCCGCTAGCGCTGCCTGATTCTCTCCAGTTAGGTATTTTAGACTGGGGTCAACCTAGTTCACACTTTAGAACTCTAATGCCAGGAGAGAGCTTTTGTATTTCATCCAGTGCCCCTGAGCATAAACAGATGTTACTTAAAGATCACTTTTGTGGCTTGACCTATGATACAGAAACGCCAAACGGTGGTTACGTACAGCTCACTTTTTAAAGGCAAAGAAGTGCGATGACTTCGTCATCTTCTAGGACAGTCGCAAGCTCCTTGCTAGGACGTTCGCCAGCTCACTACGAGAGCGGCCTTCGGCCTGCTATAAAGGCTAAGAAGATCGCCGCTCTTATCTCTTGGTTGTATAGACTCTAGCAGTCGCTTGCGACGCTCTAGCCTTGACGAAGTCACGTTCTAGCAGGACAAAACCCATCCTTCTTTATAAAACAAACTAGACGGCAAAATGCCGACGTACAAATACAAAAACGCCTTACTATTACTAGTAAGGCGTTTTATCATTTTAGAACCTAGAACCTAGAACCTAGAACCTAGAACCTAGAACCTAGAACCTAGAACTGTGAATATATAAGCTTAGTGCTTTATACCTTCATGCTCTGCAGTCACAGCCATCTCTTCTTCAAGCGCTTCTTCTTCTGTGTGTACGGGGCCGTCTTCAGCACCGTGCATCCAGTCGACTAACTTATCAGCCATAAAGTAAAGTAGGATACCTGAAGCCGCAGCGGTAATTGCAATACCTGCGAAGATAGACATTGCATTGGCAAGCTGTTCCTCTTTTGGACCACCGTGACCGATAAATGAACCGACAACTCCACCAATCTTATTCGCTGCAGCAACGAATAGGAACCAAGCACCCATCATTAGTGATGCAATACGCAGTGGAGCAAGTTTAGTCACCATTGAAAGACCAATTGGAGATAGACAAAGCTCACCCATGGTATGGAAGAAGTAGGCACCGACTAACCACCACATGCTTGATTTAGCATTGGCATCGCCTCCCATTTCAAGTACTGCACCAATCATAAATAGGAAGCCGATACCGAGTAGAACAAGACCTAAAGCAAATTTCACTGGTGAGTTTGGCTCATTCTTACCTAAGCGGATCCAAATTGAAGCCACAACCGGTGCAAAAATAACGATAAACATCGCATTCAGTGATTGAAACCAAGTCGTAGGAACTTCCCAACTGCCTATGCTTCTGTCTGTGAAGTCATTGGTGAACAGGTTCATTAGACCGCCAGCCTGTTCAAAGCCAGCCCAGAAGATGATGGTGAATAGACCCATGATCATAATAACTTTGATACGGTCACGTTCAACTTTAGTCAGAGGCTCTTTACGTACTTCACCTTTTTCAGCAGCTTTCTCTTTTTCAAGTTGCGCAGCTGGTCTACGACCAATATCACCAAGTAGCTTTTGAGCAAACATGAACTGAATAATTAATGATAAAACCATACCAATACCGGCACAGATGAAACCTGCTTGGAAGTTACCGTCGAAGTAAGCTACAACAGAACCAACAATAATACCTGAAAGGAATGCACCAACGTTGATACCCATGTAGAAGATAGTGAAAGCACCGTCACGACGGTGGTCGCCCTCTTCATAAAGATCACCAACCATAGTTGAGATATTTGGCTTAAATAGACCATTACCTAAAATAAGTACACCAAGACCTAGGTAGAAAACTTCAGTTTCCATTCCTGGTACCCAAGCATGGGGCGTACCTAGAATGAATTGGCCTGCGGCCATCAAGGCACCACCAATGATAATGGCACGACGTTGGCCTAGATATGTATCGGCTAACCAGCCACCGATAAGTGGTGTTAAATAGACTAAACCTGTGAATGTACCGTAAAGAGAGAGGGCGTCAGCGCTAGTCCAACCTAAACCATGACCACCTTGTGATTGAACACTATCTACCAAATAAAGTACCAAAATGGCACGCATTGCGTAATAGCTGAATCGTTCCCATAACTCTGTTGTAAACAACAGGAACAATCCCTTCGGATGCCCGAGCATCGTCCCTTGGGGTTTTGCTACGCTCATTAAGTTTCCACCTTCGCTTGTGATTGCCTGTGAGACAAGTGTCGCCACAGAAAAATTGTTATTTTTTTATTTTACAGTTTTGTAACGTTGAGTTTTTAGTTAGTTTTTTATTCTAACAGTATGATTTGTTGCGTGATATTTTTTCAACTCAACAACAAACACGCTACAGACTATTGTTATATTTTAATATTTGACGCTATAAATCCTACGAAACCCATCTTATATACCCTTTTCGACTTGCTAATGTCAATTTTGCCCGCGTGAATGGCGACTATTTAAACAGGCAGAGTAAAGAATAAACGGAAAGATATTTTAACGGAGGTGGTGACTTCGTCTCGTCCGAGGATGATACGTGCTAGCACGTTCGCGAGCTCACAGCTATAAAGGCTGAGAAGAGCGATGACTTCGTCATCTTCTAGGCCAGTCGCAAGCTCCTTTGCTAGGACGTTAGCAGGCTCACTGCGAGAGCGGACTCCGTCCTGCGATAAAATCTAAAGCGAAGCTGGATTCTGGCATTCGCCGGAAAGACGGCTAAGATTCTATTGCCGACGCAGGCCGCTCTTCTCAGCCTACTGTAGGTTGGGCTTTAGTCCATCAACAAACAATGATAAACATATTAAACCTGACGGCATAAATGCCGACCTACAATAGAAGAAGGCCATTCCGTTAACCGTAGCCGTTTATGGTGTTCGCCTCTATTCTGCATCTTTTCTTGACTCTAGCAGGTCGTAGGCCGCTCTCGAAGCCAGCTTGTTGGCGTCCTAGAACCTCGCTGACACGAAGTGCCGTCCTCGTAGGGGGAAGCCCGTTCTTCTCAATTTTTTACCGTAAGCGAAGCGTTTCGTGCGGCCGCAGGCTATCCTGTTAACCGTAGCCTTTTATGGCGTTCGCCTTCGCCGTGACGAAGTCACATCCTAACCACACGAGGGACGCTCTTGAAGCTTTAATACTTTTCAATAAAATAGCAATTTGATATGATCGCTTTTGTGAATGGGACGTCGCAGATCTTAAGTGGGAGCTTAGATTGTTATGACTATGGACTTTTCCTATATTCCCACCTCTATCCGTCTATTTTTACAATGCTAAATTTTAAAGTTAGTCATAAAAGTTAGACCCTTAAAGCTATGTGCTTGTTTAGCAAAACGTAAAGAGTCAAATGACCATGAAAGCTTGGTACCTTCTATATTGTAAGCCACGCGGCGAAGCCAGAGCTGTACATAACTTAACCCTTCAAAATATCGAGACTTATCTTCCAACTATAGGCGAAGAGAAGAGAGTAAAGGGAGAGGTAAGTATTAAGCGGATCCCACTTTTCCCAGGCTATCTTTTTATCAATATTGACCCACAAGTGACAAGTGTTGCACGAATTCACTCAACCCGTGGAGTGGGTCGTATAGTTGGTTGTAATGAGCTAATGACCTCTATTGATGATTCTATAATCCACAGCATTCGTTTACGCGAACATAAGCTGCTATCTGAGTTATTGCCTGCAAGTGAGTTATCACAGAAATGTGATGGCTCTTTAATAGTAGAGATTAATCCTGGTGATCAGGTTAAGTTTACTGAAGGACCATTTGCTGACTTAGAGGGGATCTTTGCTGAGAAAAACGGTGATAAACGCTGTCATGTACTTTTTGAGATTATGGGGCAGAAGAAGCGAGTCTCAGTGCCCAGAGACAGTATAAAACCTGTTTAAGCTAAATATAGAGTTTTTAGACTACATGTTTATAAAGTAAACATTATTGCTTAAGTATATTACTCATATGTTTGTAGGATATTTGCCATAGTTGGTGTTTTGTTTTCTGTTGGTGATGTTTGTTAGTTTGACTTGTGTTTTTGAGCCTTGATTTGTTAATGAGCGCGTAAAATGTATCGCATAAGCTTGCTGTTCTACGTGATTATCGTAAAAATATGGCTGTTTATTTCGCCTTGAGTATAGACACCGATACTTTTTAGTGGTGATTAAGGTTCTAACTATTCGCTAACTGTGTTGTTTTTTTATAGGAGCATAAATCTGGGCCATAAGGGTTTTAGTAGTGCTTCCTATATTAAACACTCTTTTACGGTTGCATTTTGAGGTGGCATGCATTCGAGGCTTTAATGAACAGCATTTACATAACGGATAGCGTATAATGCGCCACTGTTTAATTTTTGGTTAGGCAGTTTTGAGAAATATGATTAAGGAAATTTGCCTTGTATAAATGAGTATGGCTTTGAAATGTCTATTTGGCATTAAGTGTTGTTAGGCGGTAACCAAACTTGAGTGAGTTTGGGTTAGCTTTATAAACAGCTTAGAGAGTGTAGTAGCTATTTCAAAGTTTGCACTTTGCTTAAAACGTGAAGAAAGAACAATAAAATTAGAGTGTCGCACTCCGCGATGGGCAATTTGGAAGCCGCAATCCATGGGCGGTAGCGTGTCCGAAGGGCTCCAAAGTTAAGAAGATTCTAGGACGCTTCGCTGCGAGGACGTTCGCAAGCTCACTGCTAGAGCGCTTTACTGCTAGGAAAGGTGAAAAGTCACAGCAAATACATTGTTGTAGGTCGGTATTTATACCGACGTTGTTGATGGGCTAAAGCCCAACCTACATTGAAGCAGAGGTAGAGCTGGTTTTTATAACTACTTGCCATAGGTCTTAGAGAGGATGACGCTCCTGCTAGAACCTAGAACCTAGAACCTAGAACCTAGAACCTAGAACCTAGAACCTAGAACCTAGAACCTAGAACCTAGAAATTTATTATTAATTGCTTATAGCTCAAAACTTGCTTTTTGTGCTTAAAACTTCTTTTAACGGAGATTATCTGTGTTACACAAAACCAAAAAAATAATCATTGCAGGCATTAGTGCCTTAGTTTTGTTGGGCACGCAGGCACAAGCTGCTATGCCGTCTCCGCAGATGATAGAGCAATTTAAAAACTTGCCAGCTTCAGAGCAGCAAAGATTGGCTAAACAGTATGGTATCGATCCTTCAATGTTAGGTGGCGGGGCGAGCTCACAGCAGCAGTTGGAAAACCCTACTTTAGTTAATGAGAGACAAAATTTTGATCGAAATGGCCAACCAGTCTATAAGCAAAATAAAGAGGAAGAAGAGCTCGATTTTGATGAAGATAAAGCGAAAACTGAACTGAAACGTTTTGGCTATGATCTCTTCAGAGGTGAGCCTACTACATTTGCACCAGTTTCAGATGTTCCTGTACCTAGCGAATATCTAGTTGGGCCTGGTGACAATATTAAAGTTCAACTTTACGGTAAAGATAACAAAGAGTACGACTTAGTTATTAACCGTGAAGGTGAGATTCAGTTTCCTGAACTTGGGCCAATCTCAGTTAACGGATTAAACTTTGCCGAGCTGCGTAAAACCTTAACTTCCCGTATCAGCCAGCAGATGATAGGTATCGAATCTAACATCACCATGGGTAAACTGCGTTCAATTCGTATTTTTGTGGCCGGTGATGCCTACAAGCCTGGTTCATACACTGTTTCAAGTTTATCCACGATCACTCAGGCACTGTTTGTTTCAGGCGGTGTAAATGAGATAGGTTCACTGCGAAATATTCAACTAAAGCGTAATGGCAAATTAATTGGCACTATGGATCTCTACGATCTGCTTATGCGTGGCGATGCATCTAGCGACCTAATGTTACGCTCTGGTGATGTGGTATTTATTCCATCAGTGGGTGGTTTAGTCAGTGTGACTGGCGAGGTTCGTCGTCCTGCTATCTATGAGTTAAAGCACCGTGAAACACTGGCTGATGTTCTATCTATGGCTGCGGGTTTAAAGTCGGGTGCTTATCCAAGAAGTAGTAGTATAGAGCGTTTCAATTCGAACGGTTTAAAAACAGTTAAAAATGTTGACCTTACTTCAGCACAAGGTCAAAAAGTTAAGGCTCTAGCGGGTGATGTTGTACGTGTAAAATCTGCTTCTAATCAATTTGAAGATGCCATTACAGTTGTTGGTGCAGTTGTAAGACCTGGTAAATATCAATGGTATCAAGGTCAGAAGATTAGCGATCTGGTCCCGTCAATTTGGGGCGACCTATCGGCTTCTGCAGATTTAGATTACGGCATTATTGTTCGTGAAGTTAATGAATATGGTGATATCGAAGTTCATCAATTTGAGCCAGGTAAAGCTATTAGCCAGAAAGTTGCCACTGATGACCTGCTATTAAATGCACGTGACAAGGTTATCTTCTTTAACTTTAGTGATAAAAGTCAAAACCGTTACGAGTTAAATAAATTAGTTAAAGAGCGCGTTTTAAAGGTCACTGAGCTTGCTGGTGACTCATTGGTTGGCAACGATCTTTTTAAAGCTGGCTTTGCGCAACTGCAACAAAAAGGGTTAACAGAGCGAAGTGAAATCGGTGGTGTTGTTATCGCAAAAGAGGCTGATGATAACGAGCAGCAAGCCATTATAGGTGAGGTCAACAAGATGTTGATCAACCTGTTCGATGATAAAGATTTGATAAAGCTTAGCTCGGCGATGAACCGCAGCGAACTGCTTTACCCTGTTGTGATGAAATTAACCACTCAAGGACGTTCAGGTAAAGAGGTTAAAGTTGTCGCTGTTAATGGTAAGGTTCGCCACTCTGGTATCTATCCACTTGCCGTAAATGCAAGAGTTGATGACTTAATAAAAGCGGGTGGTGGCCTTCAAGAAGGGGCCTACACTGCAAGAGCAGAATTAACAAGCACCTTGATAGACAGCCAAGGCTCAAGTATTCAACATCAAAATATCGATCTTAAAGCGGCTATCCAAGGTGATGAGGCTGTTAATGCAAAACTTAAAGGTCGCGATATTTTAACTGTAATGACAACACCTGATTGGCAAGAGAATAAATCTGTTGAGATCCGTGGTGAAGTTAAATTCCCTGGTATGTATAACATTCGTCGCGGTGAGACACTTAAAGATGTCCTAAATCGCGCCGGTGGATTTACTGAGTTTGCTTACCTCCCATCAGCGGTATTTGTGCGGGAATCTGTGCGCCAACAAGAGCAGTTAGAGATTAAAAAGCTTGCGGATCAACTTCGCCGCGATATCGCAACTCGCGGTGTATCGAAAGATGGCAATGTTGTGAATTATAGTGATGCTCAAATGATGCTCACCGATCTTGAGAATATCAAAGCTGTGGGTCGTTTAGTCGTCGACCTTTCTGCGATATCAGTTGGTATTGAACAAGCCGATCTTCAACTTGAAGATTCAGATATCTTGTATGTACCGTCTACCAAGCAAACAATTGCTGTAATGGGCGAAGTACAACACGCGGCAACTCATAGATTCAAGAAGGGCTTAACATTAGATCAGTATCTTGCTATGTCCGGTGGAGAGAGAGAGCGCGCAGATGGTGATAGGACCTATGTGATTAAAGCTAATGGTTCTGTACTGCTCCCAAGCCGCTCAATCTGGTTCAGCAGTGAAGACAGCCTTCAACCTGGTGATACCATTATTGTACCGCTTGATACAGAATACAAAGATAATCTAACACTCTGGACGCAAGTAACCAGCATCATCTACAACACAGCTGTCGCATTCGCTACAGTCGCAAATCTTTAGACCGCAAAGCGGTCTTAGAAACGTCGTTGGCTTGCTAGAACGTTCGCAAGCTTACGGCTAGAGCACTTCGCTGCTAGAGTGGACGGTCGGAATCTAGATGCTAGAACGCTACGCTACTAGAGCGGGCTTTGCCCTGCTATAAAAGCAAAAGCTTAAGAGCCAGGGTTATATACTACGTCAGTGCTATCTTTTGATTTTATAGAATCTAGAAGGAGCGTAGCGACGTTCTCGCCGTGACGAAGTCACGACCTAGCAGCGCAGCGCTCTGTTTCACGGAAGGAGTCAATCAAATGAGATTCGAACAACTGGATGTTTGGAAAAGAGCTTCAAGGTTATCGTGCGACATATACAAGGCCACAGAAACAGTACAAAACTGGGGTTTTAAAGACCAAATAACACGCTCTGGTTTATCTGTGCCTTCAAACATTGCTGAGGGAGAAGAGCGTGAAACCAACAAAGAGAAAATACGTTTTTTGTATTACGCCAAAGGTTCACTAGGCGAGCTGGTTACACAGTTATATATCGGAATTGAAATCGGTTATCTAGAAAAGCATTCCTCATTGGAAATGGTAAAAGAAGCCAAAGAACTCGCAAAAATCTTAGGTACTATGATCAAAAAGAAAGAGTCAAAAATTAAAGAAGAACCAGCAGTCTACCAGACGAAGTAATTATTGCTGTTATAGCAGCGTAGCGCTCTAGCCGCGAAGCGTCCTAGAATCTAGAATCTGAAGAGAATATGAACAAACAAATACAACAAAGTTACACCGACGCAAATTTTCCATCCACACAACAAATGGAAAGTTCAGACGAGATCGATCTCCGCGAGCTCTTTTCCGTCATCTGGCAAGGCAAATGGCTCATCATCGCCATCACTACTGTTTTCGCCATTGGCTCAGTCATCTTCGCCCTCATACAGCCAAATATCTATAAGTCAGAAGCGTTATTAGCTCCAGCAAGTGAAGAACAAAGCGGTGGATTAAGTGCATTAGCGGGTCAGTTTGGCGGCCTAGCCAGTATGGCTGGTATAAATCTAGGTGGAGGTGGCGGCGTTGATAAAACTCAGATGGCCATCGAGGTGATGAAGTCACGTCAATTTGCGAGTAACTTTATCAAATCTCATAATATTCTGCCTGACTTAATGGCTGCTGAAGAGTGGAATATGTCAGCTGATACGCTAAATTACGATGCTGAAATCTATAACTCAGAAACTAAAACCTGGGTACGTGAAGTTAAAGCGCCGTTTAAACCTGAACCTTCAATGCAAGAGGCTTACAAAGAGTTTAGTAAAGCTATTTCTGTTAACTCTGCTAAAGATACAGGTATGGTAACTATATCAGTAGAGCATTTGTCACCTAGTGTTGCTCAACAATGGGTAGATTGGTTAATTTTAGACATCAACAAAGTGATGAAAGATCGTGATGTTGCCGAGGCCATTCGGAGTAGCGAATTCCTTAATAAGCAAATAGCGCTTACAAACGTCGCAGATATCCGTTCTATTCTTTACAAATTAATCGAAGAGCAAGCAAAAACAATTATGTTTGCTGAAGTGCGCGATGAATATGTTTTTAAAACGATTGATCCGGCTTTAGTTCCAGAAGAAAAAGCCGGTCCTAAAAGAGCACTAATATGTGTACTTGGTACTATGTTAGGCGGCATGTTAGCTGTAATGATTGTTTTAATAAGACACTTTGTTAGAAAAGACGATAGCCTGGAGAACCTAGAACCTAGAACCTAGAACCTAGAACCTAGAACCTAGAATCTAGAACCTTCTTATGGGTCCGTCTCAAAATGGATTATAAGTGTCTCAGCCTGGTTCTATAGGCTGAGATAAGAAAGTGTGATTATTCAATTCACAACGTCTAAATTGAACTTGTTTTAGGCAAGTAATACATCTTGGAAGCATAAAAATGAAAATTTTAGTCACAGGTGGAGCGGGTTTCATTGGCTCAGCGGTAGTGCGTCATGTCATCAATAATACACAAGATAGTGTTATCAATGTCGATAAATTAACCTATGCGGGTAACCTTGAGTCGTTAGCAAGCATTGAGTCAAATGAACGTTATGTTTTCGAGCAAGTTGATATTTGTGACCGTGCTGAATTAGACAGAGTTTTCGCAAAGTGTAAGCCTGACGCTGTTATGCACTTAGCAGCAGAATCTCATGTTGATCGTTCTATCACCGGTCCTGCCGATTTCATCCAAACGAATATTGTCGGCACCTATACTCTTCTTGAAGCGACGCGAGCGTATTGGAACACATTGTCAGAAGATGCTAAGCAAGCATTTCGTTTCCATCATATATCTACCGATGAAGTCTATGGCGATCTACCGCACCCTGACGATATTGAAGGTGGAAAAGAGCCCTCAGCGAATAAAGAGTTACCTTTATTTACCGAAACTACATCATATGAACCTTCAAGCCCTTACTCTGCATCTAAGGCAAGTTCAGATCATCTTGTTCGCGCTTGGTTAAGAACTTATGGCTTACCGACGATAGTAACCAACTGTTCAAATAACTATGGTCCATACCACTTCCCTGAAAAGCTTATCCCATTAGTTATTTTAAATGCATTAGAAGGAAAGCCATTACCTATTTACGGGAAAGGCGATCAAATTCGCGACTGGTTATATGTAGAAGATCACGCTAGAGCACTTTATAAAGTAGTTACTGAAGGTGCTGTTGGAGAAACTTATAACATTGGTGGTCATAACGAAAAACAAAACTTAGAAGTTGTGAAAACTATTTGCACAATTTTAGACTCATTAGTGCCAAAAGAATCAAAATACGAAGACCTGATTATTTATGTGACAGACAGACCAGGCCACGACAGACGCTATGCGATTGATTCAAGTAAAATGCAGCGTGAACTTGGCTGGACGCCCATAGAGACATTTGAAACAGGCCTTAAAAAGACAGTTGAATGGTATTTGACTAATCAAGAATGGTGTCAACATGTGCAAGATGGGAGTTATCAACGTGAACGTCTAGGTGTTGAGTTATTAGTTAAAGAGGAGGGGAAGTAATGAAAGGAATTATATTGGCGGGTGGTTCAGGTACACGGTTACACCCTATAACAAAAGGCGTATCAAAGCAGTTATTGCCTATATATGATAAGCCAATGATTTACTATCCAATCTCTGTATTAATGCTAGCAGGTATTAATGAAATCCTTATTATTACAACGCCTGAAGAGCAAGATGGGTTTGTACGTTTATTAGGTGATGGTTCTGATTTTGGAATTAGTTTGACTTACGCCGTGCAACCCAAGCCTGATGGCTTAGCGCAAGCGTTTATAATAGGTGAATCGTTTATAGGAACGGATGATGTCTGTTTAGCACTTGGTGACAATATCTTTTTCGGACAGGCATTTGGTAAGCAGCTAAAGCATGCTGTACAAAACCTAGCTGGAGCGACAGTATTTGGCTATAAAGTAATGGATCCTGAACGTTTTGGTGTTGTGGAGTTTGATGAGAACTTTAAAGCTTTATCTATAGAGGAAAAGCCTATAACGCCGAAATCGAATTGGGCTGTAACAGGTCTATATTTTTATAATAATTCAGTTGTTAATATTGCTAAAAATGTAAAAAAATCAGAAAGAGGTGAGTTTGAAATCACATCAGTGAATCAAGCATATCTAGAACGAGGAGAGTTGAATGTTGAGCAATTGGGGAGAGGGTTTGCTTGGTTGGATACCGGAACACATGACTCTTTAATTGAAGCTTCACAATTTGTTCAAACAGTAGAGAAAAGGCAAGGCTTTAAAATAGCGTGCTTAGAAGAAATTGCTTTGGCACAGGGATGGTTGAGTAGGGCGCAAGTTAAAGATATTGCATTATCTTTAGCTAAAACTGGTTATGGCCAATACTTACTCCATTTAGTACAGGATTTCGAAGGTTAAAGATGAAAAAATATACGGTTGTTGGAAGTACAGGTTTTATAGGTAATAATCTAGTTCGTTTTTTGACGGAAAAAGGTGAGGAAGTTACTGAAATTAATCGAATTGCACCATCTAGAAATGAATCACTAGGAACGATCGTATATTGTGCAGGCTTTGGTGGATGTGATGAACCTCAAAAAGTATTAGACGCAAATCTGACATTTTTAATGAAGTTATTAGATGAATGTAATTATGAACGATTTATTTATATCTCATCAACTAGAGTGTATTTGAATGCTACTACAGGGACTGAAAAATCTAATCTAGTTATTTCCTCCGGTGATAAACGTAGTGTATTTAATTTATCCAAGATTACTGCAGAAAAACTATCAACAAATAATCCTAAGCTAATCTCATTGAGAGTCAGTAATGTTTATGGTGATGCATTTAATAGCCCTTTATTTCTGCCTACTATAATAAGAGATGCAATAAAAAGTCGCAAAATTAAGATGTTTACATCTGGCGATTATTCAAAGGACTATATAAATGTTTTGGATGTTTGCAATGCAATATATTTATTGTCAAAGAAAGAAGACCTGTCTCATGATGTGTATAACATAGCTTATTCTAAAAAAGTGACTGCAGATGAGATATTAGAAGAAATATCTAAATCTGTTGAGCATGATGTTGAATGGAATACGACTAGTGTAGAAGAGTTTTATCCGGAAATTTGTATTAAACGTTTACGTCATGAGATTAATTTTGAACCGTCTTTTGTTTTAGATGATGTCGAGAGAATGATTCGTTTATTTCGCGATAATATAGATAAATTGTAATTACTTTGGGTTTTTTATGAATGTCATAGATACAGAAATTGAAGATGTAAAGATTATTGAACCTGATGTTTTTGGTGATAATCGAGGTTTCTTTATGGAAACCTGGAATCAAGAACAATTTGAAATTATTGTAGCAGGTAAAAAAACAAGGTTTGTACAAGATAATCACTCCAAATCTAAAAAGGGGATCTTACGAGGTTTACATTATCAAAGAGTAAAATCGCAAGGAAAACTTGTCCGAGTTGTTGCTGGTGAAGTATTTGATGTGGCCGTAGATATACGTAAAAACTCAAGTACTTACGGTCAATGGGTAGGTGAATATTTATCCTCAGAAAACAAAAGACAACTTTGGATACCTGAAGGTTTTGCACATGGTTTTTATGTTTTAAGTGATGAAGCCGAATTTGTATATAAATGTACTAATTATTATCACCCAGAATCTGAAGTAAGCATCGCTTGGAATGATGTAGATATCGCAATTGATTGGCCATTATTAGGAGAACCTTTGCTATCAGATAAAGATTGCAAAGGACTAAGTTTAAGAGACTTAAAGGATTTGTGATGGATATAAAGTTAATTCAGTTTCAAAGTCACGGGGACGAACGAGGCTCGTTAGTCTCTTTAGAAGATCATAAAAACATACCTTTTACGATAAAACGTGTTTATTATCTTTTCAATACAAAAGATGATGTTAGACGCGGTTTTCACGCTCATAAAAAACTTAAGCAGTTGGCAGTTGTGTTAAAAGGGTCTTGTCGCTTTTTATTGGACGATGGGAAAGAAAAGATAGATATCTTATTAGATAACCCTTCGCAAGGTTTGTATATTGAATCATTTTTATGGCGAGAAATGTATGATTTTTCTGAAGATTGCGTATTGTTAGTATTAGCAGACTCTTTTTATGATGAATCTGATTACATTAGGGATTATCAAGATTTTATAGAAATAGTAAACCATGATTCATAAATTATCTGATGTTCTATCTTCGAATATAGGAAGTGATACTAATATTTGGCAGTTTTGCGTTGTATTACCTAATTCTATTATTGGAGATTCGTGTAATATTTGCTCACACTGTTTGATCGAAAATGATGTGTTAATTGGTAATCATGTTACGATTAAAAGTGGAGTGCAAATTTGGGATGGAATAACGATAGAAGATAGGGTCTTCATTGGTCCTAATGTGACGTTTACAAATGATAAGTCACCACGTTCTAAAAAATATCCTGAAAAGTTTCTTAGAACCCTAATCAAAAAAAATGCTTCAATCGGAGCGAACGCGACAATTTTACCAGGTATTACGATTGGCGAGTATGCAATGGTAGGTGCTGGTGCCGTTGTAACCAAAGATGTTCACCCACACACTACAGTGGTTGGCAATCCTGCGAGAGAGATATAATGATTCCGTTTTTAGATCTAAAAGCCACAAATCAACAGTATGAAACTGAGCTTAAGGAAGCTTGTAATCGTGTTATAGATTCCGGCTGGTACATTATGGGAAAAGAGGTTGAATTATTTGAACAAGAATTCGCTTCATTCTGTGGCAGCCAAAAAGCTATTGGAGTCGCGAACGGATTAGATGCATTAATATTGACTCTAAGGGCTTGGAAGGAACTTGGGAAGTTAAAAGATGGTGATGAAGTTATCGTTCCAGCAAATACATATATAGCTTCGATTCTTGCAATTACGGAAAATAACCTCATTCCTATCTTAGTTGATCCTGATTCAGGTACTTTCAATCTTACAGTTAAAGGAATACTTGCTAGTTTAACATCAAAAACAAGAGCCATTTTACCTGTACATTTATATGGGCAAATCTCTCCAATGAAAGATATCATGGCTCTAGCAGAAAAACATGGTTTATTGGTGCTTGAGGATTGCGCTCAGTCGCATGGAGCGATGATTGATGGTAGAAAAGCTGGAACATGGGGAGATGCGGGGGCGTTTAGCTTTTATCCTGGTAAAAACCTTGGTGCGTTGGGAGATGCGGGAGCTGTAACAACTAACGATAATGAGCTTTACAACGTTATCAATGCATTACGTAATTATGGTTCTACTGAAAAGTATAAAAATGAATATAAAGGGCTTAATAGTAGGCTAGATGAAATCCAAGCCGCAATGCTAAGAGTCAAGTTAAAACATTTGGATCGAGAAACAACTATTCGTCAGAATTTTGCAGCTAAATATATTGCGGGCATATTTAATCCACTGATTGAATTACCTATAGTTGTCGATATCGAAGGACACGTATGGCATTTATTCGTTGTGAAAACAAAAACTAGAAAAGAGTTTTCCGAGTACTTAAGTGAAAATGGCATTCAGTCTCTAATACATTATCCAATAGCTCCACATAAACAAGGAGCCTATAGTGAAATGAATAGTCATTCATATCCAATATCAGAAATGTTACATGAGAGTGTTTTAAGCATTCCAATAAGCTCAACGATGAAAGAATGTGAAGTTGAAAAGATTATTTCTACAATTAATAACTACAAAGGTAGTGTTAAATAGATATTGTTTAGCATTGAAGTTTCTTTAATGTTGTTATTGTATAGAGTCATTCGTAGACAAACTCTAAGTTTGACTCATATCTACAGTTTGCTAGAAGAAGTCTGATGATGATAGTGGAAGAACGAGAAGTGTTGGTTAGTTGTATTTTAGCTGTTAATCGGTTAGATGGTTTTCTTCCGGTAGCTATTGATAGTATTTTGACACAGACATACCGAAACTTAGAGTTAATTATCATTGCAAATAACTGCAATGAAGATTTATGGTCATTTTTAGAAGAGATTAAAAAAACTGATAGCCGTATAATAACTAGGAGGACTAGTATAGGGCAGTTAGTTTTCAACTTAAATTATGGGATCGATATTGCTAGAGGGAAGTATATTGCCAGAATGGACGCTGATGATATTTCCCTGCCAACAAGAATCGAAAAGCAAATAGACTTCCTAGAAAAACATAAAAGTGTAAATATGTTGGCAACAAATTTTGTCAGAATTAATATTGCTGATGAAATAATTTCCAAGCCGATCACTAATACTTTTGATAATAAGGACATTAGGAAAGAGTTGAAGTATTCTAACCCTATTGCCCACCCGTCATTGATGTTTAGAAAATGTGATGTTATTAAAAATAGAGGCTATAGTTGGTCTTTCTGGGCAGAAGATTATGAATATCACCTTCGCGCAAGCAGGAACCCGGATTATAAATTTCACTGTTTATCTGACGTGTTATTACATTACAGGGTGTCAGATTCACAAATGACAGCCAATAATGATAATATTGTCAATTATGCTGACGAAAGTGCTTTACTTTATCGAGAGTGGATAATAACTGGAGATAAAGCATATTTGTTAAGAATTATTTTGTTAAGCCGAACATTTAGAAGTGTAAGTAGACCTATTAAGAATGTTGTAAGGAGGTTTTTTGTTAAGAAAAATCATTAATCTTGCTACATCATCCGTCACGCAGTTAACGATCAGAACATTTACTTTTTTTTATCTCTCATACCTTTTTACATTGACGGAAATGGGGTATTTTACTCTATCTATTACAGTTGCTACTTTGGCTGTTAATGTTGTGACTTTTGGCGCTTATAATTTAATTATGGAGCAAGGGGAAAGTGAAAAAGACATTCAGGGGTTTGTGAGGAAAGATTTTTTATTTTACGCCGTTAATATGATTGTTTTCGCGTTGTCGTTTTCACTCTTTCATTTTATCTTTAAAATGGATGTTCCACTTTATTTATCTTTACTCTTTTTACTTGGAGAGATGCTTCAGGTAGTTTTTATATTTATTTTTTCTTCTTATTACTTAACTATAAAAAAACCTGAAAAATTTAACCACTTACGCAATGTTAATACCGCAATATATTTATGTGTGTTTATGTCGTTTATTTTGCTAACGGATAAAACGGTAAGTAGTTGGGGGGGGCTATACTTTTTATCTGCAGTGTTGTTTGTGATTTACGGGTTTTACTATGTAGGAAAAGGCTTCTATAAATATGAAACCCATAAAGTAGGATGTAATCCTCGTGATATAGGAAGACTCTATATTAATAGAGTTTTTAAAGGTAAGCATTATTTCATCTCTTCAGTCGCACGCGCTTTGTTAACGGCTAGTGATAAACTTGTGATAGTTTGGCTTTTTGGATATGATAAGTTGGGATTATATTCGTTAGCGGAGAAAGCTGTGACGGCTTTTAATATACCAGTCTCAGCATACCTACAGTTAAATGAACCGAAGTATTACACTTGCAACAGAGTGAAAAGGCTTGAGATTTTATTAAGTCTTATTCCAGTGGTTTTATTATATTTCTTATTTATATATTCTAGTTATCTAGTGTTGGGTTCCAAGCTCTTCCTGTTACTTGGATTGCCTGAGAAGTTTCAAGCACCTTTTTCCATTCTAAGCACTATGCTACTATATATAATATCAGTGAATATTTTCAATGGTTTGATGCATTTGTTTAATGGGACTGGGAAAATAAGGCTCAGAATTAACCTTACATTGCTAGCGCTATTCGTTTTTACTATTTCAGCATACTTGGGGAATAAGTTTTTTGTTGGCTTTGATATAGTTATTTTGATTGTTATGTTCTTTTTTACTCAGTTGTTAGTTTCTATTCCTTTTTATATTAGGTATATAATAAATTATGTTCATATCAGAAAAACACCTGTCAGAATGTGATGTAATGTCTAAGGGTGCTTCGATAAATCCGCGTTTACTGCTCAATGAACAGAGATATGATGTTATCATTAAATACGTCGTTGCACTGTTTTTTAAAAATGGATTTTGTCATGAGAGTTTACCTAGAAGAATAAAAGACATCTATATTGAACATATAAAAATTGTTACGGAAGGGAAGTTTTCAGAGCTATCTTCGTCAAAAAAAACTGCCGATGAGTATCTTTATAGGTTTTATGAGCTTTACAATAATATAAAGGAGAGTGGCTTTCAGAATGAACTGGGTGCTATACCTTTAGCAAATAATGACACTATAATAAATGGTGCTCATAGACTTGCTGTAGCTTTAGTGTTGGATATTGAAAGCATACCTGTTTTAAAATTAGATATAGCGCCGTTAAAGTATAGCGAAAGTTTTTTTATTAAGTCAGGTTTGCCTCAGCAAGAATTGGATTTCGTAAATATTTTATTTTCTGATGTTTATCAGGGGGCTTATATCGCTTGTCTTTGGCCCAGCGTTAAGCACAACTTAGATAAAGTGAAAACCATCTTAGGACCAAGAGTCGTGTCTTACAGAGAGATTGAGTTTACAGAAGTTGGTAAGAAAAACTTGCTGTTACAGCTTTACCCATATGAGAGTTGGATTGGTAATCCAGGTAATGGATTTTCAGGTTTGAATAACAAAATACTTCCATGCTTTAAAAATGGTGAGAATGCACAATTTATCTTATTTATAAACGATTCACTTGAACAAGTATTGAAGTTAAAAGATAAGGTTCGCTCTTTACATAGTAATGGAAAACATTCTATTCATATCACCGACACTAAGAATGAAGTGAATATTTTATCGAGGCTTATTTTTTCATTAGAAACTCAAAAAATTATGGATGTGGCAGTACCTTGGACATTTCCATCTTTCTATGAGGAAATATCAAAGCTAGCAAACTCTAGCTATAAAAAAGGTATCGTTTTAGTTGGGAGTTCTTCATTAGGTATTTTAGGTAAGCGGCTACCCTCTGATGTTGATTATTTAAACATATCTAGTAATAGTGAAACTAAAAGTAACTTGCTGAGTCTTTCCGACGCATTTTCAGAGCATCTCACTGAAAAAAGATATTACGCTCCAGATTGCATCGATAAGTTTTCTGTCGGATACGATGTGTATTATTTTCTTGGTGTTAGTTTTGCATCATTAAACATAATCGTTGATATGAAAACAAAAAGGTCAGAGGCTAAAGATATCGATGATGTCACTATGCTGATGCCATATTGCAAGAAAAGTACATCTAGAATAGATAAGCTAGCGAATAGATTTCTCAAAGTAAAAGCCAAAGTGAGATGGACTTTATTAGATATGCTCAAATTTCTAGGGATAGATCTCTTTGTTTATACGACATATATTAAAATTAAGGGTTTTTTTAAATGAAAGGGAAATTAAAAAGATTTGTAAAATCAAATCCTTTCTTATTTTGGTTGTATGAAAGTTGTTTTCAAAGGCCTATTATTAATCTTTTTAATAGTAATCATAATAGAAAGGTTTTGTTCAGTTATAGTACGTATCATTTTAGTAAAAAAAGTTATTTAGGTCATTCTAATTATCAGGAGTCATCTATAATTGCATCCATATTTGATAGTTTGAAATATCAAGTTGATGTGGTAAATAATAACAAATTTACAGGTCTAGACTTAGGTTCTTACGATATAATATTTGGTGAAGGTCTACCTTTATTTCAAGCTGTCGAAGGGAAAAAAAGCGGTTGCTTGACTATCTATTATGGTACTGGCTCTCACCCTTTTCATTGTACTGAGGAGTCTAACAAACGTTTAATTTCATTTTATCAAGCAAATTCTTATCTAGCTTTGTCGTCATTACGAACTAGCGATTGGAGGTGGGGAGTAGCTGCATCCCTTTGTGATAACGTTATATGTATTGGAAATGAAGATACTAAAAATAGTTTTCTTACAAATGGAACAAATTCAGTTTTCTGTATTGATCCTAGTTTTCATAAGCGAGACGATTCGAAAGGTATTGTTGAGTCAAAGAATTATGATACATGCAGAAAGACTGTACTTTGGTTAGGAAGTTATGGGTTATTGCACAAGGGGTTAGATTTAGCTGTTGAAGCTTTTAGGCAACGACCAGATTGGACTTTGCACGTTTGCGGGCATACATCATTAGAAAGTGATTTTATAAAAGTGCTTGATACACCCCATAATGTAATAGTTCACGGCTTCCTCAACGTTCTATCTGATGAGTTTAAGGTCATACTTGAAGATTCAGCCTTTGTGATATTACCTTCTTGCTCAGAAGGTACAGCTACTGCGGTTTTAACTGCGGTAGGGAATGGTGGATTGATACCACTAGTAACAAAAGAATGCGGTTTTGATGTGGATGATTTTGGTTTTAAAATTCAATTGAGTGTTGCGGATATAGTTCATCAATTGGACCAAATTGATGAACTTGATAGTTTAAGTATCAAATCTCTATCAATCAATGGACACTCTATAGTAAATGATAGATATACGGCTGGTAATTATAGAGAAAAACTTGAAGAAAATATAACAAAAATTCTCAACGGATGTAAATGATGAATCCACTTGTTAGTATACTTGTACCTGTCTTTAATCATTCTAAGTATATAGAAGAGTGTTTGAACTCTATAGTAAATACTGATTATCCTAATTTGGAGTTAGTTCTATGTGATGATGGTTCGACTGATAATTCAGTTGAAATAATTAATAGTTGGCTAAATAAGCATCGTCAGTTAAGACATGTTTTCTTGACTCAAAAAAATATGGGTGTTTGTAAAACACTGAATAGATTGATAACAGCATCCTCAGGCGAATATATTGTTATTTGCGCAAGTGATGATAGCTTGTCGAGTGATAGTATTACTGTTAGATATGATTATTTAATTAATAATCCTAGTAAGCATGCTGTCATTGGAGATGCATCAGTTTTTGATGAGAACTCAAAGTTTGTTAATATATCTGCCATGAAATCATTGTTTTATGCTAATTATAACAATCTCAATTCAAATATCGTAAGAGAGCTGGTGTTGAGATGGTCCGTAGTTGGGCCAACAATAATGTTAAAAAGAAAAGTATATGATGATCTCGGTTTGTATGATGAGGGATTACTAATAGAAGACAGAGAGTTTTACCTTAGGATTCTTAAACAAAACAAGCTTGGATTTATACCTGTTGGCGTTGCTAATTATCGGATTCATAACGGAAACGCTAGTAGAAAAAGTATTTCATCGAGGTTAAAAGTCTCCGAACAAGTAGCAATATCAAATCTTAAACATTGCAGTGACTTTGACCCAGTTTGTAACTTTTTTTTGATGAGTCACAAAGTTGACCTTTTGTGGGTAAAAATGGGAACAGGGAGACTTACTTTTTATTCTCTATTTATATTTAGGGCAATTAGGCGATTTGTTTTTAGTCCATTTAGATTTTTTTAAAAGACCGTGATGATGATTTATACTAGTTTTATATTATCTTTGCTATCACTTTCAATTATTTCTTTTTTGATTGTCAGGGATATGAGGTGTTATCGAAATTTGGTTTTTTTTAACCCCTTCTTTTGGGCTTCTATTTATATAGCATTTTATCTAATTCTCCCTTCATTTTTTGTAACAGAAATTAATTATTATTTTGATTGGAGGCTTAGTGAAGATTCAATTCTATATAGCTCAATATTGATTTGTTTTTATAGTTTTTATATTTCAATTTTTTATTATTTATATCCATCGTCATTCCGGTTTAATATAGAATTTCATGATGTATCATGCAGTAGGATCGTGCAGGTTTTATGGTTGGTTATTTTAGTTTATTTGCTTTACGTTCTTTACCTAAACATAACCTCATTTGACGCTAAAGCAGCTTTCTCATACGCAGGGGAAGAAAAGGATGTTTTTAAGTTAAAAAACCTAGCTTATTTTTTAATTCCAATTACTGTCTTTGTTTTCTTTAAGTATAAAAGCACGTTAATATTTATTCCAGTAGTTATTATTTCTATTTTAGATCTTTTAAATGGTTCAAGGACGATTGCATTTATAGCAATTATCCCGATTTTTATTTGCTATAGTTTTCATCGTAAGTCCTTATTTATTATTCCCGGACTTATTGCTGTTTCATTGTTACTCTTACTAGGGGTTCTTAGAACGGATAATGTTGTAGGGGGTGTTCCTTGGTATTTAAGTGCAATTGGTGAATTTAGAGAGACTTATATAACGTTACCTTTATTTATTGCTAATGATGATTATGTTCATGGTGGTAGTATATTTCATTTGTTAAGTGCCATTGGAGCTGGTGTTTTATTTATATTTAGAGGTCAAATTTCAGAAACATATGTTTTTGCGGGTAAATTTATTGCTGAAGATGTAGATCGTGGTTATGGTTTGGCATCTAATATTATAATTGAAAGTGCATATTATGGTTACGCTGGTTTAATTTTCACATTATTAGCTTTTCCATTATTATTATATGTTACAAGGTCTTTAATAATGAGAAGTCCGTTAATCAATGCGATTGTTTTTAGTTCTATAACTGTCATTATTCTTCGACTGGTGTTCAGGGAAGGTCTGTATTTGAGTTTGGGAGCATTGTTGCTTATAGGTTTATTCTATTTGTTCCCAGTTTTTTTGTTAAATAAAGTCAGGTGGCGTAAGCATTGTTAAAGTCAATAGTTGGTTTTTTTATTAAGGATGATGCCAGATGATAAATAATTTTGACATACTGCGTTTTTATTTAGCTTTAGCTGTTGTTTGGCATCATTTTATATTTTTGTTGGGTTTTCCTCCTTTAACTAGTATATTCAACGTCTTTGATCCAGAAACTGCTGTTAGAGCGTTTTTTGTTATTAGTGGAGCTCTTATTTGGGAAAGTGCAAAGAATACTCCAAGTAAAAGAGTATTTTTTTATAAAAGGTTTTTTAGAATATTTCCTGCTTATATTACTGTCCTGATTATATCCGTAATAATTTCATTGGTTTTATTTGATGCTGATTTAGTATCTGTTTCAAAATATTTTTTTTGGAACGCTACGACTCTAAACTTTATGCAACCCTGTATCGGAGATGTATATGATACTCATCTCCTTTGCGCTCAAAATGGTTCTTTATGGACAATTAAAATAGAGGTTGCTTACTATCTTTTAGTTCTTGTAATATTTTATATTTTCAGTAATTTCTCATCAAGGTTATACTTTTTATTAGGGATGCTCTCGTTCTTATTACATATCCTATTTGTAAATTTTGGTCTATTTGAACTGTCGTTATCATTAAAGAATCAATTGCCTTTCTTGTTGTTTTATTTTTATTTAGGCTCATATTTTAACCCGATCTTTAAAAGGATGGATGTGAGGGCTAATTTGATATTATTTCTAATATGTTCTTTGCTCTATTATTTTTCGGAGCTGTTTTATCCATTATTTGTTGTTTCATTCGTATTCTTTGTTGTTTATGGATTGCCTCTGTACTTTAACATAAATAAATATGGAGATGTTTCTTATGGACTTTATATATATCACTTTCCTATAATTCAGTTATTTATTAGCTTAGGTGTCTATACGTCGATGTCCCACTATGGCGCAGCTTTTTTTACTATATTCGTTGTATGCGTTATTTCATATCTTTCTTGGCATCTTATTGAGCGACCGAGCTTGGAATTCGCAAAAAGATTGAATAAAGGTTCTAAGTCGAATGCAGTTAATCGTTCTCGTATAAATTAAGATGAGAAAAGTCTTCACTTCCTCTTTCTTAATCGCTTACTTTGGGAAGTACGGTTTTAACTTAACTGGTTTTTTGCCTCTATATACAGATGCTATTCATTAGTTATAGTTAGTTAATGTTTTTCGTTTAATATTTTTTAATCAAGATAGTAAATTTTATGTTTTTATGTTTTGAAGTGGATTGTTATTATGCTGCTAAATAAAAAAGTGTTGTTCATTGCTCCATCTTTTTTTGGCTATGAAGACGATATAAGAAGAGAGTTGGAGTTATTAGGGGCTCAAGTTGATTATTTTGACGAAAGACCATTCACGTCATCATTTGCTAAAATAGTTAACAGACTTGATTTTAAGTTTTTCATTAAGAAAAATATAGACGAACACTTCAGGGCAATTGTTAAGAAAAGCGAGTTGGAAGTTTATGATTTCTTGTTTGTAATCTCTCCCGAAACGTTAGATTCACACGTTATAGATAGTATTAAAAAGGTTAATCCGTCAATTGTTTCTATTCTATATATGTGGGATTCGTTTCATAACAAGGAAAATGCACGGAAACTTTTGCCACATTTTGATGACATTATTTCTTTCGACTCTAGAGATAAAACTATAAATGCAAGTATTAGATTCTTACCACTATTTTATAATAAAGATTTCGAAAGTAGAAGTGATAAGTTGGAGACTTCTTACGATTTTGATGTGTCATTCATTGGGACAGTTCACAGTGATAGGGTAAAGCTAGTTAAAAAAATATTTAAGCAGGCAGAGGCTAACAATTTAAAAACATTCAGTTTTTATTATTGTCCTAGTAAATTGTTATTTTGGTTAAAAAAAACGTTCACGAAAGAATTAAATCATATTTCTTATTCTGAAGTTTCATTTAAACCTATGTGTAAAAATGCAATTAGAAATATTTTTATGAAGTCAAAATGTGTGATTGATATTCAGCATCCTGAACAATCAGGGTTAACAATGCGTTCTATAGAAATGTTAGGGTTGCAACGGAAAGTATTAACTACTAATCATCATGTTAAAAGTTATGATTTTTTTGATGGGAGAAATATTTTGGTAATAGATAGAATAAATCCTAAAGTTCCAACTAAGTTTATTTGTTCTAATTATATTGTGCCCAATGAAAATGTAGTGTTCAATTATTCTTTAAATAGTTGGATTAAGTCTATTTTTAACATTAATTGAGGTTTATATTGAATATTAGTTTAAATGGTTTAAATCCTGAGCGTATTCTTTTGACTGGTGCAACAGGCTTTATCGGCTCTCATATAAATAAATTGCTGGAGTTCCGATGCGTTGCTGGCACTAGAGACACTCTGTGTGACGTCATAAATTCTAAACAGGTTTCATTATCAGAACTTTTAGAATCAGAGGATTATAAAAAGCTGTTTGGTAGTACTAGTGTTATAATACATCTTGCTAATCTAGCTCATTCAAGAAATTATGACCCAGATGAATTAAAGACAGTTAATGTAGATAATACGCTAGAACTAGCTAGGAGAGCTGTAAAAAGTAATGTGAAGCGATTTGTTTACGTTAGTTCAATAGCTGTAAATGGTAAAGCAAAGCCTAATACTTCTTTTAATCATTTGTCTTCTGTTTGCCCAAATACAGATTATGCAAGATCTAAACATGAGGCCGAGTTAGGTTTATTTCAGATTGCTAAAGAAACAGGTTTGGAAGTTGTCATTGTTAGGTCTGCGTTGGTTTATGGTGCTGATGCTCCTGCCAACATTTGTTCGCTTATAAAGTTAATAAAAAAATCCCCAATATTGCCTTTTGGTTCAGTGAGTAACAAGCGAGATTTTATTTCGATACAAAACTTGTCTGACCTGTTGCTGGTTTGTGCTTCACATCCTAATGCGTTAAATCAGATTTTTTTAGCATCAGATTGTAAGCCTGTCTCGATTAAGGACTTTACTAATGCAATATCCCAGAGCTTAGGTAAATCATTAATCCAACTTCCTGTTCCTGTCAGTTTTATGAGGTTTACTGCTCGGTTACTCGGGAGGTCTTCATTAGCTGAGCAACTACTAGGAGATTTACAAATTGACTCATCTAACACTCAAGAAGTTTTAGGTTGGGTGCCCCCTTGCACTATGGAGCAAGCGATGTCTTCACTTTCTGAGAGAATAAAATGATTCGTGTTATTGATTTTTTAGCTGCCTTCTTCGGCTTGGTGTTACTTTGGCCAGTCTTACTTGTTGTCATAATTATTGGTATGTTTGATACTGGTTCGCCTATTTTTGTTCAAACCCGCGTAGGCCGGAATAAAAAACCATTTAAATTGATTAAGTTTCGCACTATGTCTGTTGAAACTAAATCAGTGGCTAGTCACTTAGCTAGTAATGCTTCAATTACTAGGTTCGGTTATTTTTTGCGCAAAACTAAGGTTGATGAGTTACCACAACTAATTAATGTGGTTAAAGGCGAGATGAGTTTGGTTGGTCCACGCCCAAATTTATTTAATCAAGAAGAGCTGATTAAAGAACGAGATGCGTTAGGTGTTTATGATGTTCTTCCAGGTGTTACTGGTTTAGCTCAGGTTCAAAATATCGATATGTCCACACCTGCTTTGTTAGCAAAAATCGACAAGCAGATGATCGATAGCTTAAATATTAAGTATTACTTTAAATACATCATGATGACTGTCACAGGCAGCGGTTCAGGTGACGCCATAAAATAAGTAAGGCTGAACAAACTATTAAAAGTATAAATATACAGGTTATAGTTGTATAAGGGAGTTATTTATCTTCCTTTAACTGATTATTAAGTTTCTACTAGTTTATAATTACTGTTTTTAAAATTAAAATTGATTATTAAGTGTGTGAGTGCAAACTGACATTTTTACTATTTAATATTAATTTAATCTCGATTGGGATGTTTTTTTACCGGTTAGTTTTGGTGAATTTTTGACTAGTGATATTTAATGAAATTAGATTGCTCGTTATTTACCATATAGTGATACAGAGGTGAGTGTTAGACATGAATTTTAGACATGATATAAATGGCCTTAGAGCAATAGCTGTGATCCCTGTTCTTCTTTTTCATGCTGGAGTCAATGGGTTTGAGGGCGGTTTTTTAGGTGTTGATGTTTTTTTCGTTATAAGTGGTTTTTTAATTACAGCGAATATAATTAAAAGTCAAAAGAGAAACGATTTTTCATTATCTAGTTTTTATGATAAGAGGTTGAGACGAATTCTTCCACCATTAATATTTACATTGGTTGTGACTACTGCACTCTCATTTTTATTTATGCTTCCTTATGATCTTAAAAACTTTGGTCAGTCCTTAGTTGCTACATCAATAGGTGCTAATAATGTATTGTTATATTTGACTTCGGGTTATTGGAGTTTAGCCTCTGAGTTTAAACCGTTGTATCATACTTGGAGTCTTGGAGTTGAAGAGCAATACTACTTTATAATACCTATAATATTTATTGCATTTGCACGAAAGAAAAAAAACCTTAGTTTTACTCTTGTTTTGTTTTTCTTTATTAGTTTTTTATCTGCTGTGATTATTGATAATAAAGAGTTTAACTTTTTAATGATTATTACTAGGTTTTGGGAGTTATGTGCTGGTTCACTACTTGCTGTGTATATGAGTGAGCGAGAGATTGTTAAAAATTCTGCTCTATCGATAATAGGTTTGTTCTTGATATTCCTGTCATATTACAATCCTTATTTTTTATCAGGAAATACTGCTGTTATTAATTTGCCTTCAGTGTTAGGTACTTTGATGGTAATAGCATTCACTAGTGTCGGTAGTCTTACATATAGGGCTCTTAGTTTAAAACCGATAGTTTTAACTGGTCTGTCAAGTTATAGTATTTATTTATTGCACCAACCAATATTATCCTTTCTAAGGTTAGCTACAGAGGGGCATGTTGATGTTAATACTCAATTAGCTTGGGTTCTAACTTCAATTCCGCTTGGCTACTTATCATGGAAGTTTGTAGAAACACCTTTTAGAAATAAAAATATTGTATCGAATAACATTTTTTATGGTCTTGCAGGTGGAGCTTTTTTCGCTTTTCTGTTTATAGGTTTTTTTCTTCACAAATCATATGGTATGAATGACTTCACTGTTTTCAATAAGTACTCATATGGAGTTAATCCGCAGGCTTATGCAGATAGGGCTTATACTTTAGCTCAGCCTAGTTTTAGCGCTGACGGTAAAAAAATGTTGATTATAGGTAACTCCTTTGCCAGGGATTTTTATAACGCGCTGGAAGAAAATAGTGCTACGAATGGGTATGAAGTTATATATCTATCTGATTACTACTTAAACGTCTCTATGTCTAGAGATCTATTAAGTAACGCAGATTTAACATTTGTAGTATCTTCTTCAGGTATGGCTAATGTAAACATAGATCCACAGGTTTTAAGGGGGAATGCAATAAAGTATAAGGGAGAGTTAGATAATTACTCCAACGGTAATTATTATTATATTGGCACTAAGAATTTTGGCTTTAACAATAACTTTTTAAAACAAGTTGATTGGAAGGGGTCGAGAAATTACATGGTCGATATAAATAATAGTAACATAACTGCTGATGTTGTTGAAAGCCTAGTTTTTGAAGAGAAATATATAAGTTTGTTAAATTTGTTTCGAGAAGGTAATAAGACTCGCGTGTTTACTGATAATCATAAGTTTATTAGTTTTGATACTGAACATACAACCAAAGATGGCGCTGTATTTTTAGGTAAAGAAGTGTTAATGAAAACTGAACTAAGTAAAATAGTACTTTAATAGACAAATAAGATACTCTTCAATTACTGGGCTCTGAGTTTGCAAAATCGTAGCTGATTGAAATATTTGCTGATAATGATGGCTCAGATACATTCTACTCAAGTTTTTCGTGTTTATATTTTTTATAATCATTATTACTTGGTAGTGTTTTATTTATAGTTTGCACTTTCTTGGGCTGGTCTGGTTCTCTGTGCTCTCAGGGTTTGATGTGGAAATGATCCTATTTAAAATTCACGATGTAGCTTGAGGGGTATCTCATAATTTCTGAACAATTTAAACGAATGAATAGCACTGCATATCAAGAGTGGAAGTCTTTTAAAGGTCGTATGTTTGTTTGAGGTTCGATTTAATTCTCAAGTGTTCTTTGTTGATAATCTATTGGGGTTGCATGGTTTATGTTGGATTTAATCTAATAAGAATAAGATTTCATCTAGTGTATTAATAATGTTCTGGGGTCAGAATCAAGTGCTCTGATAATAGATGCTAGACTAATAGGTAGTTCATTTTTTAAGTTTAACAGTCAGAGGCTAAATTTGTTTAATATTTAGAAAAAAAACGGCTTTATAACTTATAAGGCCGTTTTTTCATTGTTTGGATATATTAATTCTTTAAGTGGATGGGAAACTTAATTCATCTATTTAAAGGAGAGGATATTATGAGTGATAGCTATATAGTGCTATGTTTATTCCGTTTTAGAAAAGATAAATTGTTAGCATGCATCTAATAATCTGGGCCTATATTACAACGCTGTTTGGATGTTACCAGAGCTCACGTAACATGCGCATAATACCGGGCATTTTCGGATTCTGATTTTGTTTACGTTATATGTTGTCAATATATGTAGTTGTACATCTATTTATACATTTTATCTGCGCGAAATATTAAAGTTTTTCATCATTTAAAAGTTAACAAATGTTTGCTAAATTTTTAGTCAGCCTCCTCATTTTGCATCAACGGATCAAAAGCTTTACCATCAGTTCTAGAAGCATTACCTACATAAGGCGCGTACACATCAAATAGCAAACTAGTATCGTCCGAATTCAAGATCTAAGTGCACCACTCCAATTCATCCAAATAGTTCTGCTGGTGTTTGGTAATTGAGTATCTTTCTGGGTCTGTTATTGATTAAGTTTACAATGGTTTCTAACTGTTCGCTTGTGACTGATAAAAAGTCAGTTCCTTTAGGGAAGTATCTCCTTAAAAGGCCGTTTGCATGTTCGTTAGCTCCTCTTTGCCATGAGCTATAAGGATCTGCAAAGTAAATATCGATACCTACAGCGCTCTCAAGCTCTTTGAAGGCACTAAACTCCTTACCGTTATCGAGTGTCAACGTATGTCTTTTTTCCTTAGGTAGGGTTTGAAAGGCTTCTATTGAAACACGATTAAATGAAGCTGCTCTCTTATCATCAATTTTCTTTGCTATGAGGTATCGAGTCTTTCTCTCTAGGTGCGTCATTAAGTAGCCCGAGCTTTTTTTCCCTTCAATTAAATCTCCTTCCCAGTCACCAATTCTACTACGTTCATCTACAACTTGGGGTCTATCATGAATACTGACTCTACCTTTTATTTGGCCTCGTAAGTCACCGTATTTCTTTTGTTTTCTTCTATTTCTATGTCTTTTTGCTAGGTAACGATATAGGTCACCAGAGTTCTTAAAGTCTTTAATGACCCACTGGTAAATTGCCTCATGACTAATATGAAAAAGAGGAGCGTCAGGGTGCTCTAATTTCAATCGACCAGAGACAATCTCAGGTGACCAACCCCGCTTTAAAAGCATGATAACAGTGGTTCGAAGCTCAATATTTGAGTGCTTCTTTTGATGTCTGGGTTGATGCCTTCTAGCCTCTGCCTTCTCTTGAGCTGCCTTATCGTAATAAGTGTATGTTAAGGGCTTATTTCGACTAATCTCTCGACTAATAGTCGTATGGTGTCGCCCTATAAGCCGGCCTATTTTTCTGAAACTATCTCCTGAATTATATCGATAGTAAAGTATCCGTCCAGCGAACTACACCTAGCCTAGTTTTACATTCCAGGGCAGTAAGTGTTCTAAACTCTCAGGCTTAAGTGCCAACTGTTCGAGGCAGTGCATTAGGTAATCGAAGGGAGTAAGGCCATTGGCCTTGGCTGTTTCTATCATGCTATACAGCATGGCACTGGCGTTCGCGCCATTTGCTGTATTAGCAAATAACCAGTTTTTGCGCCCAATGACAAACGGCTTTATTGCTCGCTCGGCGCGATTATTGTCGATATTTAGTCGCCCATCTTCAACGTACCTCGTTAAATTAGGCCACTGATTTAGGCTGTAAATAATAGCTTTTCCTAAGCTACTTTTCGGTGGTACATGCTGTTGAGATTTCTCTAGCCAGCGATGCAGCTCATCCAGTAAGGGCAAACTTTGTTGTTGCCGCTGTTGGCGGCGAGCATCAACACTGCTGTCTTTGTTTAACGTTTCGACCCGATAAAGCTTTTGGATGTGGTTTAGTGCCCAGTTTGCCTTACCTGTCTTGCCTTTAGGTTGAGCAATTTCCGCTTCCTTAAATTTGCGTCTTGCGTGTGCCCAACAACCCGCAAGCCTTGCTTGGGTTTTGCCATAGCCTGCATAACCGTCAACTTGTAGGTAACCGTTAAAGCCATCTAAAAAATCAACGGCACACTGTCCCGCACGGCTGGGTTGATAGTCATACAATACGATATTAGGGATGTCTCGATTATTCGGTGCATCAGTGCCTGTGGCGTAAAGCCACATATAGCAGGTTGCCTTCTCTTCCTTTAGCACATTGAGCGTGGTTTCATCAGCTTGGATAACGGCCTGCTCAAGCAAGACTTCACGTAACCTATCGTAAAGAGGCTGCAATAAGCCACTGCATTTCATCATCCAGTCGGCCATGGTTTTACGGCTCATCTCGATACCGTATTGCTCAAACATGCTCTCTTGGCGATACAAGGGCAGACCGTATTGGTATTTACTGGTGATGATTTGACTGAGCAAAGATGCCGTGGCAATGCCTTTAGGTATTGGACTCGCGGGTACTGGTGCGATATGAACTTTAACTTGAGTACTGTGTTTGTCACAGGCGCGGCAGCTATATTTTAAGCGAACGTGTTCAATGACTTTTACCTGTGCTGGGATAAACTCAAGCTTCTCGCTTCTCTCCTCACCGATTTTATGCAGCTCATTACCACAGCAGACACAGGTTTTATCTGTATCACTGATGTCATGAGTCACTACATCACGGGGGAAGTCAGTAGGTAATGGCTTACGTTTAGGCTTTTTGCGAGATGAGGTATCGGCTTGGTCTTCTTCAGTTTCAACAGTGTCAGCTTCAACTTCAACTTCAGCCCCTACAACTTCAGCTTCTACCTCAAGTTCATTAAACTGCTCGCCTTGACCAGGGTGGCCTTTGGCGCTCTTACCGAACTGCTTTTGTTGAGCCAAGCGAAATTGCTCTTCGAGGTGCAGCAGTTTACTCTGCTGTTGCAGAATGATTTTTTTGAGCTGCTCCATGTCATCGGGCAGATTATCGATACTAAATTTCATGTGGAGATTATCAGGTATTTGACAATTAACCGCTTGTGTTTATTTAGATTAATTGGTGATCAATAAAATCTGTTTATGATCTGAGGTTATAAGTCATGGTAGTGATAGCAGAGCGTAGCATGTGCATGTGGTTGAATGAGTGGAAGTCCGGCGAGCAGCCAGTCAAGTTGCTGTACCGTAATGCGTAAGCTCAATTGCTTATCTTCTATTCCCGGCCATTTGAAGGTGTTTTGCTCGAGCCGTTTATAATGAAGCCAAAATCCATTACTGGCCCACTGTAATATTTTGAGTTTGTTACGCTGACGATTACAGAAGACAAATAGGTGTTCATGACATGGCTCCTGCTCAAGTTCATAAGCCACAATGTTGCTCAAGCCATCTATCGACTTACGCATATCAGTGACACCACAGATCAAGGTGACATCCAGCCGGGTACTGTTACTAAACATGTCGTTCTCCCATTTGTCAGAAAAACGATAATGATTTATCAGATGTTGAATATGAAGGTGGGGTTTACTGGACGCTTACTTTGCTTTCAAGATGTCAGAAAGGAGTAGGAATGGACTTAGTCAGCTTCTATGGCTGTCCTAGCGGTTTGCTTCGAAATTTACCCTGAGATTTTGGCAAAATTTGAGACGGCTTTGGCCTGCTATACGAACGAAAGCAAAGAGGAAACTTAGCTTTCAGATGACGAAACGTTCCTACCTAAAGTAAAGAATCCACCTTCTGAAGAAGGTGAATTCTTTACTTGACCACGACAGCAAACCGAGCGCGTACTATATATAACAACTATAATAGTTACACTACTGGGCTTTCTGTACAAAACTCCTCATGAAGAGGTTAGCAAGAAATTAAAAGATTAAAAATGAAACCACGAAATCAAGAAGTATACAGAACGCAAGAAACCTTAATGAGTTAACAATATGATAATAACGAAATATAAAAGACTAATCATTTTAGGCACATGGGCCATCTTAACAGCCTGTGGTGGTGGCGATACTGATATTACAGCTCCAGTCATTACGCTTAATGGTGACACTAATATTGTACTATTTCGTGGTGAAAATTACAGCGAACTAGGGGCAAGCGCATATGATGAAAGAGATGGTAATGTTGATGTGATAATTTCAGGTTCTGTCAATGTAAACATCGTTGGCAGTTATAAAATAACCTATACCGCAGCCGACAATGCAGGGAATAGCAGCAATACGACTAGAACAATTGAAGTGGTGCTGCCGCCTGATACTACAGCCCCTGTAATTACCCTAAACGGCCACACTAACATTATCTTAATTCTAGGTGAAAGCTATACTGAGCTTGGAGCAAGCGCCATTGATGACCGAGATGGTTTTGTCGACGTTGTGATTTCAGGCACAGTAGACACCAACAAAGTCGGCAATTACACCATTACCTATTCTGCAACAGACAATTCTAACAATAACAGCCTTGTTACACGGACAATAGAAGTCGTGCTCCCGCAAAATCCCAAAAATGTTATTTTGCTCATTGGTGATGGTATGGGTGGTGAACATAGAAAAGCAGCACAATGGCTTTCTGTTGGTATAAATGGCAAACTCTCAATGGACAATATGCCTGTCAGTGGTTTTTTACAAACTGAATCAGCAAATAATGCAACAACAGACTCAGCTGCTGCTGCCACAGCTATGGCTACAGGGGTGAAAACAAATAATGGTGTTATCTCTTTAGATGCAAGCTTAAATTTTGTGTCTACCATACTCGAAGAAGCAAAAAGCAATGGGAAAAGTGTTGGCTTGATAACCACCACTCAAATAACTCATGCGACACCTGCAGCATTTGCTTCGCACGTTGAAAGCCGATATTTGATGACTGAAATCGCAGAACAAATAACAACTGCAGGAGTAAACGTATTGTTTGGAGGGGGAGAAGACGAGTTCATCCCTGCTTCTGATATTGGATGCTTCCCCGAACCCGGAGAACGAAGTGATGGCAGAAACTTAATCGATGAGTTGGAATCATCAGGATACGAGTATGTATGTGACCAAGACTCTTTTGATATTTTAAATCCAGATATAAATAACTTTGTGTTAGGCCTTTTTGCGGATGAAGGAATGGCACGACCTTTCTCGCCAACATTAGCGAGTATGACATCTAAAGCAATAGATATTCTTTCAAAGAACCCTGATGGGTTCTTTCTAATGATTGAAGGTGGACAGATTGATTGGGCAAGTCATAGTAACGACGCTGCAAATGCTATCGCTGATACGGTAGCTTTCGATGAAGCAGTTGAGATTGCCAAGAAATTTGCTTCATTGAAAAATGATACACTTATTATTGTGACTGCAGATCATGAAACTGGAGGTATGGAAGTTTCAACATCCTCAAGTGGGCTAGCTGATGAAGATGGCCCGTACAATATCAAAGGTGGTGGCTTATTTTATATAAACTGGTCAACAACGAGCCACACACCGGCTAATGTTCCCGTAACTGCGTTAGGCCCAAAATCGGATATGCTAACAGGAACAAACAGCAATACAATTATACATGAAGTAATATCAAGTATGTTTTAAATTAAGCGTCTTGTAATCCTCACCTTATTATTCGATCGCTGATAATTCATCATCACTCTTCACCAAAATCAAGAGAGCGATATATTTAGTGACAGCACCAGACTCAATGTTAGCTTGATCTGTGGTGTCACTGATGACTCACTTGGAGATCTCACACCGTGGGAGTATTTGGCGAGCAAGAAACAGGCAGGTATCCATGACAGATGTAGATGCTATTTATCATTAAGACAAATAGCATCTTCATGCGTAAAAGTGTACAAACCTACAATCCAAAAGTAAGTGATTAACTTTAAAAGAGAAATACAGGTTTTCTAGATAGGAAAATTCCCTTTACTTTTGAGCCAATAATAAAACGCTGCGAATTACTTCACAAGTTTTATCTATCTCGGTCTGAGTCAATGTAGGGTGTACAAGAAACATTAAACTCGTATCACCTAATTCAACCGCATTTCTCAAACGATTAACAGGACGCCAAGGTGTATTATCAAAAGCTTTCTCTAAATAAACCTCTGAACAACTACCTTGATAGGCAGGAACACCTTGTTCAATAATTTTTTCAATTATTAAATCACGAGTCCAACCTTCTTTTAAATTCTGAGGGCGAATAAATAAGTAGTGCTTATACTCAGCGTGCTCAATATGAGTAGGAACATCGACACAACGAACAACATTTAAGTCCTGAACGGCGGTATCAATAGCAAGGCCATTAGCTTGACGCTTTGAAATCCACTCCGTCATTTTGTGTAATTGAATACGTCCGAGTACTCCCTGCATCTCAGTCATACGCCAGTTTGTGCCAAAACTATCATGCAACCAACGGAAACCTGGTGGATGTTCACGATTATAAATGGCATCAAAACTCTTACCATGATCTTTATATGACCACATGTCTTGCCAAAGCGCTTTATCGTTAGTAGTGACCATTCCACCTTCGCCACCCGTCGTCATAATCTTATCTTGGCAAAATGACCAAGCACCTATATGACCAATAGAAGTACGAGAATGAGGACATCCATTAATTTGCTAAATCTGAATTCGCCACCTAGACTTTGATTGATATTTAATCGTTTTGTTTGGTGGTAATGATGACTCAGGCGCGTTCGACTCAAGTTTCTCTTACTGATACAGCATATTATCATTGTATCTCTCGCTGTGTACGCCGTGCATTTTTGTGTGGTAAAGATGGCTATAGCGGAAAAAGCTTTGAACATCGTCGTTTATGGTTAGTTGAGCGTATTCACTATTTAAGTGATATTTTCTCTGTAGATGTATGTGCCTATGCTGTTATGTCTAACCATTATCACTTGGTTTTGCATGTTGATGTTGAGCAAGCGGAGGCGTGGTCCCATAAAGAGGTGGCCACTCGTTGGTGCCAGATGCATGCAGGGCATCCGCTTGTTTTATCTTGGTTGGCGGGGGAGTCAGGGTCTGAAGCTGAAACAAACGCTGCGTTAACGTTAATCGAGGTTTGGCGAGATAGACTGATGGATATTTCGTGGTTTATGCGCAACTTAAATGAATTTATAGCACGCCAGGCGAATAAGGAAGATGGTTGTAAAGGTCGTTTCTGGGAAGGGCGATTTAAGTCTCAGGCTTTGTTGGACGAAAAGGCATTATTGGCATGTATGGCTTATGTTGACTTAAATCCGATCAGAGCAAAAATGGTAGCGAGTGTCGAAGATTCTGAGTTTACTTCTGCTTATGAGCGTATTCATAATAAGGTGTGTTCAGACGAAAGTGCTGTGAACCTTTCAGATGTTCATCTAACAAATAACTCATCGTTAGGGCTTAACAATGCGGGTGTTAAATCGACTAAAGCCTTACTGGGTTTTATTGGCAATGAAACGGATGCGCAACCCAAAGGTATTGCATTTTCATTACTTGATTATCTCGAATTATTAGATTGGACGGGCAGGGTCATTCACCCATATAAACGGGGTGCTATCACGTCTAATAGACCTAAACTGTTATATCAACTCGGCTTTAGTGATCAAAAATGGTTAGCTATGGCGTCGCGTATTGGGGGACGAGATCACTGCGCTGTGGGGACGTTATCTGAATTAGTGCAATATGCCCATAATACAGGGCGTTGCTGGATCTCTGGCCAAAAGAGCATTAGCCTTTAGGCGTTAAAAAAGTAATCACAGTAACAGTGCTAAATCTTGAAATTAACAGTATCATCCATAATCTTTAGAACTTTACTGGGTAGACAGATCGCTAAATGAGGCTGCAACCTAAGATAAAGCTAAAGGCTCATATCAAATTTGTTTGTTGGTGAGTTTGGTTGTGAAACTCTCTTACCCATGTCACTAATTGTTTCTCTCACATAGTCCCAATACTCAGGTACATCAAGCGTTTTTGCTTGTAATGTTTGAGGTACAAACCGACTCATCTCGCTGTTGAAGTCTGCCTTAACTGCATCATCTTCAGTTAGATTTTTTAATTGCCTGCTCAGCGCAATTAAAAAGGAATCACGCTCCTTGTAGCGGGCTTCTAGTTTGTTGTTGATTAGCTGGTTATTGACCTCAATGCCTCTTTGACTTAGCCACACAATATCCCATATATCACGGGGCTTAATTCGCCTTGCCCTGTACGCTAAAGCAATAAATTTATCAGCTAAAATTTCGTCCATTGTTTGGCAGCGAATTAGCATTCCCTCTGTCGGTGTGTCGATTCCGTAGTGATTGATAGGCACTCGATTTGTCAAATCGAAAGAGGGTAAAGCACAAACATCAATGTGCATTTTCTGTCTGGGTAGATCAGCACGATTTGGTTCTTTCTCTATGCTGATTTTCCACGATGACGTATTCCCTTGCTTGTCTGGGCTGGGTTTATTGACGTATACAGGTATTTCATATTTTTTTTGCAAAAAGCTCTGTATTTCATACTCAAGCCCATCAAACATCGATGGCTTAAAATCATGACCACCATTAAAGTCTAAGTCTTCAGATAACCGAGAGCTGTTGTAGCAAAGGCGTAGTGACGTACCGCCAATGAAGGTGAGTCTTTGTAGTGCCCCGTGTTCTGTCATGACATGCAAAATATCATGATGAAGTATCTCTTTTTCGATCACTTCAACAACGGGGGCTAACTCAGGGTTACGTTTTAGAATTTCGTCTATTTTTTGTTTTAGCATAGTAGAGAGCCCAGTTAGTGATTTATCATTTGTAGGTTTCGTTTACAGCTTTTTAAATCGGCTAATGCTCGATGAGGCATAGCTCGATACATTTTCACTTCTTTGTCGAAGAATAGGTCATTTTCAAGCTGTGATATTTTGTGCTTAGTATGTGTAAATTCGACTACTCCGTAGCGAGTTTTAAATGTCCCACTTCGCCCCCTAGTCATTAGAGTCAGGCGATCCATAATGATTTGAGATATCTCTCCAGTACGTGACAATTCACTCTCTAAACTTATATAACTTAGGTAGCCTGGCCTTAATTTACGGGCGACTTCATATATTGCAGTTCGGGGATTTGGAGGGGTGATTGTGCTTTCAAAAAGACCATTAGCGATTCGATTAATGGTGCCTTTTTTAACACAGTCGTACAGAAATTTGTTAAAACGGGGTGTTTGTTCGACATTGAGAAGGTAGGCGAGTTCAGCCTTACTGAATACGCCTTTGCCAAATTTACTTGATTCAGCCATAGCTGAAATTAGTTTTTCTACCTTAGTCACTGGTCTACACTAAGTTACTTAATATGTAACTTAGTGTAGACCATGTTGTGAGTAAAAGAAACTAGGTAATCACTTGGCTGGCTAACTGTGCAAAAGTAACGGTGGCATCCATAATCTTTAGTCGTGATTAATGCTTAGCCATGAGATCTCGTACTGGGGGCCGGGCTCATTGCCCTGCTAGGACGGCACTACGTGCCCACTAGGTTCTAGGGCGCCGCAAGTGGCTAAGGTTGACGGAATGACCTTCGGCCGCACGGAACGCTTTGCTTACGGTAAGAGCAAAATCAAAAGCTGAATCTTTTTGCTTTATCCGTGAGTGAGGGACGAACGTTCCGTTATCCGTAAGCGCAGCATTCGTTCTAGCTTTTGATTTCCTAGCAGGTCGGAGGCAGTTCTCGAAGCGAAGCGTCCTAGGTCCTAGAACCTTATTTTTAAAGTAGGTTGGCATTTATGCCGTCAGGTTTATATATGAAGAAGGGGCTCAGCTAGTTACCTTGATGTCGCGAAAGTCTGTATTTTTTACTGCTCTTTTGTTGTGTGTTTTGTAGGGGTAAAATTCTTTACTTAAAAATGCCATTGTTGAGATAAAAACATCTTTAATTGTGCTAAAATCAACGCCACTGCATTCTATCATTATATATTTTTGAGTTGTTGTATTATGTCTAGCTTTTTTACTCTGGAGCGGAAAATGGATTTTTTTCAGGTGTTATTCTCTTTAAATCGAACTTATAAGCGATTAGTTAGTGTTGGAATAGATACTGTTTGTTTGTTAGCTTCATTTTGGCTGGCACTAATGGTAAGAACTGATTCAGTTACCGCTTTTGGCAATCAAGGATACTGGCTTCTTATTGGCTTAGTTTGGCCTATTAGTATTATTGCTTTTATGAAGTTGGGTCTATATCGAGCTGTGCTTAGGTATTTGAGCCTACAAGCCTTAACCGCAATTTTGTTAGGTGTAGTGATATCTACAGCGAGTCTGGTGTTTATCTCATACTTTGCCAATTTAGGCTTACCTCGTACAGTTCCCGTTATTTATGCTGCTTTTGCTTTAGTCTTGATTGGGGGCTCAAGGGGAGTGATACGAGTTGCTGTTGGTTCAGGAATGAAGCGGGAAGGTGAACCAGTTATTATCTATGGAGCAGGCGTTAGCGGCAGGCAACTCGTTACTGCTTTAGTTCAGAGCCATGAATACTATCCTTTTGCTTTTGTTGATGATGATGTGACAACCCATGGCAGTGTGATTCAAGGTGTGCATGTTCACTCTCCTTCGATAATGCGTAAGCTGATAAAGCAAAAGCAGGCGACTAAGGTGCTGCTTGCTATTCCAAGTGCCTCTCGTCAGAGAAGAAAAGAGATATTACTCTCTCTTGAACCTTTAGCTGTTCAAGTTTTAACACTGCCTGCAATGGCTGATTTGGTAAGCGGCAATAAGCTTTATAGCGACATTAAAGAGGTGGAGATAGATGACCTGTTGGGTCGCGATGCCGTTTCCCCAAGAGAAGACTTACTCAAAGATAATATTACAGATAAAGTCGTGATGGTCACTGGGGCTGGTGGCTCGATAGGTTCTGAGCTTTGTCGTCAGATATTGAAGCAAAAGCCCAGTAAACTTGTTCTGTTTGAGTTGTCAGAGTTTGGTTTGTACTCAATAGAGAAAGAGCTATCTGCAACGGCTAGAGAGAATGGGCTTGATGTTGAGATCTTTCCGATGCTTGGCTCAGTACAGAGAGAGAACCGCGTTCAGGCCGTAATGGAGTCATTTCAAGTTCAGACTGTATATCATGCCGCAGCATACAAACATGTGCCTTTAGTTGAACATAATGTGGTCGAAGGTGTACGTAATAACGTATTCGGCACCATGTATACTGCTCGTGCTGCCATTGCAGCTAAAGTGGAAACTTTTGTACTTATCTCAACAGATAAGGCTGTACGTCCAACAAATGTGATGGGAACAACAAAGCGTATGGCGGAGTTATCCTTACAAGCTTTAGCCAAGGAGTCTCATGCTACTCGTTTTTGTATGGTGCGATTTGGTAATGTTTTAGGCTCATCTGGCTCTGTCGTACCGCTGTTTAGAAAGCAGATTGCATCTGGTGGGCCTGTTACGGTCACTCATCCGGAAATTACTCGCTTTTTTATGACCATTCCAGAAGCTTCGCAACTTGTTATTCAAGCGGGTGCTATGGGGAAAGGTGGAGATGTCTTTGTTTTGGACATGGGGGAGTCAGTTAAGATTGTAGACTTAGCAGCGAAGATGATCCGCTTAAGTGGTTTTGAAGTTCAAGACTCTATCAACCCAGATGGGGATATTTCAATTGAGTTTACAGGCCTCCGTCCTGGTGAGAAGTTATATGAAGAACTACTTATCGGTGATGATGTTACCGGTACCGAGCATGAGCGGATCATGACAGCCAATGAAGCCTACCTTTCTTGGGATGAGCTAGAAGTTATTTTGAGTAAGCTTGATATGGCGTGCCATGAATTTAACCATGAACTTATTCGTGATATTTTGCTGAAAACCCCTACTGGCTTTAATCCAACAGATGGCATCTGCGATCTGGTTTGGAAAGTGAAGAATGAGCAGCAAGGTACAAAAGTTGTGTCCCTAGTGTCTTAATACATTAGTATCTTAATATATTAGTGTCTTGACTCTATTCAAATACTCTAAACGGCTCCCATTTATTTATAAGGGAGCCGTTTCCGTTTTAATTTAAGGATCAAATTTAAATGAAAGTTGTTATTCCTGTAGCGGGGCTTGGAACACGCATGTTGCCAGCTACTAAAGCTATCCCAAAAGAGATGCTTCCTTTAGTTGATAAACCACTTATTCAATATATCGTCGACGAATGTGTAAAAGCGGGTGTAAAAGAGATCGTTTTAGTTACTCATGCCAGTAAAAACGCAATAGAGAATCATTTTGATACCTCCTATGAGCTTGAGTCTACGCTTGAGAAGCGGGTCAAGCGTCAATTATTAGATGAAGTTAAATCAATATGTCCTAAAGATGTCACTATCATGCATGTACGTCAAGGAGAAGCAAAAGGATTAGGTCATGCAGTACTTTGCGCTAAACCATGTATTGGTGATAATCCATTTGCCGTTGTTTTGCCCGATGTGATTTTAGATGAATACACAGCGGATCAAACCAATGAAAACTTAGCAGCTATGATTGGACGATATAAATCAACTTTAGCTAGTCAAATTATGGTTGCACCTGTGCCAATGGAAGAGGTTAACAAATATGGTATAGCGGATTGTAACGGTATTGAAATAGCAACAGGTGAATCAGCAAAAATTAAGGCGATGGTTGAAAAGCCTGCTGTAGATAAAGCACCATCGAACTTAGCTGTTGTTGGCCGTTATGTATTATCGGAGAGGATTTGGGAGTTACTTGCTAAAACTCCTGCTGGCGCAGGCGATGAGATTCAACTCACCGATGCTATCGATATGTTGATTGAGTCGGATACTGTTGAAGCTTTCCACATGACTGGTAAGTCTCATGATTGTGGCGATAAACTAGGTTACATGACTGCCTTTGTTGAATACGGGCTAAGAAACGAGAAGTTTGGCGCAGAGTTTCGTCAAAATTTGGAGCTTTTGATTAAGAGCTAAGAAGGACGGGCTTCGCCCTGCGAGGACGGCACAAGTGCCTGCTAGGTTCTAGGGCGCTTCGCTATTATAAACGCGGAACGCTTGCGACTACAGTTGACGGAATGACCTTCGGCCGCACGGAACGCTTTGCTTACGGTAAGAGCAAAATCAAAAGCTGAATCTTTTTTACTTTATCCGTAAGTGAGCACGAACGTTCCGTCATCCGAAAGCGCAGCGTTCGTTCTAGCTTTTGATTTCCTAGCAGCCAAAGGGCGCTCTCGCAGCGAAGCGTCCTAGGTCCTAGAACCTTATTTTTAAAGTAGGTCGGCATTTATGCCGTCGATCTTGTTTGTTGTGTTGATTGAGTTTGATGGGCTAAAGCCCAACCTACAGGGGCGCAAAGAAGAGCGTTGAAATCAAAGTTTGCTACTATTTTTATCGCGACATAGCGTTCAGGGTAAGGGAAATGAGAGAATAGATGAGCAAAACCATATTGGTGACAGGTGGGGCTGGTTTTATTGGATCGGCGCTCATTCGTTTTTTAATTAATGAAACTGATAATAGGGTTATTAACTTAGACAAACTAACCTATGCCGGTAACCTGCTTTCACTTAAAGATATTGAAGCGGATGAGCGTTATCATTTTATTCATGGTGATATCTGCGACAAAACTCTGGTCTGTCAAACGTTAAAGCATTTTCAACCTGACTTTATTATGAACTTAGCGGCAGAGAGTCATGTTGACCGCTCCATAGAGGGGCCGTCTGCATTTATTGAAACCAATATCTTAGGAACCTTTAGCTTGCTGGAAGCGGCAAGAAGTTATTGTTTAACTTTATCAGATGAAAAGCGTCATGGTTTTCGATTTCATCATATTTCTACCGATGAGGTGTATGGTGAATTAGGAGATTCAGGATATTTCACAGAAGAGAGTCCTTACTTGCCCAGTTCACCATACTCGGCGAGTAAGGCGGCATCTGATCACTTAGTGCGTGCATGGAGCCGGACCTATAACCTTCCTGTTGTGTTAACAAACTGCTCTAATAATTATGGTGCCTATCAGTATCCAGAAAAACTTATCCCCTTAGTGATAATGAATGCGTTGACTGGCGAGCCTATCCCTATATATGGTGACGGTAAGCAGGTTAGAGACTGGCTGTATGTCGATGACCATGTTCGTGCTCTATATTATGTTGTGACAAAAGGAGAGGTGGGGGAGACTTACAATATTGGTGGGTGTAATGAAAAAACTAATTTGGAGGTGGTTACTGCCATCTGTGTACTGCTTGAAGAGTTGGCTCTAACTAACGCCTATTCCAGTAATGAAATAGATGGAGGGTTTTCGAGTTTAATCACCTATGTGACCGATAGACCTGGTCATGATACTCGTTATGCTATCGATGCCGGGAAAATAGCACGAGAGCTAAATTGGCAGCCAATGGAGTCTTTTAGTTCAGGTTTGAGAAAAACGGTTATCTGGTACTTAGAAAATCAAGCCTGGTGCCAATCGATTCTCACTAAATCTCAAAACAAACCATCTTCACCAAATAAGCCATCTGAAGCTGATTGAGATATGAATATGGATAGTGTCAATTTAGCCCCTGATAAACGGTTACACAGTAGAAAACAGGTAAAGGTACTGGTTATCGGGAAACATGGTCTGCTGGCTCTAGAGTTAGCTGATACAGTGCCTACTGATGTTGAATTGACCTGCCTTAGTCGAACTGAAATCGATCTTACCGAGCCATCAGACATAAACCGAGTTATCTCAACTATCAAGCCGAATATCATTATTAATGTGTCAGGTTTTACCGATGTCGAGGCCGCTGAGTCATCTTATGAAAATGCTCATGCATTAAACGGGAAAGCGGTGGGTAACATCGCTTCTGCAGCATTTAATGCGAAGGTAAGGCTTATCCATATTTCAACAGACTTTGTTTTTGATGGTAGCTCTCAAAGGCCTTATACAGTGGATGACAAGCCCAATCCTATTAATGTCTATGGCCAGTCAAAATTAGCTGGAGAGGTGGCAATAGCCAAGTATCACTCAGATAACTTTACTATTGTACGTACCTCTTGGCTCTACTCTAGCTTTGGGAAGAACTTTGTAAAAACGATGCTCAACTTGATGTTAGAGAAAGAGCAGCTAAATATAGTTAACGATCAATTGGGCTCTCCAACTTATGCAAAGGGGCTAGCTCATTTTTTATGGTGTTTGATCAAGCTAGAAAAGTGGCAAGCTATCTATCATTGGAGTGATCTAGGCATTACCTCTTGGTATGAGTTTGCCATAGCTATTCAAGAGCTTGGTATTAAACATGGTCTATTGCAATACCAGATCCCAATTAAACCAATACGCTCTGTTAATTATCCAAGCCTAGCTAAACGCCCTTCATTTAGCGCTTTAGATTGTACGGCATCACAAATGATCTTAACTGGTAAAGCATGGCAAGATGAGTTAACCGATTTTATTAAAGCATTAAAGCTTACCTTGTAGGTTGGGCTTTAGCCCATCGCACTTATCATTTATATATTTTAGCTGACGGCATGAATGCCGACCTACACAGGTTTTAATGAAATTTTCTACAAGTAAACAGAATTCCAATATGGGTAATTTCCTATATTTTTGACTAGATTTTTTCTTAATGGGTTAGCCACTATGTATCGGCTAATGCTTTTTCTGTCGTCATCATAACGTAAAGCTCGGTCATAAAATGATGATTGCCACAACTTGCCGCTTGTTCTTAACTCTTTATTGATAGAAAAGCTGCTGGCTCCTTTAAGTGCCCCTACAGTCTTTGATAATTCTGAGTCATCACCCAAACGTAACAGCCCATGGAAGTGATCAGGCATCAACACCCAAGTTAACCAGATGCAATTATGCTGATGCTCATTCATTGATATTTGCGAGCAGAATATGGATGCAATGTGGAAATCATTGAAATATGTTTGCTTGTTCTGTGTGTTGAAAGTAATAAAATATTCACCTTGCTCTTGTGAAAACCGACCTTTGCGCAAGTCATTCCATGACATAATTGTTCCCTATACTTTAGCTGACGGCATGAATGCCAACCTACACAGATTGTAGGTTGGGCTTTAGCCCATCGCACTTATCATTCATATATTTAGCTTGACGGCATAAATGCCGACCTACAGAGGTTGTAGGTTGGGCTTAAGCTCATCGCACCTCATCATTCATATATTTAGCCTGACGATATAAATGCCGACCTACATAGAATGTGGATCAGGCTTGAGCCCATCAGTGCCCATGGTATTAGTCTTCCTAGCTCTATTGAGAATTTTATATTCCTTTTCGGTATAGAGTTCTTGTCTTTAATAACTTTTAATCTCTCTTCCTGCTGTTATTATCAAATCCATAAAGTGATGAATCTTAAATTTACCTCTGTTCAGATTGAATAGATAAGGGCCATACGGAAATCCATATGTCGACACATCAAACTCATCTTAAGCAGCTTGAAGCTGAATCGATTCAAATCATGCGTGAGGTTGCCGCTGAATTTGATAATCCTGTGATGCTTTATTCGGTTGGTAAAGATTCCTCTGTTCTACTGCATCTTGCTCGTAAAGCATTTTACCCAGGTAAAATCCCGTTTCCTTTGATGCACGTTGATACGAATTGGAAATTCAAGGAGATGATTGAGTTTCGAGACCAAATGGCTAAGAAACACGGTTTCGATCTTATTGTCCATAAAAACCCTCGTGGTTTAGAGATGAATATCAGTCCCTTTACCCATGGCAGCGCTAAGCATACCGATATCATGAAAACTGAAGGGCTTAAGCAAGCGCTTGATGCTCATGGTTTTGACGCAGCATTTGGTGGGGCACGTCGTGATGAGGAGAAATCCCGTGCTAAGGAGCGTGTTTACTCGTTCCGCGATAATAAACACAGATGGGATCCGAAAAACCAACGTCCTGAGCTGTGGAATATCTATAACGGTAAAGTCGATAAGGGAGAAAGTATTCGTGTGTTCCCGTTATCGAACTGGACTGAGCTCGATATTTGGCAATATATCTATCTAGAAGGGATTGAGATCCCCTCACTGTACCTGGCAACTGAGCGACCAGTGGTCGAGCGTGATGGCACTTTGATCATGGTTGATGATGATCGTATGCCACTCGAAGCTGATGAAGATGTGCAAAAGAAGATGGTTCGTTTTAGAACATTAGGGTGTTATCCACTGACTGGCGCGGTTGAATCACAGGCTCAAACACTGCCAGAAATTATTCAAGAGATGCTGCTCTGTACGACTTCTGAACGTCAGGGCCGAGTGATTGATAATGACTCGGCAGGCTCGATGGAGAAGAAGAAGATTGAAGGATACTTCTAAAATTGGAAAGCGATTTTAGAAGTAAGACTGGCTTGCGCCAGGAAAGGCATTCTTGTGTTAAGAGAGCAACGCAGAGAAGCGTCTTTTGTTAAAAAGCATATTGATTCAACCGTGAGTAAGTTTTCCTATTCTCAATGCTCACAGATAAGGAACAGAGATGACTACCAGTTCAAATTTAATTTCTTCAGATATTGAAGAGTATCTGAAAGTTCATGAAAACAAAGATATGTTGCGAGTGCTGACTTGCGGCAGCGTGGATGATGGTAAGTCAACGTTAATTGGTCGCCTGTTATTCGACAGTAAGATGATCTTTGAAGATCAGATGGCAGCGATTGAGAAAGACTCTAAGCGTTTTAATACCACCGATGACTCTTTTGACCTAGCACTGCTGGTGGATGGATTGCAATCTGAGCGAGAGCAGGGCATTACCATCGATGTGGCCTATCGCTATTTCACTACTGAGCAGCGTAAATTTATCATCGCAGATACCCCTGGTCATGAGCAGTACACTCGAAATATGGCGACGGGAGCGTCGACTTGCGACCTTGCTATTATTTTGATTGATGCTCGACACGGTGTTCAGGTTCAGACAAGGCGTCACAGTTTCATCTGTTCTCAGCTTGGGATCAAGCACGTCATCATCGCCATTAATAAGATGGACGCCATTGATTACGATCAAGCGACCTATCAAAAAATTAAGAAAGAGTATCGCGAGTTTGCTGAGGATCTCTCCTTTAGCGATGTGCGTTTTGTTCCTATCTCTGCACTAAAGGGCGATAACGTTGTCAATGAAAGCCCTAATATGACCTGGTACCCGGGCTCGACACTGCTAAAGCTACTTAATACGGTGTCAGTTGAACAGGATAGAAGCGAGTCATTTCGTTTTCAGGTGCAGTACGTCAATAGACCTAATCTGGATTTTCGTGGCTTTTGCGGCACCATAGGTTCAGGTGAAATTCGTGTTGGAGATACTGTCGCCACTCTTCCCTCAAATAAAGAGAGCCGAGTTAAGTCGATTGTGACATTTGACGGTGAGCTTGAAAAAGTGGTTGCTGGTCAAGCTGTGACACTGACCCTTGAAGATGAGATAGATATTAGCCGCGGTGATATGTTGGCTCGTCCCCATGACAAGCCTTTTTCGGTTAGCCATTTTGAGGCCGATGTTGTTTGGATGACAGAGGAGCCACTGTGTGTCGATCGTGAGTATGCGATAAAAGTCGGCAGTAAGTCTGTTTATGGCTATGCTGATGCGATTAACCATAAAGTTGATGTAAATACGCTAGAGAAGCAGTCTGCTCAGCAATTAGCCTTGAACGAGATCGGTAACTGTCACTTTGCAGTAACCGAGCCGGTACAGTTCGATGCTTACGATGTTAATCGCTCTACAGGCTCTTTTATCATCATAGACAGGTTAACGAATGTGACAGTTGGTGCTGGCATGATCCGCAATCCGATAGAAGTTAAATCAACCAAAGCCCATGAGTACTCTGAATTTGAGTTAGAGATGAACGCGCTAGTGCGTAAGCACTTTCCACATTGGGGCGCCAAGGATATCTCTAAAGGATAAGTTATACGTAGGAGGGGCTTTATTAGCCCCGATGTTTTTATATGTATTAATCGCGGCTAAAGCCGCTCCTACAATGAGAGTCAGGATGTTATGTCACTAGATGCTTATTTGACGATAGGGGTGTTCTGCATGACGATTTTGGGGCTTATTAGCTTCCAGAGTCGTCCATCTCTGGTATTTGGTGTAGCCCTACTTGTCTTAGTGGGGCTAAATCTTGTATCGCGTGAGCAGCTTCTATCGAGTATGTCTAATCCAGGATTAGTGACCTTAGTGTTACTGATCCTATGCTCGTTCGCCCTTGAGAAAACCCGTTTACTGCGGGTGATAGCCTCTAAGGTGATAGTTGGCAGTTACAATTCAACTTGGGCGCGTCTGTTTGGCGTGACGGCACTTAGTTCAGCCCTATTAAATAATACGGCTGTGGTAGCCACTTTACTCTCTCCAATTCGTAATAATCCACACCACTTTGCCAGTAAATTACTCTTGCCTCTCTCCTATGCGGCAATTTTGGGGGGAACGCTGACACTGATTGGTACGTCAACCAACCTGATCATTAATAGTCTCTACATCGATGCAGAGGGAAAGTCATTGAGCTTTTTCTCCTTTACCGCTGTTGGTGCCATGTTGGTACTGGCCTGTGGATTGGTGTTAAGAGTCGTTTCTCGCTGGTTACCTGAGATTGAACATAAAGAGTCTTGCTCAAAAGGTTACTTTATCGATGCTGAAGTGGTTGAGGGCTCAGAGTTAATTGGTCGCTCAGTTGAAAACAATGGGCTAAGGCATCTTGAGTCTCTGTTTCTAGTTGAGGTGGTGCGCAATAAACGTCTGATTAGTCCAGTCACACCGACCGAAGTGCTGCAGCTTGGTGACAGGCTTATTTTCAGTGGCGATATCACTAAGATGATGCAGCTTAGTCAGTTTTCTGGGTTAGAGATGTTTGCCGAGAAAAATGGTCTGCTGGACTCTAACCTGACTGAGGTTGTGGTTAAGCAAGAGAGTGTGCTTATCTCAAAAACCTTAAAAGATGCTGGTTTTAGAGCGCTTTTTGACGCTGCCGTGGTTGCTATCAGGCGTGATGGTGAGGAGATATCGGGTAAGTTAGGCGAAGTGGTGATAAAGGCTGGCGATTTTTTAATTTTGGCCGTGGGGGATGACTTTAAGTCACGACGAAATCTCAGTAAAAACTTTATTGTGATCAGTGGTGTTGAGCCTGAAACACGCAATAATGGCTTTAAAGCTTGGTTATCCATTGGTGGCTTTGTGTTCACGATTGGGTTAGCCGCTACTGGAGTGATTGAGATGCTCCAAGGGTTAATGTTACTCCTAGGTGTATTGATTTTTAGCCAATGCCTTAGCGTCAATGAAGTCGTTAGGCGCTTTCCTGTTGATATCTGGCTTATTGTTTCCACCGCCATTTTGCTTTCTCACGCCTTAGTGAATACTGGTGTGGTTGAGCTGTTATCTCAGTGGGTCAATCAAGTGGCCGATAAAGAGCACCTGTTTATGGCACTGGTCTTGGTGTACCTTGCCACTTGGCTTATTACTGAACTTGTGACCAATAATGCGGCAGCAGCTTTGATGTTTCCAGTCGCTTACAGTATTGCCTTAGGGTTTGGCGTGGATATATTGCCATTTATCATGACGGTTGCGTTTGCGGCGAGTGGCAGTTTTATCAGTCCTTATGGGTATCAGACAAACTTGATGGTGTATAACGCAGGCCAGTATAAGCTGATGGACTTTGTTAAAATCGGTTTACCTGTCAGTCTGGTTTATGCGGCTATTGTGCTAACGGCTGTGCCGATCTTTTTTCCGTTTTAGCTCGGGCTGTTAATAGTTTCTTCGAGCACAAGATACAGCTAAGAAAGCCTTGAAGCTTAAAACAACTAATGGATATTTTTATGTCATCATTATCTAAAACTAGCGCGTCACCTTATCAGGATATAGAGGTTGAAGATAAATCCTCTGATGTTGTCTGGCATAATGCAAGTGTGAGCCATGAGCAAAGGGTTGCGGCGCAGGGGCACAAGCCTGCCGTGCTTTGGTTTACGGGGCTGAGTGGCTCTGGTAAGTCTACAGTGGCTAATGCTGTGGATAAATTACTCTATGATTTAGGGTGCAAGACCTATCTGCTTGATGGTGATAATGTTCGTCATGGGCTTAATGGCGATTTAGGTTTCTCAGATAAAGATCGAGTTGAGAATATTCGCCGTATCGGTGAGGTATCAAAACTGTTTGTTGATGCTGGGTTACTTGTATCGACCGCTTTTATCTCTCCCTTTGTTGCGGATCGTGACTTGGTCAGGCAGCTGTTAGCAGATAAGCAGTTTATTGAGGTGTTTATCGACACGCCGCTTGAGGTGTGTGAAGAGCGAGATCCCAAGGGGCTCTATAAAAAAGCCCGGGCAGGGGAGATTAAAAATTTTACCGGCATCGATTCAGCTTATGAGCTACCTAAGTTACCTGAGATCCATGTGAAGACGGCTGAGAAGTCCATCAAAGCATGTGCAGAGCAAGTGGTTAATTACCTTATCGTGAACGGGTATATTCAATCTAAAAACAGAGCAAAGAAAGCCTCTAGTTGCGAGTAAATAATATGTTGAAAAAACAGTTATGAATTACGATATTTTTAATGGCGACGCTGATGGGATAATCGCGCTATTACAGCTGCGTTTAGCTCAGCCTCTTATAGCAACCTTAGTTACTGGCGTTAAGCGTGATATTGAGCTACTTGAGCCATTAACAAAAAAGTACTCCCTTACGGCACAAGACAGTCTAACTGTGCTGGATATCTCCATGGAGAAAAACAGAGTAGGGCTCCTGTCTGCGCTTGAATCTGGTGCTAAGGTTTTTTATAGCGATCATCATCGTAGCGGTGAGATCCCACAAATTGCAAATTTAGATGCTCATATAGACTTAGATGCTAATACCTGTACCAGTTTGATTATTGATAGCTATTTGCAAGGGAAGTTCCACCTCTGGGCAATCGCTGCAACCTATGGTGATAATCTCATTGCCAAGGCTGATGGCCTTTGCAACAAAGCGGGCCTTTCTCTGTCTCAAGCAAAACAGCTTAATGAGCTTGGAATCTTGGTTAACTATAATGGTTATGGCGCTCATATTGATGATCTGCACTTTCACCCCGCAGAGCTTTATAAGGCGCTGTTAAAATATCCAGATCCTTTCGATGTGATTGCGGATTTACGCTCTCCTTTTCACCGATTAAAGGAGGCGTTTGGCCAAGACATAGACAGAGCGTTGGCTGTAACTCCTTTTTACCAAAGTGCAACCTTATCCTTGTTTGAATTAGAGAATGCGCCTTGGTCTAGAAGGATAAGTGGTGTGTTTGGTAATCAGCTTGCTAATCAAAATCAAGATAGTGCTCATGGCGTCTTTACTGAGAACAGTGATGGAAGCTTTACCGTGTCACTTCGAGCTCCGCTATCTAATAAGCAAGGCGCCGGTGACATATGCAGTCAGTTTGCAACTGGAGGCGGCCGCGCCGCCGCTGCGGGTATTAATCAACTACCACGTGTTGATATTCCTCGCTTTACTCAAATAGTTGAAAGCTATTATGGTTAAATTGCTTCGGGTGAAGCTAAAAATAAGGGCGATAACTTCGTCATCTTCACTAGGTTCCTAGGGCGGGCTGCGCCTTGCTATAAAAGCTAAAGCTAAAGCTAAAGCGAAACAGGATTCTGGCATTCGCCGCAAGGACGACTAAGATTCTATTGCTGATGCAGCTCCTTTCTCCACATACTGTAGGTTGGGCTTTAGCCCATCAATTCCTGAGAACTACAACAAACAAGATCGACGGCATCAATGCCAACCTACAAAAGAAGAAGATCTTCAGCTGCTTTCTCTTTTATAGAAGCGAAGCGCTTTAGAACCTAGCTGGCACTTGTGCCGTCCTCGCAGGGCAAAGCTCATTCTTGTTTCAGTAGCAAAGCGCTAGAACCTAGAACCTAGTAGCCCACTTTTCTCTGTTCCCTCTGTTTTGTTCTGCTTTTTATTGGAAAACAGGTAGTGCTCGATGTTTTCGAATGCATCACATTTTTGTTGTTGCCAGAAGATATTTCGCAGTAATTGGTATTCATTAATGGTTGAGGGGGAGATATGAAAGGTCTCATCTCGGTCTAACCGCTCCATTAATACTTGAAATTGGTAAACGCGATACCTGTTATTAATGGCTTCATTGCTCGTTACTTGCCCGACTAAAGGTAAAAATTCTGCGTAATCATATATCTCCCTGAGCTTTTCAGGTTTCCCACCTTGCTCGAATGAGTAAAAAAGAATGGGGACTTGATGGAGTAAGAGATCGATAAACAGGGAGGATTGATCGGTGATAAGCAGATCAACGCCCTGAAGAATATTGTAAACATCTTCCCAGTGTGAAATATCGATAATATTTGAGTATTGATTTAGATCTTTTCCCAGATGAGCTTCATTAGGATGAAACCGGACTAAGAATAGCTGCTTGTTACGCTTGAGTTGCTTTGATAGTGCAGCCCAATCGAACCCTTTATCATATGGATTCTCTATGGTTTTTTTTTGCTCATCTCTTTTATTGTTAATGTTACTGTCTCGCCAAGTTGGCACATATAAGATGACCTTTTTATATTGAGTATTAAGTAGCTCTGGTATCGACTTGGTTTGCTCTGGGTAACGTTTGAAGTAATCGGTTCTTGGGTTACCGCTGCGAATGAGTTGATGGGCGGCGAGCCTAAAAGCCGAAGAAAATAGGCTATCTATCACAGGGCTTGGGCTGAGCATCATATCGGGTTTTATATGTTGCTGGTGGTAATGTAGTCTATTTTTCCATTCCCCAAGAAGGGTATCGGCTTGGTAAGTATGAGCCAAAGGGCCTGAAGTGATGTCGAACTCAATTTTTTTGAGCGGTGAGCCATGCCATAGGTTTATTTTGACCGCACCTTTAGCAAAATACTGATTAATATCGCCTACGTAACTATTGTAAAAGTAGAACTTAGCGGTTAAGCAGTGAAAAATGCCTACAATGCTGCGTCTGTTATATGCTTCAAATCCCTCTTTTCGTAAGCGTTTAATGACCGCATTATCGCCACTTATCCAAATGGAGCGTATTAATCCAGTGTGTTGCCAATGAAGATAAAGATACTTGGCGTTATCTGAAAACTGGTTTTTATAGCTGCCTAATACGGCCTTATTGACCCTAGGACATAAACCCGCTGTGTGATAGATGATTTTTCTTATTATCGCGCTGAAAAAAGTCATGATAGATACTCACTCTATGTTTTGTCCTTCGCTGCCCTAGCTTAGGTTATTGCCATTTATTCACGCTTTTTCAAGGGATGCTTAATACTACGAGCGCCCCTGGTTAGCCCCTAAGTTGCTCTTTATCTCTGTGGTTGAAATATTACCTGTCCTATCGAGGTACACGACTTTGCATTGATTGGATAGGTGGTCAAATTTGCCTTGCCAGTCACTCCCCATGCCAAAGATATCAATATCAAGTCTTTCTATATCTTCTCTTTTTTGCTCCCAGTTTGTTTCTGGTAGCACTAAATCTACATAGCGGCACGCTGCGATGATCTCCGCTCTTTGCTGGTAATTGAAAAAAGCGGCCTTGCCTTTTTTTGCATTAAATTCATCCGTAGATACGCAAACGATGAGCCTGTCCCCCATGGCTTTGAGTCGCTGGAAAAGACGTACATGGCCGAAATGAAAGAGATCGAAAGTGCCATAGGTAATTATCGTTTTCATCTTCATTCTCCTGTCACCGTCAAAGGGAGCCGTTAATTGATTGCCTTGTTGACATTCTCTTGTGAGTGCAAAGGTTTAGGCATGAACAGTGACTGCTTTAATAGAGATAGGTATTTGGTGTTACTGGGATTATTGTCAAACTCCAACATTAAGAGTGAGCGCTCCTCCTCTGGGGCATCTCCATCAAGAAGCAGTTGAACCGGGCCGAATACTCCAAGCCGATGTTTATTTTGTCCACTTGCATAACGTATTTGGGCCGGTGCCCCAAAAAGGTCTAACTGGCCGGTAAGCACCAAGCAAAGTTGAGGAAGGAGCGAGATAATTCGAGTCGGAGTATTGAATGAGTAGGCAATAAAGCTTTGACCTAAGTTGTCATTAACCATCTCTTGCATGATAGGTTTTGCTTTTAGCTTGAGAAGGATGATTCTGATAAGGGAGTAAGTTGCCACAAGAGGCCAAAATGGCAGACTAATAAGCAAAATAGCCAGGATCAAGAGTCGAGTCATAAAGTGTGTTTGCGAAGGCGTGATATTAGCTTCAATTTGACTGGGGCCAATTAAGGCCTGATCATCAACTTGTATGTGGCCGTCAGTATTTAAATTAATCAGTAAGTTTTTGCATAATATGCTGTTATTAACCTCTAGCCCTTCGCCAACATAAGTGTGCGGCAGAATTAAACAGCTCTCTAGTATCGAGCCTTTATCGATCAGCGTATCGTTACCTATGATGACAGTGTTCTTCATCTCAACGCTGGGATCTACCTTGCTGTTTTCACCAATGATCCCCCAAGCATGCTGTTTATCTAGCCCTTGAGTGTCGGCTTTTGCTCCTACATAAAAGTCTTGCTCTGGATTGGCGGATGTGAAACTGCGCTCCATTGGAGTTAAGGCTGGAATATCATTTCTGGCTAAACTTAAATTTACCTGCAAATATGCCTGAAAACTATCGAGCATATTGCAAAGGCCATGTAGTACGAGAGTGACGACACTGTTGTTTTCACCATTATTGATAAGGGGCCAGTCAATACTATCAAGATAGGGCTGTGCGGCTGGAAGCAGTGACATTCCAGCGTTCTCATTGGCCATTTTGGCTTGTACAAATTCGTTAGGAAATTGTCTAGAGAAGTTGATAAAGCTAGCGATACAGGGGGAGCGGAAAATATCACCTCTGATGATCAGTATTGATTCATTAGTGGGTAGTGATAACCGATTGAGTACCGATTTCGTTTTTTCTTGTGGTTTGCTTAAGAAGTATTCAATTTTAATCCCCCACCGCTCTCCATCACCAAGTTGTCGTTCAACCTCTTGAGCTTGTGATGAGATGATTAACTTTACCTCAGAGACTCCTGAGGTGGCGATATCCTCTAAGGTATATTCAATGACAGGCTTGTTGCCTACAGGCAGCAATGCAGGGCAATAGTGTTGTTCAAGGGGGGCGAGTTCATCACCTATTCTATTTGCGAAGATAATTGCTTGCATCTGCCTTCTCCTATTATCTGCGAATCCATCTACCTGCACTTTTTGGAACATATTTTAATAAGCGCCCTTAGCGAGCAGTACAGCGGGAATGGTCTTAACTAAAATCCAAATATCGGTGAGTAATGATTGTTGATAGATATAATCCACATCCAATTTAACTTGTTGATCGAAAGGAATGTCTGAACGGCCACTGACCTGCCAGATACAGGTTATTCCCGGTTTGACAGCCAGTCTTTTTCTATCTTGCATTGAATATTGCTCTACCTCTGTTAACAGTGCAGGGCGTGGTCCAACTAAAGACATGTCGCCTAAAATGACGTTCCATAGCTGTGGAAGTTCATCAATTGAAGCTTTACGGATGAGTTTGCCGATATGGGTGATTCTGGGGTCTCGCTTCATCTTAAATAGCACGCCGCCCTTCATCTCATTGTCTGCTTGTAGCTTTGCTAACCTTTGCTCTGCATCTAGGTACATAGATCTAAACTTCCACATGGTAAAAGAGAGATTGTTTTTCCCAGCCCTTTGCTGGCTAAAGAGCACGGCGCCAGGTGACTCCAAGCGGATCACTAAGGCAACAAGAAGCAGAAAAGGGAGTAAGCTTAATAAGATGATTGAGCCTGCTATCAGGTCAAAACTTCGCTTAACTAGCGCAGTGACTTTTCCCTGTAGTCTTTGACGTGTACAGCGATGAGTGGCGCTGAGGTTATTTGCTTGCATATTGGTTAGCCTAGATGTTTCCACCATGAGGCAGTGTGGAGCGGATAATCCAGAGAGAGCAGCTTGATGTTTTTGTTGGCTAGCTAAATGTTTCTGAGATTGTATCTCTTTAAAAACGCGATAGAGAAAAAGTGGATTACCTATGATGTATCGTTTCCACATTCTTTTAGGCTCTTCACTTAGGCGACATATCCACTCCATTCCCATCTGTCTGACCCATAATGGCGCGCGTTTAACCTTTTCTGCATAGAAATCAAACAGCCCGCCGACTCCAACCCCAACGCCAACATCGAGTTGATGCTTATGTTTTGCTAACCATAACTCCTGTTTTGGTGCACCCATGGCGACGAGCAGTATGGAGGCTTTGGAGTGATTGATTTTATCTATCACTTGTTGCTCGACTAAAGGATCGCTGATGAAGCCATGATGAGTTCCTGCAATTTTTAGTTTTGGGTACTTGAGTTGCATATTCTGAGCGGCAATTGCAGCAACTCCTTTATCGGCGCCCAGTAGAAAAATGGATAGACCGGCATCGGCTGCTTGTTCACACAGCCTTGGAAACATATCTGTGCCGTTTAGATTATCTTTAGGTGCGACTCCCTTACAGATGCTGGCTATTCGTATGCCTGAGCCGTCAGCAAAAACCCTGTCACATGAGGTCTGTAAGCAGTCACGGTATTGGGAGTTTTTGGTGCTGATGTTCATGCAGTCAGCGTTAACAAATGCGTACTGACTGAAATGCTGATTTATCTTTGCTGTAGGTGAGCCAGTATTAGATAGCTGTTTTTTCTGATAATTTTGAGCATTTTCGATAATCAGCGTTAACATCTCGGTCATGCTTAAATTAGAAAGCTTAATATCGAACAGATGAATATCACTGATATTTTGGTTAGCTTGCTTACTGGATAGTAACCAGATAAGAGAGGTACGAGCCAGAGCGAGGAGATAAGAGAAGGCACCTTTATGGGCTTGAGTAATGGCAAGCTCTTGGTTTTCAAAGCTGAGCCCCATCTGTTGATGCATTAATTTGAATGATATTAGCCCAGGTTTAATGCTGGTGGTTCGAGAGCGATTCTGGATGTCTTGTGTCTTAGCATAAGTGTCTGCGGTGTCACTCTTGTTACTCTGTGAAGAGGAAAATATGTAACTCTTTTCTGTTCCTAATAGCGAGATATCGCCTTTGAGTAGGTTGATTAACTGTGGCCACTGACAGCATATCCCTTCACCAGTAAATTGATAAAGGCTGAGTTGCTTGTTGTCGACTCCGTAGATATAAACACGCTCAATAGCTGCACCATATTTGAATTTTCTATACAGGTATTTGAGTAGCAGTACTGGACTTGCAGCCAAGATTAAGAGCAGAGCTGAGATAAAGTCGATTCCTCGAATGAAATTAGGCATTGTCGCTGCTTGCTTAACTTGTGTCTGAGTGGTCATTCTGCCTGCCTTAAGCGTGCTGCTATTGGTGTTGTGTTCATGTTCTTAGTTATTGCATAGGTTAGGCCAACTATTTTTACTGTTTATTTTCAGATGATTACTATGTTTTGAGTCTGTTTTCGATTACTTGTCATCGAGGATGTTGCAGTTTGCAATGCAGATAAAGAGGGAATATGGATGAGTCTGGGGAAGCGTCTAGAGTTACATATTAAGGTAAAAGTTAAAGTAAAGGTGAACCAAGTACCGATAGATAATGGAACCTTCGTGCCTGACTTACGGAAAAAAGAAAGGTGCCGACCTCGTCAGCTTCGAGGTCAGCCGCAAGCTCCTTGCTTGGGGCTTGGGTAAAGGCTAAGAAGGACGATGACTGCGTTATCTTCTAGAACAGTCGTAAACTCCTTGCGAGGACGTTCTCAAGCTCACTACTAGGGCGGCCTTCGGCCTGCTATAAAGGCTAAGAAGGGCGTAGCTAGTCTTTGTTTTTACCCTGTAGGTTGGGCTTTAGCCCATCAATAACTGATATCGTACATGCCTGACGGCATAAATACAGACCTACTTTAAAAATAAGGTTCTAGGACCTAGGACGCTTCGCTTCGAGGACGGCCTCCGGCCTGCTAGGAAATCAAAAGCTAGAACGAACGCTGCGTTTACAGATGACGGAACGTTTGTACCTCACTCACGGATAAAGCAAAAAAGATTCAGCTTTTGATTTTGATCTTACCGTAAGCGCAGCATTCGTCTTTATAGCAGCGAAGCGCCCTAGAACCTAGTAGGCACTTGTGCCGTCCTAGGAGGGCGAAGCCCGTCTTTTTTCTTTTAAGACAACATTGATGACTTAACGCCATCTTTACTGATGCGATTTCTCTGCACAAAACCTAATAGAGTCTGGCCTATGCTCTCGCAAACCTTGTAAACGGATGAAGGCAGTAGCCAGAGTAGATAGGCGGCAGTAAAGGTGACGAGTGTTCTGGCTGTTTCATTGATCATTATTGAGGGAGACTCAGTAAGTGCACGGTTCATCAGGCTGATGGCTGCTTTACCACTGCCATTTCTAATAGATTGTCGCGCAAGGTACCTGAGTTGATAGGCTCTTGCATTATGTTCATGCTTTGCAAGGAGTTTTGGAGCGTAAAGTTTAGCCTTGTCTATCATCGACTCCCAAGATGCTAACTGCTTAATGATATTAGAAGAGAGCCCCTGCTGATTCAGGCGGTAATAGGTTAATGGCTCAGGGATCCCCTCCATCTTCCAGTGAGTGGTAGCGACAATTCTTAACCAGCACTCAATATCTTCTGATTGGCGAAATCTTTCATCGAAATAGCAGGTGTAATGCTCAGGGTGGTTTAGCGCTTGAAAGCGAATATCATTCAGGGTTTCACGGCGAATAACGGGAGCGGAGCCATTACCAACGGGGTTACGACACAGTAGATCGGCGGCTGTGATCCCTTTAAGTTGAGGCATCTGATAAAATTCCGTTCTCTTGCCCTTATGATCCATAAAACTTGAACGTGAGAAGCTGATCCCAACTCTTGGGGAGTCGTTTAGGTGATCAACATGCATTTTTAGCTTGTCTTTATGCCACATATCGTCTGAGTCGATAAAGGCGACATACCTTCCGATAGCATGGCGGATCCCGCTATTGCGAGCTGCGGCTAAGCCTTTATTCTGTTCATGGTTGACGATACGGATCCGGTGATCGAGTATGGTTTTACATATCGCGAGGCTTTGGTCTGTGGAGCAATCGTTAACCAGAATAAGCTCGAAATTAGTAAATGACTGGCTTAGTACTGAATCTATCGCGCTTTTAACAAAGTGCTGCACATTATAGATAGGCATTACTACAGATACTCTAGGCGTCATGGTGAACCTCCTGATTAAAACGTTTCGAATGGCTTTTGAGTCCCTCTTCAGTGCAGATTGCCTGCTTACTAAGAATGAACTGTTGAATGTAAAAACTAAGGGCTGGCATGCAGAGAAGGTGAATAATTAAGATCCCAAGGGCCACAGTCACTAAGCCCCACTGACTGCAGACCGCGATTGTTATGGCTAGCAGTAGTGTAAAGCCGAGGTTAAAGCTGAGATTTAATCGACTTTTGTTCAGACTAATGAGTAGCTGGCTTGCTGCTTCGCCTACGGGCCTTACCAGACCACTTAGGCAGAGAAGAATAAATACAGGCAGAGCACCAGCTTCTATCCATTTACTGCCATAGATTAATGGTAAGTAAATTGGAGAGAGAAGGGTTTGTAGTGCAATCACTGGAATGGCTATTTTTAAGATCAATATCAATGAGTGACTGTAGCGCGCTTTAAGCTCATGTGAGGCGATGACTTTTTGTTGCTTTTTTTTGGCGCCACAAAGGTGGGAATAGAGCGCTGTTCCATAACTTTGAATAATGCCAAGGCTTATTCCTAAGCTAGTGTTAAACGCGAAGAAGTAGATCCCCAAAGCTTCTAAACCAAGAAAGTAGCCGATTAAGAGGTAGTCGATGTTTTGTCTTAACGAGATACTCAGATCGCTCAAACCAACCATAGATCCAAAATTAAACATTTTAGGAATAGGCAAGCCACTCACACTGTGGTTATTAGATTTGGGAAGTGGATTATGGTACCTGTGTATAGCTATCCAGATCAGTATAACCAGCACCTTTGGCAATATAATGGCCCAAATCCCCCATCCCAATAGTGCAAATGTGGCGGTTAGGAGTCCATCGCCTACGGTTTGCCACAAAATTGCGCGGCCAACAACACGCATTTTATTTGCTCTAAGGTTAATTGCTGCATGCAACATACCGATAGGAAGCAGGAGATAGCTTGTTGCCATGAGTATCATAGGCGCGATTATGATCGTGTCTTGGTGATAAAATGCGAGAGGCCAACTGAGTAAGCTCATGGCAACAAATGCGGTGATTGATGCAAACCAATTTATTTTATTTGCATTTGGGAGTGATGCAGCTAGCTCATCGTCGTTCGTCTTGATGAGTGATGCAGAGGTGATCCGTCTAGTGGGTGTACAGATGAGTTCAAAACAGGTCAGTATAATGGCGACTTGTCCGAACACTTCAGGGGTAAATAGCCGGGCTAAAATAATGCTGGAAACTAGGCGTACAACACGTCCCATGACTTGAGCCGATCCCAACCAGAAGAGGCTTTTTGAGAAGCGACTCTTAGCTTGCTGTATTGTGGGATCTGTTTGTTGTTTTAGTACTTGGCTCATACATAAACCTTGCTGATACCGGGTCTAGGTAAAGTAATACAGATTTCATGCCAAGGGTTGGTGTTTTGCTAAGTTGTTGAAAGTAAGGCGGTAACCCTAAAGTTTCGTTAGCCGACTGTGATTTTCTGATGAGTTGGTTGCAGCTTGCTATTGATATCCATTAGCCGTGTTGCAAATTGCAATCCTATTATCAGTATTTGCAATTACCTTTTTAGTTGAGAGTTTATTTATTGACCTTTTCGTTTATGTGCAATACCGACAATAACCAACCCTGGCCAGAACAGGTAGGCTAAGATCTCTAAATTTTCCCCAAAGGTATAGAGAAACAACTGTAATAGCACTGCAATTGCAGAAGCCGCGACTGGGGACTTTGATATTTCGCTAATTAAACTGAGTAGACTGCAGATTAAAGGAAGCGCTAGTGCAATAGCGCCTACTAAGCCTTTAACGAAGAGTAGGCCAAACCAAGTATGATGAGAGCCAATAGGCATATACTCCACAAGATGCGGGCCTCGCTCCACGATACCATGGCCCCATACGAGAGCCTCGTTAGCCCATCGCTGTAGTGCAATCTGTCCTAGATGTTCCCTAACTCGAGTTGACCCCGCTCTTGCAGATTTTATCGCTGAGATACTCAGCTCTATTTTTTCGAGCACATGAACCCCTAAGAGTCCTAATATTAAGGCGGAGGGGGAAGCGACAAAGTAGAGCCAAGGGGACTTGTGCCAGCGAATAAAGGCAAAGTAACCAAGTAGCAGCAAGTAACATACGATGGCTAAGCGTGACTGAGAGACTAAGACCATAACCAAGCTACCTAAGATCCCATATACCTTATAGCGACGCTCTTTCTCCTGAATGGCAAAATTCAGAAAAAGGTTTCCCATCATGCCTAAAGCCGGTGCCCACGGGGTGAAGAGTCGCCATCTAGGAGTACCACTACCGGGGTCAATCTCGTAAAGGCTAACGCTGAAAAACTCAGGGCCAGGGCCACCAATGATACTCAGGGGAGACACATATAGGGTACTCGGTAGGCCTGCAAGCCAAGCGAGAATACAGAAAGGAAGGATAATAAGGGTGTGTTTACTGACAACACAGCAGGCGCGATAGATAAGTTCTGGTCTTATTTTTAATGAGCCTAAAAGTGGAAAAACGGCGAGAAGTGCCCAGCCTTTTGCCCAACCTATGCTGGACTTGATTAATTTTGGGATCCCGAGTTCAAAGTCGAAGTGTGCGATGACGAGAGCGATCAGCATGATGCACATGCCAAATATCCAGCAAAGTTGAGCTGGGGTAATGACGAAGTCTTCTCGTTCAAATATATAGCGTTTTGCCATTCTCAACAGGAGTATCCAGCCTATGACTGGGGCGACGATATACATGGCGCCCAGCACCCAGAACAGGTAGGTATAGGTGATGCTGTACCAGATAATTTTCTCATCTGTATTCATCGACACGGGATCTGGGTTAAATCGTTTGCTCCCCATAGAGACTCCTTTGGATAGATTAAGTCATCAATATTTTTTGCAAAATAGGCTTTCTAACCCAGAGAATACTTAATCCAGCTAAGCAGAAGATGGAGGATATGATCCCACCAAGGAGCGCTAGAATGGTGGAGAGTTTGTTTGGCTTTTCTGGCAGTGATGGTGGGGCGAGCAGTTGAATGAGTGGGTAAGCGGAATAGATATCAGCTTTTCCTATATCAAGTTTTGCTAAGGCTGAAGTAAATACAGCGGTGGCGAGTTGATGTTCTCTATGAAGATCTTCGAGTTTAGCGGCATCATCGTTACTGTCTTCCAGTCGGGTATCCCATGCGGCAATCTGGGTTGTTAAACTTTTTATCTCTTGATTTAATCCTTCAGCTTCAGTGTTTAAAGAGATGAGCTGTCTCATTAACTGAGCCCGGCCGTCGATATCATCTGCAGAGAGCTTAAGCATCAAGACATCATCTTGGTAGCCCAAAAGTATCTTGCAGCGCTTTTTTAACGCCTGAAATAGTGCATCTTGTTGATGTTTTTGAGTCATCACTTGTGGATGTTTCTTTCCATATCGACCTGAGAACTCAGCCAAGGTTGTCGTTGCTTGAGTATAGATCACCAAGAGTTGTTGATAGAGTTGGTCATTTTTCAGTTTCAGTAGATCTGCAGCTTGCTTGGCGTTGAGTGAAAGATGCATCTCAAGCATCTTCTGGCTGGCTATTACCCCTTGAAGTTTTGATACCATATTGACTCTATTGTGTCTGAGTCTCTCTATAGTAAGCGCAAGCTCCTTAAATTGGTCCAGCGAGACCAGCCCTATTTGAGACTGAAAACTAAGGATTTTATCCTGACTCTGGCTGACTTTATTTGCAAAGCCATCGAGTCCTACTTTAACGCCATTTTCTCTCTGTTGTGTTTCATCATCTCTTAATCTGGACAGTAGAGCTTGTAAGCTGTGGTAGTGAGCCCAGGCTTTTTCTTGGGCGCCCTCTGCACTGGGTCCACTTATGGTAAATTGCATCAGTCCCGTTTGATTTGGCAGTTTAAGCTTAGGTTTCCCCATTTTATAATTAGGAATTTTGATTGTTTTAGCGGCAGCATTAATCAACACACTGCTCATAGAGAGCGCTTTATAGTTTTCACGAGGATCAATGGCGGAGCTTGCGTAGGGAGAGCTATTCGTGCTGGTGGCTTGGCCTATGCTGTCGAGATTAACGAGCGCACCAGCACCAGCACCGGGTAAAATTAAGGTCCATTTACTTTCAAAACGAGTTGGACTCATGACTAGCACTAAGGTGACTAAGCTCCAGATGAGCGTTAGTGCTCCAATTGCTGTCTTGATATAAACCCATCGACGAGCATTAACAGGAAGGCTGCTTCCTTTGACTGCTGCTCGTCTTAACCAGAGCAGCTGACTGGGATGGTGTTTTTTCATCTTTCTTCCCTGTCCTTAGTTAAAGTATGCCGAGTAAGGTGGCAGGAACAATGATCTCAGTTATTGTTCGTGCTATTTCACGTATATTGGTAACACCTGAGTCATAGCAAGCTATTCCGTCACCAGGAAGTAGTACGGGGTTTATGTGTGATTTCCAAGATTGTGACATCAGGAGTTCAACAGAGCGTTCAACGACATCAACTTCTTGAGTTATAGGATTTTTTGTTACAAGTATAACGTGCCTACTTGCATTGGTACTTTGAGCCCCCCCAACACAGTTACCACCAATGACACCAGTTAATAACCGTGTTCCGTAGGGGAATCGAGTTGCTTCTGTATCAACGGCAGATTGAGCATTACTGCTTGCAGGTTGAGTCAGGTTAGAGATGAAAACACGAATACCTGGCGCGGTGATCTGTGATGGTCTAGCGAGTGAGTCGTCAAAGTGATTATTTTGCGGTACATGAATATGGTCTTCGGCCATTAATGTTAGGCGAGGCACAGGGTCTCCATTAATTACCCCAGTGAGATCTACTTCAATAATATGCCGACCTCGGGTGATCACTACCCGACTAATGTCGGCATTTGGGCTGATACCGCCAGATGCCTTTAAGGCCATATAGATGCTTCTGCCTGCGGCTTGATCACCTGAATGCCCGCCATCATCATCTTTGATCTCTGTATCTGATTTACGGTTGATACTGTGTAGCCCAGGTTCAAATACTGCACCAGATACACTGACCTGAATGGGCGCCCATCTTAGGGGGGTAATACTTAATCTGATCGCACCCTCAAGCATCAAATTTTCATCGATTAACAGCTGTTTAATGTTCTTTTTAAGTGAGGGGATAGATACCCCGTGGGCTGTTAAGGCCGGCAGGTAGGGAAGGTAGATAAAACCGTCTGCATTAACTTCGACTTTTGCACTAAACTCGTCACCATTTAATATTTTGATACTCACTCTATCGCCCACAGATAGGAGTGGTGTGTTAAACAGTCTAGTAAATGAGGCATAGTCTGAAGCTGATGTAATGGTGTTAGCCGTGGGGGCATTTTTACTTGTTGCCTCTGTGGCATACCCTCTCATGTAGGGGATTTTATTACCGTAGTAGTGACAAGTTTGAGACTTTTTCTCGCTGCTCATTTGGTTGGGAGTTTGTTTCTTTTTGTCACTTTGGCAAACATTATCCCTATGGGATATGGTGGGGGTGATGCAAGCGGATAGGTTTATCACCCCGACAACAAGGAGTGCTTTCAGAAATAGAAGGCGAGTAGTTTTCATGACTGAGACTCCGTTGTTAGTTATGCCTTTGGTAACTTGATAGTGTTGTTGCAAACTCGTTTTACTGCTCACAAATATGTTCAATCGCGGCAGTTCTATCTTCATAGATAGCAAATACATGGTGTAAGCGAGTTAGCTCAATCAAAGCCCTTACCCCAGAGCTTGGAGAGAGCAATATAATCTCTCCTGCCTTTTTCTGAGTTAACTTGAGAGCGGAAACTAAAACGGATAACCCACTTGAGTCGATGAATTCAACTTGATGAAGATCTAACACGAGTTTATTTGAACCGGTTTCTATCTGATGCGTGATGGCGGCTCTAAGTGTCGGAGTTTGGGTTATCACCATCTCTTTAGGCAGGGTAACTAGGCATGCATTATTGAGTGCTAATGGAGAGAATTTCATATTAAGCTCCTTAGAGAATCACATTGAGTATTAAGGCGTTAGGGTATTTATTGTCTGGTTACTTTTGTTATTGCACAACTTAGGCCATTTCTTATCCTGTTGAATATAAAGATAAAAAGTTATTTCCATAACGCCTTTTTACTGATATCTATCAGAATGCAAATTGCTGCGATGCAGAATGCAACATGAGAATTGGCGATAAATTTAGAGTGAAGAGTTGATTTTGTTGAATTAATTTGTGTTCAGTCTAGTGACTGGGGATGAAAGGGGAATGATGATTCAAGTGAGGAGTTAAACGCGGAGACGGCAGGACTCTAGCGTTTTTAAACTCCGGTAAAATGCATCATTCATATTAACTTCTTAACAGACTCAGCCTTAGGTGTGTACCTGCGACTGAGCTCTGATATCTGACTTGATCCATCCAATTTTGCATGATCCAAAGTCCTCGCCCAGACAAGGATAGTGGTGAAGGGCAGGAGATTTGCTCGTCTAATGGTGTGTAGGGTGAGTTGTCTAAAAGGTCTACGGTAATGCGATCATTATTGCAGTGCAAAATAACAATAATTTCCTCGATTTGACTATTAGTATGCTCAAGGACATTAGAGAGTGCTTCCATTACACAAGTGATCACCTTAAACTTTTGCTGTGATTGAACACTGTTTTGCTCCAGAAACTGCTCCAGCTCTTTACACAGTAAGTTACTGTTCCAAACGCAATGTGATAAATTTAATTTGAGACTATTCATATATCCTCCGAGAGATACAGTCTGAAGCTGAAGTTATTGGTGCTTTTGAAAGGGGTTGCTGTATAGGCAATACCTCATTGATATCTGCCTCATTCTTAAAAGTCTGATCTTCGGTTGCTACATGAGAAAAGTAGAGCTCTTTAACGGGGGCACTATCCAGTGTACGGCTCTGTTTGAAGAGACTTGGCGCAGATAGCAGCATCATCGAAATATCATCTTGTGGTTTTTTTTGCTGCCAGAGGTCTATTGAGTGACTGAGATGGTGCAATAGGGATTCGGGAGAGAGTGAATGAGCTTGATCACACCTTTTAACTAATCGAGTGATGCCAAACTCACCGAACTTTGGGTGCTGTGATTCATATAATCCATCCGAGTAAAGCATTAAATGTTGGTGGCTTTTTAAGGTGAATTTGCTATATCGGTAGCTGAATTGTTTATCGATTCCCAAGGGAAGTCCTGAATCTAACTCCATTAACCTCGCACCCGTATCGTCTAATAATATGGGCTGGGGATGCCCAGCAACGGTTAGCTTAACCTCTCCAGTTAAGCTATTTACAATACCAAGTATTAACGTTGCAAATCGTCCATTATTTTCAGGATCTTCAAAGTCTTGGTTAAGTTTATTGATAATTAACGCTGGGTTTAAACTTTCCCAATCACAGCTACTGCAACTAAGTTGCTGAGCTAAGGTAAAACTTTGCATTGAGGCGGCAATGCCATGGCCAGTCACATCAAGTAGGTAAAACCCAATATGGGTCTTGTCTATCTCTATGCATTGGAAAATATCACCAGCGAGCTCCTGTGCGGGGTTAAACCGAGTGGCTAAGTGCCACTGATTGATCAAGTGACTTGATGATGGCAGGTGAGAGCTTTGCAGTTTCACTGCACTTTTCATGTCACTCTGTATCTGCTCAAGATACTCATGCTCGTTTGCCAGAGCGGTATTAAGCTCACTATTTTTATGAGTTAACTTACGTTGAAGTTTAACAATTCGTGCTGCGGCTAAGATGCGGACCTTTAGTACGCTAGGTACAAATGGTTTAGAGATAAAATCATCTGCACCAGATTCTATGCCTTGGATCATATGCTCCGCTAAGTTATTGGAAGTTAACAATATGATATAGGGGGGAAAGGGCAACGATTTTAAATGCTCACAAAGTTCAGGACCAGTGATCCCTGGCATTCTCCAGTCGCTGATCACTATATCTACCTCTTGCCTTTCATACTCAAGTATTGCTTGTTCAGCAGAGCTACAACTGCTTACGTGAAGTCCCATGCTTTGCAATAGTTTAGCGATAAAGCAACGCTCACTCTGAGTATCTTCAACGATCAAAATATTAAGATTTTCGGTTTGAAATTTAAATAAGCTATCTAGCATAGTCTTGCTCCATCGAGCTTGCCGATACTAGGTTAAAGCAATACTTATGCCATGGAATAGCCGCAGTCTTGGTAACTATTTGAATGTTAATGAAGGGGGGATCTATTTTTACTGAATTATTATTGTGAAGCTGGATTTAGCCTTGTTGCAAATTGCACTTAGGTGTTTGATGTTGAAAATTCCAGTATCTATTACTAAGCTTGAAGAAGCTTGTCAATTTTCATATTAAGTATCATAGGTTTGACGTTAATTTAAAATATCATTTCGACTTATTTAATACTGGCAATGGGCTTGGGTCGGCGTAAACACTCTTAATGGCATACGCTTTGCTCAGCTACTGAAAGATGGCGCTAGTAAGGAGGTGTGAAGTGAGTATATCAATCCTGTTTAAACGGCTTATATTATTAACGTTTATCTGTAGTGTTAACTTAACTGTTAACGCTCAACCTATTGAGAGTAAAAATGATAGTTTGCATTCAGATGAGCCTGTGATCTTAACTTTTGGTGTCGTGCCTCAACAAGCGGCTAGTACGTTAGCAAGGCTATGGTCTCCGGTTCTTGAGGTCATGTCGCAAAATGCTAATTTTCAATTGCGTTTTGCTACTGCAAGAGATATCCCCACTTTCGAAAAGCGATTGGCTCAAGGTGAGTATGACATCGCGTATATGAACCCCTATCACTATACGGTTTTTCATGACTCTGTTGGTTATCAAGCTTTGGTTAAGCAGAAAGGAAAACAGATTAAAGGGATCATAGTGGTAAGAAAAGATTCACCGATTCAAACACTAGACGAATTGAAAAATCACCAGCTTGCTTATCCCGCACCAGCTGCTTTTGCTGCCAGTGTGTTACCCAGAGCAAATTTAAAACTAAAAAATATAGAGGCGAAAGTGAAGTACGTTGGCTCCCATGACTCTGTGTATTTAGCGGTAGCCCAAGGTATTGTGGCTGCTGGGGGAGGGGTTAAGCGTACCTTTAAGACCATGGATAAACAGGTAACTGAGCAGTTACGAGTTCTTTGGGTCACCCCTGGTTATACCCCGCATGCTATTGCCGTTCATCCTCGAGTTCCGAAGAGTTTAATTGAGGAGGTGCAGCTTAAAATGCTTGAGTTAACCTCAAGTGTTGAAGGGAGAGAAGCACTAGAGCGCTTAGGCTTTAGTCGTTTTGAGCAGGCAAGCAACAGTGACTGGGATGATGTCAGAGCGTTGGGCTTAGGCAGTTTTTCTAAGCCATTAGAGCAACAAGCCAAAGAGAGGGAAGGAAAGTCAAATAACATGGAGGATAGATAATGTCCTTTAGGTTAAAGACGGTACTTGGAATCGCCTTTATTGAAGGAGCACTGCTCCTGCTATTGGTGTACACCAGTGTTGATTACCTAAAGAGCTCTAATGAAGCTGAGATAGTTAAACGAGCCGATGCCATAGTGACGCTTTTTGCTGCTGCGACTAAAGATGCTGTGATAAGTACCGATCTGTCCACATTGCAAGTGCTTGCCAATGAACTATTGGAGAGTAATCAAGTTTTATACGTCAATATCTATGATAGAAACTCGCTTTTAGTGCAGGTTGGGGAGATCTCATCTGGCAAAGTTGGCTTAGAGGCGAAAAAGGGTGATAACCCCTCTGGGATGATGCCAGAACTGAGCAACGGAGTGTTAGCTGTTCAGGCAGAAATTTTAGAGTCAGGCTATCACTTCGGTTATGTTGAACTGGGCATTAGTGTACATGAGTTCGATCAGTTTCTAATCGGCGCTACAACACGTTTTTTCTCCATTGCAGGATTGGAGATGGTATTGGTTGCTCTGTTTTCTTGGCTTTTAGGCCACTATCTGACAAGTAACTTAAGCGAGTTGAAAACGGCTTCGAATCGAATTTTGCAGGGTGAAACTGGAATACAAATTCCAGTGACGAGCAGGGATGAGATTGGACAAACGACGCGAGCTTTTAACCGAATGATTGAGAAGGTGGAGGCAAAAGCAAAGGAGTTAGAGGGGGCGAATACCCGTTTAAATACCATCCTTTCTGCTGCCGTCGATGGCTTTATCATTATCGATGTTGATGGCGTTATTACTCAAGTCAACCCTGCAATATGCCGACTCTTTGGCTATATGGAGGATGAGATTGTCGGTAAAAATGTGTCTATTTTTATGCCGAGTTATGAGCGACATACACATGATGCGTTTTTGAAACGTTTTATTGAAGGGAGGCGGGAGGCTATTGAGCGAAATGGAAGAGAGTTAATGGCGCTACATAAAGATGGCACACTTTTCCCTATTGAGCTCTCTGTTTCTAAGATGACCATAGAAAAGGAGATCATGTTACTAGGTTTAGTCAAAGATCTCAGCGATATCAAACGAAAAGAGATCGATGCTCAACGAACAGAATCTATTTTATTAGCCACCCTCGAAGCGAGCCAAGATGCGCTAATAACAATTGATATTACTGGTAAAATTCAGGAGTTTAATGAGGCTGCCTGCCAACTTTTTGGACATGAGAAAGAGAGAGTAACTGGTGAACTACTTGCTGAAGTTATCTTTACTGATATTGAGAAAGCTTGTTTTAAGCAAGGTTTAGAGGAGTTTAGACGTACAGGGGATGGGCCGGCAATTAAAAAGAGTATTGAGTTAATGTCGGTGAAAATTGATGGAAGTATGCTGCCGATTGAGCTGAAGATGATACCTGTTCAACTGGGTGATGATATATTTCTTACCGCTTTTATCCATGATATCTCTAGTCGCATGGAATATGAGTTGCAATTAAAGAATGCGAAGGAGGAGGCCGAGTCAGGGAGTAAGGCAAAATCTCGTTTTCTTGCCACCATGAGCCATGAGATCCGCTCTCCATTAAATGCAGTATTAGGCAGTGTAGAGCTACTTTTAGATTCTAAGTTGAATAAGGAGCAGAGGCTCTATGCGCAAACGGCCAGAGAAGCTGGCACGGCACTACTCAGTACTATCAATGATATCTTGGATTTCTCTAAAATCGAAGCGGGTCAGATGGCTTTGGAAAGTGAGAGTTTCTCTCCTGCTAAGTTGGTGTCTCAAGTGATGCAGATTTTAGCGCCTAAAGCGACTGATAAAGGGGTACACCTTGCCACTTTTATCAATCGAAATGTACCAGAGATCGTTAAAGGTGATGCTCAAAGGTTAAGGCAAGTACTGCATAATTTGGTGGATAATGCGATAAAGTTTTCTGATTCAGGGTGTGTCTCTGTTGAGATGTGGATCCCTGATAGCCACCGTCAGGAGGTGCAGCTCTTTTGTACGGTGACTGATGAGGGGATTGGGGTAAGCCTTTCAGCACAAGAGAAGTTATTTCAAGAGTTTAGTCAAGTTCATGACCAACATAATACGAGTTATAAAGGAACGGGATTAGGCTTAGCTATTTGCTCTGAATTGATCACTATGATGGGGGGAAAGATTGAGCTAAGCAGTCGGTTAGGTCACGGTAGCTGCTTTCGGTTTGATGTTCGTTTACAGCAAGACTCCAGTGAGTTAAATCATTTCTATCATCTTCCCCAACACTCAAGAGTACTGTTGATCCATCCAGATAAAACCGTGGTTGAGCTAGCTCGTAAGCAGTACTGCCAATATGGTGTGCATTGTGACAGCTTGGAAAATATCTCAACTTTAGTTGGAAGTGAAAAGGTGAAGGGACGCTTTAATTTAATCTTGATTGATGAAACCAGTTTGCCTGAGGTCGATCAAAATCTGGTCTATTTACTAAAGCGAGACTTTCTATTTGAAGAGGGGATACTCGCTTTGCTGGTGTCGAGTTTGGGTCCAAATATATCTGAGGAGCTGTCAGTACTTGGTCTGGAGCAGGTGATATATAAACCGCTAAATAGAGATATTTTACTCGGTTTATTAAGTAAGAGTTACCTAAACAAAAAAGAGAGCAGTACAGATATCCTATTACCCGATATGACGCCTAAAAATAAGTTGTTGCTGTTAGCTGAAGATAGTCTGTCAAATCAGCTTGTTGCGGGCGCCATGCTGACTAAGGCCGGATATGACGTTGAGTTTGCAAATAATGGTGTTGAGGCGGTTAGCATGGCTGCGGAAAAAAGCTACGGTTTGATCTTGATGGATATGCGAATGCCGGAAATGGATGGTGTTGAGGCTGCGCAACTTATTTTATTGAGTCAACCTGATACCATTATTCTTGCCATGACCGCCAATGTTCAACAGGAGGACATGGATAGCTGCTTAAGGGTAGGTATGAAGGACTTTGTTCCTAAACCTGTGAATAAGAATGACTTAATTAGAAGTATTGAGCAGTGGTTGCCCACTATCGCTGATGAAGAGCGAGTGATTGATTCTACAGAAAATGAAGTGAGAATTAATGAGTCAAAAAGTTGTGAACATCTAGATGAGGACATAAGCTTTAATGATGAAGGAGTTGAGATTATCCCCCCTATGGCTGAGATAGAAAGTGAAACGGAAACATTGAAAGATAACTTGTTTGATGAAGGGGTTATCTCTGAACTGTTTGATGTACTTGGTCAAGAATCTGTTGAGGGGATGTATTCGGTTTATCTTTCTGAAACTGTTGAACGTCTAGAGGTGTTAAAAACCTTAATGAAAAATCGAAATTACCATGAGATAGATAATCAAGCTCATACGTTAAAAAGTAGCTCAGGTAGTTTTGGTGCTCAAGCTCTCTACAAGGTTGCAAAAAATCTAGAAAAAAGTGCCAGAGAGCAAGATGAGAACAATATAGAGTTCTGTTTTTTAGCCGTTCAGCAAGTGGGTGGCGAAACGGTAAAGGCATTTAAAGACAGGTTTATAGCTTAAAGAGCACTTTTATTGCAGTCCTTTCATTTTCGATGAAAAGCTTATCTTTAAATTTTGTGCAAATAACATGAAAGGTGGGGTAAGGGATATATATGGAAATAGAGCACTCATTTACCGTTTTACTCGTGGAAGACAGCATGTCTTTAGGCGCGCTTTATACTGAGTATCTGCGTGCTGAAGGAGCCAAGGTTACTCACGTTAATCATGGTGAGGATGCGTTAGCGGAGCTGGAGCGATGGCAACCCGATCTTTTAGTATTAGATATTAAGCTTCCCGATATGTCGGGGATGGATATTTTGCAGAAAGTTCAGTCTCATTATGCAGATATTACTGTCATTATGATCACTGCTCACGGCACGATTGATCTGGCTGTTGAGTCGATGAAGTCTGGTGCCTTTGACTTTTTAGTCAAACCTTTCGATGCTAAACGTCTCTCAATTACCGTCCGTAACGCCCTTAAACAGCGCCAGCTGGTCAATTTAGTCGCCAAGTATGAACAGAGCTTGCCAAAAGCAAACTACAAAGGGTTTATTGGTGAATCACTGTCGATGCAAACCGTATATAAAACCATAGACTGTGTGGCAAACAGTAAAGCTTCAGTGTTTATTGTTGGAGAAAGCGGTACAGGCAAGGAGGTGTGTGCCCATGCCATCCATCATGCGGGAAATAGACGAGACAATGCATTTGTGGCGCTTAATTGTGCTTCAATTCCTAAGGATCTTATCGAGAGTGAGATCTTTGGTCACACCAAAGGCGCATTTACCGGGGCAGTGGCTAATCGTGATGGTGCGGCGAGCCGTGCAGATGGCGGAACACTTTTTCTCGATGAAATTTGTGAAATGGACCTAGAGCTTCAGAGTAAGTTATTACGATTTATTCAGACTGGTATTTTTCAAAAAGTGGGAGGAACCAAGGAGGAGAAGGTTGATGTGCGTTTTGTCAGCGCAACGAACCGGATCCCTTGGGAAGAGGTGAAGCATGGACGTTTTCGAGAAGATCTTTTTTATCGCCTACATGTGATCCCCATTGAGCTACCACCTCTTCGAGTGAGAGGAAAAGATATTACCTTGTTAGCTAATAAATTATTGAAAGAATATAATAATGAGGAGGGGAAACAGTTTAAAAGCTTAAGTAGTGATACCAAGAAAATACTGCAGTCTTATGATTGGCCTGGTAATGTCAGACAGTTACAAAATATCATAAGACAGGTGGTTGTTTTAAATTCATCTGATATTGTCGAGGCTTCTATGTTGCCAGCGCAACTGACCTCGACATTGAGTCGCACTAGCCTAGTTCAGCCTTTAATTGGAGTGCAGTCAACGGCTGAGGATAATAGAGGGTTAACGGATGTCGTGTCTTGCTTATCTTCTGAGGATGGCAAAGAAGATGCCAGTTTATATCAAACAGAGGCCTCGCTAAGCTGTTCGAGTGAAGATGATAAGATCATACCTCTGTGGTTATCTGAAAAACACACAATAGAAGCTGCGATTAAACAATGTGATGGTAATGTGCCCAAGGCTGCGGCATTATTAGATATCAGCGCTTCAACTATCTATCGAAAACGTCAAAGCTGGGAAGAGCAACAAAAAGTAACCTCTTAGGTTAGCCCATAATCGCTTGTCGCTTTGGCGTGAACCAATAAGAGAGTCCAAATGCAGTATCTCGTCGATGTTCATGCCCATACCATAGCGTCAACTCACGCCTATAGCACCATCCATGATTATATCTCTGTGGCAAAAGAGAAAGGCCTTAAGCTCTTTGCGATAACCGATCACGGTCCGGATATGGCGGATGCCCCTCATTTTTGGCATTTTGTTAATATGAGAGTCTTACCCAGATTGGTAGATGGTATTGGGATTTTAAGAGGCATAGAAGCCAACATAAAAAATCGAGATGGAGAGATAGATTTTTTCGGTGATTATCTTAAAGAGTTGGATATCGTTCTTGCTGGATTCCACGAGCCCGTATTTCCTCCCTCTGATAGTCAAACACATACTCAGGCGATGATTGCGACGATTGAGAGTGGCAATGTGGATATTATTACTCACCCGGGGAATCCAGCTTATCCTATCGATATTGATAAGGTCGCAGAAGCCGCAGCAAAACATAATGTGGCTCTGGAGATCAATAACTCCTCTTTTTTAGCATCGCGTAAAGGCAGTGAAGGTAACTGTATTGCGATTGCGCGGGCGGTCCGAGATGCTGGAGGCTTGCTGGTGATGGGCTCTGATTCCCATATCTCTTTCTCTTTAGGAGGATTTGAGCAGGCCATTTCAGTTATCCGTCAGGCGGAGTTTCCTGAGGAGAGGCTCCTCAATCGAAGCCCACAGGCTTTACTCTCATTTTTAACCGAAAGAGGTCACCTTAGCGTTGATGATTTCTCTGAACTGAAATAGATATCGATAGATTGTTAATTAAAAAAGAGGCCTGACATAGTCAGGCCTCTTTTTTATGAGTTAGCTTGCAAGAGTTAAAAGCGTCTTTCCCATCCCGCGTAGATAGTGGTGTCCCAGTCATTGCCGCCATTGTGAACATATTGGCTATAACCAAGTGTACCACCCACTTTTAAGGTTCCTTCATAAAAAGGGCGATGATAACTGGTGTCGAACTGGTATACCCGCTCATACTCTCCTGGAGAAACAGGGTTGCCACCTTGAGGGTTTGATGTATCTTTACCGTCGGTATTTAGTCTTAACCAGCGTAACTTGTTGGTGACATGTTGGCCGCCACCGAGCTGAGTGATCCCACCTATGACTAAGGTTTCTGAATCATTGTCGTAGGTGCTACCTAGACTTTTACCATAGTAGCGGTAGCCACTTTTATAAAAGCCATGTTCATACATGCAGTTATAGACCTTATCGCTGGCGCCACATGAAGCTTTAGTGTCAGCATATTCGATAAATATACGGGTATTAATATTGGCAAGTACAAAATCAATGCCGCCCATATTAGAAGCATTGATCAGTTTATTCTTACCATTATGATAATCTTCATGAATGCGCTCATAATAAATACCGTATGGGATCCCAAATGCGGTATCTGACCAGCGAAAATCATAGCCTGCCAGCATATTTTCCTGGCCATTTTCTATTTCACTTTCACTCATGCCACCGTTGAACAGGCCGTCCCACCAGTCACTTAGACTATTACCGTAACCTTCGCCGCCCCACTGCATCGTCCATGAGAAGCCCACTTCTAACTTTGAAATTGGTCTTAGGGTGCCGCGAGCGCCCCAATGCTTTGTCTCTGGCACATATCGGTCACTTTCCATCTGACTAAAGCTGGTGGTGAAAGTCCAAGGCCCCACCCAATTCAACCAAGGCGTTTCAAAGGCTTGTGAGTTATTTCGGCTGAATGTGATCCCCGGCATAGGGCGCGCATTGGTGGTCTGAATAAGGCCTGTATCCCAACCCGGTCCCCAGTATTTTTGTTGTGCGCCTGCACTGACTATCCAGTTGCCGAGCATGACAGCGGCAAAACTGTTATCAAGGCGTGTACTGTTGCCATCTATGGGATCGTAGTGGTAGCTTGCCGAAAGGCGGCCGCTAAACCAGTCTTGGGTCACTTCTGCACTGATAGAAGTCTCTGCTTTATCACGATAGTCCTGACCAAAACCAATAAAACGTGTGGGATCTGATGCCCCAGCCAGTTCAATCTTAGTATTAAAACTTTGATGGTCTTCGTTGTAAGCTGCCATGACACGTTCAAATGCAGAGAGTTGACTCGCATTTAGCTGAGATTGCTCAGCCTTGTCCATATCGTGTTTTAACCCGTCCCACATCAGCGGGTAAGTGGTAATAGGTTGGAGAATAACGCCTGTATCTGAAAGCAGTTGAATATCGGCGCGCAGTGACAAGTCATTAGGTTCGACCCACCATGCTGCTTGCACTGAACTGCACCCTAGCAGTAAAAGTCCTGATAATAATTTGATTTTCATTGTGATCCCTTTTGGTAATGCGGGCATTCTAGAGGAATCATTTTTATTGGAAAAGCGTTGAACAAGCCCTTAGTAAAAATATTGCTAATCGTCAACTTAACGTAATTAAATTGTTGGTATCTCGTTGTGCTTGTGTTTTGATTTTGTGACTGTAAATGTTGTCTTATTGTTTTGCTGCGGGTTTGAATACGAATGCAGCATTATTGAAAAGCTTTGCATGGATAGTGCCTAGGTTTAAACTCTTTTGAGTTTATGCTTTTTAGATTTTTAATCGAAAATATTTAGTATTGCAAATGAATATAAGCGAATTTAGGTTTGTTCTCGCTACATAAATAGAAAACTCTTATATTGTTAGCCTTAAAACAGAATATAGCTGCGGAGTAGAGAAGATGGTGCGAATGGGCGTCGACCTTGGTGGAACTAAAATTGAAATTGTTGCGTTAAATGATGGAGGAAAAGAGCTTTTTCGTAAACGTATACCGACTCCAAGAGAGTACCCTGCAACACTGGATGCCATAGTAGCACTGGTCAATGAGGTTGAGTCTACATTGGGAGAAACGGGAAGTGTTGGCGTGGGGATCCCGGGTGTTGTCTCTCCCTACTCTGGGTTGGTAAAAAACGCCAACTCGACTTGGATAAATGGTCACCCCTTAGATGTAGATTTAGGTGAGCGCTTGAAGCGTGAAGTGAGAGTTGCCAATGATGCTAACTGCTTTGCTGTTTCTGAAGCTGTCGATGGCGCAGCTGCAGGAAAGGGGGTTGTATTTGGCGTGATTATTGGTACTGGCTGTGGTGCTGGCTTTGCGATCAATGGCAAGGTACATGCAGGTGGTAATGGCATTGGTGGAGAATGGGGCCACAATCCGCTTCCTTGGATGACAAGTGATGAATTTAATACCACCTCCTGTTTTTGTGGAAACAGAGATTGTATTGAGACATTTATCTCCGGTACTGGTTTTGTCAGAGATTTTAAAGCGGCTGGTGGGCAGGCAAATAGCGGAATAGAGATCGCGAGTTTAGTGGAAAACGGAGATGAGTTGGCTAAAGCGGCCTTTGAGCGTTATATCGATAGGCTGGCTCGTTCATTAGCCCACGTGATCAACGTGCTTGACCCTGATGTGATTGTGTTAGGTGGAGGTGTATCTAACATCGCAGCTATCTACCCTCTGTTACCAGAAGTATTACCTAAATATGTACTCGGTGGCGAATGCCGAACACCAGTTGTACAAAATATGTATGGCGGATCTTCAGGAGTGAGAGGTGCTGCTTGGCTATGGTAAAGCTTTGAGCTGAACGGGGAACTTGTTAGAATAAGCGCCGCTCTCTTATATGGATGTTGGATACGATGTTTTGGTTAAAGAAGATAATTTCTCAACTGTTTATGCCTGTGCCCCTGACAGTGTTGATTCTACTTGTTGCGATGGTACTACTTCGAAATAGGAAGTTAGTTCGTAGCTTACTTTCCCTTGCTATTGTATTGCTGGTTTTTCTTAGCAGTACGCCAGGTAGTAACCTGCTCAGCTCACCACTTGAAAACCAGTATAGTGTTAATAGTAACGCTATCCCTAAAGGGTGTTTAGTGATGGTGTTGGGCAGTGGCCATGATGAATCTGTCTCTGGTACAGCTGTTCAAAAACTCTCTTCAACCGCACTGGCGAGGCTATCAGAAGGTATTCGTCAATATCATCTGGGTAGTGACTGTAAACTGGTTGTCAGTGGCTGGAATGAGAGGGAGGGGGCAATTTCACATGCTGAAGTGATGGCAGAAGCGGCGATAGAGTTAGGGATAGATAACGAGCGCATCATAAGGTTTCCGCTAGCAAGAGATACCATAGAGGAAGCTGAATTCCTTAAATGGGAGATAGGTAATTACCCATTTAGATTGGTCACATCGGCGAGTCACATGCCTCGCTCCATGGCTATTTTTAAAAATATTGGTTTAACTCCTCAAGCGGCTCCCACGGATTTTATGACACGCCAAGGACGTTGGTGGCGACTCGATGCGAGAAACCTATGGTCATCTCAAAGAGCTATTCATGAGTACCTTGGTCGTCTGTGGTTTAAAATAAAATATGAAAATGATGGCACGACAAATAGTGCCTCAACACCGGCAAGAGAGAGTTATTAGCGTGATAATTAGGAAGAATTTTGCATAGTCAACTGGTGGAAGTGCGTTCGAGTGTTAAGCGAAATGCCATCACACTCACTTTTGTGGGATTAGCTGGGATTGTTTTAGGTTTAGTTCTATTTCTCAGTTCTTCAGTGCTTTTTGCTCCCGCTTTATGTGCTTTTGCTTTGGGGATTATCGCAACAGTGCTTGGGGTTTCCAAACAGATGGAGCCTGAGGTGAGTATCACTTTGTCACCTGATGGGCTCAGTTATCATCATAGACGAGGCAGCTTGTTTATTGAGTGGGAAAATGTTCAACGCTTTGATATCCCTAAAAGCTTAGATGGTCTTGAGACGGTTGAACTGCCATTTATCGGGATCCGTTTGAAAAAAATCAACCCAGTACTTGATGTGATCCCTGGCCGTCTTGCTACCGGTTTACTGACTGAGCAGCGTCCCTTGCTAATGTCTGCTGTGACATTAGATGAAAATTTAGAACTGCTAGAGGACTACCTTAACTCTGAATTTACACCTCTGCTGGTTAATGGTGAAAGGTATAGAGGGGTACTGGCTATGTATGGGCATAGGAGTGAGATGCTGAACAGAAATTTAGGCTATCACCAATATATCCCTTTTGATTGTTTAGACAGAGAACCCAGAGAGTTTTTAACTCTATTAAGGGATTACCTTCAAGGAGTTAGAGAGAGGGGGTGAGTATATATAGGGAGAGTAAAACATCCTTGTTGATCAACGTTGAATTAAGCTTAGGTTAATTGGCTTGCAGTTCACCTTCAACGTTAGAATCGAGCAGTTCTTGCTGCTCTATCGTATTGAGTAGTGCTACCTCTTCCCTGACTCGCATACCAATAAACTGTCCGCCTTCAAATATCTCCATCGACTCACAAGCTATTTCGCCTTCGACAGTGCCTGTGCTGGTGATATTGAGCTTGTCACACTTGAGCTTGCCTTTGAAACTTCCGGAGACTTTTAGCTCGTTACAGCTTAGCTCTCCATCAATATACCCATCAACTTCTATGGTTATTTTTCCTGTAGAGCTGACTTTACCATACACTTCACCACCAATTAGTGCCTCTCCGGCAAAGTGGCTTTCTCCTGATAATTTAGTACCTTGTGCAACAAAGGTTAGTCCGGTATTCGATTTTTTTTTAGTAAACATAAGCTTCTTAAAGTGGCTTCTGGATACCAAGATATTAACCTTAATTTAACGCTAACAAAACCATTAATATTTGGCGCGCTATCGTCATTTTTTTGGCTTTATGCTCTGTTGTCTGATGGTGCTAATACGATTGAGTCATTGGGGCAGGGAGCAACACAGGCACCACAGCCTGTGCAGGCGTTAAGATCTACATTAGGCCGAGGAGCTTGGCCTATTTCTGGTTTGAATGTAATGGCTCTGGGATCACACGCATCTTTACAGCTTTGGCACCAGATCCCATGGTGAGCAAGGCAGGTATCATTGACCTTTGCGGTAAGTTGCCAAGCTTGCTCGCTGGTATCGGTAAAAATAGCTTCTGGGCACACCTCAGCGCATTTTTTACAGAAGGTACACTCATCTATTTTAAAGTCTATCTCAGGAAAGCCACCGTCTCCCTTGGTGATAATATCTGTTTCGCAGCTTTGGATACATTTGTCACACCGACTGCAGATATCGGTAAACTCTATGTCTGTACGACTCCATGGTGGGCGGATAGCATTAGATTTACGGCGACTAAAAAGACGGCGGCGGCTTTGATTGATATTGCTCATTGAAGATAGGTATCCTCTAAGCCAGCAAACTAGGTGCTTGCTGACTTAACTGCTAAATAAGTGAATGATATTAACTGCTCGCGTATCCATTTGGATTGCTAGATTGCCATTTCCAGCTGCTGTTAGCCATATCTTCTAGGCTATGGGTCGCTTGCCAACCTAGCTCTGTTTTGGCTTTTAAGGGATCGGCATAACAGGCTGCAATATCACCCGGACGGCGAGCCACGATTTGGTAACTGATGCTCTTTCCACAGGCTTTTTCAAATGCATTTACCATATCAATCACACTGTAGCCAACTCCAGTGCCAAGGTTATAGGTTACAAGCCCAGATTGAGTGTTAAGTTTCTCTAACGCTTTGAGGTGCCCGATGGCGAGATCCACAACGTGAATATAATCGCGAACCCCTGTGCCGTCATGGGTACTGTAATCATCCCCAAAGACGCTGAGTTTTTCTCTCTTACCTACAGCCACTTGAGCAATGAAGGGCATTAAGTTATTCGGTATATCATTAGGGTCTTCACCTATTAAACCGCTGGCATGTGCACCGACTGGATTAAAGTAGCGCAGACGTGCAATATTCCAGCTTGAGTCTGACCGATAAAGATCCTCTAGAATGTTCTCTACCATCAACTTAGATTGCCCATAGGGGTTAGTTGCACCCGTTGGGAACTCTTCAGTAATAGGTAAGCTTGCAGGATCGCCATACACAGTAGCTGACGAGCTAAACACTAAGTTTTTAACATCATTTTCAGCCATCACTTCACATAACACTAAGGTGCCTGAAACATTGGTTTCATAATAGCGTAGTGGTTGTGCTACAGACTCTCCTACGGCTTTTAAACCTGCAAAATGGATAACAGCTTGGATCTTGTGATCGGTAAAAACCTTTTGTAAAAATGCTTTATTGAGTACATCACCTTGATAAAAAGTGACCGATTTTCCTGTAATGCTCTCAACTCGATGCAAAGCTTCAATACTTGAGTTAACTAGGTTATCTATAATCACGACCTCTTGGTCGGTATTTAAGAGTTCTACTACGGTATGGCTGCCAATATAACCAGCACCCCCTGTGACTAAAATCGTCATGATTACTTTTCCTCGTCGAATTCGTTGACTAACTGCTTAAGATATTGCTTGAAATCATGACCGATCTCTTTATGGCGAAGTGCATGTTCTACACTTGCTTGCATATAACCTTGTTTATTACCACAGTCATGGCTCTTGCCTTTCATGTAGTAGGCGTTAACTGTTTGTTTTTCCATTAGCATGGCAATGGCATCGGTTAACTGTATCTCATCACCGGCTCCTGCCGGAGTTTTTGCAAGCAGTGGCCAAATATCTGCAGGTAAAATATAGCGGCCCACGACTGCTAGATTAGAAGGAGCTTCATTAATATTGGGTTTCTCAACTAACTGGGCTAAAGGGACTGATTCACCCGGTTGTAGATCGTGTCCTTTAACATCGGCTATGCCGTATTGATCGACCTGATCTTCTGGTACTCCCTCAACCATGATCTGACCTGTTTCAGTTTGATCATAGAGCTTAACCATCTCTGCAAGGTTGTCGTTACGTAGATCGCAGCTGGCTTCATCCACGAGTACATCGGGAAGAAGAACAGCAAAAGGCGCATCACCAACCACAGATTTTGCACATAAAATGGCGTGGCCTAATCCTTTGGCTTGTGACTGACGCACACTGATGACGGTAACCCCCCTAGGGCAGATAGATTGGATCTCTGATAACAGTTGACGTTTCACACGTCTTTCGAGCTGGGCTTCAAGTTCAAAACTGGTATCAAAATGGTTTTCGATGGGGTTTTTACTGGCATGGGTAACAAGGACGATTTCATTGATCCCAGCGTTAATTGCTTCATTGACAACATATTGAATAAGCGGTTTATCAACGACGGGTAACATCTCTTTAGGTATCGCTTTCGTTGCCGGAAGCATCCTTGTTCCAAGTCCCGCGACAGGAATAACAGCTTTACAAATTTTATGTTGTTTCATTCTTTCCCTTTCATGCACTTATAGCTTGATATCTCTATTTTAATAAACTGTGGGGGAAAAGCCATATTAATAGTGAACTTACAAGACTCTGCATTTGAATGATAATTTTGGCAATAATTTAATACGAATTAAAAGTATTAATTTCAGTGTCTTGTAGTGATAATGGTTTTAGGTGTAACTTTGGGGTTACAATTGTGGGGGCTCTGTTGACCAGATAAAAAGTGTGAAGTGGTTAACAAAAAACGCGCTTTGGTCAACTATGAAGATAGATTCCATAACGTGTATAGATGAAGATGAGTAAACAAACTGAGTATGTAGCCCGTTTGCCTGATGCAAAGGGTCAGCTACATTTTCCACAAGATGAACATGATATTTGGCAAGCCCTCTATGAAAGGCAACTCGATAACTTACCTAAGTTTGCTTGTACTGAGTACCAAGAAGGCTTAAAGAAGCTAGCGCTTTGTGATGATAGGATCCCTCAGCTTACCGAGATAGATAAAGTCTTGTTAGATTGCACGGGCTGGAGAACTGCAGCAGTGCCTGCACTTATCTCATTTGAGAAGTTTTTTGCTCTTTTGGCTAACAAAGAGTTTCCTGTTGCAACCTTTATTCGCTCCAAAGATGAGTTTGATTATCTGCGTGAACCCGATATCTTCCATGAAGTATTTGGCCACTGTCCACTGCTGACTAACCCTTCATTTGCCCATTTTTCACATATTTATGGCAAATTGGGCTTAGCTGCAAGTAAGGAAGATCGTGTCTTCTTGGCGAGGTTATATTGGTTTACCGTTGAGTTTGGCCTTATCCAGAAGAGTGATAACTCTTTGGAGATCTATGGAGGAGGCATTTTAAGCTCGCCAGGTGAAACACTTTATGCCATGGGAAGTACGCCTGAGATAAGACCGTTTAATCTACTCGACGTATTAAGAACACCATACCGTATAGATATTATGCAACCTGTGTACTATGCAATTGATAGCATTGAGTATCTTGATGAGATCGTAAAGATGGATATTATGGGAGCTGTGGCCGAGGCTAAGAAGTTAGGTCTATTTGAGCCTCTGTTTGAGCCGAAATCTAAAGCCAGTTAATCACCATAACTAAAACAAATAATTTGAAGGATGTAAGATGACTAAATTAGCAGATATGAAGTGTGAAGCCTGCCAAGCCGATGCGCCTAAGGTGACCGATAGTGAGTTAGCAGAGTTGATACGATTGATCCCTGATTGGGGCGTTGAGGTTCGTGATGGCATCATGCAGCTTGAGCGTGTATATAAATTTAAAAACTTTAAACTGGCCATGGAGTTCACCAATAAGCTGGCTGAACTGGCGGAAGAGGAGTTTCATCACCCTGGGATCTTAACCGAATGGGGTAAGGTTACAGTCACTTGGTGGTCACACTCGGTTAAAGGGCTACACCGTAATGATTTCATTATGGCATCCAAGACTGACCAGTTGCTTGGATAATATAAAATAATTTAAATATCAGCAGGTTAGCCTAGGCTTTCCTGCTGTCCTTTCTCTTTGTTACACTTTGTTCTGTAAACAAGACTTGCCACAATAATCATAACCTTCTAACGTATAGGCGTCTGAGATACTGTGATTACCCTTTGCAATAGTTCTATTGCCTTCAAAAGTTAACCAGATACTCAGTATTAATCCCACTAATTGATGTTTTTAATAAAGGGAAGTATACCAGAATGCGGCTGGAAGTATGTTGTTTGGACCGAGTGGGTCTAGCTAAAGATATTTTAATGATTTTAGAAGGTTATGGCATTAACCTACTCGCCATTGATGCCAGTAACCAAGGGTTTCTCTATCTACAGTTTGCTGAAGTAAACTTCGATACCCTCAGTGAACTACTGCCTCTGATCCGAAAAGTTGAGGGGGTGCATGATGTCCGTACTGTCTCTTTTATGCCATCAGAGCAGGAGCACTATGCGTTAAAAACCTTGCTGAAAACCTTACCCGATTCTGTTTTCTCTATCGATGTGAAGGGAAGAGTTCGGATCGTGAATGAATCGGCCATTATGACCATAGGTATGCAAGAGCATGAGATCTTAGATGAGTCTCTTAACCATTGGGTACAAGGGTTTAATTTTAGCCGTTGGTTAAGTGAAAGCTTAGTATTGGCTCAGGCGACACGAGTCAATATTGGTCAGAATGAATATCTGGCAGAGATGCTCCCAATTTACCTGCCTGATGAGAATGATAAATCGATTCTTGCGGGCGCCGTTGTGTCACTTAAGTCACCAGCTAGAGTGGGCAAGCAATTTAATGCGCTACAGAATCAAACCGTCGGTTTTGAGAATGTATTGGCGACCAGTGATAAGATGAAAGAGGTGCTTGTACAGGCACGCCGTATGGCCCAACTTGATGCACCGCTGTTAATCACAGGAGAAACAGGAACGGGGAAAGAGTTAATGGCACGAGCGTGCCATGATGCAAGTATGCGCAGAGAGTATCCGTTTATCGCGATCAATTGTGCAGCCCTGCCAGATAGCGCCGCTGAGGAGGAACTATTTGGTTATGTGAGAAACGGTGAGGTGATTAAGCGAGGCTTCTTTGAAGAGGGGAAAGGCGGCACGGTTTTTCTCGATGAGATAGCTGAAATGTCTAAATCTGCACAGGTTAAGCTATTGCGTCTGTTACAAGATGGAACGTTTAGACGTTTGGGCGAAGATCAGGAGGTGAGGGCGGATGTTAGAATAATCTGTTCAACCCAGAAGAACTTGGCTGAGCTGTGTCAGACCGGTGATTTTAGAGAAGATCTTTATTACCGTATCCATGTACTGAGTTTCCACCTTCCATCACTTCGTGAACGTAAGATTGATGTTATCCCGCTGACTGAGATGTTCCTTGAGCACTATAGCCAGCAACTCTCAATCCCTATTCGCCGGATCTCTGCTCAGTGCCGTGAGCACTTACTCAACTACGCTTGGCCAGGTAATGTTAGACAGCTTAAAAATGCTATTTTTAGGGCTGTATCTATGTGGGACGGCTCTGCTGAACTTACGGTTGAGCAGTTGAAACTGCCTTCATATGCCGAGGGGTTCGGTTATTTTGATCATCAGTTTGAGGGCAGTTTAGATCAGGCGATGAAGCAATTTGAAGCCAGTCTACTGAGAAGGCTCTATCCTGCATACCCTAGTACCAGACAGCTAGCGAAGAAGTTAGGCGTCTCGCACACTGCGATAGCGAATAAGTTACGAGAGTATAAGATCAGTAAACAGAAGTAGATGTAACAAGAGATTGCCACCTAAGTGTTGGGTTTTTCATCACTGTTTGTGTGAAATGCCCAAGAGAGTAGGTGAGTTTTCAACTGTAATTATTTGTTTACAAAATTGGATGTCGGTCGAGATATTGTGATTTGCGTCACGCTATTTTATCGGCCTTAGCTTAGTGTCATTCTATAATAATTATTGCGTCAAATATCATCTCTGCAGACAGAGCCAGTTTTGTTTGTAGTGAGGGGTTTAGGACAGGAGCAGGTATGAAGTTAGCCAGTTATAACAATGGTCGTCGTGATGGCCAGTTGATGTTAGTCAGTAAAGATCTTACCAAAGCTGTAGCGGTACCCGCGATAGCCCATACTATGCAGGAACTGCTTGATGCTTGGCAGTTACTTCAGCCGCAATTGAGCGAGTTATATGATGCATTAAATGATGGCTTAATCGATAACGCCATCGAATTTGAAGAGGCTAAGTGTTTGTCTCCTCTCCCAAGAGCTTATCAATGGGCCGATGGCAGTGCATATGTGAACCATGTTGAGTTGGTACGTAAGGCTCGTGGTGCCGAGATGCCAGAAACTTTCTGGACCGATCCTTTAGTGTACCAAGGTGGTTCTGATTGCTTTATTGCGCCTAAAGCCGATATCCCGTTGGCAAGTGAAGAGTGGGGCATCGATTTCGAGTCAGAAATTGCCGTTATCACTGATGATGTACCTATGGGGGTATCGACTGAAAATGCTGAGAAACATATCAAACTGCTTATGTTAGTCAACGATGTGTCACTGCGTAATTTGATCCCTGGTGAACTTGCTAAGGGCTTTGGTTTCTATCAAGCTAAGCCGTCGAGCAGTTTCTCGCCTGTCGCAGTAACACCCGATGAGCTAGGCAAGCGCTGGGAAGACTCTAAAGTGCACCTGCCATTGATAACTCACTTGAACCGTGAGTTGTTTGGTCAGCCAAACGCTGGTGTTGATATGACGTTCAACTTCAGTCAACTTGTATCTCATGTGGCTAAGACTCGTCCATTAGGCGCTGGTGCCATTATCGGATCTGGCACTATCTCTAACTATGATCGTAGTGCGGGCTCAAGCTGTTTAGCTGAGACACGTATGCTTGAGACGATAGCCGATGGTAAGCCAGCGACATCATTTATGAAGTTTGGTGATAGAGTTCGTATCGAGATGCTCGATGACAATAACGAGACTATCTTTGGCTCAATAGATCAGCAAGTTGTTGAGTACAAAGGCTAACACCTTATGTTTTCTTTAAAAGGCCAATTCAATGAGTTGGCCTTTTTTGTATCAAAAGGATTATATGATGAAACTTTATGGATATTGGCGCTCAAGTGCCGCTTATCGCGTTAGGATCGCCCTGAACTACAAAGGATTGAAAGCTGAGCAGTTGTCTGTTCATCTGGTTAAAGATGGAGGCGAGCAACATAAAGCCGATTATGCCAAGTTAAACCCTCAAGAATTAGTGCCTGCTTTTATTGATACTGACGCTGAGGGTAATGAGGACAAGTTTATTCTCTCTCAATCGCTGGCTATTGTTGAGTATCTCGATGAGAAATACCCTGAAGTCAAACTCGTTCCAGATAGCATGTATGACAGAGCCCTTGTTCGTTCGCTGGCGATGTCGATCGCCTGTGAAGTGCACCCGCTGAATAACCTTAAGGTACTTCAATATCTGGCTAAAGGGTTAAACTTGGACGATGATGCCAAGTCTGCTTGGTACCATCACTGGATCCATGAAGGCTTTGCAGCACTCGAGAAGCAACTTGTTAAATATTCAGGCCGTTACTGCTTTGGTGATTCTGTAACCCTTGCTGACTTATGTCTTGTTCCTCAGGTTTATAATGCTAACCGTTTTAAGGTTGACCTAGGCGCTTATCCAAACATTGTGCGGATCACCCAAAATTGTAATCAGCTCGATGCCTTTATTGATGCATCTCCAGAAAATCAAGCTGATGCCAGCTAATCCGTTTAAATAACAATAGTGAATCAAGTCTGAATAGCTTCTCACTTAGCTTGATTCGTTGAGAAGCTTATTTTGATTTGGCTATCTATTTAATTTTGTCATCTGTTTTTCATTAAAAAATCGACAAAGGCTCTATCGGCAACACTGATAGGCTTATGTCTTTTCCAAGCGATATGAAGATCGAGAAAAACCGGTGGAGTGAATGGCTTAGCTAAGATCTCATCTTTTTCACTGATCACCATCTCGAGTACACTGGTGATAGCAAAACCCTGTGACACTATCTGTTTGATCAAGTTGATTAGATTGGTTTCAAAGCCGATGTTGGCATGCAAGCCTAACGCATTTGCCTGAGATAACATCCACTCCCGGTGGAAGTAACCCGGTTTAAACATCACAAGTTCATGCTCAAAAAACTGCTCAATATTGATATTTTCCTGCTCGGCTAAAGGGTGCTCCGTGCCAAGTGCCACCACCATCTGCTCAGTTAACAACAGTTGGCTTTCAAATTCGGGCTTAAGATCCTGTGCTGTGATGATGGCAACATCGACCTCCTCCTGTATCAACATCCTCAAGGAATCCCGTGTTCCGCCTTCAAAAAGTGACAGTTTTAGATCCGGATATTGATGTCTAAAGGCCATTAGCCTGCTTGGCAGGTAGAAGGAGCCAAGCATGCCAGGCACGGCTATGTTAACTTCACCTTTGGTGAGGTTAGCCATTGATTTAATATGAGATTCAGCTTGCTTAAGCTGCTTAATGATAAGCAAGGCGTGGCTATGTAGAGCCTTTCCCTCTGCTGTTAGTGATATTTTTTTTATGCTGCGGGTGACTAAGGTAACGCCAAGTGAAAGTTCGAGTCGTTTAATACTCTGGCTTAACGCAGGTTGTGCCATGTTGAGGCTTTCGGCAGCTTTAGTGAAGCTGCCATGTTTTACCAGTGAATCGAGATGTTTAAGCTGTCTTATGTCCATAACATTAATCAATAGCTTCTATTGTTTTAATCTATTATTGTTATGTTATTACTGGTGCTAACCTATGTCCATCGAGTTTGTTTATTAAGTTACTGGGACTGATGACGGTTAATACTCACCAAGTGATGGATTCAAGCATTCCAATTGAGCCTGAGGCTCACACTTCATTGGTATATAGAGGCGAAGTAAGGCTTATTTGGAGTCTCTCCATCGCCTCTATTGTAGTTTATATCAACCTCTATCTAGTGCAGGGGATACTGCCCCTGATCGCTGATAGGTTTGATGTCGCCGTTTCCCATGGGGCTCTACTTCTCTCTGTGACCAGTTTCTCAATGGCATTTTCACTGCTTTTCTATGCCGTTTTATCTGACAGAGTTGGACGTAGAACGCCTCTGTTGATCAGTTTATATCTACTGCTTCTCTCTGATCTGTTGATGGTGTTTGTGGCTGACTTTTCTCAATTAATAGCACTTAGACTGTTGCAAGGTGTTCTATTGGCTGCGGTGCCGGCAATTGCCATGGCTTATTTTAAAGATGAGCTGAGTAAAACTGCTATGTTAAAGGCTGGCGCCATCTACATTGCTGCCAATAGTTTAGGCGGTATCGCTGGTCGCCTAATAGGCGGCGCCTTGTCATTACATTTTCATTGGCAGGAGGTTATCTGCGTCATCTTGTTGATCTCACTGATTGGTGTGGTGACGGTACACTGCCTATTGCCAGCAAAAGGTAAGAACCGTCACTTACCAAGTCATTTTTTAGCTGGTACAAAGTCAACGACTTGGTATTCGTCTCTCTATCGCGATCTAACGGGCTTTTGGCATCATCTAGAGGATGGTAAGTTGAGGAGCATCTATCTGGTTGGCGGGCTTGCGTTTTTGGTGATGGTAAACCAATTTAGCTATATTCAACTTCATCTGATGTCGTCACCATTTCATTGGGGACGTTTTCAAGTAACGCTCATATTCCTTTGTTACTTAAGTGGCACCTTAGCTTCTCTTTATTCAAGCCGCTGGATAGGTCGTTTTGGGCGAGATAGGTTATTTAGCTTAGCCATTTTAGCGATGTTTTTAGGAGGCCTTGTTACCTTGTTGAATACGACTTTGGCTATCTGCATCGGCTTTTTGATGAGCTCGTTTGGTTTCTTTCTGCTTCATAGTGGCTGTAATGCATGGGTTGCTCAGCGCGCTCGAGTCCATAGGGCTAAAGCAACGGCGCTGTATCTGTGTTGTTACTATTTAGGGGCATCACTTGGTGGCCCTTACCTATTACCGTTTTGGCAACATTGGGGCTGGAGTGGGGTCGTCGCGGCTTCAAGTATTGTGTTACTTGTGCTTGCTTGGGTATTGCATAGGTTAACCCGAGCTCGCTCTGATAAGGTCGCTCAGGTTGATTTTGTTACTTAATAAACAGTTTCCTGTCTAAATCATATTTTTGCATCTTGTCATAGAGGGTTTTACGGGGCAGCTCTAGCTGCTCCATGGTGAGCTTGATACTGCCCTTGTTGTGACTGAGGGCTTCCTCTATTAAGAGACGTTCGAAAAACTCGACCCTTTGTTGTAACGACATGGCGCCATTAAGATTGACAGGGTTATTTATTGAGGTAGCAAAGGCTGCTTCTGCACCGAGTAAAACATAGCGCTCAGCAAGGTTTCTCAGCTCTCTGACATTGCCTGGCCAATCATGTGAGGTGAGTTGGGCACCTTGTTCAGAGGTTAATGGGATAAGCGCCTTGTGATAACGGGAGGAGGCTATTCGCGCGAAATGTAGAAACAGTAGTCCAATATCTTCTCGTCGCTCCCTAAGGGCGGGAATAGGTACTGTGACTAAGTTTAATCGGTAGAGCAGATCTTGTCTGAACTCACCCGTTTTACACAGGCTATCTAGGTCGACTTTGGTAGCCGCTATGATTCGAATATCGAGTGGAACCGTTTTGTTTGACCCCAGTCGTTCGACACATCTGTCCTCTAATACCCTAAGTAACTTTACTTGAAGGGAGAGGGGAGTACTCTCTATTTCGTCGAGAAACAACGTGCCACCGTTTGCGTATTCAAATTTTCCAATTCGTGTTTTATCAGCACCGGTAAAAGCCCCTGCCTCGGCGCCGAAGAGCTCACTCTCAATAATCGTTTCGGGGATAGCCCCACAGTTTATAGCAACAAAATTGGCTTGATTGCGCACACTATGATCATGCAGGTAACGGGCAACCAGCTCTTTTCCTGTTCCGGTTTCTCCCTCTATGAGTACATCGGCGGGCATATCCAATACCTGGTGGAGAATATGTTTCATCCGCTTGATCCCCGGACTGTGCCCCAATATTCTGGGGCCGGGAAGACTAATTGACTCAAGTTCTTGCTTTAAGGTCCGATTTTCAAGGGTTAAGGCTCGTTTTTCTAAGGCTCGTTTAACCACATCGAGCATATATTCGTTGTTAAAGGGTTTCTCTAGGAAATCATAGGCACCCTGTTTAAGGGCGTTAACCGCCATGGCTATATCACCAAATCCGGTGAGGAGTATGACGGGCAGATCGTTATCTTGCTTGATAAGGTTCTGCATCAAAGAGATACCATTTAGCTCAGGCATATTTACATCTGAGATTAATACCCCTGGCCAATTGATATCAATTCGTTCAATAATTGATTTGGGCTCAGAGGTGGCGAAGGCTGGGATCCCTTCAAGTTCAAATAGCTGCACCAGTGCCGAACCGATAAGCGGTTCATCATCGACAATGATGACTCTATATTGCTCCAGATTCTCTGGGCTCATAAATGCTCTCCTTGGTGTCGATGTTTAGGTGGTTCATTTTTCATTTCACTGAGGTAGATGGGTAAACAAATTTCAAATATTGCTCCCCCATCAACAGCGTTAGAGACCTCAATACTGCCCTGCATAGACTCGATAATCCTGCGGGAAATGGATAAGCCTAGGCCTAACCCTTGTCGATCGCTAGTGGTGTAATATGGCTCAAATATCTTCTCCATCTGGCTATCTTGCACACCGGGGCCGCTGTCCTGAATCTTGATGCAAAGCATCTCACTTTTTTCAATGCGTATGGTGATCCGTTTTGCTTCACTACGTTCCATAGCGAGGATGGCGTTACTCATTAAATTGACGAATACTTGTTGAAGACGAATGTCATCTCCCCACACCTGATAGTGCTCAGTGCTTGTTATCAGCTTTAGCTCCACGCCTTGTTTATCAATCTCTGGCTGAATTATGGTCATGGCATCTTGAATGCATAGCTCAATATCAGTCGCGCTGTCGTCACCTTGGCTCTTACGGGTGAAGCTCTTAAATTGGCTGACTATGGTCGCAAGCCTGTTCGTGAGTGAGATGATGGTATGAATATTGTCCTTTACATGCTCAGTCTTATTTCTGGACAACAGGGTTAAGGTATTTTGTGCATAGCTTTTTATAGCAGCCAATGGCTGATTTATCTCATGATTAATACTGGCAGACAGGCTACCGATAACGGTCAGTTTTGCCGCTTGAATAAGCTCATCTTGGGTTTCGCTTAGCATGCGATTGCTTGCCTCTAAATCTTGAGTTCTGTCTTTAACTCTCTGCTCTAACATGTCATTAACTTGTTGTATTCTTAGCAAGTTTTTACGCTTCTCGTACCCCAAAAGAGCGGCTAGAGCTAGCAGAAGGTAAAGGGTCGCGTAAAGCAGCATAATAGCTGGCAAAGACTGATATATGGGAGCTAGCGGGGTCATGATATGCACCGTCCAGCCAGCTCTGTTCATCGCTTTATGGGTTTCCAAGTAGTCATCTTGGTTGGTGTTGGCATTAATTTTATAGATTTTATGTTCTTTGTTAGGTGCATTTTCGTAGGGTGGGTATAGGGTTAATTCACTAATCACACGGTTAGCATATCGCTTAGAGGCATTAATGGCATATTGACGAGATTGATCGATGGGAGTGAGTGAGGTTAACTGCCACTCGTTGATACTGGATAAAAAGATAATGTTATCTGGATCGGCAACGGCAAACTCATAACCGCCAGCTCGAGCAATGCCTGTGCTTTGTTTTTCGATATCTGTGATATCGACCTTTACCACAATCGCGCCCAATATACTGGCTTGGCTATAGATGGGGTATGAGAAGTAATACCCTCGTTTATTTGAAGTGGTGCCAACAGCAAAATAGCGCCCTAAATTTCCCGCAATCGCCTCTTGAAAATAGGGTCTGAAGGAGAAGTCTTTACCAATGAAAGAGTGGTTTTCTCTCCAGTTACTCGCAGATATTGCGACTCCGAGAGCATCGACTAGGTAGATATCCAACGACTCTGTGATGTTCTGTATCTGCTCTAAATAGATATTGAGTGCTTGTAGGCTTTTTTCATCTTGCTGGTTTAGCAGAACATTTTTGAGTAGGGGGTTGGTGGAAAGCACATGGGGAATGCTCTCATATCTCGATAGTGATGCGCCGAGGAAGTTGATCAACTCTTTCATCTGTTGCTGGGAGCTGTGATCTGTCTCTTGGTACCCTTCATCGAGGTAGTAGCTGTGGGTCGAAAATAGAGTGATAATCAGCCCTGAGATGATTAGAGACGTTGTAAGTAGATATTTTTTAGTGTTTATTGACATAGAGCTATACACATCCCAGTGAAAACATAGCGAGTCTAACCAGTAGCATTACTATACTATTGGTTAGACATCTGTGAAACCCTTGTATTATTTATGGATACTTATGGTTGCCATTAGTAACCGTTTAATTTATCAATATATTCGGGAAAGAATAGAGATATCTGCGGTACATAAGTGATTAGGATGAGGAAAATCAATAGTAGCCCTAACCATGGAATACAGGATTTAATCACCCAGCCCATGCTTTTCCCTGTGATCCCCGCTGTGACGAAGAGATTTAATCCTACCGGAGGCGTCAACATGCCTATCTCCATATTTACCACCATAATGATGCCCAGATGTATTGGATCAATACCTAGCTGAGTTGCGATCGGAAATAGAATGGGGGCCATAATGAGCAAGATAGCCGATGGCTCCATAAAGTTGCCAGCCGCTAGCAGTAGGATATTGACTATGATCAGAAACCCCCATGCTGGTAGACCTAATCCTATAATGGCTTCTGCTATGATATGGGGTATACGTTCAGTGGTCAGAACATGAGCAAATAACATCGCATTTGCAATGATAAACAGCAACATGATGCTGACTTTAGCTCCATCTCGTACAACGTGACGGACCTCTTTATCTGTTGGGGTTTTCAATACCGCAAGTATCATATAGCCGATGTTTCTCACACCTGCAGTAACGAATGACTCCTGCTGTTTTTGCCATGGAACATTTTTCAGGGGGCCTATATCCCGGTAGCCAAAAACAGCAATAAAGTAAGCGTACACACACGCCACGGCAGCGGCCTCTGTTGGGCTTGCCACTCCGCCATAGATAGAACCGAGTACGATGAGAATAAGCGCTAACCCGCCCATTGCTTTGGCACTGGAAACACTTAATGCTTTAAAACCTGGAAAGGGGCGTGATGGTAGGTTTTTCACTCTGGCAACGATATAGATAGCTAGCATCAGCAGCAGACCCATCATTAGCCCGGGAACTAAACCTGCCATAAACATACGCGCGGCAGAGACCTCTGTTGCTGCTGAGTAGACCAGCATAACTATTGAAGGGGGGATGAGAATGCCTAATGTGCCTGAGGTGGTGATAACTCCCGCAGCAAACTTCTCTGGGTATCCAGCTCTTACCATGCCGACAATAACGATTGAGCCGATGGCGGCAACGGTTGCTGGAGAGGAGCCTGAAACTGCGGCAAATAGCATACAAGCCATCACAGAGGCCATAGCAAGGCCTCCACGAATATGGCCTACGCTATCCATAGCAAAGTCGATAATACGCCTAGCGACGCCGCCAGTGGACAGAAAGGCCGATGACAGAATGAAGAAGGGGATTGCGAGCAGTGTGTAATGCTCAGATGTGGCTTCATAGAGCTTGAGCGCAACTGATGCTAACGAATCATCTGAAAATAGCAAGATGGTTAACATGCTAGAGAAACCAAGGGCGATAGCGATCGGCATGCCTAACATCATGCAGATAAATAAGGTGATAAACAGAGTGGCGATGGTCATGATTTATCATCCTTATGATTGTCTGAGGTGATCTCCTGGGCTAATTGCATGCTCTCTTTGGCTTCATCGGCTAAGGTAAAGCCGAGAGTTTTATTGCGAGCTATGGCGATGAATAGTTCAATAAATCGAAATAGCAGTAAGCCGAAGCCGAAAAGTAATATGCTTTGAGATAGCCAAAGCGGGACTGCGGGCTCCTCAATATCAATGCGCAGGGCCTCCCAAGCAAAATCAGGATCTAATTGATTGACGAGTAGATGGGGAAAGTCAATATCCTCCATGGGGATGCCAATTTCATGCATCTTGCTGAGATAATCCCAGCTTCCCTTGAGAAACATTAAGCAGTAGCCGATACAGATTGTAGTGGCCATTAATGCGGCTATTTTTCTGCCCTGTTTCGGTAATTTTGTCACAAATGCATCGACACCAATATGTGCTCCGACTTTTACGCCGTAAGACATGCCAAACAGCACGAACCAAGCTGATAATGTCAGCGTTAGCTCCTGTATCCATAAAAAGCCGGTATTAAAGAAAAAGCGAGCGATCACTTCAACAAAAACCAGAACTGTCATCGAGGTGATTAAGAGATTAAGTAACCCCTCTTCGAAGTGAGTATATAATCGATTTATCACGGCTTACTCCCCAAAATATTTACTCCTAAAATAAACGGCGAAGAGAGGTACCCTAGTCTGTTCTTTATCTTGTTTTGAATAGGGTACGTACACTTCATTCCTGCTTATTATTGCTTGTTAGATGCTTCTGCCGCTTGAATAAGGTTTTTACCTATTTTGGCCTCAAACTGTGACCATACGGGCTTCATGGCGGTGACCCATTGCTGGCGCTGCTCAGGAGAGAGTTGAATAATTTCAGAACGCTTTGAGGCAACAATTGTCTCTTTATCTTTATTGACTTTGGCGGCAGCGATCTCATTACCGTAAGCTACGGCCTCGTCTAGGGCTGTTTTAATGATGGCTCGCTTATCGGCCGGAAGACTTTTCCAAAAGGTATTTGAAGTCACGACCATGTAATCAAGCACGCCATGATTACTCTCAGTAATGTAGCTTTGAACCTCATAAAACTTTTTAGAGTAGATATTTGACCAAGTATTTTCTTGGCCATCGATAGCGCGAGTTTGCAGTAAGGTAAAAACTTCAGAGAAAGGTTTTTTTACTGGAATGGCATCCACTGCTTGAAATTGTGCAGCAAGTACATCAGAGGCCATAATACGGAATTTTTTACCGCTAGCATCTGTGGGTAATAATAATGGACTGCTTGCCGATAACTGCTTCATACCGTTATGCAGGTAACCCAGTCCGACAATGCCTTTACGCTTCATTGAACCCAATAACTTTTGTCCCGACTCACCTTGTTGAAAGCGATTAACTGCTTCCATATCACTGAAAAGAAAAGGTAGGTCGAAGATCTGTAATTTTTTTGTATAGCGTTCAAACTTAGACAGAGAGGGGGCAACAAATTGTACATCGTTTAGTAATAGGGCGGCTACTTCATTGTTGTCACCAAATAATTGTGAGTTTGGAAAGACATTAACTTGGTATTCATTCGGTAATCTCTGCTCTACTAGCTCCTTAAATTTGAGAGCCATCTGCCCTTTAGGGGTATTTTCTGCCACGACATGAGAGAACTTTATCTCTACGGGGGCTGCGAATACTTGGCTGCTAGAGATCAACATGGTCGCGATCGTTGAGAGCTTAACGAAGGCTTTTATTGAGCGTGCGAGTGATTGCAGTTGAGCTGGTAGGTATCGGTTAGTCATCTTCATTCCCTTTATTTTATTTGTTTGATTAACACTGACAGGGGATAAATTATCCCCTTACCATTTATTTAAGTGTCCTCTATGGCTTCTTTTCATAGAGCAAAGAGCAAGCCAATTATGAATAAATAAAGGTAATCGCTTGGTTGTCAGTATGTTGCGGGAATGTTCTTTTGAGAGTGGATCACCATTACGAGAGTTTTTGGGTGGGATCTCACAGTCTTAAAGTGGAGTGATGGGTGGATTTACACCCATTACGGCTTCGTTAAAGGGTATCTCTATGCCTTACCTCAAATAGAGGCTCGATGAGCGGGGAGGGGAGTGTTATGGCTAGAATGTTGTTCAGTGTTGCCAGTAGCACTATTTATTTGGGGTAATGTGTTTAAGGATGGAGTCACTTGGTAACAGCTCTAAATGACCATATTCATCAAAATACCAGCCAGTAATGAAGCCTTTTTGTCTCATGGTGACTAGATTATTCATCACCTCTTTAGCTTCGATAAGTGCTGTCTGTTGATCGCAGTTATTTGTAAGCTTTATATAGTCCGCTATGCTGCTCAAAGATGCGGACTGGCTGACATTGCTCATTGTCCTGCTCTCAATCTGGGTTCTTATTGAAGAATAGTTTAGCGAGGAAGATATGTTGGGTTTGATTGGGTATATTGGAAAATATTCTATGGTTCATCGCTGTTATTCGATAAAACTTGATTGAAAATGTTTTCAGCGTTGGAAGCTTTAGAAGAATGGTGGTCGATACTGGGCTCGAACCAGTGACCCCCTCCTTGTAAGGGAGGTGCTCTCCCAGCTGAGCTAATCGACCTGGGATTTCATAGTGTTTTAATTCTTCATGAAAAGAATGGTGGTCGATACTGGGCTCGAACCAGTGACCCCCTCCTTGTAAGGGAGGTGCTCTCCCAGCTGAGCTAATCGACCTGGGATTTTTCATAGTGTTTTAATTCTTCATGAAAAGAATGGTGGTCGATACTGGGCTCGAACCAGTGACCCCCTCCTTGTAAGGGAGGTGCTCTCCCAGCTGAGCTAATCGACCTGGGATCTCATAATGTTTTAATTCTTCATGAAAAGAATGGTGGTCGATACTGGGCTCGAACCAGTGACCCCCTCCTTGTAAGGGAGGTGCTCTCCCAGCTGAGCTAATCGACCTGGGATTTTCATAGTGTTTTAATTCTTTATGAAAAGAATGGTGGTCGATACTGGGCTCGAACCAGTGACCCCCTCCTTGTAAGGGAGGTGCTCTCCCAGCTGAGCTAATCGACCTGGGATTTACACAATGTTTTAATTCTTTATGAAAAGAATATGGTGGTCGATACTGGGCTCGAACCAGTGACCCCCTCCTTGTAAGGGAGGTGCTCTCCCAGCTGAGCTAATCGACCTCGCTGTGTGGGGCCGTATTATAGGGAGGAACGATCTACTGTCAACGCTTTTTTAGATAAAATAGTGAGTACGGTTCAATTTTGCGCGTGTTGATGCATAGTTAATCAGAGCTGGGTTGTTACCGAAAAAAGGTTTATAAAAGTAGGGCACTTAGTCGCTGCTTATACAATAGATAAAACTTTAAATCGAAGAAAGACAGATTTTCCTCATAAAATTGGCCATATAGTAGTAGATCTATTTTCCCTAGCCCTTTTGGCTGTTAGAATATGCGCCACATTCATTAGTACAGTCTATTATTTAGGCTTTCTACATAGGTCAATGTCCATTATGACAGTTAAGACGCGTTTTGCTCCAAGCCCTACCGGCTTTTTGCACGTTGGTGGTGCTCGTACAGCACTTTATTCATGGTTATATGCACGCGCAAACCAAGGTGAGTTTGTTTTACGTATCGAAGATACCGATCTTGAGCGTTCGACTCCTGAAGCATGCGCTGCAATTTTAGAAGGCATGGAATGGCTTAACCTGAATTGGGACGAAGGTCCTTACTATCAAACCAAGCGTTTTGATCGTTACAACGAAATCATTGCACAGATGCTAGAGCAGGGGACTGCATATAAGTGTTACTGTAGCCGTGAGCGCATTGAAACAATGCGTGAAGAGCAAGCTGCGAAAGGTGAGCAACAAAAGTATGATGGTTGCTGTCGCGATAAAGCTCCACGTGATACTGATGAGCCATTTGTTGTGCGTTTCAAAAACCCAACAGAAGGCAGTGTAGTATTTGATGATCATGTACGTGGCCGCATTGAATTTGCAAACAGCACATTAGATGATTTGATCATCGCACGTACTGAAGGTACACCGACTTATAACTTCTGTGTTGTTGTTGACGATTGGGATATGGGAATTACTTGCGTTGTTCGTGGTGAAGATCATATCAACAATACACCTCGTCAGATCAACATCCTTAAAGCATTAGGAGCACCAGTACCTGAGTATGCTCACGTATCGATGATCTTAGGTGATGATGGCGCTAAGCTTTCTAAGCGTCATGGTGCGGTAGGGGTGATGCAATATCGTGATGATGGTTATTTACCTGAAGCACTACTTAACTACCTGGTTCGCCTTGGTTGGTCCCATGGCGATCAAGAAGTATTCTCTATTGATGAGATGAAGCAACTCTTCAGCCTTGATGATATCAACAAAGCGGCTTCTGCTTTTAATACCGAAAAGCTAATTTGGTTAAACCAGCACTATATTAAAGAACTTGATCCTGAATATGTTGCTTCTCACCTTGAGTGGCACATGGCTGATCAAGATATTGATACAAGTAATGGTCCAAAACTGTCTGAAGTGGTTTCTGCTCTGTCTGAGCGTGCAAAGACACTAAAAGAGCTTGCAGCATCTAGCCGTTACTTCTTTGAAGACTTTGCAGAGTTTGATGAGACTGCAGCTAAAAAGCATCTAAGAGGTGTTGCACTTGAGCCATTAACTTTGTTCCAGACTAAATTAGCTGGATTAAATGAGTGGACTTTAGAAGCAATTCATCAAGCAATTGAAGATACTGCAGCTGAATTAGAAGTCGGTATGGGTAAAGTGGGTATGCCACTGCGTGTAGCCGTAACGGGCGCTGGTATGTCTCCTGCTGTTGATTTAACCATATTCTTGGTTGGAAAGGCCCGTACAGAGCAAAGAATCTCCAAAGCGATTGAATTTGTAGCAAATAGAATAAATTCGTAAAAAACGGGTTGACTCTTTTGGGTGCGCTGCATAGAATGCGCCACGCAGTTGAGACACAGGCAACGAATAGTTCGCGGTGCACTCAAAAGTGTTTTAGTTAGTGAGGGGCCTTAGCTCAGCTGGGAGAGCGCAACACTGGCAGTGTTGAGGTCAGCGGTTCGATCCCGCTAGGCTCCACCAACTAACTGAATGTAAGCGTTAAGTTTTAGCCTACAAAACTTAATGAGTATTCACTCTTTGCAGAGTCTAATGCAGTCCGGGTCCCCATCGTCTAGAGGCCTAGGACACCGCCCTTTCACGGCGGTAACAGGGGTTCGAATCCCCTTGGGGATACCACTATTTATAA